>NZ_JCAXEI010000009.1:0-189872 GCF_059758925.1 Pedobacter sp. GQ55 | reverse complement strand
GTTTTTGAAAGCGATTTGGATCATGCCCGGCTGGCAGTATCTGAGATGGATATCGTGGTTTCTAAGCCAGGCGGCGACTTTGATGTCGGCGACTCTACCGAGAAGATCATCCGGCATGAGCAGTATGATCTTTTTGTTTTTAATGTAGGGAATGTATGATCTGACTTGTTGTTTTTGAGGATTGAAGCCAATAGGAATACACAACAGCTTCCGGGTATCCGGAAAGCTGCTGTGACGGTGATTAAGGAAGATGTTGAAGGTTTCAATGGCGGGACATAAAATGACATGTGTAGCCTGTAGCCTTTGAAAATTATCGGGAACGGCCGGAGCGGGTATATTCACGGCTTTGTTCATCAGGCTTGTTTTTCGTATTCATCATATCTGAAGCCTGTTTCCCGGATTGCTGCTCCGCTGCCTTCATTTCTTCTACTGCCTTTCTGTAACCTGCACTGTAAAGTTCATCTTTTTGGGCCTGTCTTATGCCCATAAGCGAACGGATGCCCTGATATAGCATATAGGAAATTCCGCCATCCAGTAACAGCGAAGCGACCAAGGCAACTTTGTTCGCCCGGACTGGATTCACATCCACACCAGTGTAACGGAATTTAGTGCCATCTGATAATTCCACAGTTTCACCTTTTTC
This sequence comes from Pedobacter sp. GQ55, assembly GCF_059758925.1. NCBI lineage: Bacteria > Pseudomonadati > Bacteroidota > Sphingobacteriia > Sphingobacteriales > Sphingobacteriaceae > Pedobacter > Pedobacter sp. GQ55. Next base: position 189,229 of record NZ_JCAXEI010000009.1, on the reverse strand, counting down.
AAAGGCTTTTTTCTGTTGCGGCGTTAGTGCCTCGCCGTTGATGCGGTCTGGGCTTTTAATTTTGCCAGTGTCGGTTTTGATATACTCGCGAGTTTCCGGGTCAAACTCAAAAAGGTATTCTTTGGCTGGCTGTTCGCCATCTTTGATTTTCTTATAGATTGTAGCAGTTTGACCCTTTTCGAGCATTTCAGCTTCCAGGTCCGTGAGGTCCACGGGGAACACGGGCTGATGGTAAACCGGATGTGCCCGAAGTTCCAATTTCCCTTCCGCATTTTTTCGCAGGGAAATTTTGGCTTCCATTTCTCCGATGCTAACGCTCTGATCCTGGAGATTCTGGAGCCGGATCAGGTTGGTGCGTCTGCCAGCGAGCAAGGCAGCCTTGTTTTCATCGCTGATCAATAATGTACCTTTTTGGGCGAGGCCGATCTTTTCCAACTCCGCCATAGGGAGTTCTCTTTCTTTAAACAATTGATTTTGCATGTTTGATGTTTTTGAGTGGGTGGTATAACCTAGCGTCTGATTTTTACTTGACCTTCGATATTTTCACCCTGGTTTAACTGGAGTGTTTTGGAGTTGTCGGCTTTGATAACCAAATCAACTGATGGATAGTTTTTTGCTACCAGCAGGGATTTGTACAGGCCATCGGTGGTGGAGAGTTTTATTTTTTCACCGGAAGTCAGGTCTTCAATTTTTACCTGGCCCCGTTTTAGGACGTCGGATACTTTGTAAGTAGTATTGTTATAACCAATTTCCTCGCCACGGACCAGGTAGTTTGATTCGGAGGGAGCTGCTTTAACTTCCTGTTTTTGCGCCAGATTTCTTTCGATATCCATGACAAAATCCGTGATTTTCTGGGCATCTGCTGAGGCTCGGTATAGTTCATATGGATCTTCCTTTAGCGCTTTAATCCAGTTGTCGACATAGGCAGCATGCTGACCAAAATAATGCCCGATCCCGGTTTCACTGCCCAGCATCAGGGAGGCAATCTCGGCACGAAGCTCTTCACGGGCATATTCGGCGGATCCAAAGTTGCCCTCCATGATGCGGTTTAACCGCGTCTCGTGACCGGTCCAATGTCCAAGCTCGTGCAGGGCAGTTGCATAAAATTGGGTCGCCGTAGGAAACTGGCGTTTGTCGGGAAGCTGAATAAAGTCCGGGGTAGGTGCGTAAAAGGCCTCGTTGCCACCAAATTTGATCTGCGCATTACTGGCGTCTAAAATGGCCTCGGCACGTTCTACTGGTGTCCAGTCATAGTTTGGCCTGAACTTTTGTAGCGTTTCTTTCAGCGGGGGCATGCCTGGCACCTGTTCGGCATTGAACACCCATGCATTTGCACTAACAGACTTTTCCAGGCGCACGGTTTCCTTTTTGACCCGGCCGTTTTCGTCTTTTACCTGCTGACCAGCAGCGTCGAGCATCGGTCGCTCCTCGGTATTTTTCCAGAAGGTGATCATGGTAGCCTTGGTATCCTTGGGGATTTTCAGGTCCAGTGTATTCGCCTGTTTAAGGGTCATCCAGCGCGGATCTTCATAAGGTTGCATTGCCAGCCACAGCGCATTCATACCTCGGTAGTTTTTGCCGGTAGTCGGATTCAAAGGAATTGAAAAAGCAGGCCCTGTGTCTTCAGTCCAGGGCATTTGAAATGGAGATGTGCCTTTTTGGAGCTGATCAATGAGCTTTTCGGCCACGAGCTCATGCAGTGGTTTTAAGTTTGCCATAGAATAAAGGGGTTTGATTAAATGAATTGCTGTACGATGTTTTCGATTTCCTGATTGATCTGAAGGAAGTTGTTCATCAGGATCTCATTTTTGCGATCGCCGAAATCATAAAATATGGGAAGCTCACGGTATCCAGCTTCTTCTTTTTTAAGCCCTTCGGGATCCAGATTGATGCGGCAGTGAATTGCGGAGGTTTCAAATTTACCGTCGTATTTTTCCCGGGGTTCAGCCGCAACCAAGCCGACCATTTCGCCTGTATTTAGTGAAGCTATTTTCCCTGCCGGAATGAGTACCTCCAGCTTTTCGTTTAAAGAAGTTGATGTTTTATTGCGGTCAATGGTGAGGTTTTCGGAGATCTGCTTGCTTTTGCCAAACAGCCTTTCGAGCCAGTCGAGGGTTTCCTTATTCCGGACAGAACCGGAAAACACGTTACCGACGACTGCCGTGATTACGGCAGCGGTGTCCTTGCCATATTGCTGTTGGAGCATAGGTAGCTCTTGTAAGCCTAGAACAACTGCGAACTTCATGCTTCTGGCTGTACTGATGACGTTTTCGATTTTATGGCAGTACAGTGTTGGTGCTTCATCGACGATCAGCCCGCAGGGCAAATTGCCACGGCTGTTCATCAGCCTGGTCATGCGATTCACTATCCCCGTGAAGCAGGCCGAAGTAATATTTTGGGTGTTGGGATTACTCGCGAGCACCAGAACGCCAGGTTCATTTGGATCGGAGATCTTTAGATTGAAATCGTCGCCCGAGAATACCCAGAAAGTTTCCTTGGTAGCCAGGCGGCTCATGAAGATCTTGAGTGTCCCGATCTGTCCCTCCAGCTGGTCAAAAGCCTTAAGGTCGTAGGCACTGCGGAAAGGCGACAGGAGTGAAATCAGTTCAGGCTCGGTAAAAAGCGTTTTAAAGATCTCCTCATATTTCCTGTTCATGAATGCCATGACATGTGGAAAGGTGGAATATTTCCCGTCCTTGTATTTGCTAAAAAAATAGATGCAGGCAGATAAGAAATTAATGGCAGACTGGGTAAAAAACTGATCGCTCCCTCCGGACTTATCGCCCTTTTTCATGGCTTCAACCAGTGCTTCTGCGGTTTCAGATGCGTCGGCAAGGGTCAAAAGCCATTCCCGCCGGAACAGGTTGATTCGCCTGCTTTTCTCGGGCTCAGTAGGATTAATGACGTGGAAGGTATAATTGCGGCATTTGCCCTGCTGCTTGGCCAACAAAAAATGATAATACAGAATTTTGCCTAGGTCCGGGTACTTGAAATCAAACACACAGAGGCAGAATTCTTTTGCCATTAGCTGCCGGATGATGGGATTGATCAGGCTGAAGCTTTTCCCTGAGCCTGGGGTACCGATCACCATGCAGGACCTGAAAATGTTGTTAAGATTGATCCAGCCGTTATGAACTTTACCCTTGTGATAAAACTGCATCGGTATGTTTACCGAACTTGCCGTCTCGATCTTCTCGGTGGCCTGCATGAAGCTCTCCTGATCAACATTCCATTTGTCTTTGCCAAGGCGGGTGCGGATCATTTTGGAGATGTTATCCATGGAAAGGCTGATGGCGAGTGCTCCTATGAGGGAGCAGACGATGTAGAAAAAATTATACCAGGTTGTATAATTGAACGCCTCAGCTGATGGACGATGATAGCACCAAAGGCTGCCGAAGAACAATAAAAAACCGAGTGTTAATGGTAATAAAATATGTTTTTTAGGATCCAGATCAACTTTCTTTTTAGACAGCGTGCCTATGCTGACCAGGCAAATTAGGCTTAAAGTTGCGAACTTGCTGTAAAGCAAATTCTGGTATATGGGAATCAGGCTGAGCTTAACCACCACATACGAAAAAAGCCCCAGGAAAGGGGCTTTTGAATAAACGAAAATCATGATTTCGGTAATGACCATCAGGTAGATGGTGCATTGGAGGAAACCATGAAGTTTTTGAATTTCACGGGATTCTTCCATTTTATTAAGATGTTAGAATAAATCGGGTTGAGTAAATATAATCCCGAAGATTTTTTGAAAAGCCTAGTTATGAGTGTGAAAATAACTTGGACTTAACATAGAATGGATCGATCTCGTTCAGGTTAATTTCTTAACTTTACCTATTAGGTGATCAATCAGATTAAATGAAGAAGATATTATCAATCGAAATAAAAAATTCTAGATTCTATACAGACTTTCGTCTTGAATTTTCGGACAAACTAAACTGTATCATGGGGGGGCGTGGCACTGGCAAAACGACTTTACTAAACTTCATGAAGGTAACTCTTAAACCCCATGACGAAGAAGATAGACATCTGACTAATCTATTGCGGAGTAATCTCGGAGCAGGTATTATTACACTGGAAATACAATCTGAGGATAATCAGGTTTACAATATTGTTAAGACTCTTGAAGACCCTGCGGTAGCATATACTGTTCCATTACTTGATTATATACCACTTTCATCTATTATAAAAGATATTGAATGTGATTTTTACGACGCTGGCAGAATCGAAGAAATTGGACGAAATAGCAAAGACAGATTATTATTAATTGATAAAAAAATTGCGAAAGAAGTTGAATATTACAAATCTCATATCTTTGACATCCAATCCGACCTTGCAGCAAACGCACTGGAAATCAAGTCCTATCACCGACGAATGGCGCAGTTTGATGATGTTTTAAATCAATATGCAAACGTAAATGAAGAATTTGAAATTCATAAACGCCAGAAACCAGTAGAAATAGGTGAAGAAGCAAATTCTGATTTTGAGGAAGCAGATCGAAAGGAAGGGCTAAGAAGGCAGGAGTTAAGGTTCTTTAATAAATCCGTCGATTTTCTTCATAAAATAAAGTCCGATTTAGTTGCTACAGCTAATCCATTTCGTGATTTTCTTAATACTGAAATCTTATCAGAAGAGAGTTATCAAAATAAAGCAGAAATGCTTAAAAGTCAAGATCTTTTGGATGAAACAATTGAGGAAGTTCGAAAGAGATTAGGAGCCACGCATTCTTATATAGAATCTCGTCAGAAACAATTGGATACACTATTTTCCGCAATTTTAAAAATCCATTCTGAGCAACAATCGAACTTTGTCCGGCTGAAACAGCAATTTGATCAAAGCAGAGAATATATCAATAAATATAATCTCCTTTCTAAACGAATTACTGAAAGTGCTATGTTAGCAAGAGATCGTGACGACCTCAAAAAGAAATACGAAACATTATTAATGGAAAGATCCGTATTGCTCGAAAAATTAAATGGGTATAAAAACTCAATTTTTAGAATTCGTCTTGAAACAGTAAAAGGATTAAATACCATCTTTAACAGAGAAGTAGTAATTACGTTATCACCATGTGGGATCAAAGACGATTTTTATGCATTGCTAAGACAGGCATTTAAAGGATCTGGACTACAATATAATGCATTAGTTATTAAAATCGCTGATCGCTTCACCCCGGATCAATTTGCAAAAATTGTGCAAGAGCGTAATGTTGCTGCACTGACCGTCTTGAAAGAAATAGACACGGCACGCGCAAAGACAATAATAAGTTCCCTATACGAGACAGATTATATTTACGAAATCGAAAGTCTCTATTGTGATGATATGCCAGAATTCAAATTAAGAATAGCAGATGACTCAGGTACATTGGAGGAAAATTACAGGCGAACAGACGAACTTTCTATGGGGCAGCGGTGCACGACTGTGTTACCAATCATATTCGCGGTTTCTTCAAATCCATTAATTATTGATCAGCCAGAAGATAATCTTGACAATAAGTATATTACTCAGAGTATTCATGAAACCATCAGGGCACAGAAAGTAAATAGGCAACTAATCTTCATTACACATAATCCAAATATTCCTGTACTTTCAGATGCTGATCATAATGTATTTCTGGAATACGAAAACAGAAAATCTAAAATACTACATCAAGGCACTATTGAAGAGGTAAAAGATGACATCATATTTTTACTTGAAGGTGGCGCGGCAGCATTCGAACGCAGGATGCAGATATATGGTTATAATGACAATCACGCAAAATGACCAAAGAAGAAATCAAAGAGGTGCTTGCCATGCTTCAAGCCAAATTAGAAAATGCATTTCCAGATGGAATACCTGATATGTCGGTTGTATATGAAATTGTAGAAAATCTGAATGGTATTTCCCTCTCGGATTTACATGAATTTTCAGAATTTGTAGATAAATTTAAAAACAAACTTTTTGAATCCGGTACTGGATCAGACTTTTTAAAATTAGCGTCATATCAGTTAGAAAAATCATCAGTAGAGGGCGCCACTGAAATTTCTGCAGAGATTTTACCTATCAAAGCTGTACGGGAGCAAGCCGTCGCAGTTGAGAATGCAAAAGTTACCCTGAAAGGCTTCAAACCATTATTTATCGAAATTTTAAATTGTCTTGAGCATGAATTGCTTTCCTTAAAGGGATATTTTCTGTTCCAGCTCTATAATAATGATAATTCTGATTATTTGCCACTGGTTCTTCATGACGACAAATGTTTTTATCATTCAGTAAAAAAGAAGCTCGAAAGTACATTTGACGAATTTAGCTGCCAATCTATTGATGCTTTTCGGCAAGATTTAGAAGATGGTAAAAACAGTCCTGGCAATTATGTGGTACTGCTATTGCTTTCGACTAAGATAAACGATCAAAAATTTATTGATGAAATTAAGTCTGATCTGTCTGCAATCTTCAGCTTGTTTCCAGATTATGGATTTGTCTCTATCAAACCAACCGAGAAAATAAAAGCTTCAGATCTAATCGTTACAAATGATTCAGAATCTTTTTTTGAAGAAGTGGAATATGTTACATCAACCTTCCTTACAAATGCCGACTTGTCAAATGAAGAAGAAAAACTTGTTAAAAGCTTGTTTAAACATGTCACCTCAAGTCCTATTTTGGAATACAAAATATTAAAAGGAGGGAAGAGTGGGTCTAAAGTTCTTGAAGTTAAACCGAAGATGGGTTTCAATAACGAAATAACCAAGCGTTACGTCACTAAGTTTAGCAAAATTGATCAAAAGGCAAAGATCAAATCAGAAATGCAAGCCTACTCCCAATTTATCGAAAATTTTTCCACCCCTCTTTATCAATCAGCGCACTATGCTAAAACGGCAAGCATGGAGGGGATGAAATATTCCTATGCTTCCAAAGATGCCGTACAGGCCTCCTATTCTTTTGCATCGATTTTAGACGACTCAGAAAATAGATTTCACACCAACAGAGTGGATATTATTGAGCAGCTATTTTCATCAGATCCTTTTCAAATGTGGATGGTCTCAGTTGAAAATGGAATATTTAAGGTTGGCGATCTTTACGAACGCTTTATATCCCCGGACAATTTTTATGCAGCGGTTAAAAAGGTGAAGTATCTAACTGATGAAGATTTAAAGGCAGACAACTTGATTCAGATTTTCAATAACGTGTTTGAGTTTCAACTGCAGACAAAGAAAAAAGTTTGTCATGGTGATCTTCATTCAGAAAATTTTTTCAAGGACCAAACAGGTATTTATCTAATTGATTTTGGATTCACAGGTCTACTGCATTCTTTAGTGGATCATACTGCTCTAGAATGCAGTATAAAATTCAAACATATTCCGCCTTATATAGACATTGACTTGCTTTCCGAAATAGAGGAGCAACTAACTACTGATGAATCTTTCAATCCAACTTTCCAGGTAACCAGTAACCGGCAAGATATAGTTGAGTATTTTAACATAATTAATAAAATACGTATTGACAGTAACGCCCTTTGTCTTGTTCCAAATAGCAAGGTTGAATACCTGATTTCGTTGTTCATCATGACCTGCAGGCAAGTTCAATATTCTGATCTTAATCAATTATATGCGCTCAAATCTGCAGAAATCATAGGTAATCGAATAAAGCAACTTGTGACGTTAACACCCAGTTGATATCAGATTTAATTTCGACTAAGTAATTTATTTATAGTAATCTTGAAGTGATGAAGTTTTAACTTATATTATGTCAGCCTCCAGCACATCCTTATACTTCAGCGTTAATGTAATTACCCTGCCACTAATCTGCTTTTCGTTGAGCTCAATTTTCAAGATTTTATGGCCGGGGAAGCTGAACTTTTTAAACACGTAGATGTTCCGGAAATTCTTTTTGAAGGTGTTGTTTTTAAAAAGCGTGAATTCAGGCTTGATTTCAATTGATTGGTTTGTTGTGGCTTTGTTGATCTTTTCGTCTTCAATTTTAAAACGAACTTCGTCGGTGTCGTATTTCAAGTTAGTAGTGTTGGTATAACCAAGGTCAACAAAAATGTATTCGCCAAAAGTTGCGATGTGGTTAATCTTACCGGTTAGTCCAAAAGCTTTAGTCCGGGCTATATTGGTTTCTTGCTTTTTGAAAAGCAGCGCAGATGCCAATCGTTCAAGCTGGAGATGGGAAAGGCTGACACCAGTTTCTAAAGGCTTCATGTGATCAGGCAGGATCTCGATCTGCGTTTTGTATTCGTCGCCAGCTTGAGGAGATACATATCGGATCTTAAACTGCGCAATAAAGCTTTCCCCAGCAACAGTTACTATCACATCCTGTGCGCTTAACGACAGTGATTGTCTCAGGGTATCAGGTATGCGTTTAACGCGAAGGACATTTTTTATGGGCAGATCACCAGCAATGGCTTTGCTGGAGATGTCCACATACTGGATGGGTTCTGGAGAAATGAAGTGAAAAGAGATGTTTTCCGGCAGATCAACAATTGGCAAAGTTTGGGCAGAAAGAGAAAAGCTTAATAGCATTAGGGCTATCCATGGGAAAAAGTTAAGTTGCATATTAGATGATTTGTGAGTGATTAATATTCTTTTTGTTGATTCTGGAGTGCTTCGGTATCGATCAGGTAGATATAGGAATTGTACTTGATCTTTGCTTTGTTTTTGCGGATTAGTGTGGCTATGGCGGAAGAGGTCGACTGAAAGACTTTGTCGATACTGCTCATCAGAAACTGGTTGGCATTGGCACTGTTGCCATGAATGTTTACTCCTTGCATTGAGTTGCCGCCAAGATCCTTGGTGAATTCACGAAATGCAGATTCCGGAACATATAGTCCGGGCAGGCCATCGGTATCGTACAAGTCTAATTTCACGGGTAGGATTTTCCCGTCCTGGAGAATAGACTGTACAGTGAGCGTTACCCGCTGATCCCCAAACCCACTGATCAGTGCGTACAGAAACGTGCCTTTTCTTACCAGCTGATTCCCCGCACGAATATCCTCCAGAAGACGAAGGCGAATCCGCGAACCGGCATATCCAGTCAGGTTTTCATCAATTACAGCCGTTATGAAATTGTCAGCTTTAGCAGGTTTTAAGGTATTGAACACCACATTGTGCTGCGCGTCCTTTTGAACAGTTAGCTTGAGTTTATTCTTTGTGTTCGCTTCAGCATTATCTAACGCATCCTGCCGTTTTTTTTCGGCCTGGACTTCCGGATCTGCTGCTTTGCTCAAACTGTCCATGTACTTCATTTGCGCCTTAAACAGTTCCATTGGATCTTTCTCTTTTGGCGGTGGTGCTTGATAGGTATCCGGATACCTTGATGGTGGATAATTGGCTCCAGGGTAATTAAGACCGGTTTGACTACCACCATTTTTGAGTTGTGCCAAGGCGTCGGCCAGCTGCTGGTCCTGGAGGGAAAGTCGGCCGATACCTTGCTGCTGAATGCTTCGACCACCCGCGTAGGGAAAAGTGCCTGGTGTTCCTGGCGGTGAACCTGAAAAACGCTGCTTCATCAGGTGATCTATGGAATCCAGGTTGTACGCCTCATCGCTAATGGTGTTGACGGCCGTATTGCCATCAGCCTCACGGAAATGCTCATTAAAGGCGTCGAGCTTATCATCAATGGCTTTTTTTTGTATTTCGGCAGATGCCGTGCCGACCTGATCCTGAATCCCATCGTGTTTTTTGTCCGGTGTTTTTGGTTCTCCAGCAGTAAGTTGGTAAACGTAAAAAAAGAGAAAAAGGAAGGGTAAGATGAGTAAAGGAATAATGTATTTGGGTTGATTGAACTTTATTTTCATTGCTGAGTTACTGAATAATTGAGTTTATGAATTGCGGAGAACCTGAGCTATTGACTTATTGATTTGGAAATGCTCAATTCATGCAGACGGTCAATTGCCTTGCCTAGTGCAGCACTGTCAGCTTTTGAGAGGTTGCCCTGAGCCAAAAACCCTTCGACTTGGCTTTTCAATGCAATAGCCTCTTTTAATGCCATGCTTTTTTGCATGATCTGCCCGAAACCATCCTGGATCGGTGAAGGCTTACATTGACTAACATTTTGTTTCCCGCTTATTTGTGGATTTGGTTTTTCCGTTTGAAACAGAAGGAATGATAACACGAATGAAGAAAGAAGCAGTATCACCATCAGGCTATAAACCTGCTTTGGATAACGCAAGCATATTGCGGTAAACCAATTTTTGAATTTGCCGATGTAAATGCCAAATTCCTTGTTGAGCTCGGACAATAAGGTATCATGCGTATCCCGGTTAGAGTGTATTTTTCTGAACATTTTCGAGGTCTTTGTTTTCAATTGTTTTCCAGCCGGTGATCAGCAGGCCGTGGGGATTGTTGTCACTACGGGGGATGTCTTTCAGGTAACCTTCGGTAATCAAGGATCGAATCAGGGTAGCGCTCCGGCGATCGATCTTAAGCTTACCATAGTACCGGAAGTATTTTCGGGGAACATCGAAGGTGATGCTGTCGGTTTCGAGCGTCAGCACCGAGCTACTGGACAGTATAGAGTTGAAATAGCCTTTTTCTTTGAGGTTGATCATTTGTTGAACGCCGGATTCATCCACCAGGTACATGGCCTTTTTCATCTGGTGCTGGATGTATTTATCATCCGGGGTGAGTGAAAAGAAAAAGGAATGGAACAAATCGACGTGTGCCTTATACTCTGCTGGCCGGTTCATCTGCATGTCGGTTTGGCGTGCTAGAATGGGCACGTTGTTGTCAAGGATGTAAACACTTTGCCGTGCGACGGCTACCTGCTTGTAAGCAGAGAAGAGTGCAGCGCAGGAAATCAACAGAGCCAGTACAATACTGGATATAGCGACGACTGTGGCAAGGCGGATCTTGCTTTCAATACTTTTGATGATCATAAAATAGGTTGAGGATTAAAAGAATTTGCCGGATGCTTTTTTGACGGCATTGATCACGGTGACAGAACCCCTGCCAAATCCGGATGCGGCAGAACTGATACCGGATGTGGAGATGATCCAGGTGGAGATGCTGGGTACTGTGAACATGCAAATGGCACTGACCAGAAAGGTTAGAATTACAGTTCCAAAGGACATGATGCCATTGCCGGCGAGTATTGCCATTTTGGCGAGTCCGCCCTCAGAGCCATCAGGACCAAGCAGTTCTTTGTACTTGCTGATCTCAGAAAGCATCGCATATTTCTGCATCAGCGCCATTATATACATCACTAGATAAGCGATACCAACATATAGGTTTACCGATATGAAGCGGGCAATCCAGGTGCTGAAGCTATCACGAAAAGCGGGTAAAATACTGACGGCGACGGCAAATGGTCCGAGAATGATCAGGATGCTGGAATAAATTATTTGAATGATAAAAATGACATACACCGCTATTCGAAGGATCCAGAGGGCAATGATCTCCAAAAGTTGAGTCAGCAGTAGTTGTATGCCGATGGCCATCCGGTTTTTTAGTTCGATAAGCGGACTTATCACAGTCGATATACCTTCCTTCACTGTGCTTGTGACCGAATCCCAGGCCTGGCCGTACCAGGTGTCCGATTCTTTTTCGGCAACTTCGGTTTGCGCCTGATAAGTGTATAAGGCGTCAGCAACCTTTTTCATATAATCTGCCCTGTTGAGGCGTAAGTTATTGACATTTGTTTGCTCACTCTTGAACATTTCTTCAGTTTTGAGGGCAACCATATCTGTCGGGAAGGCCACCATCTTCACAAAGGCACCCCACCAAAGGATGATCATGGTCAGGCCAAATGGCCTGAGTAAAGGCATTACTTCCATTTTTTTATCACCGGACATCATCTCATAGGATTTGATGGCGAAGAAAATGATCATGAAAATGGCAGCAAGTGCTTTGGCGTCGGTAATAAATAAATCAAAATGTGTCCAGATGGAATCTTTTAAACCGGAAAGAAAGGTCATGACACCTTCTTCATACACACCGTTGCCCTGGAGAAATTCCAGGGATTTGTTATAATTGGATGCCGGAGTCTGGCCATAAGACATGGCGATGCCCATGAACAGCAGAGATGCTGTCATCAATAGTTTATTCATAAAAATGAGTTTAAGTTGAAATTAGTATTTCCGGGTTCGCAATACCTCTTTAGCGATTTCAACGTCAGAGGCTGGAGTCCAGCTGCCAACTTCTAGATTGTTGGCTTTAACTTTTTCCTGCTGGCTGACTTTGCTTTGATTTGCAGAAGCAGTGGCTGTTCGGCTGGTCCAGGACGCCTGTAAACTGCGGTATTCCTGCAACATGCGGTGATAAGCCAGAATGCGGGAACCCCGGTCCATATTGCTAGTTCTTGCGCCATTGATTCGCTCTTTAAGAATTGTCAGTTCATTTTTGAACCAATCGTACACACCTTCAGCAATGACCTTACTGCGAACAGCTGGAGGCAATGAGCCAAGAATTGAAGCGTCGGAGAATTCGAGGACGGGCCTGAGTTCCTTGCTATAATAGAGCATCCAAAGTGGATCTGCTGCTGAAACAGCACCGCTATAATTTGTAATTTCCAGTAATGCGGTATTGCGAAGCGTATCAGCCTCCAGCCTGTATGCGTTACTGGTGCTGTTCATGGCACCGACCAATCCAAGCCTTTGGGTTTGTGGACCCCAGGAACTTAGCGGCCTGCGGTCCGTATTGGGATAATTCGGATGCAAGCCCCAAGTTAGCCAGTAATATGGATTGATCCCTAACCAGCCGGATGTGGGTTCAAACTTGCCGCGGTCCCATTGTTTGAAGACCATGCGTTCCTGTTGGTATCGCATGGCTTTGTCTTCAATGGCAAGCTGGGCGAAACCAAGTTGCTCCAGCAGCAAGAGGGCAATGGAAATTAGAAGTGTTTTCATAAGGTTATTTTTTAAGATACTTTGCATTGCGGATAATGTCTTCGACATGAGTTCTGTCCTGATTGATGAACTCCTGAAACGGATTAAGTGATTTTACAATGCCGCGTTCTTTGGCCCAATACATCGCCTTCCATGCGCCATAAGCTAGCGAGACCAGCAATTGCAACTCCTGGGTTATTTTGCGTAAAAGCTGATCACGGGCATTGTAATCGGCAAGCACATTGCTGCCTTCTTTAAGCACAACGCCAGAAACTTCGGTTACTAAGCGAACCGACCGCGCTTTCATCTGGTTTCCAAAATCTTCTGCAAACAAGAGCAAGTAAGGTTCCGATCTACCCATTAGTACCATTTGATTGCTGTAACTGATCAGGTCAGCGACGATTGTTCCCAGCTGCTGAACAGCCAGTCCATTCTTTAATGCAGAATTGACGTTGGAAAGCCCGTCATAAATGATCGTTTGTGCGACCACTACGGAACCCACGTTCAGGTTAATGGTCTGGAGGTTCTGATCAATTTTTTCGAGGTATTGGTTGTGGGTAAGCTCGGCTGCCTGTCTTGCTACCGCATTTTCATTTACGGTCTGAAAGTGTTTTTTGTCATAAACAATCCTTTGCGCGTCCGCCTGGTTGATTAGCCCTGCAGCCATCAAAAGAGATAACAGCGTATGCTGTGGTGTCATCATTATCAATAAATATTTAGAAGGTAAAATCGGTTTATAAAGGACCTGCGCTGTTCGGGATCGACCATGATGTCCGGATCCGTACAATGCCGTGATAGAAGAACCGCCATAGCGCACCAATAAAGCCCTGATTTAAATGGCATGCCGCTTGTAAATGGCAGTAAAGAATAGATTAAATAAAAGATATAGTTTATAGTTTAGTTTTAGTTAGGAAAAGCTGGTTGCCTTGGATGATGTGCCAGCTTTTATTTTTTATTTGAGAAAACGGGCGTTTGTTATGATGTCCTTCACGATTTCTTTATCCTGATCGATGAAGTTTTGAAATGGATTGAGGCTTCGCAGATTGCCTGCTGTTTGACTGACCTGCATGGCACTGAGCAATTTTGCCGATAACTCCTGAATGCTGTTCAGTTCCATTAGGACATGATCAAACAGGATCTTTCGATCTGAAGCTTTCATTTGATTGACAACACCAATGCTGGCGCAAAGCCCTATCAGATAATTTACCAGTGACGTCGACCGGTCCACAAAACCCCTTTCAGACTGATAAGCCATGGCGATGAAAAGTGGATCCTGCTGAGCGATGTGGTAAATTTCCATTTGGTTCTGAACGATACGATTGACTAGGGGACCGGCATAAATACCAATCTTAGCAGCATCGATTAAAGTACCCAGTGTCTGAAAGCGCTGCTGGAGCTCACGGTATTTGTTTTTCAGTTTCGCCAGCATCGTTTTATTGACCTGCTCATTTGCCGTGGTTACCCCCTGATTGTTTCGGGTATTGTTTTGCCGGTCATATTCGGATTTAGACTCAGAGACCAATTGGTGAATACCCGCAATATTTAGCGCTTTCTTTTGCGCATAGCTGTGCGGCACACCTGATATCAAACCGAAAACCATCGGGATCAATGTGATCATAGATTTTAAAACCAGGTGTGTGTTCATAATTTTAGTATAAGCAGAAGCAGGTTTGGTGTAAGCAAACCATGCATTCGTATAAGAAACAGCCCTATTCATAATTATGGCCTTTTTAAATATTTCGCTTCACGGATAACATCGTTGGCAATTTGCACATCTACGTTTATCCAGGACTGCCAGGGATTAAGTGCACGCCAGATGCCCTGCATTTTTGCCCAGTACATCGCACGGTGCATTCCGTAAGCAACACCTCGCAGAATGCGAAGTTCTGAAGCAATGTGGTTGATGAGCTTACTACGCTCACCGCTATCCATGAGGTTGGAACCACCGCCACGCAGGGCAAAGCCACTGACCTCAAGTGCGAGGCTTGTTGCCCGGACTTTGAATTCACGGGCTCCTTCTTCGGCGAATAGCAAAAGGGCAGGATTTGATCTGGCGATGCTGACTGTTTGTTGGATGTCATTTACAATGTCTACCCCGATATCAGTGATTTCCTTAATGGCGGTGAGGTTGTGCAGGATTGCAGATACCTCACTAAGGCCACGGTAAATCCGATCCTGTAAGTCATTGACAATGACCAATTGGCCGGTTACCGCCATTTGTCCCCGCTGAATCATGGTCAGGTTGTTATTAGTTCTGTTTAATTGTCCGTCAATTGTAGCGCTGTGCGTGTACATGGCCGCAGAAGTAGCGGGATCAATGTAAAGAGTTTGGGAGAATCCCGGTAACTGACTATTCATCATCAGGATCATAGCCATGATAAAATATTTACACATTTGATTGTTTTTAGTGATTGATAAAACCGTAACTTAACTCAACCTCTTATTACAAGATTTATGAAACCTCTCTCCAAATTTTACAGCATCTTATTGCTTGTTATTCTCAATTCAAATCTATTCGCCCAGGAAAAGGATAAACCTTTCATTGAGGCAGATACCACGATCATTGATTTAAACCGTCCGTATTATGGCAATGTCAAAATCCCAAAATTTCCAGGGCAGGAGCACGGAATTCAGGGGTACATCATGGATAAATTCCGCTTTACACAAAAAGAAATCGATAACGGGACGAAGGGGGAGGTTGAGATCTGGATTTACATCGAGCGGGACGGAACTATTTCCCAAACCCGATTTGATAAAAATACCAATTCCGTAATTGGAGATCGTGTTCGTGGTCTTCTGCTGCACGCACCTAAATATATTCCGGGAACCAAAGACGGAAAAACCGCAAGATTTAAGGTGCTACTGATCCAGAAATTTGAGGCGCGTCGGGGAACCTAAACATCCAGCGCTCTCTGGCAATTAGGAGTTCGCTTTTGTGAAGATCTGCAGTAAAGTCATAAGACTACAGTTTTAAGATCGGACTGATAAAGGTGACCTGTACGGTTGATTTCTAAAACGAATTTTCCCATAGTAAGTCCACTAATATTCAGATCAGCCATAAAAGCATCCAAGCCCTCCGTATAAGACCCGAAGTAATCGGTATACACCTCAACGGCCATTTTCTCCGGTTTTTCAGTAGTGTATGCAAGATACTGAGCTTGGCTGACCTCGACGCCATATACTTCACCGATTTTGCCGCGCCTGATATACACCTCATTGAAACGACTTCGACCAGCTTTGTTGTCCAGTTGGTTGATGGTAAAAATCTTTCTGCGCTCGGTGTCACTAATGGAAAGCAGTGCGGCAATCTCATCGTACTTATCTTTGAATTTCCGCTGATCCAATAAGATCACGGTATCCGATTCTGATATGATGCAGTCCTTTAAAATAGGGTTACCGATGATGTCGGATAAAGACTGTGTAACCTCGATAATTTCACCCCAGAATTTACGCACAGTTTTGTTTAAATACAGCAGGAAACCAGCCATTATCGGTGAGGTAATTGCTTTCCAGGCTTCTTCCAGGATAAGGGCTTTACGCTGGGATTTACGAAGTCGCATCTTTTGTATGAACAGATCAATTATGATCACCGTAATTATTGGGAACAAGATTTTATTGTCCTGGATCGAATCAATTTCATAAATAATCAAGCGTTCTGAAAGTAATGATTGATCAGCCGCTTCATTCAAAAGCATCTGATATTCTCCGCCCAAATAGAATTTTTTCAGTACGAACCGGAATTCTTCCAGATCAAAAGGAATCTGTTCTTCAGCTTTGATCTCCGGAATACGCAGCAGTGCATATTCATAAAAAGTATTGAAATTTAAAGCCTCAATTTTTTCTGCCGCTTCAGATGCAGCTGAACTGAAGTACTGCGAAAAGTAAGAAGAAATTACCAACGAAATAACGTCGCGCTCAATCTGGCTGACGGTTCCCTCTGTTCCCCTCCATAACAAACAGATCAGTGTAATCAGGAAATCTTTCTTTTCGATGTTGTACTCTTCCCTGGCAATGGAAAAAGGATTCATGGTAATAGGCTTCTGCTCACTATAGGTGATGTACTTGCCGCCATAATATTTACACAGTCCGGAGTAGGAATGTCCAACATCGACAATCACCACATCCATATTGACCAACATGTACTGCTCGACCAGATTATTGACAAAGTAGGACTTACCCGAACCCGAAGGCCCACAGACGAACTTATTCCGGTTCACTATCCTACCCGTTTCCATCATCAGATCGGAGATATCTATACCTATAGGAATACCCTGGCGGTCTGTAAAGCGGATCAGGAAATCAGAAGGATCATCAATAGGTAAGGATTCCTTATAAAGAAAACACAGCGCTGCGTCACTGGTAGTTAAAAACCAGTCGTAAGATTTTAGTTCTACACCATTGCCCGGAATAGCGGTTCGGAACAGTTCAAGCTGGTTGTAGGCGTTTTTGCCGGGGGTAATGCCGAGTTGAAACAACTCACTTTCGATAAAATTACAGGCGGCCTGTAGTTTGGTGTCTTCAGCAGTAATCAAGATGTTGAAATGCGCATTGACCAGTAACTGGTTATCTTTAGCAACATCATTAAGCAGAGCATCGATGTCAGTTACGCAGAGGTTGTTTGCGGGATCAGGAATGCCAGAGTGCCTTTTGCGCTTTAAGGTCAGTTTGCGCAGTGTTGCTGGCTGGACAGGAATTTCGATAAGCTGGTTGTATAGGATACTATGGTAATCGGGCGAACGCATCAGGAAGGAAAGCAGGTCAACAGGAAACCCCCGAATGGTATCGTTATCGTTCAAATGCGTATTGTTACTTACAAGCGCAGGCAAATCAATGCTATCGATGTCAATCAGGCTGATACTGCGAAGGGAAAGTTTTCCGAAATTCAGGTGGGTATCCGTAACAGAAATGTTGTTGAGAGAAATTGTGGGATCTGTGAAGGTCATTCCGAGTATACGCTTAATCAGGTCGCTGACCTGCTTCTCTTTTAGCAGCCGTGGGTCAGCGCCAGCGGCTCCCAAAACCGCCATCACCTTGGCCACATCTTGTTTAAAATCAACCAGCAATTTAGGGTCATGGGTGTAAAATGAACCTTTCTTTACCAACCTGGTGATTGTCAGATAGGTCTGGATCTGTATAGCCTGACGGCCAGAAAAATGCTGGTTGTATTTGTCCTGCAAATATTCGGCTGCCGGTTTGTAAGGGTAAACAGACTTACAGATCACATCCTGCTTTTGCAATAAATAACCACTGCCCAGGATTTTCAGGATGTTATTGAACAAACTGTGAAATTCATAATAAGCCTCGGGGGAGCCTGAGTATTGTACGACCGGGTTGACCATCCGAATGACTACTGAAAATTCGCCGTTCAGTCCGTATAGCAGGTCCATATCCTGATACCGGTCAATGCCGATATAAGGCATCCGGAATTCGTTGTGCTTTGCCATAAACTTTTGGGTTGATTTTAGATTTGAAATGATAGATGCCGGTGGCACGGGTTTTTTGGTGCAGGCCTTTCTTTTGCTGGGATGCGGTGTACCACAGCCCTCCGCCGATACATGTGGCCAGGACGAATACGCCGAAAAGCATATTGATCAGAGCAATGGCCAATGAACCTAGTACCAGTCCGGCTAGTAGCGATGCGATGCCCCAGTAAATGAATTTTCCAGCGAAACCCCGGTAAACAAGGGGCTTTTGCAGCCCCTTGTAAACATTGAACGATCTTTCCATTTTACAGTGCAAAGAATGCTTTTACGATCAGAGAAGAGAGCACCAGGAAAATGCAGGAACCGCCCCAGCCCATCAGCTCTTTGTTGATGTCCTGATCGCCGGAGTTCCATTTGGAATAGACACGCAGGGCACCGACGAGGCCCACAATGCCGCCGATCACCAGAGTGGTGTTGGTTACGGGGCCGACATAGGTTTTAAGGGTAGTTGTTGCGGTGTTGAGACCGGTGACGCCGCTTTGGGCAAAAGCAGCGGTTTGGGTAATGGCCATAAGAACGGCCATTACGAGCAAGTGTTTTTTTGTTTGCAAAGTAAAGTATGGTAAAGCGGTATTAAGCAGCCTAAAAAGGCTGGGCATGGAAGTGAGGCAGGTTTAGATGCCCAGTAAAGCTTGGAGAAATGGACTTGCAAGGATCATGAATAATGAGGCAAAGAACCAGCCGGCAACTTCCGGCGTGATGCGTTCTTTACCCATTTGCCAGTTGTAATAAATTTTAACAGCACCTGTGATGCCAAAAATGCCAGCCAGTACCATGCTGGCATCCCTGGCGGAAAAGAAGCTTTGGCGCAGATTACCGGTGGCCTGGTTCATTTCGGCGATTCCGGGCTGACCATACGCCGGAATGATGAGCAAACACAGCGGTATGATCAGAAAAATAAAAGCTGTTTTTGGCATGTTTTGAAATTCATTTTTTGTGATTAACTTTCACACTCAAATCCATCTGATATGCTCAATTTTAAAACGCTCAGCCTTGTAGCTCTACTGCCGTTGATCTTTTCCACGGCCCAGTCCCAGGAAACAAAAACCGTTTCTGTGAAGCGTAAGAATGATTACTTTACCGTCAGTGAAAAGTATGCTGTGCTTAAAACTGATCCAAACATTAAGCACGGGCCATATGCTGCAAGTATTTCTTCTTATTCAGAAAAAGGACAGTTTGAGCAAGGTGTCAAAGCTGGTGTATGGGAAGCCTATGCCGGCGGTAAAGTGGTTCAGAAATATGACTTCAAAACACAGACTTTCTTGCAGGACGATGTGCATAAAATGATCACTTCTGTCCAGCAGCTAGATGAACAGGGACAGGTGGTTAAAGAGCTGGGGAGCATTGGCGTATACCTTGGTGGTGATGCGAAGATTGTATCAGTACTGGTACGCAGTGTCCGGTATCCAGCAGATGCGCAGCAGAACAACGTACAGGGTTGGGTGGTAATTGAAGCTAAGATTGACAAGGAGGGCAAGTTGACCGAGGAAAAAGCCATCAGCACCAATGGTCATGGACTGGAAGAAGAAGGCCTGCGGGTTTTCAAATTACTCCCTTCAGACTGGCTTCCGGTTCAAGTGGAGGGCAAGCCCGTGGACGTCAGGGTTCAGCTTAAAATGGCTTTCCAGCTTTCCCATTTGCCTCCGCTTAAAAGCTAACAGATTTTGTGAATTCCACGGCGTCTTGACGGGCAAGTATGAACAGATCCTGGAGGGAGACACCTCCTATGCCAACTGACGCTTGTCCGGTATTATTAGCAGCAACAGATTTACTTCCGACATCTTCCAGACTTACCTTTTCGGGAGGCCGGGCCTCAGTAAAAGTTAGCACAGGAATCTCATCCTTTTCAGCAGTAAACTTTTTAGCGAACAAGGTATCGGTTATAATTAGCGCCAGGTAGTAACACACGTATCCGGCACCGGTGATGGTCATGAAAGTGACCCAGTTTAAATTCATAGTTTTAAGTTTTGAGTGTATTGTTTAATGATGTCTTTGAGTTCGGGATTGGTGTCGAACAGATGTTTAACAGAGAAAGCAACCAATCGGATGTTGTCTACCCCCGTTGCCATTTTGAAATGACTGACCAGTTTGGCTGTAGCATCATCCAGCTTGACATGTACCATTGCCCGGTTTGTTGAGCTGTCGTAATTTTGAATCAAATGCAGCAAATTTGAACTGGAATCGTCAGGTAACTTTTTTGAAGATTTTAAGTTCCTGGCAACAAGAACTTTTGATTTTGTTGCTGGCCAGACCACCTCTGGTGTTGCCATGCGGTCGCGAAGCTGGTCGGCAAGGGATTTAATTTTGCTCATCGTAATCGTCGTTTAGCATTGCTGCGGTAAGGTCATCGAGGAGAAAAGCAAAGTGGGTTACGAACAATTGTTCGAGCACAGGTTCCACTACTGGTAAAATCAATTCAGGAGTTGCAAAAGTGCTCACCCGCTGGAAGTCGATCCGGTCCGGAAGTGCTGTCATGACAGAACCAAATTTTCGAAGTTGCTCTTCGACATCAGTTTGAGTTTCATAGCGGACGTTAGCTTTAATGCGGTTTGGCACAAACACTATGTCCAGCTCCGGGTTAATTTTATTGAGCACAACAGCAAACAGGATTGTCGATTTGAAGCTGAATTCGTCATAAGAAAACGGACAGATTACAAGATCCGCTCCCTGAAACACCGGAATCAATCCATCATCATCAAGTTTACCTGGCAGATCGATGAGTACCAAGTCGTTCGGATTCTCACTGAGCACAGGTTGTAGCTCAGTATACTTTTCCAGACTGGCTGCAATCACCTGATAAGCTTCCTGATTTTCCAAGAGTTTAGCCCGCTCAAATTTTTGAGCGAGGGACTGTTGGTAGTCCATATCGAGCACGGTGACATTACAGTTTTTCCGCGAAGTCAGAAAGTTTGCCAGCAATAAAGTGAGCGTACTTTTCCCTGCACCACCTTTCTGGTTTCCAATTAGTATGATCATAAATTAAGGATTAAGTTTTACCTGGTATTGGTTCTGGCTTGTTTTGATCGGCGGCGGTTACGGCCATGTATCGCTTCGTCATCAACATCATCTGAGATGTTGATATCTATTGGTGGCTCATAGGGCGTGAACGTCCTTTCAGGACAAAGCGAGCCATCTGGAGAAAATGGCAAATGTTCTATAACCATTTCGTGAGGCAGGTATGGAATATTACCTGTCAAATCGGATCGGTACGGAGCTGTTCTGCTGGTTGCAATACCCAAGTCTTCAGTTAAAATTTGTAAGTCCATAATTTCCCCTCCTTTAAAAACATTGCCCTTAGCATGATCCAATATGGAATATCCATATGGGGCTTTGCCGGACTTACTATGAAAGATCAGCTGAATACCCAATTTATCCTTCAAGAAAACAGCAAGATCAGAGGTGTATTTAATCGTTTCTATTTGCAAACCACCTGGCAATGGAACGGTTTCCGGGCGAAGCTGAGCGGAATGCATTCGGCGGAATTTATGAAGGAATGCCGTGATTTGGCTTGCCCTTTCCTGGTTAACTTGATAGTTAGCTTTTCGTTGAGAAAGGAAGGCAAGATCCACTTCAAGTAAGTTCTGACCAAATTTGAACATTTCGAGTTTTCCTTGTTCGTCGCTCAGGGCGTAGCCCACAGATTCCAGGATCATCATGAATTGTACTTTAGTCTGGAAGTTATATTTCAATGCTTTTTCCAGGTCATCTTTAGCTTTTTGAACTGGATCGAGCTTCAAAATATTATTGATTGCCGTTTGTGCACGAATCCTTTCATAAGCACTATTAATCTTTTTACCAGTAACTATGTCAACTCTGGTTGAGACAATGTGCACATGATGGTTTCGGGTATCCTTATGGAAAATGACAAGGTAAGGCTGGTCAGCATATCCCATTTGTTTCATCCATTTGCCTGCGATATCGGTCAGTTCTTCTTTGCTTTTTTCTTTCCCCTTTGCAGAAATAATGCAATGGAGCTGGGGATATTGGATTCTTTTATTTCTGCCAGAAATTAGCTTCAGGTAATTGATGTAGTCCTGAGGCATGAGCTGAGAAAGGCCTTGCAGTGGACCGAAACCGGAGACCTTCGTTAGCTCACCCTTGTTTTTATCAACTTTATTGGTGTTATACCGTACCCCTTTAAACGTTTTGCTCTTGGCCAGAAACTTTACAATCATGAGCTTTATCCGCGGCTGTTGTCTCAGAGTGGTTAAGTTTTTCAAGCTGGGTTTTGATTTTGTCCCAGTTTTTGACCAATTCCTTTACCTGCGGTCGTATGGCATCGGCAAGTGCACAATGTCCAGCGAAATATCCAAAACGCCAGTATAAATTTGGATTAGGATAGAAATAGCGAAGCACATAATAAAACCACTTCAGGGAAAAGTACAGCCATAGGATTAATGCCAGCGTTGGCAGATCGATGATAAATTGTGTTTTCATAACGGTTATTGAGTTTATGGTAATTGAAAGTTGATTAGTTGAGCGATTGATTTGTTGAACCTTTGATTTGCTGAGTTCAACATTGAGTAGCTGAGTTCATGAGTTGATGAGATCTTGAACTTATGATTTCATTTACCCATCTGCCGGATGACTTTTCGAAGGGACACTTCAAGCAACATTTGGACCTCAATATGTTTTTGAAATAAGATCTCAAAACGTTCCATGATCTGCACGGACATCAATCCGCGTTTTTGCAAAGTATTCGCATACCGGGCTAATTGATTGATGTTGTTTCCGGTTCTGCCAAGTTCAGCGCCGACCAAATCAAGCTGGTTGATCATTGTTTTGGCGTTGACGACGATATTGGGAGTGCCACTAAGTAAACGCATTCGGATGATGTCCGTTTTACTGATACCCAGGGTTTTCTCCAAATCCATGATCAACATATACTCCTCGTCAGTAAAACGGACATCGACTTTTTTCGTCCGTTTGCCGCTTTTCATTAACGGCCTTCCTTTGAGCCGTATATATTTTTCTTCCATAAAGTCTGTGAGTTGCGAGCAGACTTAACTCCTTAATTACCCAGGAACGCAGAGACGCAGGTATTTAAGGCAAGATCACTTTTCGACTGTCAGGTGTTGCGGAGCAATTTCTGTCGGACGAAAAGACATCTTGCAAAGTAAAAGTCAAAGCAGGGTGCGAGTATGCAAACGGTTTGTTTTTGCTTTGCAGGTCACGGGTGAAAGCATTCATCTGGGATAAATTCATGAAATGAATTTCCGGTTTACCGGCCAATGTTTTTCATCCTTTCTGATTTGAGATCTGCGACCAGTTTGTCGTTGTAATCGTTGTGGTTTTGGTAGAGGGCGGATTTGTCGACGGAATAGGGTAGCGCTACTTTCCAATCACGCATGGCTTTATGCCCTGCGGGATCATGATCCATGTAAATTTCAATATCGGAAAACTGCTTTGCTTTTTGGATTCCTGATTCCAGCATTGCCAGTGAGTTGAGTACCAACACGCTTTTTGTAGAATGTGGGTATTCAGTTTTCCAGCTGAGATAGTTGAAATACCCTTCGAATACTGCAAGCTGTCGCGAATCACCGGGTAGTAAAGTGATGGCTTTCTTGCCCAGACATCCTTTAAAGTATTTGTTTCGTACTTCCCAGCCACCGAGTTCGTTTTGCCATCCTGCAGCGAAATAGTTTTTGCGGAGTTTCTTTTCGTCCTCGACGAAATAATGGACTTCTTTTATGGTAGTACTGGCGGCTTCGAAAACACCGCGGTAATTGAGATATGCGTTGATTCCTTCTGATGTGCCAAATGGTTTGATTTCCTGGATTTGGTAGTTAGGTAGTTTTATAGCTGTGCGGATGCGTGGGCGCTGAGTTTGTGAGTTTTTGATTTCAGAATTGCCAATGGTGAGATTGCAGATGCCTTCAACCTTTTCGATGGCTTCTTTGAAGGAAATGTTTTTCCAGTATAGTTGTGCGAAGTCGAGGATATTGCCGCCTTTGCCCATGCCGTGGTCAAACCAAACTCCTAATTTTTCATTTACGGCAAAAGAAGCGTTGGTATCGGAATCGCGGAGCATGCTGATGTACATGGTTTCTTTGGCGGGTTTGCCGTGTGGTGAAAATCCGAGGCGGTTTAAGAAGTCAGTTAATGAAACATTGCTTTTAATGTGCTTTGCTTTTTCTGTCAGGGAAATCATGATTTCAAAGAATTATTAAGTTTATTAATCTATTATATTGGCCGCAATACCGGACATCAATCAGGGTGGGATAGAGATTAGGGCCAATTTTCACAGCGCAATACCGGACATTGTGTAGGGTACGAACCAAATTGAATTTAAACCGGCGCAAAAGCGGACATCAAATGGCTGAACCGGCGCAATACCGGACTTTAAAGCCGCAATGCTGGACATCTAGTCTATACTTTACCGCAATAGTGGACAAGCATCCGCAGAAACGGACATCTGAGGCGCACTAGCGGACAAGCTCCCGGAAGGGTTTCAGAAATTCGTT
Organism: Pedobacter sp. GQ55; assembly: GCF_059758925.1. NCBI lineage: Bacteria > Pseudomonadati > Bacteroidota > Sphingobacteriia > Sphingobacteriales > Sphingobacteriaceae > Pedobacter > Pedobacter sp. GQ55. The sequence goes on along the minus strand of NZ_JCAXEI010000009.1, from coordinate 164,483 downwards.
ACTCTTGATCAGTAGGATTGCATAAGTATGCGTAATGGTCAGATTCAGGGTTATATAATAAGCCTGGGCGAGAACCTGGGCCTTTGCCTCAGTATCGATATGTGACGATACCAACCATGCCTGAAAGGGATCTTCATCTATAATTAGCTGGGATGTTTTTTTTGCTGCATGGATGCTACGAAGGCCGGACATTAGCCTGAAATAGAAATTATGCTCCAGCTGAAATGACCTTTTGGTAACCGGAGTAAAGAAACTCAATCGAACCATAAATGAGGCACTACTCAAAAACTCAAAGTGCATAGGGAATTGTCCGATACCACATATGATATTGAGCATTCTAAATAAGCTCTGCTTTTTATGCGATGGTTTGGGATCGGTGATATCAGCAAAATGACAAAGCCGGTCTATTGGTAAAATAGTTTCAGTCTGACCAGTTGTGGTCAGCACATGACTCAGTTTGGATAGATAGAGCAGTAGCTTTTTGCGTCCCTCACCGCTACGTCCTTTACCTACGAGGCGATAACTTTCAACATCTAAGGTATAATACCTGCTGAGGAACCCTTGCAACAATTCATCAGAAAGCCTGATCTCGTAGATTTTCTGCTCTTTGTCTTTTCGATTGAAATTCAGTTTAAGGTCTTTCAGTATCGGGAAATTGTGCATTTCGATGACTGAATCTTTTTCTTTTACATCATACCGGGTAGAAAAGATGATGTTTCGTTCCATCATACTGTATAAGGCGTAGTCAATGATCGTATTGAACGCATAGCCACGAATTACCGGAGCCAGGATTTTGCCGGAGGCAATGTCAGGATGAATGAGCGCAAGTTCCTGTCTACGACGCCCGGTTTGTTTGCAAAAATCCTGAAGGGTAAACCTGGTATAACCGAACAAGTCTGTTTTCAACCGCCGAGAGATAAAGACAATGAAATCTTGTACCAGTCCAGCCTGCGAACCAAAGGATCGCTGAATATCTTTGATATTATCTGCAACTGCCCGGTCTATCCGGCTTAATGAGTTTATGTCCATTTACTAACCCTATCAGAAGTACATTACTAAATCCCTGGCGTATTTGATTGCCTCAGCTTCGATGCGGTCGATCCGCCAACAGGCTGAATGATCACCATCTTTCCGGGGTGTGATCAAACCTTGCTCGATCCAGGACTCAATGTTGTGACGGCCGTATTCACGGAAAGCTTGGGATTTGGTTAAGTACGGTTTGAATTTACCTGTACGGCAAAGGGTTTGTTTAGCGCCGAGTTCGGCGGCTTTTTGCAATAAAAGGATGAGTGTATGATTTGACAGTTGATACATAAGTTGTATGTACGGTGAGGCTTGCTTTGCGGTGAGTTGAATTGATGAGGTGTTGAATAATTGAAAGGATGGCTTGATGATTAGCAAGATCAAGAGATCCCACCAAAGTTGGGATGGGGAAAGCCCATTGTACAGTGGAAGATCCTGAGATAGATATACTTTGCAGCTAATCCGAGGTCAGGATGAAAAGCTGTAGAAATACAAAAGGGAGACTGGATGTAAGTCCAAGTCTCCCTTTGCCTTCTGAGGTGTACACACGTAGGAATTTACCTTCCTTGCCGAAACCGGCTGCCTATGGTTCACTAACATCCTGCCAATAGATTCTTCAAAATCAGTTGGGAATGGATGGCAACTGCACTTTAGTTTTCTGGCATTGCCAGAATAACGCTTCTACCCAGCAGGAGAAAGAACAGATAGGAGATAACGATCTAAGAAACCCCTATCTTTCAGAGACTGGCAGATATGTTGTTCTGTTGCGGGCCCTGGCCACCGCTTCAAGCTTTAAGCGGTCAATAAACTTTTTGGAGCTATTGCCACGGTGCTTAACCGGGTTGATCAGACCTTCTGAGATCCAGCGTTCGACGTTGGACTGACCATACAGGCGAAATGCCTGTGCCTTGGTTAACGTGTCCGGTAACTGGCCGGATGCGATCAAAGCTTTGTCGGTCCCGCCGATCACTGCATCTTTCAACAGAAAACTAAATTCTTTCAGTTTCATGGCAGCAAAGAAATGATGTGGATTTGAAAGCGAATGGTCTATACGCGGCGTATCCGCCATTAGGAGACTTAAGGTAATTGACATACAGCGTTATAGCGGCGCATACAACCACCAGCGTTTTTAACTGATGTATTTACCTACTATGCTAAGAAATATTTATGTTTGTAATTATAAAATATTTTATAGCGACGGCTATTTGAACTTGTCTTGGAAATCTGGTAAATTTTAAAGAAGTACAAGGAAAATGATGCTGCTCGCCTGCGCAATAGCGTGGGCGCAGCTGTTTTCTGTACTTCGGGCTTACCAGAGCCTCCAAGACGGATTATGGTTGTGTCCCACGCTATTTCGTTTTACAGGACTGTTGAGGGACAGGCAGTATAAATATGAAATACCAATGAGGGATTGTAATGTAACTGTACTAACTGAGAATATAGATAATCTCAGTTTGAGTTTGGAATTTAAACAAGCTGCAAAGATGCAAGGATATAAAAGTTTAAAAGACCTGGTACATATACGGACAGCTGACCTGGAAAGGAAGCCCGGCTTTAATATACTGCTGATCCATGAGTATGTTAATTTTATGGAATCAGCAGGGTTTGGGAGTTTGATAGATCCACGCCTAGTGTAAAAGCAAAATGATTGATTTTAAAAGAATAATTGCGTAAATTTAATGTACATCCCCATATAGATTCACGGCATAAAAAAACTGAATGATCATGCGCATGCACGATACAAATAGCTTAGCCTTAGAAAGGGAACTGCTTGAAAAAATAGCAGTAAGGGACGAGCTTGCATTCGGTACAATCTATTATCAATACCACAAAAAGATCTACACATTTTCTTTGCGATTGCTAAAGTCAAAACAAATGGCTGAGGAAGTGGTACAGGAAAGTTTTTTAAAGCTCTGGCTGATGGGTGATGCGCTAAACAAAATCAGCAATGTTGAAGCTTACCTGGTTACACTTGCCAGGAACCGCTCATTAGATGCATTGCGCAAACAACAGAGGGAAATCAAATCTGGTCTAACTAATACAAAACTTTGGACAGAAGAACATAACGAGACAGAAGAATCGATCATTTTAAATGACACCAAAGAGCTTCTACAAGCAGGTATCGAATTGTTGCCGCCTCAGCAAAAATTAGTATATCAACTCTGTCATCAGGAAGGTTTAAAATATGAGGAAGCCGCTGAAAAACTTAACCTGTCTCCACTGACCGTTAAAACACACATGCAACATGCGCTGCGTTTTTTACGCGCACACATCCTTAAAAACAGCGATATCGCGGTTACTATCCTTCTTTTAAAAATACTTTAAAATTTATTTTCATTTCCATTACTCCGAAGGCCATATGAGATTCGTCTTATACCAAAGAGATGTTAACTAAATGTGATCAAATTGCTAAATCATCACAAAAAATGGAAAGAGAACGACTAACATATTTATATCAACAATATCTGCAAGGTAAAGCGAGCTCTGAAGAACTCGATGAGTGGCAAAAAATTATACATGACCCTTCACTAAAAGATGCATTAGGAAATATCATTGATAATAGCTATTACCAAATATTAGAGAAAGACTTACAGCACTTAGACGGAAACCGCTCAGAAGAGATTTATCGCCATATTATCAACCATCCCTCTGATGCAAATAGAATAACTAAAAAACTTTGGCCAAAAATCTTAATCGCTGCGGCCGTTGCTACTATGATTGCTTCTGCAGGAATATGGTTTTTCAATAATAAAAATGAAGTCGCCACGGATCAAATCGTTAAAATAAATGACATTGCTCCCGGCAAACAAGGCGCTACCTTGACCCTTGCCAGTGGTAAGAATATCAGATTAACTGATGCCGCTAACGGTGAGTTGGCTAAGGAGGCTGGTGTAACCATTACTAAATCAGCAAATGGCCAATTGGTATATGAAATTAAAGGATCGAAAACTGAGCCAAATAAACTAAATACTTTATCTACAGCTAAAGGAGAAACATACCAAGTGCGTTTGCCGGATGGATCTTTGGTTTGGCTAAATGCCGCTTCAAGTTTAACTTACTCTGCCACCCTAATTGAGAACGGGGTGCGCAGGGTAAAACTTGATGGTGAAGGTTACTTCGAAATTGCAAAAGATAAAGCTCATCCCTTTATTGTGAGCACCACAAAACAAGATGTTGAAGTTCTAGGCACTCATTTTAATGTAAACGGATATGTTGACGAACCTTTAACTAAAACAAGCTTGTTAGAGGGGTCGGTAAAAATTAATGAAAATTCTTTATTGAGGCCAGGAGAACAAGCAACAACAAACAAAGAAAAGAAAACTACAATTGCGGCATTTGACGGCGACAAAGCAATCGCCTGGAAAAATGGAAAGTTTGTGTTTGAATACGAACCAATTGAAGGCGTAATGCGAAAATTATCACGTTGGTATGATGCAGAAATAATATATCAAGGCGACTTCTCAAGTAAAACATTTACTGGTTCGATCAGCCGATTTGATAACATATCAAAAATATTGGAAAAGATTACCTATACACAAGATGTTCACTTTAAAATAGAAGGGAGGAAAATTACAGTTATGCCATAGACTTCTACAAAACGACTGGCTAGAATGTAAAGAAGCGGGAATGATTCGACCTACTCCCGCCCTTTGCGCCTGGTTCAGTTAAAAATCATCCTTGCGAGACAATCAACATCAACAAGAACCAAACAACCAAAGTTAATGAAAATTAATCAAAAAATTGGGGTATATGCCTATCGGCAAACCCGACAAATTTTGCGAATTATGAAGCTAACCATACTCATAATGACAATTTTCCTTTTGCAGGTAAGTGCATCTAGCAATGCTCAAATCACTTTAAATGCAAAACAGGAATCACTACGCAAGGTGCTTGAAAAAATCAGCAGACAAAGCGGTTATGATTTTGTCTATAGTGACCAAACTATAAATAAAGCCAATCCGGTTGATCTAAAAATTAATAACGCGACCATTGAAACGGCATTACAAGGTGCATTTGCAGGCCAACCATTGATCTACGAAGTTTCAGATAAGACTGTAATGATTAAACGCAAAGATGAGAAATCATATCTGGAAACAGTAATAGCAAGACTTCAAGCTATTGATGTCCATGGTGTGGTGATTGATGAGAACAATCAGTATTTAGCGGGTGCTACGGTGCGGGTAAAGGGTGGTAAGGGTACCGCACTGACGAACGCTAAAGGTGAGTTTTACATCAAGAATGTAGACGAGGGAGCGGTTTTGGAGTTCACTTATATTGGGTATAAGCTGAAAGAGGTGAAGGCTGTGGATGATATTGGATTTGTGAAGTTGGAGCTTAGTGATTCGAAATTGGACGAGGTTCAGGTCATGGCATATGGCGTTACTAACCGAAGATTAAGTACCGGTACTATTGATGGGATTTCTGCAAAGGATATAGAAAAACAGAACATCAACAATCCATTGCTGGCACTTCAGGCTAGGATACCAGGCATGAACATTATGCCATCCAATGGAACGCCCAATGCGGCTGTTAATATCCGGATTAGGGGACAAAACAGTATTGTTGGCAGGCGTGATGACGGTACAATTACTACGGAGCCACTGATCATTATCGATGGCATTCCTTATGAAAATAATATTTTTACCGCTAATCGAAGCATGGGGAACACGACTGCCTCGTCTGCTTTAAGCTTTCTCAATCCCAGTGACATTGCTTCAATAGATGTGCTGAAAGACGCGGATGCCACTTCTATTTATGGTTCTAGGGGCGCCAATGGGGTAATCCTCATCACTACGAAAAAAGGTAAGGTGGGAGATTCCAGAATCTCGATAAATGCTTCATCTGGTTTTGGAGAGGTAGCGAAGAAAATGAATTTGCTTAATACTCAACAATACCTGGAAATGAGAAAGGAGGCTTATAAAAATGACGGAATTGATTTCGATGTTGCGCCTTATGATGATCCTGCACGGAGAAATGAGCTTGCACCCGACCTTTTTGTGTGGGACCAGAATCGTTATACAGATTGGCAGGAGGTATTCTGGGGAGGAAAGGCTAAATCAGATCAACTTCAGGCATCTGTATCAGGCGGTTTAACAAACTTTCAATATTTGTTCAATTTGGGATACAACCGCCAGGGATATGTTTTGCCAGGTTCTACAAATTTTGATAATGCAACCGGACGCTTAAATTTGACAGCCAGTACACCAAATCAAAAATTCAGGATAGCACTCAATACGGGTTATACCAATAACCAGAATAAGATTTTAAATGTTCTGCCGTCCATACTATTACCTCCAAATGCTCCTTCTATTTATAATGAAAACGGACAGTTGAACTGGCAGTCTAATCCTGTTACTGGATTAGCTACTTGGGAGAATCCATTTGCTGCTACACAAAATCCACAAAATGCAAATACTACCGTTTTAAATTTTAGTGTTGACCTACAATATAAAATTACATCAAATTTAATTTTAACAACTCTAACTGGACTAAGCGAACTCAAAGGTAATTTTTATAGCAAAAGTATGTTAACGTCATTTGATCCGAAGCGGGTAGAAATAGAGGGAAATGTATTAAGGCGATATGATTACAATACTAATTCTTCACTTTCTCGAAGCATTGAACCTCAACTTCAGTACAACGGCATCCTGTTAAAGGGACGTTTTACAGCATTAATAGGAAGTACTCTTCAATATCAAAAAAGTGATTTTGTCGGTTTGATTGCCTCAAATTTTGCGAGTGATGCGTTAGTCGGCAACTTAACTGCTGCAAATGATATTTATAGTAATGGTCACACTGAAAACGAATATAAATATAACGCAATTTTTGGACGATTGAGCTACAATTGGAATGATAAGTATTTAACAAGCTTTAATATACGTCGCGATGGTAGCAGTCGATTTGGCCCTAATCGGCAGTTTGGTACTTTTTGGTCGGTGGCAGGTGCTTGGCTATTTACAAGTGAAGAGTTCTTTAAAAAGATTACCCACATTTTGAGTTTTGGGAAACTTAGATCCAGTTATGGAACAACAGGTAGTGATCGAATTGGTGACTATAAGTTTCTGGAAAATTATATAATTCAGAATTCTAATCAAAGTTATCAAGGAGTGAAATCGTTGCAGATCCAAGGTGTAGCCAATCCTTTTTACAGTTGGGAAAATGTAAATAAAGCAGAATTCGGGTTAGATCTTGGATTTTTTAAAGACCGAATACTTTTTAATTTTGGATATTTTCGTAATCGCACGTCAAACCAACTTGGCCGACAATATCTTCCCCAAACAGCTGGGAATTCTGCAAACTCCTTTATTGCCAATCAAACCGCGAATATTGAGAATTCGGGATGGGAATTTGCTTTTAACACAATTAATGTTGAGGGTAAAAATTTCAAATGGTCTACTTCGATAAACTTTAGTTATCTAAAAAATAAGCTTTTGGCATTGCCAACAACAGGATTCTTTATTCAATCGTATGAAAATGAACCAATTGGTAAGCCATTTGTTGGTTTGACAAACCTTTTCTCATACAGGGGTATCAACCAAAATACAGGCTATTACGAATTCGAGGGGTCTGATGAAAATGGGGATGGAATCCCTGAAAATTCTTCAACTGTTCCAAACTCAGTTAAGACTATTTATATAAATCCAAATCGTTTTGGAGGCATTACAAATTCTTTTTCATTGGGTGGACTAAGTTTGGACTTTACTTTTCAATTTACTAAGCAGTTGGGGCTAGTTGATTTATTTAGTTATTCAACAACACCAGGTATTTTTTCAGAAACAGGAGGTAATCAATCTGTCGAGGTAATGAAAAGATGGAGGCAACTTGGTGATGATGGTAATATTCAGAAGTTTAGTTCGGTTGGAGGAAGTGATGGTGATTTAGCTTATCAGAATGCACGAAATAGTGATCTTGCCTACGGAGATGCATCTTTTATCAGATTGAAGAATGCAAGTTTATCTTATACATTTCCTAAGTCAATCTTGACAAAGGCCAAGTTGGAAAATCTTCGTCTTTATTTACAGGGACAGAATCTCTGGACAATCACGAGATATAATGGACTTGACCCTGAAACAGTAGGGGGATTAGTAGGTTCAGGCATTCCTCAATTGAGGGTTTTTACTGTAGGTCTTAATGTAAATTTTTAAATATTCAACATGAAAAAAGTTGTAATTTTCTTTGGAATAAATGTTATGGTATCATTCCTAGGCTGTAAAAAACTTGTGGAAATAGAATTGCCAAAAGATAGACAGTCAGCCGAAACAGTGTACAGTAATCCAGAAACTGCATCACTAGTGATGACGGGTGTTTTTCAAGATATGGGGCAAATGAGTTCGGGTGGGCTTGCGGGTCCAAACGGAATATCTATCGGATTTGGTCTTATAGCGGACGACTTAGTTACACTGTCCCATAATTTGGTTATGTATTTGAACACTCCAACGTCCTTTAGTAAAGGCAATGCTTTCTGGAATACCATTTATGGCAAACATTTGTTCACCATAAATTCAATTATAGAAGGGTTATCTAAATCAAAAGAATTGAATCAAACGGCGAAGGATAAACTTTCCGGGGAAGCGAAATTTACCCGAGCTTTCTTATTTTTTTATCTTGTAAATATCTACGGAGATGTTCCGTTAGTACTTACCACAGATTTTAAAATCAATTCCAATATCTCTAGAAGTCCAAATAACTTTGTATATGAACAGATTATTTCCGATCTTTTGGAAGCTCAACTACTGTTAAGCGATCAATATTTGGGCGCAAATTTAAATATTGATCCACTACAGGAACGCGTACGGCCAAATAAGGCTGCTGCCACGGCTTTGCTAGCGCGAGTATACCTTTACACCGGGCAATGGCAGAAAGCAGAAGACGAAGCAACTAAATTAATTTCAAATCAAGGTGTTTACCAGCTTGTGCCACTTAATGATGTTTTTCTAAAGAATAGTAAGGAGACTATTTTTGCTTTACAACCGAATATATCTAATGCTAGCAATGTTAACACATTAGAAGGAAATACAATTATTCCCCTACCAAATACTATTCCTAGGATATTCCTCAGCTCCTTCACCTTAGAGACATTTGAGGAAAATGATCTTCGGAAATCGGCATGGACCAAAACAGTAACATCAGGTAACTCGTCATACACTATTCCATTTAAATACAAAGTGAGGCAAAGTAACATACAAACGGAGTATGTGATGGTATTAAGGCTTGCAGAGCAATATTTAGTGCGTGGTGAAGCCAGAATTCGAAACAACAAAATCTCGGAAGGTATAGCTGATCTGAATTCACTCAGAACTAGGGCAAGTCGTCTAAGTCCGAATAATTTAGCTGAATTACCTACTGATGTTACTCAATCGATCGCGCTGGAATTTGTAGCCAAGGAACGCCAAAGTGAATTGTTTGGTGAATGGGGGCATCGATGGTTTGATTTGAAACGAACCGGAAAAATTGATGAGGTAATGAGAGTTAGAAACCCTTTAAAAATTATCGGCGGTGTATCAGCTAGTTGGTCTTCGTTCCAAGCCCTGCTACCTATCCCCATCGATGAGTTCAAATATAATTCTGGATTGAAAGGCCAGCAGAATTCGGGATATCCTGAAGTCGCACCTTAATCGAATTTAACATGGAAGTCGATATTGATCTCCATGTTAAAACTGAATTAATCATATTAAATATAGATAATGAAACTGATTATAAAACTGTTACTGCTAGCAATTGCAATGCCCGGTTTTGCCCAAAAAAAGTTGATTGACAACAATACTCCAGAGACTTGGGAAAAGCTGGAAAAGTACCAAATTAGTGATAACGGAAAATTTGTTTGGTATACACAGCGTTCAACAACTAAAGGGATTGAGGTTGTTTTGACTTCATCTAATGGCAAACTCAAAAAAAAAATTGAGGGAGGGGGAAATCCCATTTTTACTAATCGTGGAGAATACTTTATATACAATGTTTCTAGCGATACTATCCAGATAATTGAGCTCAATACCATGCAAGAATTTAGTTTATTGGGAAGGAATTATGCTGTTGCTGACTCAAAATCCGGTGTCTTAATTGCTTGTCAGAGTGATAGAAAATTGACGTTTATGAATTTGACGACAGGTGTACAGCGTATTTATCACGGCATACGAAAATTCGAGTTTTCGCCAGACGGTTCTGCGTTGATGCTCGTAAAGACACATGGCAAACAAAATCTTTTAATAAGAGTCAATAGCGGTACTCTTGAAAGCAAAATTATAAATATGGTTGTTTTGACATCGTGGCGTTTCGACTTTTCCGGTAATTCACTTATTTATCTTACAAAAGACAGTTTAGGGAATAAACTATGGTTGTTTAACATAAAGAACGATACCAATAAAATGTTATCATTTGAAGGTTTCGATAGTGATATAAAGAGTCCTAATGACCTCCTAAATTTCAGTCCTAATGGCAAAGTATTATATTTTAATATTCACAATCAGTTCAAATACTCAAAAATTAACGCAATAACCGATCACCTTAATGTGTGGAATTATAAGGATGAATACCCACAGTCAGCACAGTTTTTGCCAAAATATGAGTTATTGGATGCTAAACCAGTCTTTGCTTTGGATATCACCACCCTGAAAACAATTCCAGTAACTAATGATAGCTTAACATTGTTATATGAGGGACAATACAATGACAGGTATATGTTATTAGTAAATAAAGTCAATATAGACGAGGCTAATTATAGAAATGTCGACAGAAAATTGGTTCTGTTAGATATCAAAACTGGTAATAGAATACAAATTGCTATCAATCCCTCAAGAAAGCAACCCATTGAAATAACAGAAGATGAAAAATATGTGGTCTGGTATGACGATATTGTTCATAAGTATTGGTCGTATGATATAGCAAGTGGTTTAAAAAGAGATCTGAGTGGCAATATTCCCTATGATATGGATGATTTTAAGGACGTTGGACGGATGCGTCCGAATACAGACTTATTAGTTTATGGAAGTCATTTGATAAAGATAGGGAAACAGACAAATAAATTGATTCTATCTGATGAATATGATATTTGGGAAGTTGATCCTAGCGGTAAAATTGAGCCGATATGTTTGACAAATAAGGTCGGTAGATCGCTAGGTATAAGGTACCGAGTAACACCATCATTTTATGATAGAAAGGGCAAAAAAATAAGCTCGAATGTGATTTTGGTTGCTGGATTTAATTTAGCTACGAAAGAAAATGGAATTTTCTCTCTGAATTTAACGAACAAGAAGCGAATTAAAACTATTCTCCCTATGCAGGCAAGTCTATTTTATGGAGCAGGAGCAATGAGTTTTCTCCCACAAAAGGCTAAGAGTACAGATTCCTATTTGATAGTTCATCAAAATGCCAGTAAATCACCCAATCTCTATATTCATAATAAATCCGACAAAATCAAGGTTTCTAATATCCATCCGGAAGATAATTATTACTGGTATACTACAGAACTCCACAACTACAAGTTAGCCAATGGAACCAATAATCAGGGTATTTTATATAAACCAGAAAATTTCGATCCGGCAAAAAAATACCCAGTTATATTTTATTACTATGAAATAATGAGTTATACGTTAAACAAATTCATAGAACCTATTCAATCTCAATGTGAGCTGACGATTCCGTGGTATGTTAGTAATGGATACCTAGTATTTGTTCCTGATGTGACTCATCAGCGTCCCAATCCTGGAGACAGGATTTATGATTGCATTAGCTCTGCAGCAAAACATGTGAGTACAATTCCTTATGTGGACGCTAAACATATGGGCTTGCAGGGACATAGTTATGGGGGCTATGAGACTAATTTGATGATTACCAGGTCGAATCTGTTTGCAGCGGCACAATCATCAGCAGGATACTCTAACTATCTCAGTCAATATGGGACACTTCATTTTGGTGGAAAACCAGGATATTATATGATTGAAAATGGTCAAATAAATATGCCGGGCACGCCGTGGACAAATTTAGATTTGTATATCAATAATTCTCCGGTTTTTCATGCCAATCAAGTAGCTACACCTCTTTTGTTAATGCATGGAACCAAGGACGGCCAAGTTCCGATAACACAGTCACTGGAAATGTATTTTGCGCTTCGCAGGTTAAACAAACCTGTCTGGTTATTGGAATATGAAGATGAAGCACATTACCTGGAGAATGAAAAAAACATACAGGATTTTGCTATCCGGCAACAGCAGTTTTTTGATCATTATTTGAGAGGAAAGCCCATGCCGGTCTGGATGTCTCGTGGTGTGCCCTCATGGGAACGAGGAATTAAGTCCGGATTAGAACTAGATACCACACAAACTTCGAAATAACATAAACACATAAAAAAACGAACATGAAAGCAATTAGAATACTGCTTGTAGCCACTGCTATGTCTCAATTTTTTGCTCCGGAAGCAGAAGCGCAGGGTACAAGCTGGAAGATGAGGCCTGTAGAAATCAATACACGATGGGCGAAAGACGTGAAAGTGGACCAGCCTCTTAACGATTATCCAAGGCCACAAATGGAACGCAGCAAATGGGAAAACCTGAATGGATTATGGGAGTATTCTACGACTCCTATGGATGGAACAACGCCAGACAAATTTGAAGGAAAAATTCTGGTGCCTTTTCCGATCGAATCTGCCCTTTCGGGTGTAAAAAAGAAACAAAGCCCTTTTGAGTTGTTGTGGTACAAAAGGAGTGTAACAAAACCGGTAATCAAGGCAGGAGAAAAAGTACTGCTGAATTTTGGCGCTGTAGATTTTGAAGCTACTGTGTTTATCAATGGAAAGGAAGCAGGTAAGCACACGGGTGGGTATCAGAATTTTTCTATTGATGCGACGGATTTGTTGAAGCCGGGCAAGAATGAGCTGGTGGTGAAGGTTTGGGACCCTACGGAAAATGGCCCGAATCCGAAGGGGAAGCAATCACTTACACCAGGGGCGATATGGTACACGGCTAGTAGCGGAATCTGGCAGACGGTGTGGATGGAAGTCGTACCCGAGCAATATGTTGAACGCCTTAAAATTACGCCGAATGTTGATCAATCGAGTGTAACCATAGTTGTGCATTCTAAATCCGATGCGCCAATTACATTGAAAGCTGATGGACACATTGTGACTGGTGTTTCCAATAAACCAATAGTGCTTCCGATAAAAAATGCAAAACTGTGGTCACCGGATGATCCTGTTTTGTATGACTTGGAGGTTATTTTGGGTAAGGATAAGGTGAAGTCATACTTCGGGATGCGGAAGGTCGAGGTGAAGGAGGATGAGAAAGGCATAGAAAGGATTTTCTTGAATGGCAAGTATATCTATAACCTGGGAGTATTGGATCAGGGTTTCTGGCCGGAAGGTTTATACACTGCACCAACTGATGAGGCTTTGGCTTTCGATGTGAAAGCTGCAAAGGCCATGGGATTTAACACAATCAGGAAACACATCAAAATAGAGCCGGCCAGATGGTATTATCACTGTGATAAGCTTGGGATGTTAGTATGGCAGGACATGGTACACCGGGAAAAAAGCATTGAACAGTTTGAAAAAGAAAATGCAAAGAATATGGACCAACTGTACAATTATCCATGTATCACTACCTGGGTACTTTTCAATGAGGGTTGGGGTGCATACGATCAGGAACGTTTGACCAAATGGATGAAAGATTATGATCCGACCAGGTTAGTGAACGGGCATTCGGGTTCTAAAATTGTTGGCGGGGTAGTCGATGCAAAAAGTGCGGAAGAAGTGATCAAAAAGTCCATCAACAGTGATATGACCGACGTGCATTCTTACCCGCCACCTGCAATACCAAATTCCATTCCTGGCAAAGTTAGAGTACTCGGAGAGTTCGGGGGTATTGGCGTTTCGGTAGATGGACATATATGGAATGACCTGAGCATGGGCTGGGGCTATGGAAAGACCGTAAGCATTCCTGTGATGCAGGTTCAATATTCTACTATGACCGATTCACTGGTCAAGTTTGAAAAGAAGGGTTTAAGTGCTTCTATCTATACCCAGCCTTATGATGTGGAATCGGAACAGAATGGTTTTATGACCTATGATCGTGAAGTGATCAAATTGCCGGTTGCTACCATTGCCGAAATCAATAGCCGCTTGTGGCCAGCTACAAAGGGTTATGAACGGTTTGGAAAACAACTTCAGTTTAAATCGGCTGATACTACCTTGTTTAATTACAAAAAAGGCCTAGCTGATTATATATCAGGAAAGCGAAATCCGGTGGCCTTACGGAAATTAGCCATTGCTGCTAATGCTGAAAAAGACAATAAAAATGCAAAGTTGATTGCTGCGGACTACATCAATGGTTTAAAAGATCCTTTTACAGAGTGTGACCTGAACTTCATCAAGATGTTCACCACAAATTTAAATGATCCGGGCCTTAAAATTCTACTTGATAACAATGAAAAGGTCAACGGCATTCTCGGTAAAGATGAGGCGGAACGGCTTGTAACCGCGGTTATGGAACGTGAGCTGATCAGGCCAAAAGTACCAAAACAAGGAGATGCAGATTGGAAAGCTATTACTAAAGACCTGACTGCAAAATATGGTGATTTGGGTACTGAGATCGCTTTTCAGTCTGAAGTATTTGATCATATCGCAAAAAGTAAATGGGATGTCTTGGTTACCAAACTGCCGGAATGGTACAACGGATATGGTAAAAACAGGGCGTGGATAAATGCCAATCCATTGAATGATATTGCCTGGTCGGTATTTGAAGGGACTTCGAATAAAGACCTGCTGAATTTTGCATTGATGCTGAGTAAAAAAAGCATTGACCTGGAACCGGGGGTTCACTGGAGAATGGATACTTATGCGAACTTGTTGCACAAGTCTGGGCGTACACAGGAAGCGATTGAGTGGGAAAGGAAGGCACTGGAGATTGATCCGGGTGTGCAAGAGTATAAGGATGCTTTAGAGAAAATGGAGGCGGGGGCTCCCACCTGGAAGGAATGATGGTTAAACGAGAAGCTCTCGTTTTGGTTATGATGATTTGGTCTGTTGCAGCGTTTGGGCAGGGAATCAAATTTGAAATGGACTTAAGCTGGCAGCAGCTTAAGTCCAAAGCTAAAACTGAAAATAAATATATATTTCTGGATGTGATGGCCACTTGGTGCGGGCCATGCAAGGAAATGGAACGCGAGGTATACACTGAGGCTAAAGTGGGAGAGTTTTTCAATAGTCAGTTTTTATCGGTGAAGGTGCAGACGGATCAGACAGCTTCAGATGACGTAATGGTAAAACAATGGTATGCTGCGGCTAAGGAAATCTCCCAGGCTTATGCAATCAAAACTTTGCCTACTATGGTTTTTCTAACTCCGGACGGTTCGCTTGCACACCAGGTCAGTGGCTTTCTGGATGCAGAAAAGCTGATTGCTGAGGCTAAAAAGACGCTTGATCCTGCGGGGCAGTACGTTGTGTTGCTGGGGCAGTATTTCAAAGGCAAGCGGGATACTGACTTTGTAAATAAGCTGGTTACGGTGACTGAAGGTCTTGGAAGAACGGTCATGGCGGAGAAACTGAAGGGGGTAGATTTTCTGAGCAAGCTGGGTAAGTTGAAGCCTGTTAGGTTGCATTCTAATTTAAGCGGTACGTGGGCGATCAATTATTCGCTGTGTGAGTTTGGAAAGCAGCCGCTCAGCTCGGCTGCAAAAGAACTGGTTGTTAAACAAGATGTTGCCGAGATCAGCATCACCAGGTCGGGTATTGACCAGGAAAAGAAAGCTTATACGTCCGATGAGGTATTGCCTTTTAATGGTAAACAAACTGACATTCCTACCCAGAGCAGTAACCGGTTGAAGAAAGCTATGCTGCTGGATGTGCAGGGAAATGACCTGACGGAGTTTACCGAAATGACTTACCCGGATAACAAATATGAAATAGAGTATACGACGCTGGAGATCTGGAAACTGACAGAAGCAGGGAAACGGTTAACGGTGGAACGGCTAATCCGGCTGAATACGGGTTCAGCGACGCTGAAACTAGTTTATGACAAGATATAGGAACATATAAAATTTAAAAAATGAGAATAAAAACGCAATTATTAGCCGCGATAGTGTTATCAGGAATGACATTTATGGCTTTTACGTATCAGGCAGCGCCGGTTGATTTCAAAGGGAAATGGGTACTGGATATCAGCAAAAGTGAGTTTGGGAATACACCTGCTCCTAAACCGTCGAATTGTTTTATACGGATTGTTCAACAAGATCCCATGATTGTGATTGAAAAGTCGAAGACGGACAGTATGGGTAAGGTCCAGCTGCGTATGGATACTGTGGTTTTCGATGGTAAAGTGAGAAAAATAACTAGCCGAACAGGATCGGTGATTAACAGATCATCGGTTAGGGAATGGTCTGCTGATCAGCAGGTGATGAAGATCATTTCTAAGTTCACGGTAGACAACAACGGGGAGCCTCTAGAATTTACAGGTACAGAGGCATGGTCTGTTAATGATGGCGGTAAGATGCTGACGATTAATACGGAATCGGTATTGCCAGACAGGACAGAGAAGTCGACACTGGTTTATAATAGGGTTGATTAAAAATCAATAGAAAAGCTAACAACACCATAAAAAAACTCTAATGAAAACAGTAAGAAATACCTTACTTATAGCTACTGCCTTGTCCGGATTTTGGACAACATGGGTCAATGCACAACAAAACTGGCAAATGAAGCCGGTGACGATAGAGACCCGGTGGGCTAAGGAAGTTTCACCAAGTAACGCGTTAATAGAATATCCCCGTCCCCAATTGGTTCGTGATAGTTGGATAAACCTAAATGGTTTGTGGGATTATGCTATCACAACAAAAGGCGCTGCACAACCGTCTGCCTGGGAAGGTCAGATTCTAGTGCCATATCCCTTGGAGTCAGCATTAAGCGGTGTAAAGAAGGCACTTCTCCCCCCGCAGAACTTATGGTATAAGCAGTCATTCATTAAACCTGCAATAAAGTCCGGGGAGAAAATTAAATTAAACTTTGGAGCGGTAGATTATGAAGCAATAGTCTTTATAAACGGTATTCAGGTTGGTCGTCATGAAGGCGGTTATACTGAGTTTTCATTTGATATTACACCGCAATTAAAAGAAGGTAATAATGAAATCGTGGTTAAGGTATTTGACCCTTCAGGTGATGGAGTTGGCCCGCACGGCAAGCAGGTGCTGAAGCCTGAGAATATTTATTATACACCTACATCCGGTATCTGGCAAACGGTGTGGATGGAGGTAGTGCCTGCGACACATATTGAGGGTTTGGTGATCACGCCTGATATTGACAAGGGTATCGTCAATGTAACCGTAAATTCAGCTGCTAAAAGTACGGTATCATTGGTAGTTGAGGGGAAAGTGGTAAAAGGTAATACCAACACATTTATAACTGTGCCTGTAAAAAATGTAAAACTGTGGTCGCCTTCTAATCCGTATTTGTATGATTTGGAGGTAACCCTGGGGTCAGATAAAGTAAAGTCCTATTTCGGAATGCGGAAAATTTCCGTTGCCAAAGATAGTAAAGGTGTAGAGCGCATCATGTTGAATAACAAACCTTATTTTAATCTAGGTACCTTAGATCAGGGTTTCTGGCCGGAGGGTTTATATACCGCTCCAACAGATGAAGCATTGGCATTTGACATCAAGGCCATTAAAGCCATGGGTTTTAATACCATCCGTAAACACATTAAGGTAGAGCCAGCCAGATGGTATTATCATGCGGATAAAATCGGTATGCTGGTATGGCAAGATATGGTGAATCCTAATCAAGGCTTGCCTGAAGGTGCTAAAGAGGCTTTTGAAAAAGGTGCGAAAGAAACAATGGCCCAACTGCACAATTATCCTTCAATCACCACCTGGGTGCTGTTTAACGAGGCCTGGGGACAATATGATCAGGAGCGTTTGACTAAATGGATGAAACAGACGGATCCATCGAGAATTGTAAACGGGCATTCCGGTGAGCTGCTGTATGTGAATGAGCAATTGCGGGCGCCAAGGGCTAATCCTTATTTAGGTGCTGATATGACCGATGTACATGCATATCCGGACCCGATGAACAGTTTGAAGGTGCCGGGTAAAGCCCAAGTGGTGGGCGAGTTTGGCGGGATTGGTGTGTTTATTCCGAACCATCAGTGGAATCCGGGATCACAATGGGGATACGTGCAGGAAAAGCCTGCTGGTTTGAAAGCTAAGTATACAATTATGAACCAGCATCTGAAATTGTTTGAGGCTGAAGGAATGAGCGGGTCTATCTATACTCAGCCATTTGACGTAGAAAGTGAGCAGAATGGCCTGATGACTTATGACAGAGAGGTTGTGAAAATCCCTTTTGCGGAATTAAGGAAAATTCATAGCCAGCTAAACCCGGATGTCAATCTTCCTGCATGGCTGGCTGCTGTAAAGGATGTTACCGCCAGGGATGCTGATTTGACGGAGCCTGGACAGATTTACAGTAAATTATTGCAAGAGTATATAGAAGGAAAAAAAGACAAGTCATTTTTAAAGCAATTGATGATGATGGCTGGACAGACCGGAGATAAATCAGGAGTCGCGAGGTTTGGAGCGGAATATATGGGTGCTTTAAAAGAACCTTATAGTTCAGAGGATATCGCCTTTATGGAAAGCATGACCAAGAAAGTAACTGACAAGGGATTTGCAGTTTTACTGGAGCGCTCAAAGACTGATCGAGCAGCGCATGTAAAAGCGATGAATGTGATTTTTGGGGATGTGATTCAGCCTTTTGTGCCGACGCCGCAAGCAAAGCCGGATTGGAGTGAGATTGAAAGTAAAGTGAAGGTTTTTGGTGGGCCGGGTGAGGAAATCTTTTTGCGGGCTAAAGCCATCCATACGATAAACCAGCAGGACTGGCTGGCATTTGTGCCAACGGCAAAAACTTACCTGGAAAAGTATGGAGCTTTTATCCCGGAAAACGAAAAGATGATGTTCCAAAAGGCCATTGAAGAGCACAAATAATTTAACCAGTTTTTATGAATGGGGTGTGTGTTGGGTAATCCAGCCACACTTTTTAAACGCAAACTCAGTTGAACATTATGAAATCCCTAAAACATTACTGCCTCCTTTTGCTGTTATTTGTAATTGTGGGTGTATGCACCAGTTGTAGCCAAAATAACAAAGATCTTGATGCTACCTATGAAATTATTGAGCTCAAAAATATAAACGGCTCATCAGCTAGCTTTTGCTCAAATGGTGCCAGGCTAATGAGCCTTAAAGTACCTGATAAGAGAGGGCAATTTATTGATGTTGTAATTGGATTTGAAAAACCTGGAGACTACGATGAAGCTACAGAACCCTATTTTGGTGCCACTATTGGAAGATATGGGAACCGCATTGCGAAAGGAAATTTTGAATTGGATGGCAAGCCTTATCAGCTAACCATCAACAATGGTCTAAATACGCTTCATGGTGGTAAAACAGGATTTCAATATCAAAAATGGAGTTTGGATAAAGTCAATGATTCCACATTGGTTTGTAATCTAAATTCAAAAGATGGAGACAATGGTTTTCCAGGTGAATTGTGCAGTAAGGTTACATATACCCTCACAAATGGTAACGCGCTGATCATTGAGTACGAAGCCATTACCAACAGGCCAACAATTGTAAACCTGACCAATCATGCGTTTTTTAACCTGAACGGATCTGGCAGCATTTTGGACCATTCATTAATGATCAATGCGAACCAATATACACCAGTAGATTCTACCCTCATTCCGACAGGAGAACTGGCACTAGTAAAAGGAACGCCGTTTGATTTCAGAATTTCAGATCGGATTGGAAACAGGATCAATACGAAAAATGATCAACTGCGATATGGAAAAGGTTATGACCACAACTATGTTTTGAATCAAAGTAAGATCATGCCAGCCGCAATGGTGTATGGGGACAGGTCTGGAATTGTATTGAGTGTTTATACTACCGAACCTGGATTACAATTCTACTCCGGAAATTTTATGCAGGGTAAGAATCAGCTTCGAAATGGCCCGGATAAATTCAGGACAGCATTTTGCCTGGAAACACAGCATTTCCCTGATTCACCAAACCATCCAAATTTTCCATCGACTGTTTTGAGACCTGGTGAAATTTATACCTCAAAAACTGTTTATGCTTTTTCCGTTGACAGATAGACACATTGATATGGAAAAGGAATTAGTGCAGGTACAGAATGTTCCGGATTACGTGCAGGTTTTAAAAGAGCTGGTGGGTCTAGTGGATAAACATTATCATAAACAACGAAGCCCTAAATTTTATGCAAATGCCCTGTCAATGAAGACAGAGGTTTTAAATAAGCATTGCATGCGGATTTTACGGAAGTCGGTTTATGAACTTGTTCAGGATAAGGTTCATAAGGAAGCGATACTATTACTGGTATATACTGACTGGCCGATCAAACGAATTTCGTATGAGATTGGTTGTAGCGACCCAGGATATTTTAACCGCTGCTTTAAAAAGAAAACAGGGTATTCACCAAAGAAATACAGGCTATCTGGTTTAGGAATAGAATATTTCGAGAAAACAGATAGGTGACGGTTATGAAAAGCTTTGCTATAAGTAGAGGTTCGAATATTAGGTTAGTAATTCCGCCATGCCCGGATAGGCTGGCGGTTTTCAAAAAGGCCAAATGTGAAAAACTATTGCCCGATAAGTCCCCGTTCAGGGAGTTAAGGCGCTTTAATTTCGCCTCATTAACAAAAACTTATTATTTCTATGGACAGTAATTTTTTACAAAATGCCTCATTTAAAGATTTTGAGAATCCGATCGGGCAGCACATTTACCAAAAAGCTAAACAATTCGGCGAGTACATTGACAACTGGAGTAGCCGGGGACATTGGAACTACAGGCAGGTATGTTTGAACGGTGCATTACCAGAAGTTGAACTGGAGTTGCCGGGTAACCCTAACAAAACTTTTGTTGCCACTGTGTTTAACGATTACCTGGGACTCAGCCAGCACGCTGAAGTTATTGCTGCGGCGATTGCCGGAATGCAAAAATACGGTGTAGGATCAACAGCAAGTCCGGCTATTGGTGGCCATATGGATTTCCACAGGGAAATTGAAGAGACGATTGCTGGCTTTTTTAACCGTAAAGCGGCTATGCTGTTTACAACTGGTTATACCGCTAATAGTGCTACCATGCAGGCTTTATTTAAAAAGGAAGATTTGGCATTGGTTGATGCCGGCGTACACTCAAGTATGATTGAAGGGGTAAAGTACACCACAAATGTTAAGACCTTTCTGCACAACAACATGGAACACCTGGAACGGATGCTGAAGACCAATCAGGGAAAGTACAGGAGTATTGTAGTGGTGATAGACGGGGTTTATAGTCAACCGGCAGATCTGGCACCATTGGATCAGATCGTTAAGCTGTGCAAACAATACGGCGCATTTTTAGCCATGGACGATGCGCATGGTATAGGAGTGATTGGTGAAACAGGTCGAGGTGTAATTGAACTGCACGATGCCTATAAAGATGTGGATATCATTACCGGAACATTTAGCAAAACCTTCGGCCATTTAGGCGGCTATGTAGTAGCGGAGCCTGAAATTATAGAATACCTGAAATTCCAGGCAGCGCAACATATATTTTCTGTGGCACCTACACCAGCTTCGATTTGCGTAGTGAGAAGTATTGAACTAATTGACGAAGAGCCATGGCGTAAAGTAAAGCTTTGGGACAACATCAATTATCTGAAAAAGGGATTACATGATCTGCGGTTGAATACTGAAAACAGTGCAAGTGCAATAGTACCGGTAATTATAGGCAGACCGGGTCAGAATGCGGAGGTGTGTAAGTGGTTGCTGGATGCGGGTATATATGCGAATCAGATTGGTTATCCTGCAGTGAGCCTTAAACAGGCCCGGATCCGCATGAGTATAACGGCCGCGCATACCATTGAACATATGGACAGGATATTGAACGCCTGGGAATGGGTGAAGACAAAAGCGAATATTAAAAATTTTGAATAGATAATTATGGCTACACCACGACTGAGGATCAGGAACAGAAATAAGGATGCTACCATAAAGCAGTTTATTGATGCTGTTGGCGAAATCCTCAGGGAGGAAGGTTATAACGGGTTAAAAGTAAACAGGATTGCCCGGCATACGGGGAAAGACAAGACTTTGATCGCCCGTTACTTTACTGACCTTGCTGGCCTGCAGCGTGCTTACATCGAGGAGAAGGATTACTGGATCCCCATCTTTGAGCGTTTTGTGCTTACCGACGTGGATGGCGTAGCCGAGATCAAAGAGACTTTTGTGACGTTGATGCAGGAGAATTTTGATTTCTTCAGCAGCAATTCCGAGATGCAAAATATCATCTTGTGGCAGATCAGCGAGGAAAATGAACTGATGACCGAGATCTCTAATGCTAGAGAGGAACACGGTGAACGGTTATTCCGGCTAACAGATCCGACTTTTGAGGGTTCAGACGTGAACTTCAGGGCTGTGATTGGTCTGCTGCTTGGTGGTATTTATTACATGGTACTCCATGCGGAAAGCAATAAGAGTAAGGTGTGCGGGATTGATTTGAATATGGAATGCGATAAGCTTGAGATCTTAAAAACTATTGAACAAGTGATTACATGGGCCTGTGAAAGGGCCGATCCTAACGAAAAACTTAATCAAGCCAGATATATGATGAATTACCAATTTGAGTTGCTTGAAGTATATGCAGCGCAAATATCAGCGAGAACAGATGTGGCAGAGGCTAACGCTCCCGATGCCATGATGATCAATGAAACCAAAAAACTAAGCCGGAACATACCTAACCATGTGACAGGTCTGAGTAATGATACTCAGATTAATTCGTACATGAAAATGTGTATGACAAAGCTTACTGAGGTTTCAGATATCCTGTTCATCCACGAGCGGAAATTTAATCCTGACGCCGATCTGGTAGTTGATCTGATGATGTCGTTGTTTAAGATGTTTGGTGATAGTGTACCGGATGGGATTATTTTACCTAAGTTATTTTGTAAGCGGGAGTTTAACCGGATTATTTATGATAAATGGCAGCTGATTAAAAAGGTGCTGGAGAAATCAAAAATTGACCCTTTTATCATTGATATCGTTTATTTGCCCTTTCAGAATTTTAGTAACCCGGACCATGACATCAGGTGGTGCGATTATAAGTACTTGAAGATTTATGCGTCGCATCTGGAATCGGAATTGTCTGACCGGTTAGTGAATGATGGGACGGTTCTGGATCTGTTAATTGGCATTGGAATGAATCATTCGCGATTTGTATTTCATTATACGAAGCTGATAATGAAATCGTGCGAGCACATGACTATGTTAAACCGGTCGAAAGTGTTGCTAAAAGCGCAGACGACAGTTGGCCAGACTTGCAGCCGAACTAACCTGAGTTTTGATCCGAGTAGAAATCCCATTGTTGAAGACCTTAATCGCTGGATTGATATGGAATTGAAAAGAAGCCTGAATTTACCTGATGGTTTTGAGGAGGAGAACCCCTTGAGTTTAGTGACGAATTTAACTGCCGGGCAGCTTTCGTTTTGGCAGAAGTTACAATATGATCATGGGATTTATGATGAGACCACCCTGGATCTGTTTTCGGAGAAGATATCGCATAATTTTAAGTTGCGTGGTGGTGCGAGACCTTCGGTTTCGAGTGTTAAATCGAAGCTGTATGCGAAGATTGAAGTTAATTACAAACCCCTGGAGGAGAAGTTAGAGAAGATGCTGGATGAAGTTAGGTTGTATGGTAATTAATTGCTTTTGGTTTTTTCGGTTTATGAGTTGGCTTCATTTGTCCTCAAGAGGGCTAAAGCCGTTTGAATGGTGGTGCTGGGTTGGATTTCCCGGTGCCACTTTTGTGTTTAATGCGTGTTTTTTTTTGAGTGAATTTAATGTTATGTGGGATTTTTTAGATAATCTTTTGTCATGAGTAAAAAGAAAAAGAGCAGTACACAGGCGATGAAACAAACACGGGCGCAGGTAGAACGTAACGCTTTGTTGCGTTTTCAGCAGGCTTGTGATTTGATGGTTGGGCCTGGACATTTTGAAAAGTTTACTCCTTTATGCCATAAAAGATTACTTAGAACACGGTATGCTGCGGTGAAACTGAAAATAAACGGTGCCGGATTAAAAGATGAGACGGGCCTGTTGTACCAAGAGATTTTTACGGAGCAGTTGAATAAGATGACCTGCACAACAGCTATTGGTGAAGAGATGCCTTTGACTTTGTATTTACGTGAAGGTTTGGGTTTGATTTATTATGTGGAAGCGTTGAGAAACGAAGGAATGTACCATATTAATCAGCTTGTTCCAGCATTTGAGCCATATGATATTAATGGTGATTTAATTACCGCTCCGCTTGCAAAATTGATCTTCTTACTTCACAGGTTTAGTATTATAGTTAGTGACTGGTCTAAGAAGTTGTTTCTCTATTCGGTCAAAACGCTAGTGTTATATACTGAGAACGGTGACACGAACCATGTGTCGGCAGAAATTAAAAAGCTGGAGACTGGTACCGTAAGGTTTGATAATATTAGCAGGGAGGTGATGAGGATTGGCTGGACAGATCTTGATGGGACTTTTAGCTATAGAAGTATAGATCCAAAATGTATTGGACTGGCACATACTTATGAGTGTTTCGTCTACATACAAAGACACGCCTTACATCGGCTGGAAGAGAGGTTGGGAATTATACCTGGAGTTATACATCATGCTATTTACGAACTGTTTGATAATGACGAATTTGATTATTACCATTAGGGCGATCAAATTTTGTTGGCTTTTCGGCTGTATGATGTAAAGCTTGGTTACCTGGTATGTGAATTAGTAGATGAAAAGATTGTAATCAGAACATTTTTGTTTTTGACCAATGATGGTACGCCTGAAGGTAGGAAGCTGTCGAGACTTACCAGGCTGCAGTTGCTGGATAAGGAATATTTGGGTATCGATACGCTTGAGGGGTTTTTGAGTTTTAATATTGCCCAGGATGAAAGGTTAAGTGATTTATTTACTGAGGCTGGTTGTGGTGGATTGTTAGACCTTTCGGAGATCAAACCGTATTTTATGGCTGATGTGAAGGAAAAGGATCCGGCGAGGTTGCTGGAGTATATGATGGGTAAGATGGATGAGGTTTTGGTGGAGGTGTGAGTTTTTATTTTGCCAGTTTTTTACCTTAAATGTTTAGGTAAGAATCTTTGATTTTGCAGGGTACTCAGGAAGGGTTGGGAATATTTAATGGTTGTTATTTGGTTCCTGTTAATAGGATTATATAAGTTAGTCAAATTTTAATGTTGTATTCAAATGAATAGGATCGTTAGCGTTGGTGAACGCATGAGACAATTAAGGCTTAATCAGGTCAAAGGCCAAAAAAAGATCGCAGAGTCATTGGGAATATCTGTTGCTGCTTATAGTAAGATCGAAAACGGAATTACTGATATCAATCTTACCAGGTTAAAACAAATTGCGGATTATTTCGGTGTTTTGCCGGAGATGTTAATTGTCGGTGAAGAAGTTAGACATGCTTTGGTTGAAGAAAATGCAGATCTAAAAGTTAAGTTGAATGATTTGGGTGAGTATTGTATTTTATTGCAAAGGAAGTTGATTGCCTATTATTAGATGATGGAGCAGTTTAAGGAAAAATGTAAGGAAAATGGTGGGGTGTTGGATTTGTTAAAGTAATGGCTATGATATCTAAAGAGTTTAAAGATCTGGTTATTGCTAAAACTGATATGGTTCAATTGGTCAGTAGCTATATAAGGTTGGAATCACGTGATGAGAATACCTGGAAGGGTCTTTGTCCTTTTCATAGAGATTATTCCGGAACTTTTGTTGTTTCGCCAGGTATGAAGATTTTTAAGTGTTTTATATGTGGTAAGGGTGGTGACCCGGTTAGGTTTGTGATGATGATTGAAAAGAAGGGGTTTGTGGAGGCGGTAGGTGTGTTGGCTGAGAGGGTGGGGTGAGAATGGATGAACCGTAGAAACTGACTTTTCCGGTTTTAGCTTGTAACTATTACTAGCTGTAATCGACAAGTAAACGAATTTACAAGACAAAATATATATGTCCGAAACCTCAGCCAATAGGTAGTGTATTGAATATTTTCTATTGACGAGGGTATATTATTATAGAAGAAATGTTCGAATTAACTGCTGGGTGGAGCTTGTGTCTAATTCATTCTATTTCATTAAATTAGTCGAAATATACAACAACAATGAATACAGACCAGACGCCCTCCGATCCTGAATTTTCAGAAAGCGATAATTCAGAAACCGAAATTCAAATTCCACAGATAGTGCGTGTTGAGAATCCCAGCGCTAGATATTGGGAAATACTCCAGATCAATATTGACTGGTTGCGATTTTCGGAAAGCAAAGCAGGCATCATTCTCACAGTTTATGGAGTCATCTTCACGTTAGGTTACACCAATGCAACCGCCGTCTTTAAGTCAATGGAACAGTCAATTTTCCTAATATTTCTAGTTTTCTTGTACGGATTAATCAGTCTGATATCTATCGGCTTCTGTTTCGCCTGTCTGAACCCAAATCTCAAAAATGAAGAGGAAGCAAGTTCCATCATTTATTTTGGACACATTTCCAAAACACATAAAAAGTATAAAGAATATAAAACTTATGCTCAATCGATATTGGATAATGAGGATAAATTCACTGACCAGATCACAGAGCAGATCTTCGTAAATTCAACTTTAGCCTGGAAAAAATATAAGCGTGTCAGTTGGGCGTTAAGACTATTTGTGTTGAGCCTTGTCGTGCTTATGATTGCCTTGTTCGCTTATTTGATCACATCATTAAATCCAACGAATCATGGCTAACATGCAGACCATTAAGGCGCTAAATTTAAAATACGATAAAAAGTCACCCATTGTAAAATTAGCAACGAAAAGTGCTGTCGAAAATTTAAGTTTGCATGAAAGGTTTAATGGTGATCGGATTGAAAAGGCGTATTCGAGCGAATTTGCCCTAATGGGCACCAACTATGTCAAATATTTTGATCAGGGTTTACCGGCAGAAGTTGCATTGTTGTATATTGATATTTGTTCTTTCTCCACACGTTATTCTAATCTGACTGGCAAAGAGATCGGCAAATTTTTTGATGAATATTACGATATAGTCATTCCGATAATATACACTCATAATGGGGAAATTGACAAGATCATGGGAGACGGTATTATTTGTACTTTCGGACAACCATTCTATGAATACGGGATTTATATGTCTACAATAGCTGCAAATAACTGTGCTATTGAAATTATCGAAGCAACTGCTGGCACCAAATTCGAATCAAAAGTTGCATTTCACTCAGGTACTATCAATTACTTTAAGAATAAATCTGGATTTTATAATGAATATACAATGATTGGAAAGCCACTCACCGAGCTTTATAGACTGGAAAGCATCAGTGAAGATAACACGATTAACTTCTATGATGAGACTGATGTTTCAAAACATCATCAAATGGATATTCTTGTGCAGGACCTCTATGAGCTAGCTAAAATGAAATCACAGCAGGAATGGGTATATACAAAGAACAATGTTAAAAATCTCAAAGGAGTTGATTTTAAAACTTACTATCAAATGCGTAAAAGATAATGGCGATAAAAGATATATTGACGGAAATCACCGCTGATGTGGCAGACGTTTATAAAACAGAATTTTCCTATACGGGGACCGTATACGTGCCAAACAGCCAAACACAGGGACTCACCTTTGAAAGAGGAATGCAAAAAGTTGGTAAGGAAATGGAGACCTGCGTCTTATATGTGGATATTCGGAATTCAGTCGCTCTGACCGCTAAACATCATTCCATTACGATGGCAAAAATTTATACGGCTTTTATAAAAGCGGTAATAAAAGCGGGACGCTATCATAAAGCTTCCACCAGGAATATAATTGGTGACAGGGTAATGTTGGTTTTTCCCTCAGAGAATTGTTTCCATAACGCAGTTGCCTGTGCAATCAGTATCAATCATATCGCTCGAGAAATTATCGCGAAGCAATTTCCTGATGTTGAATTCAAATGTGGAATAGGGATAGATTATGGGAAACTCAAGGTGATTAAAGTTGGTATTCAGCGTAATGGAACAGAGCAGTCTGAAAATAAAGGCCTGGTATGGACAGGTTACCCTGCAAATATAGCCTCTCGATTAACGGATTTGGCGAATAAAACAGTAGAAAAAGTAACCTACAAAGTGAATTATACTGCCAACCGCAATCCTCTCGCCGAATCATATTTTGCAGCATCACATGGTATAGGGTTATTGAGTGGGCTGAACTATTTGGGCAAAATTAATAACACCCCATATAATCTAGTCGATACAGACTCAGAATGGGACGAAGCTAAGTTTGCTGGGTCAATTGAATTGAACGCGTCAGGAGAATTGAAATTTAAAGAAGGTAAGCTTAATAAAGTGGAACGAAAAGTCACAAAGATCAATTATCCGGAAATACTCATAACTCAAGCAGTATATACGGGATTAAAAGATGAAAAATCTCATCTGGCATCTGATTGGGTTGCGCAACCTGGTGAAATCAGGGATGTTAATGGTAAAGTCTATGGTTGTGGTTTTATTTGGAAGATTTCTTAATATATAATTGATGGGCATTAAACAACCAGTTTCGGAGCAGACTAAAAAAAAACTGTGTAATTACACGTTATTAAACTTACAGGTGATTAATGAGCAATTGGATTTCCTAAGGGCTCAAATAAGGATGCTGGACGAAATGGCTGAACAGCGAAACAAGAGTCAACTACAAGCTTCCAGTGAGATCAAACAGCTGAGAAGAGTCTGCGAATATACTATGTTAATTGGGATGATTTCTAATGATCTCTCAGTGGTCTATCGGGTTTATCTTCGTGCTGAAGACCCTTATGAAGTCCAGTATGCTTCAAAACAAATTGTAGTGATCCTAACTGAAGGCTTTAAGCAGGTATTTCATTTTATCAGCATAAATGATCAGGGGCATCTTGTCACAAGGAATCGAGATCGGTCGATTTGGAAAAAAGATATGGGTAAAATCGTCCGAGAAAGGTTACCCCATCTTTTAGATGAATATCTTGACATCACCGGAGATTTGGAACGTTTTGATGATGCTGATCTAAAAGCCATGCAAGCTCCAAGAAATATTTTTGTGCATTATGACCCTAAACCCTGCCGTGCATTTGACGAGCTCCTGTCTGTACATATTGAAGAGGTTACTCAAAAAACTATTCCTTTCCTGGAAATACTTAAGCGGATGATGGAGTTTAATTTTAAAATGACTGATGGGTACTTGAAAGTAATTGTTCAATCAGTCCAAGATGCTTTTGTTGAACATAAAGCCATTCTGAGTAAAATGAAATCTGAAAGTGAACATAGCCCAGAGGCGGTTAAGATCGTCCAAAAAGGTATTGACAACTTAGCACGGATGAAGGAGGACTATGATAAAAAGAATGGCCTAGTAGGCAAATAGGATATCAAAAATTCCGGTGGTTATTAGACGCTGCTGTGAATATATTAAGCTTGAATGGTGTCCTGTTCAAGTTTAGATTGTTGGAGAAGTCTGATTACTGTATCAGATTCAAAAATATATAACAGTTTATTGCAGAGTTAAAATCGTTTCACATGTCTGTGCGGTGGGTCTGATTCAATATCTTTATATCATGAAATTCGGAATTGTCCCTCGTTACATTGATTTATTTGAAGAACCTATTCCGGAGTTAGATGATTTGCTAGATGAAATTTCTTCTGAGCTGATCATCGGGCTGTTGACTATGATCCATGCGGAAATTCATTTGTCTGCGAACGATTTTAACAGCCAGGGTAGGATACTTGAACTTCTTTTGCGCAGGCAGCCGTTGGAGATGCAGCAAAGATTCCTATACAATTTGAACAAGAGCAATCGCAACGAGCTGGACGAAGAGTTTGGCTTGTTTGTGATGTCTTACGTTCTGGAATTCATGCATTATGCATTGATAAATTATCGCGTTTTCAGTATGCAAGGGGACGATACCACTCCGGAACAGGATTTTCGGCTTCTGAAAGCCTATGTTGTGTTCATAGAAAGGCGCAATGTAAAAGATGCTTTGATTTTTGATCACAACCGTGACCTGACTGACGATTTCTTTTTTAAGAATACCCTGCCTATGTTAAGCGGTCAGTATGAGGCGGGACACCTTGTCAATCCCTTTCCAGAAATGGTCAGGGGAATTGTATTATTGAATTTTTTGCAGTTCTCTGCTCCATATGGGGAACAGGTAAAGTTTTTTCTTTTGCAGCGCGGATATACCAGTTCCTGGCACTATGTTTTTACCATGACTAACATTATACAGAGCTCTTGGGTTCCGGTGGAATACAATGGCAAAACTAGTGCTCGGTACTCAATAGGAATACAACCGGAATTTGAGACTATGTTCAATGCGTTTACAATGGACGTTTCTATTTATAAAGAGAAGTACGCAGCTGATCATAAAAATTACGCCGGAATTAAAGATAAGCCTTTAATGAAATTTGATCAGGAAAGCTATATCGTTTTGAACTGGAATTTTTTTTCCAGTAAACTGTATGAAGGATTGATGTTTGACTTTTACACTCACTCGGGGATTAAGGATGTCAGTCCTTTTAAAACTTTTGCGAATTTTAAGCAATTCGTAGGCGAAGAGATTACGGAAGGCTTTTTATTTAAGAAGCTAGTTCGCGAAGCGCTTAAAAAACCATATAGTGTTTTGCTTTTTGATGATAGAGTCCAAAATGGTTTTCCTGACGGTTATTATAGGGAGGGAAACGATGTGATCTTGTTTGAGATAAAAGATGCTTTTTTTCCGTCCAGGGCGATCGACACCATTGCTTACACTCAAATCAGGGATGCCATTGACGAAAAATATAACCAGAACCATAAGGGGACAGGTCAACTCGTCAGTCAGCTTTCAAGGATGTCGGTTTCTTCTTTCGAAGATAAACCGGGATATAAGTATGCAAAAAATTTAACGGTCTATCCCGTCATGGTCTATACTGATTATTTCTTCAGTATGCCTGGAATCAATAATTACCTACAACTGGAATTCGAAAAGCGGGTAAAAGCGGCGAATCTGGAAGATAAGTTTAAATCCATCAAGCCGCTTGTGTTTATCAATATTCGTTTCCTAATCAATCATATTGATTTGCTCGGCCAAAATGAAACCAATTTGCTCATATTATTTGAGCAATTCTACAAAGAACAAAGACGTGCACTGAAAAAAGTAAAGCGAACGGATGCTATTTCTGCGTTTTTTGATTGTTATAAAACATTCGAGAACTCCGTTTTCAAGAACAATTCAAAGGAAATGTATCGCGGGGAGGGGTATGTGAAAAAGGTAATTGATGTACTAGAACTTACGCGAGGTTTACCTCCAGGTGAACTTGTCTAGTAATGCTGCTAAAACTTGGTGAATATAGATGAAGGAGACTTTGCTTTGTCTGTGTAAATTATGTATGATTATTTGGATTATGTGGTGAAATTTATGTAGCTTTGACTAAAGTATATATACTTTAGTCATTTGTCATTTAATGCTAGTTACATTCTAATCTGTTTGCGAGTCAGATGTTTGAAATGTCAGAAAAAACCCGTAACTTCGCAATAGCATCTACAGGAATAAAAAGTAGATCTACTTTTTATTCCTGTAGAGTAATGATTCTCTATCCTCAAATTTCCCTTTTTCTTATCGCACTTCCCATCTCATTCAAGACGATAAAAGTCCTTGTTTTTGGAGTGTTTGTATTTGTCATTTTTATATTGTAACTTTGTATTAAAGTATATATACTTTAATACTTTATCTCATTAAATTCTTTTCAGGATTTGTTGATTTCAAGCAAATATCTTGTTGTTATCACGATTTGCATATGTCAGAAAAAACCTTTAACTTTGCTATACAGAAAGTATATATACTTTCTGTCTCGAATTATAATTATGGCAAATAAACCTAGGTTCATTTCTGTCCTTCCTGAGATTATCAGAACCTTTACCAAAACTGATAGGACAGTGTTTGGCAAAAAGGATATTGCTGAGATTTTTGAGGAATATAAGGATAAATGGCGACTGCCTCTTTATATGGACCTGAATGTATTTATGGATCAGCTTGCCGGGCAAGATTTTATTAAGGAAGCGGTTTTGGACTTCGGAGAAGTTTCAGCAGGAAGGCTGTTCTATTTTGATACAGCTTCTGTGTATGAGATCGCTTCGGGTATCTTTCCTAAAGGGTATCTTTCTCATTATTCAGCAGTGAGTTTATGGGGACTGACCGAACAAATTCCCAAATCCATTTATGTAACCCTAGAACAATCCAACAGTCCTGCAAAGTCGGCACCTAGAATACTAGAGCAGGAAAATATTGATGCTGCCTTCAGCAAGCCTCAACGAGAATCTTTAACGGCTTCGCAACTTGGTGATTTTATCGTCATTTTGCTTCGCGGTAAAAATACAAAAAACCTTGGGGTAGGGACCGCGCCGCATTCGGAGGCTAAGGTCACAGATCTTGAAAGAACACTAATTGATATTGTTGTACGGCCTGCTTATTCTGGAGGTGTGTCAGAAGTTCTGAAGGCTTTTCGTAATGCCAATGAATTGCATAAGATTTCTATAAATAGGTTATCGGGCTATCTGAATAAAATGAATTTCATATATCCTTACCATCAGGCGATCGGCTTTTACTTGGAGGCTGCTGGATTTAAAAAGTCGCAGGTAGATCTTTTTGCGGGAAGAGAAAAACACTATGATTTTTATCTTACCTATGATATGCGAGATATGGATTATTCTGAAAAATGGCATATCTGGTATCCCAAAGGTCTGATCTGAAATTAGTTAGTGGCTGGTTAATCAAGCAAATGCTCGAAGTTTTTCAGGAAATACTCAAAATAAAAATCAAATCCTAAGTCTTTAGCTTTGTCGCTTATTGTATCTCTAACTGCTTGATAACCTTGTCTGTGGATTTCTTCCATGGTCCGGATTTTTCTTAAATATGTTGTGGGTACCCTTTTGGCATCAAAAACTGCCTCTAAAGTTTTTTTTGACTCAGCAGTCGTGGGGTCCAGGGCACAGTGTTCCATGATTTGATAGATATCATAAAAGTCTCTTGCCCTAGCACGGTCGTCTTCTCCGCGTAAGGTGTCCTGTTTAAGCACATCACGGTAATACTCGGGTAGCTTTTGGGCTAATGCCCTTATTTTCTCAAAAATTATAAGCTCGGGCGCATAGATATAAAAGTAAATGCCATCAATTTCGATCATTTTTTTATGGTCACCAACATATTCAAATTTACTAATGTCTACTTTGAATTTTGTGGAATTATCCGGGTTTAATGCCATAGCATTTCTACGTATCAGTTCCAGATCTCCTTTGAACTTGTCATATTTTTCCCGGCTGATGATTTTAAACACGATCATGTAGCCGCCCCAGAATGCCTGGAGATCCGGGTCGCCGGTCTTCGGCTTCTCAACAATCGTCAGGTCAAATACTACTAAGCCGTGATCCGCAAATCCTGATACCATCGCTTTCTCCAGTTTAACCTGTATTTCCTGTATGTCTTTAAAATCTTCTTCCAGAGAGAAATCAAGATCATAGGATGCACGGTCTGACAATCCATAACCCAGACTAATCGCATTCCCTCCTTTTAAAACCAATGATTCCATGAGCTCATCATCCTGTACCAGAGAGGTGATGGTGAGTTTTTTGATGTTGTTTATTAATTCTAAGTCTACCATAAATTTTATATAGCAAATTTAATCAAAAATCACCGCTTATTATGAAGGGGGTTCTCGGTGTTCGTTATTGAGAACGGTATTTATATGTCATCCGAGGAAATTCAAAGCCTCAACTTCGGAGAGTATCCAGCGAAACCCCGATTTCGTTATTACGGCGTATTACAGTGAAATTGGTTGTTCGTCACTATTGGCGAAAACCCTATAAAATCACTAACATTAAATCCCTAGCTACAAATAGCTCTTTGTAACGCCGGAACCATTATTATAAAAGATGGGTGTTGAATCCTTCACCAAAAGTGAAGAAACACTTTTGGTGAAATATACACCCCAAACCAGGTATGTTTTAAACGATGGACTTGGAGATGCTTAATCGTTCGCGATCGTTCGCGAAATGTTAAAACGATCTTGTTTTTTTATGTCGCGAATTTATGTTAAAACCTCACTCTGATGTCACTGTGCGCTTAATCTGTCTTTTGTACTTACGGTTAATTTTCTTTTCTTATGTTCGCAATCGTTCACAAGTTTGCTTATGTTTCTCAATGTTTATACTTTCGTGTGTTTGCAGTCATTCACAAGTTTGCTTGTGTTCGTTACCTTTTGCAGGATTTTCATAGCTTAGTTGCCTTTTTAGAAGCCCATGAAAGTATCGAAATACTAAATCAATTTTACGAACTGCTTTTGGTTCCAACGGCTAATATCTACCAACAGAATCACAGGTTAATGCGATAAAATTAGTTACTTCTTCTCAGCATAAGTTTTTAACATGAGCTGTTTTACGTTATTGAACCTAGACGTTAAGCCCATTTCAAGCCAATAGTCAATCACTTGGTTTTCAATTCCAACCTTACTCAAAGTTTGTGCAAGCCTAACCAATTTATGTTGTAATGAAGAGGGTGCGGCATCAAGTTCTTCGTAGTTTTTATATCGGTCTAAAATAAGTAGGATTTGCGGAATAAAATCCTTGAAATTCTTAAAATGCTCTGGATCTGCTAGCCAGTTCCCCAGATAGGCAAAAGAATTAATGAATTCAGGTTCAACTTGAAGCATGATCCTATAAATTAATATATTCAATGCTTCGGAGGGCGCTCTTTTCTCGACTATGGCAAGATTAAGTTCAGCTAATACATTATTGACTACATCCTGATCTTTGCTTAAAAGTCCAAGATGGATATCTTCATATTTTCGTTTATTATAATAAAGTTTTCTCCCTAAAGCCAGATTAGCATCAAAATTAGGCTGCCCTCGGAGGATCGTTTGATATTCCTCCATAAAAGTGACCATTTCCTCGAGTATCGGCGTGAATGTTTGCATGAAGTCATCTGAGGTGTCCATTCTCGCAATCTCTAAGAGCGGAAATTTCATCTTTTCATATAATTTTAATACTTCATTTTTGGTCCAGGTTAGTCCACGTGTTTGAAACTTGGTTTTAGTCAAATTCATCAAACTTAGATTGTCAAACATACCTTGGATCGAATTTCCATCTATACCCGTATACCAAAGCCTAGGATGCTTCAGAAGTGCTTTTTTGACCACTTTGAAGACATCTTTATTTTGATTACTGTAGTAAATTACCAAACGCCAGACCCTTATATTCATTACTTTGACATAATTAACATCTATTAGCTTGGAGGTAAAGAGGTTGTGTTGTTCAGGTGTTAAAAGATTTGCTAAATTAGCCAGCACGAACATATTTGTATCGAAGTTTTCCGTGAGATTCTCTATCAGCAAATCAAATCTTGCCGAAAATTCTGGCGGTAATTTAATGCCTTTCATTTTAGTTTTATAATACCGGTTTTGATTTAGGTGGTACATAAAACTAATAGCTTGCGTAGTTTCAGTAAAAACATCAATATTAAGGCAGTCAGCAATAATCGACAGCAAAACTTCCGGATCATCCATATATGTGATCGTCCGAGCAAATAAATCTGAGGTAGGTGACCTGCGATCAGAAAATGCATTTTTTTCAAGTAAGAGATCCTTCCAGATCACCAACAAGTCCTTTTGCCAAATCGCTGGTTCTACCGCAATTAATGCTTCAGAAAGGAAGGTGTAGGAATTTTCACGAAATTGGTGAGTCAGTTGTCTGGAATTCTTTATTAAGTTTGTGCAAATTCTTGGAAGTTCGTGCGCAATACCATTGGCAGATGCATATAACTTCCCTACATTTTTTAAAAATTTTTCTTCGGAATATTGTAAACTGTAGAAAAGAAATGGTTCAGGATAAAATTTAAAACCGGCCTCCAAAACGGACAACCATTTTTTATTTGGAGTAAAAACCCGATGAGGTATGCATAATTGGAACCCGGAATCAATAAGTAGCATCAGGTATTGTATTGAACTACCTTCTGTGGGGCCCATCGTCCACAGATCCGGTTCTTCAGGTGATAGTCGCGCCCTTTGCAGTGACAGTGGACTTTTCGCGATATGTGTAAACAGGTTGTCGAAATTGTCAAAGACCATATTTATCCCTGCTTTCTTGTAGTTGTCGATAATATCCAATACCTGTTTATCGACATGCCCTAAATCAGCGGTACCTATATAATTAAGCATCTGGTATAAGTATAGTGCATAATCAGCGGCAAAATCTTGTCTTTGAGAGATTCCGTTCTTTAACAGGTCTTCAGCCCCTTGCCGGTCAACCAAGCTTAATAATCCCGATTTTAGCAAAATTTCTGTCCCTTTAGGAATCCACGCAGTAAGAAATGCCTTTAGATCATCAAATTTATAGGTGTAAGCGAGGCTCAACGCTTGGTGGTATGGAGAATATGGAATTGGGACAATACCCGGAATTGGCCTGTCGGAAAGTAAATAATGCCGTTCGATCATTGGTTTCGTCATTTCAGCTGTCACCGGGTTATCCAGACATTCTATTAAGGTTTCTGAATCCAATACATTTCCAATTGGTAGATGATAATCTTTTATCGCATAAAGCATTAACTTAAGCAACTTAGCCCGATTTAACGGTTCATCTTTGAAATTCTTTTTGAGATGCATGCTAGCAAAAGAAATCAGTGTGTGCTGAGTATTTGTTTCATAATCGTCCAGACTGGGAAGGATTAGATTCACTTCGAGGGCGTCCAATTTTTCTACAATTGCAGAAAGCTGCTGTGGGTCGATTGATTTTCTGGTATCATAGAATGCTGCCGTTTTCCATGCTGCTCTCCTTCTATCTGAAGCCTGTACATCTTTTTTTGTTACGGTCACATCAGTTTTGACATCTTGCGATAGATATTTTAGAAAACAAGCTAAAACATCAAAATAATCATCCGCGTCAATAGTTGTATGCGTCTTACTTTGCAGAAAAATAATCGCTTCCGGTGAACGGATCGGTATTCTTATTATGCGATTTCGAGCATAATGTAATTGGGTGGTTTCATCCAGCTCTTTGAGATCCATATCTATTAAATAGATATGGTTTTTGCCATCCTCATTACTGCGAAAAACATCTGATACCCAATCGACCCATTCCATAAAATTTGGATCAGACCCAGAAAATCCTAGCAAACAGAATGACTCTCTTAATATGGAAACGTTCATTACTTGTCTGAAGGCGGAATGTTTTGTTGCATACTCATTATAATGCTCACGTGATATGATATATTGTGTCTTATGATCACCATCAAACCCTATCTTAAAAGATTTGCGCTGATTTTCATTCCTAAGTGTACCATGCAACTTGATTAGATTACGTTTATAGTTATTTTGAGCAAGATCGGCGCCTTTCAATACCAGTTTGTATACGGATTTGCGAGCCAAAATAGTTTCGTTAAGTCGTTTCTTTGTTACAGACTGCTTGTTTGATATTCCATAAATTTCTTGACGCATTTCATGAATTTTCTTTAAGTTGGTATGATAGGCAAGGGCGTTATCATCTCCAGGGATCGAATCTTCTTTGCCAGTTTCCAGAAATTCAAGATCTTTAACTTCTTCCTCATATCGACTGACATCATCTTTTAACTTTTGTAACTCGCTATCCTTTTCTATCAGAGTGTGTTCGAAATCTTTATATTCTGTCTCTAAATCAGAAATTTCTAAAGTAAGTGTTTCATAACGGGTATGATCTACGCACAAATCAAGCAAATCATCATAGTTAGTGGTAAACAAGTTAATCCATGGGAGCGATACCACTGTCTTGTGCAGACTTAATTTATCGATCGGGACTTGCTCTGACTGCTTTTTTGTTGTGAGTTCAATAATGTTATCCTTTCTGACAGTAACCGTGGGAACACGATCTTCAATATATGTTATTATCGATTCAGGCATTTCTTTAAATTCGATATATTTTGAAACTACCTCTAGATACTTATCTCGTTTCAAAATTTTTTTAGCCTCCATTGAATAGAATTTATCTTTTGTCAATTTAACTTCCAGATCGCTCAGGCTCAAATATTTTTCATAGCTAGTTGAAATTTGTTGGTCATACAGTTCAACAGTAAGGTCAAAAAGCATTTCATTCCAGTCAGGGAACAGCTTGCTTACATTTTTGCTAAAACCTGAACCCACTAGTAGGGACATTTGATCTTGGTAAAGCGCTTTTCTTAAATTTTCAATTTGGTCTGAAGTTTTTGATTCCATGTCATTGATTTGCCAACACGAGTGTATGCAAAATTGGTGACCAAAACAAACTGAGCTGACAGCCTACCAACCAACTATAGGGAAATTGATTGGCTCCTCTGGTGAATTCTATTCAGTTGGCGTTTGTTTATTTACATTTATAATAGCAAATAAACTAATAGAATGAGTGGCCACTTTAGGCGAAGTACCCAGCCTCATTATTCGTTATATACAACTAGCAAGCTACTGATGTCAACATCTGGAGGTCTGGGACAGTCCAGACCTCCTAATCTTTTATCAACTATCGATGATTTTCGATTCTCATAGATTTTAATGCTAGCATTGCCTTGTCGACTTCATTTTTCTTGAAGAATACTGTCCTTCCTGCTTGATAGAATGGAAAGATTCTATTGTTTTTGTATCGATGAATTGTTGACTTAGACACATTCAAATATGCAGACAGGTCAGAAATAGACAGCTTTTTCCTTTCGACCAGCGGTTCGTGCTGAACCTCCGAACTAGTTTTAACTGTTGAGAGCAGTTGATTTAGATTTTGTTCGATTACTATCAGCCTTTGTTCGATTACAAGGAATGGGTTTTCCATAAGTATATTAGGATTCATCGCCGATTGCACATGTCCGCGCATTCTTTTTGGCGAGTAGGTGATAAATAAATGTTTAGAAGAATACCATTTATTGACGCAAAAATAAGCGACATGCAATTAAATTCAAAATTCAATTTGCCACTAAGTTTAATTTTGGATAGTGAATTCCGCAAAAGACGTTTAGTATAGAAATTTCAATTATTTATAAAAAAGTGTCAGTGATTCTGTCAGAATTCTTTTAAAACCGCCTTCAAATGGTATTTAGGTACATAAAAAAGGCTCCGGGGAGGAGCCTCTATTGTCGGCCTTCCAACCAGACAATTATAGGGATAATTAGGAGGGCAATTTAAATGGTAATCAAGTCCTTGAGTACCATTTGTTTTTTATAATTATAAATGTAGAGATATATTCTCAAATTGTGGAATTATTTTTAATAAATATTTTTTTATTTTGAAAACATTGTGTCGTTGGGCAATATTTTCTACAGTTTAAGAAAGTCGGGGCATAAAAAAGGCTGCAATTGCAGCTTTTTTTATTTATACGTTGTTTTCTTTAAGTCTGAGTTTGCTGTGCTTAAAGCCATATAGGAAATAGACAAATAAACCAACAATCAACCAGATCCCAAATCCTATCCAATTGGATATGCCCAATTCACACATCATATAGAGGCAGCTTATTAAGCCCAAAACTGGGATAAGAGAAAGATTTTTAGTGATGCAGTAGTAAATAATTACGAGGCAGATAAAAAAGAAAATCCACATAGGGATTTTATGTTTAAAGAGTTTCCATCCACTTTCATATTTCTTTTCTTTTGCTAGCTCTGAATTGTTTATGAACTGCTCATACTGTTCGGAGGATAACTGATTTAAATATGCTTCTGAATCTGTGTTCTTTTCAATAAGATTAACTTTAGTTTGAGCTATTGCTATTTCTTTTTTTACTATGTCGAGCTCATCTTCATTTAAAGCGGTAATGAAACTAACAGGATCATATATTCTTTGTGTATTGAAAATAAAAGCCGTAGTTTCTTTTTTGTAAAAGCTAAAACCAAAAAATAATGTGCCTATGAATAAAAGAGGGACAATGAATTTAGAATTCATGTATGGAATTCTAAATTTTCCTCTTTGAATATCCGGCTTGTTTTGTAAAACAAGAACTCCCGCACAGACCAGTACAAACGCAAACAGTGTACCAATAGAACATAGGTCTGTTACAATGGTAAGGTTCATGAAAAGCGAAGGAATCGCCACCACAAAGCCCACTACGATGGTAGCAAAAGATGGGGTGTGGTATTTAGGGTGGATTTTTGAAAATGATTTTGGAAGCAGGCCGTCTCGGCTCATGCTCATCCATATTCTTGGCTGGCCCATTTGAAATACTAAAAGCACACTTGCCATAGCAAACACCGCACTTACGGCTATTATTCCGCTCATTAGCTTCAAATCGATCTGATCAAAAACAAATGCCAGTGGGTCGCCAACAGCAAGTAATTTGAAGTTAACGATTCCTGTAAGCACAAGTGCAATTGCCACATATAGAATTGTACAAATGATAATTGCCCACATCATTCCCCTTGGTAAGTCTCTTTGTGGGTTTCTGCATTCTTCGGCAGTCGTAGAAATGGCGTCAAAGCCTATGTAAGCAAAAAAAACAGCTGATACTCCCTTTAATACTCCTGATACTCCATTGGGGGCAAAGGGATCCCAATTGGCAGTGTCAACATAAAAAACACCTACTGCAAGTACCAGCAATATAACGGCTAGTTTTACAATAACCATTGCGTTACTTGCATTTCTGGATTCTTTCATACCTCTGTATACCAGCCAGGTAATGAAAATGATAATGCCAAGAGCGGGTAAGTCTGCTACAAGATGAAAGCCTGCAATTTGTGGGGATGTTATCCAGGCGTTGTTTGCTATTCTTGTTGCTTCATCCAGATTTGCGTAGTTTTTTCCTGCGTTAACAAGCGCTTCTGCATGCGCATGACCATTATATGCGGTCAGATAATCCATTGTGGTCCAATCTGGCAAATGAATGCCATTTATGCCAAATGCAGGTATTCGTATGGAGGAGAGGAGTCCTGTAAAATAATCGGACCAGGATATTGCTACAGTTATATTTCCAATAGCATATTCCATAATGAGCGACCATCCAATGATCCAGGCCACCAGTTCGCCAAAAGCAACATATGAATAGGTATATGCACTTCCGGATACAGGGACCATTGAGGCAAATTCTGCATACGCAAACGCAGCAAAACTACAAGCAATGGCAGTAAATATAAAAAGGAATATTACCGCAGGACCACCATCAGCACTGGCTTTGCCAATTGTACTGAAAATGCCTGCCCCAATTATAGCGGCAATACCGAAAGCCGTTAAATCCCGTACACCAAGCGTTTTATGGAGCGAAGCCCCGTGATCACCATAGCCTTTTTCTGCATCTTCCAATATTTTGGCTATTGACTTTTTTCTGAAAAGTTTTTCAAACATACATTAGTGGTTAGGTTCGGTTTTGATATTCAAACTTAGATATTATGTTGTAAACTTAGCCTAATTTATGCAATTCATCCTTTACAAATGATGCCAGCTCTTCAATGTAGTTTAAGCTGAAATCAAATTTAATTCCTGCAGTTTCGTAAATTTCATTGATGGGTTTAGTATATCCTAATGATAGTGCTGCAAGGTATTGTTCCAATGCTTGTTCAGGATTTTCTTTATAATTTTTCCAGATCGCTATTGCTCCTAATTGTGCAATAGCATATTCAATATAATAAAAAGGGACTTCAAAAAGATGCAATTGTTTTTGCCAAACATTGCCGAACTCATGTTCTAAGCCGTCCCAGTTAGCAAATCCGCTACCAAAACGGGTATATATTTGCTTAAAGGCTTCCTCTCTATCAGCTGCATTATGGCCAGAGTTGGTATAAATCCAATGTTGGAACTGATCTATAACAGCAACCCATGGCAAGGTTTTAAGCACATCAGCAAGCTGTTCTTTTTTTGCCCTGATGAGATCCTCTTCATTATCAAAATAGATGCCCCAGTTGTCCATTGAAATGAGTTCCATGCTCATTGAAGCAAGTTCTGCAACTTCCGAAGGGCAGTGTTTAAAGTCATTTAATTCCAGATTTGCAGTAAGGAAGGTATGTATGGCATGGCCACCTTCATGAACCATAGTAGTTAGGTCTCTTAATGAATTGGCAGAGTTCATGAAAATAAAAGGTGCACCAGTTTCTGCAAGAGGGTAGTTATAACCACCCGGTGCTTTTCCTTTTCTGCTTTCTACATCAAAAAGGTTGTTAGCTTTCATAATAGAAAGCATCTGGCCTAATTTAGGGTTAATGGCATTAAAGCAGTCGATACTTTTATCAATCAACTCTTTTCCATTTTTAAATGGCTTTAAAGCTTGTTTTCCAGTGGTACTTACCTCCATGTCCCATGGCTTTAATTCATCAATTCCAAGTAGCTTAGCTCTTTTTTCTGCCTGTTCCTTTAGAATGGGAACAATTTGCTTTTCTATAGCTTCATGAAAATGGTAACAATCCTGCGGGGTATAATCAAAACGACCAAGCGCCTGGAACATATAATCGCGGTAGTTCTCGAAACCAGCATTTACTGCTACCTGGTGGCGCATAACAATCAGCTCATCAAACAAAATGTTTAACTCATCTTTATTTACGAGGCGACGTTGTTGTATGGTTCCCCATGCCTGTTGTCTTACACTTCTATCTGTATCTTTAACAAAGTTGGCTGCTTGTTCCAATGTATATTCCTTGTCGTTGATCATCACGCTCATTGCTCCGGTAATGGCCTGATACTTTTGCTGAGTTACCTGAAGTTTAGTTAAGAGCTCTACATTTTCTTCGCGATAAATCTCTAATGCTTTTCTGATTGCTCTGATGTAGACAAAATATTTATCATGGTCCAGTTCATCAATAAACGGGCTATCGTTAAATTTCTGGTTAAGCTGATTTGCAATTGGCGAAATTTTAGGTTCAATTTCGGTAGCAAAATATTGAAAATCTTTTACTAAGGTTTCATTAGCAGTATCACAGCTCATTTTAATATATCGCCATGCAAAATCCTCTTCAAGAGCAGCTTCTAATTCGCTTTTGTCCTTTAACCATTGTTCTAAATCATTTACATTATCTATGGGACGAGCCAATAGCTCATTAAGTATGGGTTCAAGATTGTCCCATTTCATTTCCAGATTTTGAGGGATATAGATTCTTTTCTTTTTAGGTATGGTAAGGTTAATCATAGTTAGAAATTAAAATTGGTTCTTAAGAAGGCGTCAATTAAAAAGCAAATGGCAAATATTACTGAAGCAAAACCATTTGTTGTGGCGAATGCTTTATTTACTTTACTGATGTCGTTAGGTTTTACAAGTAAGTGCTGATAAGTTAGCATAAAGCAAAAGAATGCCACACCTACATAATAAACCCAGCTGAATGTAGTAAACATTACCGGCAGGATTACGCAAAGTGCAGAAAAAACATGCAATATTACCGAAAGGTTTAGGGCATT
This sequence comes from Pedobacter sp. GQ55, assembly GCF_059758925.1. Classification (NCBI taxonomy): domain Bacteria; kingdom Pseudomonadati; phylum Bacteroidota; class Sphingobacteriia; order Sphingobacteriales; family Sphingobacteriaceae; genus Pedobacter; species Pedobacter sp. GQ55. Next base: position 121,060 of record NZ_JCAXEI010000009.1, on the reverse strand, counting down.
TTTGATTCCCATTGCTGCGGGGATAGAATGTAGTTTTTCATTTCTGTCAAAATCTTCATCCTGTAAAGCATATATGATATCGAATCCACTAACCCAGAACAATACGGCAAATGAATAAAGAACAGGAACGATGTTGAATGCTCCGGTTACTGCAATGTAGGCGCCAATAGGAGCAAGTGAAAGCCCCAGGCCGAGTACCATATGGCACAATGCTGTAAATCTTTTTGTGTAACTGTAAAATAGTACTACAAAGAGGGCCACAGGCGAAAGATAAAAGCAAAGGCTGTTAATGAAGGCAGTAGTGGTAATGAAAAGAACACAGTTAATAATTACAAATATTAATGCTTCGTTAGCAGATATTTTACCTGCAGGAATGTCCCTCATTTGAGTGCGGGGATTTTTTGCATCTATGTTTCTGTCGAGATACCTATTAAATGCCATGGCGGCATTTCGAGCAAAAACCATGCACAGTAATACCAATGCCAACAGTAGCCAGTTAAATGGATTTGGGGTAGTAGTTACCCCAAGAAAAAAGCCTATTAGTGCAAATGGTAAAGCAAAAATAGAGTGGGCAAACAATACCAGTGAAAAATACTTTTTCATTAACTTTTATTAAAAATCTTCTTTAGGGGTTAAAATGGGCATTACAAAATCCAGGTTAACCTGATCGATAAAATCCAAAATCTGATCTCTACCGGTGCTTTTCTCTGCAGAAGTTACAAAGTATGGGGGGATTTCTTCAAACCATCCTTTTAGTGCTTTTTTAAATGCCGAAACATTCTGATCAGTCTTTACTGCACTTTGTTTATCTGCTTTGGTAAACACAAGTGCAAAAGGAATTTGAATCTCTCCCATCCAGCAGCAAAATTCAAGATCTATTTTTTGTGGTTCAAGCCTGCTATCTATTAATACAAAAACACATTGTAGGCTCTCACGCTTTGTGATGTAATTTCGTATAAACTTTTCCCAATTCTCGCGACTGCTTTTTGATACTTTAGCGTAGCCATAACCGGGTAAATCGACAATATACCACTTCTCATTAATCAGGAAATGGTTAATTAATTGGGTTTTACCTGGCCTTTGTGAGGTTTTTGCTAATCCATGCTGATTAACAAGCATGTTGATTAACGAGGATTTTCCAACGTTTGAACGTCCAATAAATGCATACTCGGGCATATTGGCAACAGGCAGTGCTGAAACCTTTGTATTACTACAAATAAATGTTGCTGATTTTATAATCATTTGACAAAGGTAGAAAATTAGTTTTCAACAATACTTATCTTTGCTGCGTACCATGAACGAAAACATCACACCATACCAATCTGAAACGGCAACAAAGAAGGAACAAGTTGCCAGCATGTTTAATAATATATCAGGAACTTATGATTTTTTAAATCATTTTATGTCCTTAGGTATTGATATTATATGGCGTAAAAAGGCAATAAGGGAACTTAAATCTATCAAACCACGCATCATGCTTGATGTGGCAACTGGTACAGGTGACTTTGCCTTTGAGGCAATAAAAATTTTAGCACCTGAGAAAATTATTGGAGTAGATATTTCTGAAGGCATGCTTGATGTTGCGCGTAAGAAAATTCAGGATAGGAATTTGCAGCATGTTTTTTCTGTTCAGACGGGAGATTCGGAAGGATTACAGTTTAGTAATGATCATTTTGATGCAATAACGGTAGCCTTTGGTGTAAGGAATTACGAAAATCTGGAGAAAGGACTTGCAGATATGTACAGGGTTTTGAAACCAGGAGGTAAAATTGTGATACTTGAGTTTTCTAAACCCAGAAAATTTCCGATTAAACAGGGGTATAATTTTTACTTTAAACATGTTACACCGATCCTCGGTAAGCTGTTTTCTAAAGATAACAGAGCTTACTGCTATTTGCCGGAATCTGTAGCCGCATTTCCGGATGGCGAAGAGTTTACCTGTTTAATGAATAAGGTTGGTTTTACAAACACCAAGGACAGGCGCCTTACGTTTGGTATAAGTGCAATTTATATTGGGACCAAATGAAAATAAAATCAGGCTTACTTATTTTATGCTTATTTGCATGTGTGTCGGCCAGGGCCCAAAATTGGGGAGGTGGGGTAGATGATTCCAATCTCCATTTCGGATTTACATTTCAGTACCTTTCATCAGAGTATAAGATTTTAAAGAAGGGGGATTGGAGAGAACCTTATAATAAGGATATGGAATCTGGTCTGGTAGCTCCCGGGTTAACAGGAATATCATCAGATTCTTCACCTGGTTTCGGAATTGGCTTTGTTGTAAATAAACGGCTGATCGAAAATGCTGATCTACGATTTACACCAATATTGGTATTTAATGATAGGATACTAACATATCACCATGACGAACTTAAGGATAATGTTGAAAGGAAAATATCCTCAACACTGGTGGAGTTCCCACTTGGGATAAAGCTGAAATCGGATAGGAGGAATAATTTTAGAGCTTACATGATCGGAGGAGCTAAATATTCAATGGATATTTCATCAAAGAAAAAGACAAATAATGCGAATATAACTGACCCGGGAGAAAAGATGCTGAATAATGTGCGCAACTATCTCTCATATGAAGCCGGATTGGGTTTTGACCTCTATTTCGAATATTTTAAAATGTCGCCAGAGATTAAGTTATCCTACTCCTTCAATAGTGTTTTAAAGGATGAACCTAATCGCTATTCTTATCCAATTGATAAATTAATGCTGCGTCATGTGACATTCAGTTTATTTTTTGAGTAATGCTACTGCTAAAAAAATTATAGCTTTGCTTAATAATCAATAAAATCAGGGATGTCAAAAATTGCATTAATTACAGGAGCAACTTCAGGTATTGGGGCTGCTTGTGCGCATTTGTTTGCGGCTCAAGGTTATAACTTAGTTTTACTAGGCAGAAGAGAACAGCTTTTAGCAGAGGTATCTAAACATCTGGAAGATAAATATGCCGTTGAAGTTAAAAAGATAGTTGCGGATGTAAGAGATAATGAAGATTTATCTTATCGTTTAGAAACTTTACCACAACAATGGAAGAAAGTAGATGTTTTAATTAATAATGCCGGCTTAAGTCAGGGGCTTGATCCTATAGATAAAGGTAATATTGATGATTGGGACACTATGATTGATACGAATGTTAAAGGTTTGCTGTATACTACACGCATAGTTTCTAACTGGATGATTGCCCGGAAATCTGGTCATATCGTAAATATTGGATCAATTGCAGGTAAAGAGGTTTATCCTAACGGAAATGTATATTGTGCCACTAAGCATGCAGTAGATGCTTTAAATAAAAGTATGAGAATTGACTTGTTGCCCCATGGCATAAAAGTTACCGCTATAAATCCCGGAATGGTTGAAACGGAATTCTCTAAGGTTCGGTTTAAAGGAGATGAGGGTAGAGCAAAAAAGGTTTATGATGGATTAGAACCCCTTGTTGCAAATGATATTGCTGAAGCAATATGGTTTGCAGTAAGCAGACCTGCTCATGTAAATATAAATGACATGTTGATAATGCCAACAGCGCAGGCAACAGGTACTATAATTAATAGAAAATAGAATACTAACAGAAAATCATATGATAGCTAATACGATAGATCAGGAAATAAAACAGGCAATGCTTGCGAAAAACCAGGCAAGGCTTAGGGGCTTAAGAGCAATAAAGGCAGCCTTGTTATTGGCGAAAACTGAAAAGGGATCATCAGAGGAAATTACCGAAGAAGCTGAGCTTAAGATTTTACAAAGATTAATTAAGCAGCGCAAAGAGTCGGCAGACATTTATAAACAGCAGGGCAGAGAAGATCTGAGTACTGTAGAAGAAGAAGAAATTGAGGTAATCAGCAATTTTATGCCTAAACAACTAGACAGAGCTGAAGTTGAAGCGGTGATTTCACAAATTATTAAGGATTCTGGTGCAAATTCTGTAAAGGAAATGGGTAAGGTAATGGGGCTAGCCAATAAGGAACTGGCAGGTAAAGCCGACGGTAAATTAATTGCAGAGATTGTAAAAACACAATTGGCATAAATTATGCTGGATTAAGCACATTAAGCCTTTTTCTTAAAATAATGTTTTAAAATTACATTAATTTAATTTTAGTCTACTAACTTAGTAGCATACCTTACAAAATATTCAATATGAGATACGAAGTAATAGAAGAAGATGGGTTTAAATATATAGAAGCTGGAAAAGGTGAGACCCTGGTATTACTTCATGGTTTGATGGGAGAACTAAGCAATTGGGAGGATGTGATTGATCATTTTAAAGAAAATTATCATGTCATGGTGCCAATTTTGCCCATCTATGAGCTACCAATACTCACACTCGGGGTAAAAAGTTTATCTAAATACATTCACAGATTTATAAAATTCAAAAAACTGGGACAGGTTGTTTTGATAGGGAATTCACTTGGTGGTCATGTTGGTCTTGTGTTTACAGTTTCTCATCAGGAACATGTAAAGGCTCTTGTATTAACCGGTAGCTCTGGACTATATGAAAATGCTTTTGGAGGGTCATTCCCAAGAAGAGAGAGCTATGATTACATTAAGGAAAAAGTAGAATTTACTTTCTACGATCCGGCAACTGCAACAAAAGAACTGGTTGATGAAGTGTATAAAAGTGTTAACGATCGTTCAAGAGTAATTAGAATTCTGGCATTGGCAAAATCTGCTATTCGCCATAACATGTCTAAAGACCTTTCTCGTATAACTATACCCGTTTCTTTAATCTGGGGTAAGCAAGATAAAGTAACACCACCAGAAGTTGCAGAAGAATTTCATCAACTTTTGCCGAATTCAGAATTGAATTGGGTAGATTTATGTGGCCATGCACCAATGATGGAGCGACCACAGGTTTTTAATGATTATCTGGATAAGTTTTTAAATAGAATTTTACTTAAATAATGTTTGCATCTGAACTCATATCTAATTCAATACCACCGCTAAAGACGTCTGACTCGGTTCAGAAAGCTTTGGATAGAATGGCTGAGTTCAAATTGTACCATCTACCAATTGTTAACGAAACCCAGTTTCTTGGATTAGTTGCTGAGGAAGAGTTAATTGAAGTTAGAGATGTTGAACAACCTATCGGTAGTTTATCACTTTCCATCTTAAATCCATTTGTATTTGAAGATGTTCATGTTTATGACATCATAAGGTTATTTAATCAGCTACACTTATCGGTAGTTCCGGTATTGGACTATAAAAAGAATTATTTAGGTCTGATATCAATAAACAATCTTTTAGAGTACACCTCAAATATCTTTGCGGTAAAGGAGTACGGTGGCATAATCGTTTTGGAAATAAGTAATAGGAACAACTCATTGTCGCATATGGCGCAGATTGTTGAAGCAGATAATGCTCAGATCCTCTCATCGTACGTGCAATCTTTTCCAGATTCTACCAGATTAGAAGTCACTTTAAAAATTAATAAAACTGATCTTTCAGGAATAATAGCTTCTTTTGAACGCTACGATTACCAGGTTAAGGCAGTATTTAACAGTACCATATCAGACAATGGTACCGAAGATAGATTTAATTCATTTATGAATTATTTAAATGTATAACCAGGGTTTATACAGATTCCATAACCGCAAAATGAAAATACATTAATGAAGATTGCAATTTACGGTAGAGAGTTCAATAATAGTGTATTGCCTTATGTGCAGGAAGTATTTAATGTTCTCGATAGTTATAAAAGCCCAATTCTGGTTTACGATAAATACCTCGATTTTGTAAAAGACAAAATCAAATTGCCAGCCAATATGCAGGTTTTTACCTGTCACGACGATCTTCTGGGAGAAACAGATGTATTATTGAGCTTAGGTGGTGATGGAACTTTGCTGGATACTTTATCATTAATCCGCGACTCAGGAATTCCTGTAATAGGGATTAATTTTGGACGTTTGGGTTTTCTGGCAAGTATTAATAAAGATGAAATAAAGAAAGCCTTTGAAGCACTGCACAACCGGGAATTTACCTTGGATAAAAGGAGTTTGTTGAGCTTAACTTCTAAACATGGGTTGTTTGGTGATGAAAACTTTGCCCTGAACGACATTACGATTCATAGAAGAGATAACTCGGCCATGATGATTATTCATGCTTATATGAACAATGAGTTCGTTAACTCCTATTGGGCAGATGGATTAATTATTGCCACACCGACTGGTTCTACAGCTTATTCACTGAGCTGCGGTGGCCCGATTATTTATCCAAGTTCACAAAACTTTGTTATTACGCCAATTGCGCCACATAATTTGAATGTAAGGCCGGTGATTATTCCTGACGATGTGTCGTTAACTTTTGAAATTGAGGCAAGAAGCTCCAAATTTTTAGTTTCCTGCGATTCAAGAACAGAAACAGTGGACAAGTCTGTCAAAATAATACTGAATAAGGCTAGCTTTCATGTAAATTTAATCAGGCTTAATAACGAGACCTACTTAACTACTTTAAGGAATAAATTGCTTTGGGGGATAGATACCCGAAATTATTAAAATGGATAAGAAACAACTTGTTTATTTTCTTGCAATGTTTCTTTGTGGAATCAGTGCAAAAGCCCAGGTTTTTGAGGTGGGTGCAGTGGCTGGTGGAGCAGGTTATTTAGGAGATTTGAATCAAAACAAACCGCTAAAAATAAGTGGGATCTCGGCCGGGGCTTTTGTTAAAGTAAATATAGATCCATATTGGGCCGTTGGGCTTCATTATACATATGGAAAGATAAAGGCAGATGATACAAAATCGGACAATGAACACTTCAGAAATAGAGGGCTAAATTTTAGCACGGCATTAAATGAAGTGAGCCTGCAGGTAGATTTCAATTTTTTTGAATACTTTGCGGGAGGAGGCACAAAAAGATTCTCGCCTTATATTTTTACAGGAATAGGTGGGGTATTGTATAATCCTACCGCCAGATATTCAGGTGTTGTGGGATTGGAAGATAAAAAATATAAATTGAGAGATTACCATACAGAAGGACAAAATGTATCTTACAGAAATTATGCACTAACGGTTCCTTATGGGGTAGGAGTAAAGGTAAAATTGAAAGAAAACTGGGGGTTATTTAGTCAGATTGGTTATAGAACAGCATATACTGATTATCTTGATGATGTAAGTGGCTTATATCCAAACATGACACATTGGGCTAACGAGCCAAATGGGGCTATAAGTAAACTGCTATCAAATCCTTCAAATTCTGCTACATCCGCTGTGCTTCAGTACACTCAAAGAGGTGATTTTAGAAAAAGAGATACATATATGTTTGTAGGTATTGGCATATCTTATACCTTTGTGTCCCAAAAATGTTATACATTTTAGGCATATTTGCAGGAAATTAATGGGATTTAAAGAACAAATCGACGTAACACGCTTGCCAGAGCACATTGCCATCATCATGGATGGAAATGGGCGATGGGCAAAAAATCAGGGTAAATTCAGACACTTCGGTCATGAAAGTGGTGTGTTGTCTGTAAAAGATATTGTAGAGGGTTGCGCTGATATAGGAATAAAATATTTAACTGTTTACGCCTTTTCGACAGAAAACTGGAACAGACCTATTGAAGAAGTTAATGCCTTGATGGAGTTGTTGATATCAACAATCAATCAGGAAACGGCTACTCTTAACAAAAATAACATCCGGTTAAATGCAATTGGTGACATTGCGTCGTTACCCCAAAAATGTATTGATGACTTACACAGTGCTATGGAAAAGACAGCAAAGAATACCCGCTGTACTTTAACATTGGCATTAAGCTATAGCGCTAAATGGGAGATCATTGATGCCGCTAAGAAACTGGCACAGAAGGTTAAAGACCAGAAATTAAATATTGAAGACATTAATGAAGAAAATTTTGCAGCTGAGTTAACAACAGTAAACATCCCTGATCCTGAACTCATGATCAGAACAAGCGGTGAACATAGAGTGAGTAATTTCCTGTTATGGCAAATGGCCTATACAGAACTTTATTTTACTGAAACACTATGGCCCGACTTCAGGCGAGAAGACCTTTTTGAGGCTATTGTAGACTATCAAAAACGCGAACGCCGCTTTGGTAAAATTAGTGAACAATTGAACTAATTTTACTTTTAACACTTTTTAACATGTGTTTAAATTAACTTAGCATCGATTTTTAGATTGTAAATGAAAAGAATATATCAACTCATATTATTGTTATTGATTGGTTTACCAACAATGGCACAGATTACCCGACCGTCCAATACTGCACCACCTACCCTTAAAGTTAAGGGCCTGGACTTGGATTATTTTAATCCAAAAGAGTACATCATTGGAGGTACTACCCTTACCGGAACTCATTTCATTGACAAGGATGTAATCATTACTTTATCTAAATTGATAAAGGGAGAACGTATTGTATTGCCAGGTGAGGCAACAGCCAATGCAATTAAGACCTTATGGGCTCAAGGCTTATTTGATGATGTGCAGTTAGATATCGCTAAAATTGTAGAGGATACTGTTTATTTTGACATTGAGGTGGTTGAACGACCGCGTTTAAGTTCATTTGAAATTAATGGCGTGAGTAAGTCGCAAAAGACTGACATCATGGAGAAATTAAATGAGAAAAGCGGGAAATCTATTATCAATGATAATTTATACAATTCAACAACTGCAACAATAAAGAAGTTCCTTTTAGGTAAGGGCTATTTCTTTACTACAGTAGAGTATAAAACTAAACCTGATCCAAGTTTGGAGAATGGGATGATTCTGCAAGTGTTTGTTGATAAGGGCCGAAAAGTAAAGGTTCATGAGATAAACTTTACCGGAAATAAGGATTTTTCATCTGCTAAACTGCGTAAGTTTTTAAAGAAAACAAAGCAACAGGCATTCTATAAAGTATTTGGCTCCGGAAAATTCAACAAGGAAAAATACGATGAAGATAAAGTAACGCTTATTGCCAAGATGCAGGATAAAGGTTATCGTGATGCGGTTATCCTTAAAGATAGCATTTTCCAGTATAGTGATAAAGCAATTGGTATCAATATAGATGTGTATGAAGGTCCCAAATATTACTTTGGCGATATTACCTGGGCAGGTAATGCTAAGTATACAACTGAGATCTTAGAAAAGACCTTTGGTATTGAAAAAGGAGAAGTGTTTAGTGAAGAAAAGCTTGAAAAGAAATTAAGAGGTAGTGCAAATGGTGATGATGTTTCAAGTATTTATCTTAATGATGGTTATTTGACTTTCAACGTTGATCCTGTGCAGACCAAAATTCATGGTGATACTGTAGATGTGGAAATGCGTATTTATGAAGGACCTCAGTATACCAATAATCGTATTACCTTAAAAGGAAATACCATAACAAATGACAGGGTAGTATTAAGGGAGATTCGTACAAAGCCAGGAGAAAAATTCTCAAAGGATTTATTGATCCGTACTGTTCGTGAGATCGGACAACTTGGTAACTTTGATGAATCTAAAACGGTTCCAACTCCTAAACCGAATCCGGCTGATGGTACAGTAGATATTGAGTATGCGGTCGAAGAGAAACCTTCTGATCAGATCGAATTGTCTGGTGGTTTTGGTGGTGGTAACATCATTGGAACATTAGGACTTACCTTTAACAACTTCTCATTAAAAAACATATTTAACCTGGATGCTTACAAACCTTTGCCTAAAGGTGATGGTCAGAAATTAAGTCTTCGCGGACAAACAAACGGTAAGTATTATCAATCTTACAGTTTCTCTTTCTCTGAGCCTTGGCTTGGTGGTAAGAAACCAATCAGTTTTGGTGTTAGTGCATTTACATCATTACAGTCAAATGGTTTGAAAGCTGGTGATCGCAACTTCCAAAAGATTCGTTTAAATGGTGTGACTGTTAGTTTGGGTAGAAGATTGAATTTTCCTGACAACTATTTTCAGTTAACACATGCTATTAATGTTCAACAATATATCTTAAATAACTATCCAGGGTATTTGTTCAGCACAGGAACTTCTTACAACCTTAACTTAACTCAAGAGCTAAGCAGGGACTCAAGAAATCATCAGATTTTCCCAACAGAGGGTTCGTACTTTAAGTTCACTATTCAGGCAACGCCTCCATACTCTCTTTTGAATAACATTAATTATGCAACAGCATCTGATAAACAACGTTATAAGTTTACAGAGTATCACAAATGGAAGTTTGAATCTCAGTGGTTCCAAAGATTGGCCGGCAAATTTGTTGTGATGGCACAAGCTCAGTTTGGATTCTTAGGAACGTATAACTCGGCAGTTGGAGAATCGGCATTTGAACGTTTTAAATTAGGGGGTGATGGTATGCAGGGATTTGATTTCTTACAAGGTTCAGAAGTAATTAAAATGCGTGGATATGCAAATAACGCAGTAATTCCACAAGGATCTGATGCGAATATCGCGCAGAATTCAGGAAGTCCTATATTTACCAAGTATGTTATGGAATTAAGATACCCAGTGATTGCAAGTCAACAAGCAACTGCATTTATTGTAGCATTTGCTGAAGGTGGTAATACCTGGAACAAGTTTGGCGATTTTAATCCTTTTAACATTAGAAGGACTGCAGGTGTTGGTGCTAGAATATTTTTACCGATATTTGGAATGTTGGGAATTGATTATGGGCATGCCTTTGATAAAATTCCAGGAATTGCTGATGGTGGAAAACAAAACTTCACTTTCAGTATTGCACAACAATTGGGAGGACTTTAATTAATTAATTGCTTTTAGAAATGAAAAAATACTTTTTAATATGCTTTTTGCTCTTCACCGGGTTTGGAGCATTTGCACAAAAGTTTGCTTACGTAGATACTGAATATATACTTAAACATTTGCCTGAGTATAAGTCTGCGCTGGATCAAATGAATGTACTGTCTCAGCAATGGCAGGAGAAGGTTGATGCTAACTTTACCGAAATAGATAAGATGTATAAAGCTTATCAGGCGGATCAGGTATTGTTAACTGAAGACATGCGCAAAAGGAGAGAGAATGAAATCATTGAAAAGGAAAAAGCGGCTAAAGATTTTCAACGTAAAATATTTGGCCCTGAGGGAGATCTTTTTCAGACCCGTTCAAAATTGTTAAATCCAATTCAAGACAAGGTTACAAAGGCCATTTCTGAGGTCGCGAAAGTTAAGCTCCTTGATTTCATATTTGATAAGAGCAGTGAAGCCACAATGATGATATACGCAAGTAGTACTTATGATGTTAGTAACGACGTTATTGTAAGATTGGGTTTCAAGCCTGGAACGATGCTGAAATAAACACACAAATAGATAAATTAAAAACAATTATTAAGAAAAATAAAGATGAGAAAGTTAATGAACGCATTTTTTGTAACAGCTGGCTTATTGTTCACTGTCAACATCGCAAATGCACAACAAAAATTGGCACACTTGAATTCAGCAGCTATTATTGAAGCAATGCCTGAAGTTAAAACTGCCAGGACCACATTGGAGGCCTTTCAAAAAACGAAAACTGCTGATATTGATAAAATGATTTCTGAGTACCAGATTAAACTTAAAAGTGCCCAGGATAAAGAAAAAACGATGAGCGAAGCAAACAAGGAAACTGTTGGTAAAGAATTACAAACAATGGGAGCTGAATTGCAAGACTTAGAGAAACGCATCACTGAAGCAAGAACAAAAGCTCAGCAAGAATTAGAAGCAAAAAATGCAGAACTGTTTAACCCTATTCAGGTAAAAGCTGATGCTGCAATCAAAGCGGTTTCAAAAGAGAAAGGTTACACTTATGTATTTGATACTGCAAACCAGGGACTAGTTTACTGGGATGGCGGCGAAGACATCACACCTCTTGTTAAAACTAAGTTAGGTATTGCTGCTACTGCAACAACTCCTGCTCCTAAAAAATAGTAAAAATCAAACCTCTGTCACAACATTCGAAAGAAAACAGTTAGTAGAGGAAAAAATATTTAAATTGCGGGATTGAGTGATAAAACTCAATCCCGTTTTTTTTGCAATGAATATTAAGCATTCCATTGGTGTTTTCGACTCAGGTTATGGCGGTTTAACAGTTTTTAAATCAATAGCCCAAAAACTACCTCAATACAACTATATCTATTTTGGTGACAATGCCCGTTCGCCTTATGGAGATCACTCATTTGATACCGTATATCAGTATACCTTAGAGTGTGTGGAATGGTTATTTGCCCAGGGATGCCAATTGGTCATCCTGGCTTGCAACACGGCCTCGGCAAAGGCTCTTCGCTCAATACAGCAGAACGTATTACCTTTTAAATATCCTAATAACAGAGTCCTTGGAGTAATCAGGCCAACGGCAGAAATAGTAGGGGAGTTTACCTCATCGAAAACTATTGGAGTCATGGGGACCCGCGGAACAATCAATTCCGAGTCTTATCTGATAGAGATTAATAAGTTTTTTCCTGAAGTAGAGGTTCTTCAACAAAGTTGCCCGATGTGGGTGCCATTAGTGGAGAACAACGAGCATTTGGATCGCGGGGCTGATTATTTTGTAGAAAAATACATTAATGAATTGCTGGAGAAGGACCACAAAATAGATTGTATTCTTTTAGCCTGCACACATTATCCCTTGCTTATTCCTAAAATAAAAGAAAAGCTTCCAGCAAACGTAAGTTTATTGGGGCAGGGTGATATTGTAGGAGACAGCCTTGTGTTGTATCTAAAAAATCATCCTGAGATCGCATCAAAGATTGCAACAGAGGGTAAGAAATCATTTTTCACTTCCGGAGATGAAGAGGTGTTTAACAGGCACGCCTCCATTTTTTTTGGATCTGATGTTATTTCGCACCGTATAAGCCTGAAAACCCAGTCATTATAATCTGACCGAAAGATTGTATTTCTTTCTAGGTTCTAATTATTATTAACGGTAAATTTGCCGCTCAAATAACACATAATGAGTGACTCGATAAAACATGAATGCGGAATAGCCTTTATTCGCCTTTTAAAACCTCTCTCATACTACCAGCAAAAATACGGGACTGCACTTTACGGACTTAATAAGCTTTACCTCTTAATGGAAAAGCAGCACAACCGTGGGCAGGATGGAGCAGGGATTGCAACAATTAAACTAGATGTAAAACCAGGTCATCGCTACATTAGCAGATACCGTTCAATGGCGCAGAATGCTGTTGCGGATATCTTTGGTTACGTTCAGAACAAATTTGTTGACATTCAAAACGAAACTCCTGAATTGATGCAGGATGCTGAGTGGCTAAAAAATAATGTAAGTTTTATTGGGGAAGTTTTACTGGGACATTTACGTTATGGTACACACGGTAAAAATAGCATAGAAAACTGTCATCCATTTTTACGTCAGAATAACTGGATGACCCGTAATCTTGTTATTGCCGGTAATTTTAACATGACCAATGTAGATGAATTACTGGAACAACTTTATGAGCTTGGTCAGCATCCAAAAGAACAAGCTGATACCGTTACCGTTTTAGAAAAAATAGGCCATTTCCTTGATGATGAAAATCAGGAGCTTTTTGATGAGTACAAAAAAGAAGGGCTTGATAATGTTCAGATCACTCATAAGATTTCAGAGAATTTAGATATTGCAAAAATATTAAAACGCTCCGCGAAAAACTGGGATGGCGGTTATGCAATCTCTGGTATTGTAGGAAATGGAGATGCATTTATCCTTCGTGATCCTTCAGGTATCCGCCCGGCTTATTATTATCAGGATGATGAAATTGTTGTAGCCGCTTCAGAGAGACCGGCAATTCAAACTGCATTTAATATCCCATTCAAAGACGTTAAAGAAATTGAACCGGGTCATGCGCTAATCGTTAAGAAAAACGGCACTGTAACCCAGGAGATTTTTAGAGAACCTGAAGAAAAAAGAGCATGCTCTTTTGAACGTATATACTTTTCAAGAGGTAGTGACGCCGAGATTTATAAAGAAAGAAAGCATTTAGGAGCTTTACTTTGTAAGCAAATACTTAGTGCTGTAAAATCGGATTTAAAAAACACAGTATTCTCTTTTATCCCTAATACTGCTGAAGTTTCATTTTATGGAATGGTTGAAGGGTTACATAGTTACATCAGAACTGTACAAAAAGATACTTTATTGCATCGCAAAGATTCCTTGAATGATGAACAATTGGATGAGTTATTGTCCATGTCTCCAAGGGTAGAGAAATTAGCGATTAAAGACGTTAAGTTAAGAACATTTATTACCCAGGATGCAGACAGAGGTGATATGGTTGCCCATGTCTACGATACCACATACGGTGTAATAAAAAATCATACAGATACTTTAGTGGCGGTTGATGATTCAATTGTTAGGGGTACAACTCTTAAGCAGAGTATTATCAAAATTATTGATAGACTGCACCCTAAAAAGATCATTATCGTTTCATCAGCACCACAGATACGTTATCCTGACTGCTATGGCATTGATATGTCGAAGATGGGACAGTTTGTCGCTTTTGAAGCAGCAATTCAACTTTTGAAAGCTCGTGGAATGGAGCATATTATTGAAGAGGTATACCAAAAATGTAAAGCTTCATTGTTGCTTCCAAAAGAGGAGATTGTAAACCATGTAAAAGACATTTACAGACCATTTAAGCAAGAGGAAATCTCTGCACAAATCACCAAAATTATTACTCCTGATAATATCAATGCAGAGGTAGAGGTAATTTATCAGACATTAGATAATTTACATGTGGCTTGTCCAAATCATACCGGCGATTGGTACTTCTCGGGTAATTACCCAACCCCAGGAGGAAATAAAGTTGTTAATAAAGCCTTTGTAAACTGGAAAGAAGGAAACAATCAAAGAGCTTACTAGAAGCGCAATTAGCAGATATAAAAAGTCCCGTTACATGTAAATGCAACGGGACTTTTTTATCGCTTTTGTTTACATGTGATACTTTATAAATACCTGAATAAACAACCTGATTGCAAAGATTAAGATCACTGCGCCCGCTATTTTATTGAGGTTCTGAATGCTTTTTTCCTTAATCCGGTATCTTAATTTGGCCGCATAATACGTTTTAACGCAATCAACTGATAGCTGCGTTGCCATCGCAATTACAAAGAATACTACCTTTTCGGCCATGTCATAATGAAGTTGCACCGAAATAATACCCCCAACCATAATCCAAAACATCAAAGTAGAGGGAGACAAGAGGCACATTAAAAAGCCTTTTAATATGTAACCTCTTTTTTTGATTTTTACGGTTTCTGAAATATCGTAGCTTACTTTTACTTTATTGAAAAGATAGTAGAGGCCAATTCCAAAAAGGAATAACCCACCAATAATACCAATGTATTGATTGTACTCAGAATTATAGTCAACAAATTGGGAACTGAATATAGTAAGCGAGATAAAGATTATGTCGCTGAAAACTACACCTATAGCTAAAGAGAACCCAGCTTTAAAGCCCTTTTCTATGCTGGTTTTTATCATGGAAAAAAATACGGGACCCGTTAAAAACGAAAATAAAATCCCCGCACCTACCCCTTGTAATATTGCTTCAAACATTCAGCTAAACATATATAATACGCTAATATGCGATTTTAAACATAAAGTGACCTTATTTTTTTACTTGTTTTCGTGCAGAAATGTAAGTCCCTGCAATGTGTAAACATTACACTTTAGCTTATAGTTTTTTTTATTTATGTTTAGCGTTCTAAAAAACCAAGTTTAAAATGAGTTCAGAAAATTCTCAAACCAAGTGGGGACAATTTATTCCCTTAGTCACAGTATTCTTTTTTTGGGGCTTTGTAGCTGCCAGTAATGACATATTAATACCGGTATTTAAAAAAGCATTTGACTTAACTCAAAGCCAAAGCCAATGGGTATCACTTGCATTTTATATCGCTTATACGGTTGGGGCACTAATTTATAATGCCATTTCAGTTTTAATGAAACAGGATCTTGTAAATAAGCTAGGTTACAAGAATTCACTAGCTTTAGGTTTGGTTATTTCTGCTGTAGGAACACTGTTGTTTTATCCAGCTGCAAATCTGGGCTCATTCCCATTAATGTTATCAGGCTTGTTTATAGTGGCATTAGGATTTTCATTGCAACAAACAGTAGCAAATCCATTAGCCATTGCGTTGGGGCCTATCAAAACGGGATCGCAACGTTTAACCTTAGCAGGTGGTATTAATAACTTTGGTACTACAATAGGACCCCTAATTGTTAGTTTTGCCATTTTTGGTTCATTGTCTACAGCAAGTGAAGATGTAAGTATTGAGAGTGTTAAAATACCATACTTAATTTTAGGCGTTGCGTTTATTGTGGTTGCCGTATTTTTAAAGCTATCTTCTTTGCCAGATAGACCAACCTTGGTTGAGTCAGTAATTGATGATCCAAGCCATAAGGGTTCTGCTTTAAAATATCCTCAGTTGGTCTTGGGTATGATTGCCATATTTGTTTATGTAGGCGTTGAAGTATCTACTGCAAGTAACCTGCCTGCTTACATGGAAAAAGATTTGGGCTTTGCAATTAAGGATATTGCACCATATGTATCTTTATACTGGGCTAGTATGATGATTGGTAGATGGACTGGAGCTGTTGAGGCTTTCACCGACAATGTGAGTGCACAGAAAATATTAAGATTTGTTGCTCCATATTTAGCGTTTGGGATCTTCTTAGGTGTTAATGCAATATTTCACCATGATTTAGCTCCGTTTTATGTTTATGGTCTAATTATCTTAGTATTGATCATTGCTGATATGGCGAGTAAAGGAAATCCAGCCAGAATGTTGCTGATATTCTCTGTCATAGGTATTAGTGCACTCTTGATCGGTATGTTTACAAAAGGCATGGTAAGTGTTTATGCACTTACAAGTGTTGGTCTATTCTGCAGTACATTGTGGCCTTGTATCTTTACATTGGCAGTTAGTGGTTTAGGTAAAAACACAAGTCAGGGAAGTAGCTTCTTAATCATGATGATCATGGGTGGAGGAATTATTAGTTGGATACAAGGATATGTATCTGAGTTCACGGGCATCCAATACAGTTATATAGTAGGTGTACTATGCTTTGCTTATCTGGCATATTATGCTTGGAAAGTAAGCGGCATCCTAAGAAAACAAGGAATTGATTTCGATAAAAAGATAGCCGGAGGTCACTAAAATAACCCTCGGATAAAAACTTCCCTCTTTGCTTAAAGGAGGGAAGTTTTTTTTTACCCTATATTTGCCATCCTGTTTTTTTGAATTAAAACGCATCAGATGAAGAAAGGATTTAAAGATATATTTATGAATTTGGCTAGCGATTTGTCGGCCCGCTCGCATTGTGTGCGTGCTCAGGTAGGAGCTGTACTAACAAAAGATACCCGAATTATCTCTATAGGTTATAACGGGCCACCTTCTGGTACACATAACTGTGATGAAGAGTGGCCGGAAACAGGATGCGACAGAGATTCGCGCGGTAGTTGTTCACTTGCATTACATGCAGAAGAGAATGCCATATTGTATGCGGTAAAAAATGGTTCTAAAATATCAGGATCAACTTTATATACCACTCTATCGCCATGCATCGCTTGCGCCCGGTTAATATTATCGTCAGGTATTAAATTAGTTTACTATAAAGACTCCTATGCAGAGTACAAGGGCTTGACGAGCGATGAAGGTGTTGATTTTCTGCGAAGATTTGGTGTGGAGGTAATTAAATATTCTTAACTTTGGCCATGCTAGAAAAAATCATAATTCTCGATTTTGGTTCCCAATACACACAATTAATTGCCCGTAGGGTACGCGAGTTAAATGTTTATTGCGAAATTCATCCCTTCAATCATATTCCTGAAATCTCATCTGACGTTAAAGGCATCATATTTTCAGGTAGTCCATACTCAGTTCGTCAGGAAGACGCACCTCAAATAGATCTTGAAAAATTCCATAAACATTATCCTGTTTTAGCAGTTTGTTATGGTGCTCAGTATATTGCCCAGCACACAGGTGGAGAGGTTAAAGCTTCATCAACACGCGAATATGGCAGAGCCAACCTAAACTTTGTAGCAGATAATAATAAGTTATTTAAAAATATAAGTACAGGTTCACAAGTGTGGATGTCACATGGCGATACCATTACTGCAATGCCTGCAAATGCGGAACTTATAGCCAGTACAGATAGTGTAAAAGTTGCCGCTTATCAGGTTAAAGATTCAGAAACTTATGCAATTCAGTTTCATCCAGAGGTAACACATAGTACTGACGGCAAACAATTGTTAGAAAACTTCCTTGTAGACATCTGCGGATGTAAACAAGAGTGGACTCCAGATGCATTTGTTGAGACCACCATTGCTGAGCTTCAGGCTAAATTAGGTAACGATAAAGTTGTTCTTGCCCTTTCAGGTGGTGTTGATTCAAGCGTTGCAGCAATCTTATTGCATAAAGCAATTGGCAAAAACCTCCACTGCATTTTTGTTGATAATGGTTTGTTACGCAAAGGAGAGTACGAATCAGTTTTAGAACAGTACAAACACCTTGGTTTAAACATCAAAGGAGTCGATGCTAAAGAACGTTTCCTTAGCCAGCTTGCAAAAGTTAAGGACCCTGAATTAAAGCGCAAGGCAATTGGCCGCGTATTCATAGAGGTATTTGATGATGAAGCACATGAGGTTCAGGATGTGAAATGGTTAGCGCAAGGAACTATTTATCCTGATGTTATTGAATCGGTGTCTGTTAAAGGACCGTCAGCAACAATCAAATCGCACCATAATGTTGGTGGATTACCCGATTTCATGAAGTTAAAGGTGGTAGAACCTCTTAATACCTTATTTAAGGACGAGGTAAGAAGAGTGGGGAGATCATTAGGTCTTGAGCACTTTATTATTGGTCGTCACCCTTTTCCTGGTCCCGGATTGGCTATCAGAATTCTTGGTGAAGTAACTGCAGAGAAAGTTGCCATTTTACAAGAAGCAGATGCCATCTACATTGATAACTTAAAAGAAGCCGGCCTTTACGATAAAGTTTGGCAGGCGGGAGCCATATTCCTTCCGGTTCAATCTGTTGGGGTAATGGGCGATGAGCGTACTTACGAAAACGTAATTTGCCTTCGCGCAGTTGAATCAGTTGATGGTATGACTGCCGATTGGTGCCACCTGCCATATAACGTACTCGCAAAAATTTCTAACGAAATAATTAACAAAGTAAAAGGAATTAATCGCGTCGTATATGATATCAGCTCAAAACCACCAGCCACAATTGAGTGGGAGTAAATATTGGGTAATAGCTTTTATTGGACTTTTTTTAGCTGCATGTTCACCTAAAATTCAAAAGACCACTACTAAAAAGCCCGATGTTCCTAAAAAGATAGAAGAGAAAAAAGAAAGGCCCGCGGCTAAATTTACGCAGGCTGATATTTCTCTGCTTGTTCCATTTAGATTAAATGATTTAAGACTTAAAACTGCTACTAAAGCAGAAGTCGAAAAATCAGCTATGGCTATCGATTTTTATCAGGGATTTAAGCTTGGTATAGATTCCGCAGCAGAACAAGGCCTCAATTTTAAATTGAATGTTTATGATTCCCGCGACAATAACAGTCAAATTGAAGGATTGATTAAAAACGGAGGATTAAACAACAGTAATTTAATTGTTGGACCGGTTTACCCCGCTGGATTAAAATACATTAAAGATTACTCCATAGCCAAAGGCATTCCTGTTGTTAATCCACTCGCGGCTACACATCCGCAGGAATTTAATAACCCAAATTTGATCTCTATTGTAAATAATATAGACTTACATGTAGAAAAATTAGGGCTTTATATTACTAAACATTACAATCCCGAAAACACAGTTTTAGTGCTCATAGATTCAAAAGATGCAGGCAGTAAATTACTGTCAGTACCTTTAAAAGCATATTTTGAAACCAACAAGAAAAAGTTCACTTTTCAGGAATTTGCTTCCGTTTTTACTATGGAGCTAAACCTGATCAAGAATAAAAAATATGTCGTTATTGTAACTTCTCCAGATAGAAAGTTTGTAATACCAACACTTGATAAGCTAGTGAAATTAAAAAATGCCGGTTTGGATATAGATTTGTATGGTCATCCAGACTGGATAAAACAAAATTATAATATTGATAAGCTTCAGGCGCTGAACACTGCTGTAACGTCATCTTATAAGGTCGACTATAAGAATAGCCATGTGATCTCATTTATTAAGAAATACAGGGCCGCGTATAGTTTCGAACCTGGTGAATATTCGTTTAAGGGATTCGATATCGGCTTTTATTTTGGTCAGCTTATTTCTAAACATGGAAAAGATTATCTGAAATACATTACAGAAGAAAAATATAAAGGGCTGCATAATAGTTTTTCATTCTTTCATGATGAAAAATTAGGTTATATTAATACCAGTTTAATGTTGTTACGTTACCAGGATTTTTCTTTAAATCTTATTGAATGAAGGTAGAGCACCAGATCAGGGCATTTGAACAGGTCTTTAAAAGTTATGATGGCACACAGCCGCTACATCGTTTTTTGTTTACTTATTTTAAGCAACATAAACAAATGGGCTCGTCTGACCGACGTTGGGCTACCAGATACATTTATAGTTTTTTCAGATTAGGCAAGGCACTCATAAAAGAAGATGCCTTACTTCGTTTGGCTATTGCCGATTTCCTTTGCAATCAAACACTAAGCCTGGTAATTGAAACTAAGTTGCCTCAGTTTAAGGAGCAGATCAATCTTTCCGTTCAGAAAAAAATAGCTTTAATAACAGACAAGTATCCTTCCTTTAAACTTTCTGAGATATTCATATTCAATGAAAACCTGAGTAAGGATATTGAAAAGCAAGACTTTTACGAGTCATTTTTTATACAGCCGGATTTATTTTTGCGAGTTAAACCGAGCTATATAAACCAACTTATTGAAACGTTAAAAGAAGCAGAAATAGCGATTGAAGAGATTAGCAAAACTACTTTGGCTTTGCCAAATGGAACTAAGCTGGAAAAAATTGTTCCCTCACAGCAGTATTATCAGGTACAGGATTTATCCTCACAAAAAACAGGAGATTTTTTTGAACCTCAGACCTGGGACTACTGGTGGGATTGTTGTGCCGCATCAGGAGGTAAATCCCTGCTTCTGCACGATCTTGAGCCTAGCGTACAGTTGTTGGTTAGTGACGTAAGAGAAAATAGCTTAAACAATCTGGAAGAGCGTTTCCGTGAAGCGGGATTGAAAAAGTATCAGAAGAAAGTATTAGATCTGCTTCAGAACAACGATCAGGATCTTCATCATTATGAATTTGACGGGATTATTCTGGATGCACCTTGTTCAGGATCGGGTACCTGGGGGCGTACTCCAGAAATGCTTTATTATTTTGACGCTCATAAAATCAGTTACTTTTCGAAACTTCAAACCGCAATCGCAGGTAATGTTGTTAAATATCTGAAAACAGGAAAGCCTTTGGTATACATCACCTGTTCTGTATTTAAACAGGAAAATGAAGATGTTGTAGCGTGGATAGTAGAAAACCTACCTCTACAACTCGAAAAAATGGAAGTGATTAAAGGCTATAAAGATAAAGCAGATACCATGTTCATTGCTCGCTTTATTAAAAAATAGTCACTCTTTTAGTGCCCATGGGTGCCAAACCACTGCTTAATCTTACTCTTAATGTGACTTATGGTCTCAAACAATATGGCCAGCACACCAATAATCAACGTGAATTGCTCGAAGCTGTTCATAGCCTTTTTTATTTTAGACCATCAAAGAACACTTTTGTTACAGGCCGGTATTGTTTCTGAATAATTTGATGGCAATAGCAAGAAGAATGATTCCAAAAGCTTTTCTTAAAACATTTAAGCCGGATTTACCAAAAAGCTTCTCTAGGCGCTCTGTATTTTTTAATACGAAGTAAACAAACAGCATATTGATGATGATGCCAATAATGATGTTTTGAGTTGCATATTCAGTTTTTAGGGAAAGTAAAGTAGTCATGGTTCCTGCGCCTGCTATTAATGGAAATGCAAGAGGCACAATTGATACCGTTTCAGGGGCATCACCTTCTTTAAAAATGGTCAGACCAAGTACCATTTCCATGGCAATAAAGAAGATTACGAATGAACCTGCAATGGCAAATGATTCAACATCTAGTCCAATAACCTTTAATAAGGTCTCACCGGCAAACAAAAAGATAACCATGAGTACGGTTGCAACTATTGCTGCCTTTTCAGATTGAATGTGTCCAGCCTTCTTTCTAAGCTCAATTACTACAGGTATAGCTCCAAGAATATCAATGATAGCGAATAGTACCATTGAAGTGGATAGAATTTGTCGAAAATTGAATTCCATAGCAGTTAATTTATGGTACAAAGGTAAATTAATTAGCAATAAAAAAGCCACTCAGTTTTGAGTGGCTTTTTTATTGCTAATTATACTTGTATACTTGATTACTTTGGTTGAACTCGACTAGATGTTGAAGCGCGATATAAATATAAAACCATATGAGCAACAGCAAATATTAGAGAGAAGTAGTATAATCCTGTGTCTTTGCCGTCAGTAATATTGTGGTGAATTAATGCCACTATAATCAACAATATGGCAAGGCCAAAACCTACGTAAGAAACTGTTTTAGTGCTTTTCGCCAATGTAGCTTGCAAATTATCAGATAATAAACTGTTTTTCATACCATAGAAAAGGTACACGTTAATACCAATAATCATCCACACTATTAAACGAACCCATGTATCAAGAGGCAGGAACACCATCATACCTAAGCAAACCGCTACGCCCAGTATCGGAATAAGCGGTACCAAAGGCACTTTAAATGCGCGAGGCAAATCAGGCATTCTATTTCTTAGGATAACTATTCCGATGCAAACAAGAATAAATGCCAAAAGAGTACCTATGCTTGTCATTTCGCCCACTACAGTGGCCGGAACAAATGCCGCGAATAAGCTTACAAAAAACATAAATAATAAGTTGCTTTTTGCAGGAGTACTATATTTAGGATGAACTTTCGAGAATACCTTTGGTAATAAACCATCTTTACTCATCGAGAAGAATACCCGCGATTGGCCTAATAGCATCACCAGGATAACTGAGGCATAACCACCCAGAATGGCAAGTATAATCAATTTATTTAACCATGGATAAGACGGAACAACAACACCTGCGGCATTTTTAACACCCATATTGTCAATAGCAACCGCAACGGGAGCAATACCATCCTGACCTTTAAACATGTCAAAATTAGCTACCCCGGTCATTACGTGTGCAAATAGAATATATAGAATTGTACAAATAAACAAAGAAACAAGGATACCGATAGGCATATCTTTCTTGGGATTTTTTGCCTCCTGAGCAGCTGTAGAAACCGCATCAAAACCGATATAGGCAAAGAAAACAATTCCGGCGGCTCGTATTACACCTCCCCATCCGTGCGTAAACATACTTTCGTGACCTGGCTTATCAGCAGGAATAAAATAAGGTGAATAGTTGTCGGCGTTAATATATTTCCATCCTAAAAGGATAAAAATGAATACAATTACCACTTTAATAGCTACAATAAGCCCATTAATAAATGCGGATTCGCTGGTTCCTCTGATCAATACAAAGGACATTAAGACGATAATAAATACGGCAGGTAGGTTAAACATACCAGAAACTACGGTGCCATCTAAGAGGGTCGCCGTTTCAAAAGGCGACATGGTTACCTGCGCGGGCAGATGGACATCGTAATACGCTAGAAACTTGACCAGATACCTACTCCAGCTAATGGATACCGTTGCGGCACCTAAAGCATATTCCAATACCAGATCCCAACCGATTATCCAGGCTATAAATTCGCCCATTGTAGCATAAGAATAGGTATAAGCACTACCTGCTACCGGGATCATTGAAGCAAATTCGGCATAACATAAGCCTGCAAAAGCGCAACCGAGAGCTGCAATGACAAATGAGATGGTAATGGCTGGCCCTGCGTTATTGGCAGCTGCAGATCCTGTTATGGAAAACAGCCCGGCACCGATAATTGCACCAATACCCAAAGCCACCAAATTGACGGGGCCAAGGGTCCGTTTCAGGGTTCCTTCACCACTTTCAGCAGCTTCTTGTGTAAGTAAGTCAATTGACTTTCTAAAATTCATAGTTTAAAGTTTAGTTAAAGTGTATCTATAACTCGTCTAGTTTATATTATATGTGCCAAACCTAAATAAAATATATCTAAAAATAAAAGGGATTCTTTTACGAAATCCCTTTTATTTTTATCCTAATGAAGTTTAAGGTTGAGCTTTAGCGTTGTCAATCGATCTTCTTGGCTGTTTCTCCTCTGTTTTTAGTGTACTGCTCATTTTGTTTTGAGCTAATTGGATGCTTTCAGGTCTTTCCTCAGGTAAAGATTTTACGTTTTTAGCTTTTTCTTGTGTTAATGCTGAAATTTTAGCAGAAACCTGAATTGAATTCGTGATTTCTGTTTTTGAGGCGGTATTCTCGCCTGGACTAACAGCGATATAAGGGGCAATAACCAAAGAAACAATAGACATTAGTTTAATAAGGATGTTCATTGATGGACCCGAAGTATCTTTAAAAGGATCGCCAACGGTATCACCTGTAAC
The DNA here is from genome assembly GCF_059758925.1 of Pedobacter sp. GQ55. Taxonomy (NCBI): domain Bacteria; kingdom Pseudomonadati; phylum Bacteroidota; class Sphingobacteriia; order Sphingobacteriales; family Sphingobacteriaceae; genus Pedobacter; species Pedobacter sp. GQ55. The sequence continues at coordinate 96,573 of NZ_JCAXEI010000009.1, read as the reverse complement.
AGATGCTTTATGAGGCTCAGATTTTTTGTAATGCATCTCGCCATTGATCTCTACACCTTTTTCAAATGATTTTTTAGCATTATCCCAGGCACCGCCTGCATTACTCTGAAAAATTCCCATAAGTACTCCTGATACCGTAACACCGGCCAACAGACCGCCTAATATTTCAGCAGAACTTACCGATGGGAAAACACCTTTGAAACCAAAACCCACTATAATTGGAACTAAAAGTGCGATAGCACCTGGCAACATCATTTCGCGGATCGAAGCCTTGGTTGAAATGGCAACACATTTTTCGTATTCCGGCTTTGCTTTGTAATCCATAATTCCTGGAATTTCGCGAAACTGGCGACGAACTTCCTGTACCATATCCATTGCGGCCTTACCAACTGCTGCAATACATAATGCAGAAAATATAAAAGGAATCATCGCACCTACAAACAGCCCAGCCAAAACAGGAGCTTTATAAATGTCGATGGCCGATATACCCGCTACACCAACAAATGCCGCAAATAAAGCAAGAGAAGTTAATGCTGCCGATGCAATTGCAAATCCTTTACCGGTAGCTGCAGTTGTATTACCAACAGCATCCAGATTGTCGGTACGTTCACGTACTTCAGGTGGTAGTTGACTCATTTCAGCGATACCACCGGCATTATCAGCAATAGGACCGAATGCATCAATTGCTAACTGCATTGCTGTAGTAGCCATCATACCTGCGGCGGCAATCGCTACACCGTATAATCCTGCAAAAGCATAAGAGAAAATGATGCCTCCGGCTAAAACCAGGATAGGAGCAACAGTAGATTTCATACCTACCGATAAACCACCGATAATGTTTGTTGCGTGACCTGTGCCAGATTGCTGGATAATTGAATTAACAGGGCCTTTTCCCATCGCAGTATAATATTCAGTTATGATACTCATTAAAGTACCCACAACCAGACCTACTATGATTGCAAAAAATACATCAATGCTGGTAAAATCAACACCGCGCAAATGCAGGTTTGAAGGCAGCATCCACATCACAATGAAATAAGATGCAATGGCAGTAATTACGATTGATCCCCAGTTACCCAGGTTCAATGCTGTTTGTACGTTAGAATCCTCGCCCTTGATACGTACAAACCAGGTTCCTACTATTGAAAAGAGGATCCCCAGTCCGCAGATCACCATCGGCAATAGTATCGGAGACATACCTCCAAAATTATCTGCGGCAACAATTTCCTGCCCTAATACCATTGTAGCTAGTATGGTTGCCACATAAGATCCGAATAAATCTGCTCCCATACCGGCCACATCACCAACATTGTCGCCAACGTTATCTGCAATGGTTGCCGGGTTACGCACATCATCTTCAGGAATTCCAGCTTCAACTTTACCAACTAAGTCGGCACCAACATCGGCAGCTTTGGTGTAAATACCACCGCCCACACGTGCAAAAAGCGCAATAGATTCGGCTCCTAATGAAAATCCGGTTAGTACCTCTATTGCTGTTTTTAATTCTGTGCTGTTTGGTTGAACAACATTAAAAATGTTAAGGAAAACAATAAATAAACCGCCTAAACCTAAAATAGCTAAGCCTGCTACACCCAGTCCCATTACCGTACCGCCGGTAAAAGAAACCTTTAGCGCTTGTTTTAAACTAGTTCTCGCAGCCTGTGTAGTACGAACATTCGCTTTTGTTGCCGCTTTCATGCCAATGTACCCTGCTGTTGCAGAAAACACAGCTCCAATAATAAAAGCAATAGATATGATCCAGCTGGAGTGTAATTGTACGCCGTTAACTTCATGTACCGTTCCTGAATAGGCAAGCAATGCAGCCGTAAACACAACAAAAATGCTAAGTACTTTCCATTCAGCTTTTAAAAAGGCCATTGCACCGTCAGCAATATAGCCAGCCAGTTCCTGCATGTTTTTATCCCCTGCATCCTGTTTGTTTACCCATGCGCTTTTAATTGCCATCACAATGATGCCAATTAAACCCAATGCGGGAATAAAATAGATTAAATTGTTCTGTAAAAACTCCATACTTTGATCTCTTGTTTAGTTTATTTTTGGTTTAGTTGTCGACTTTAGCTGCCTCCAAAAAAAGGCCAAAGCCATTTGTTTGTAGCTGGCAGATTGCCCTTTTTCGCCATTACCTTAAAGCACTTAAGTCATTTAATTAGCAAGACCGGGCTTTACAAAAATAAGCGTGTTTCTGAAATTACCAAATTTTTAATGAATTGATTACTAACCTTTTTTATGAACCGGGAATTTATGCCATTGGTTGCTTTTAATTGGGTTTATTAGTCGGAAAGTTGAAGTCCTCACATAACTCAGACATTCCACACACCTCCTTCACACCAAATCCACAAACAGTGTTTGGCGTGAAGGAGGTGTGAACGTTCTGTATTTTTAATATATTAGCAGGGCAGTTGATACATAACTTATAAAGCTCTTGTATTGGATTTATGCTAAAACCAACCAACCAAACCATATGGATAAAGAAAATCAAGACGGTTCTTTTAAGAGAGAACTAGGACTGTTAGATGGTACCATGCTCGTAGTAGGCTCAATGATTGGGTCGGGTATATTTATTGTAAGTGCTGACATAGCCCGGCAAGTCGGTTCTGCCGGTTGGCTCATTCTCATCTGGGTTGTTACCGCAATAATTACCATTATTGCCGCTGTTAGTTACGGAGAGTTAAGTGCAATGTTCCCAAAAGCCGGTGGGCAATACGTTTATTTAAAGGAAGCTTATAATAAACTGATTGCATTTTTATATGGATGGAGTCTGTTTGCAGTAATACAAACAGGTACTATTGCGGCCGTAGGGGTAGCGTTTTCTAAGTTTGCTGCCTACCTCTATGAACCTTTTAGTGAAAATAATATCCTATGGCAAATTCAAACGGGAGTTAGTGATAAGGGTATTCCTGAGCATTACGCAATCAGTGCAGCTCAGTTGGTATCTATTGTAACCATCGTTTTTCTGACGTTTGTAAATAGCCGTGGTGTTAAGGATAGTAAAATTCTGCAAACTGTTTTAACAATTATAAAGATTCTATCACTTTTTGGCTTAATCATTTTCGGATTTACACTTGCCGCAAAAGCTGAGGTTTGGGATGCAAACTGGTCAAATGCCTGGGAAACACGTTCTTTTAGTTTAGAAACAATGACTTGGGCTCCTATTAGCGGAAGCCTGTTGCTTTCGGGGATTTCTGCAGCGATGGTTGGTTCATTGTTTTCGAGTGATGCCTGGGCAGGGGTTACCTTTATTGCCGGAGAGATTAAAAATCCTCAGCGTAATGTTGGTCTGAGTTTGTTTCTGGGAACTTTAATTGTAAGCATAATTTATATTCTTGCAAATCTGATGTATGTTGCAGTATTACCTCTGGACCAGATTACCACAGCGAAATCTGATAGGGTAGCAGTTGTTGCTGCGCAATATATTTTTGGACAAGCGGGGACTATAATTATTGCTGTAATGATTATGATCTCTACGTTTGCCTGTAATAATGGTTTGATTATGGCGGGTGCAAGGGTATATTACACTATGGCAAAGGATGGGTTGTTCTTTAAAAAGGCGGCCATTTTAAACAAAGCAGATGTACCAGGCTGGGCTTTATGGGTGCAAGGAGCATGGGCGTCTGCGTTGTGTTTGACGGGTAGATACGGAGCTCTTCTGGATTTTGTAGTGATCATTGTTTTAATATTCTATATCCTTACTATCTATGGAATATTCATTTTAAGAAGAAAAATGCCTGATGCAGAGCGTCCATATCGGGCTTTTGGTTATCCGGTTCTGCCAATGTTATATATCATAGTGGCATCAGCACTTAGTGTTGCACTTTTAATCTACAAAACAGATACCTGTGGGTGGGGGGTGTTGATTATGCTGATAGGGATACCGGTTTACTATTTGACTAAAAAAGTTGAAGCAACTGAGTAATAAAAAGCTCACCTCGTCTCCTTTGGTTAACCAAAGGAGACGAGGTGAGCTTTAACATGATGTCATTAGAATGACGACCTTACTTTTTTGGACACTCCCAAAAGATAGTGTTACGAGGCGTATTAATTTACTGGTTTCCTAAACGTGTGGTGAAATCAGAAATAACATTTTGGTATTTTCTCAATACACGATCCCAATCGTGAAACTGTTCATCAGCTTTTACGCTTGTTAAAGGAGCACCAGAAAATTCACTTACAAGTTTAACCTTATAGGTAAGCGGGTCACTTTTAGATAGCTTAATGATTAAACGCGTTCTGATAGTGTTTTGCTGGAAACTTTGAATACTCCATGAAGTTCTTAAATAAGATGTTTCTTTGTCGGCAACTTCTATGGCATCAAAGTAATCCGTTACGATTTGATTAGCGCGTTTCCAAACCTCACCTACATCTTGCTTTTTATTGATTTCAATAGAAAAGTCGATGTTTGCCTGGTCAGTTTTTATTGAAGCTTCTTCTGCATCATCCTTCTTCATGTCAAAAAACTGCTTCTTTGGCGGTTCGGCCATTCCCTTCTTATTGCAGAAAGTTTGCTCATACCTTAAGAACCCGGCTTTTTGGACTTTTACATTTACGCAAGAGTTTTTGGGGACTTTGATTTTTGCATTACCTGTACCTAAAATTTGCCCGTCTACAACAATTTTTGCATCAGATTCTGAAGCTGAAATTTGGACGGTTTGAGCTTTAATTGCAAAAGGTGCAATTAAAAACAGTGAGGCTGTTAATAAAGATTTTAATTTCATAATAAAGTTAATTTGTGAAGATTATCCACCACAAATTAAACCCTATAAAACCCTTAAAAAAATACCCATTAGTGGGTATTTTTTTAAGGGTAAACGTTTCTTATATTTTAATCAACAGCAATTTTTGGTGGTAGAAGTTTATACATCACTGGTGTTACTAGTCTTGATAGTAATGTCGAGCTAATTAAACCACCAATAAGCACCAAGGCAAGTGGAGAATACAATTCACTATATTCGATCACAAGAGGCAGTAATCCGCCAATAGCTGTTAAAGACGTCAAAAGTATGGGTACAAATCTAATTTCCCCGGCTTCAATAATCGCCTCTTCAATACTTTTTCCCTGTGCCCTTAACTGATTTGTAAAATCTACAACCAATAGTGAGTTTTTAACCTCTATCCCTACTAATGCAATAAAACCTATTGTGGCTGTAAAGGAGAGCGTTTCACCTGCAAAGAACAGCATGATCAATCCTCCAACTATTCCAAGTGGAATAACCGACAATACAATCAATATACTTTTAAAGGTTTTGAACTCGAGTATTAACACACCCAGAAAACCAAAAACCGTAACAATAAGGATAAGACCAAGGTTGCCAAAGCTTTCTTCTTTACTTTCTTTCTCACCTGCAACTTTAAAAGAGAACCCTTCGGGGAATTTAAACTTGTTCAATTTATCAGTGATCTCCTGGTCCAGGCGCTGTACATTATAACCTGGTTTAACAAAAGCAGAAATAGTTACGTATCTGTCTTTATCATAGTGTCTGATCTGGTTTGGTGAACTCTCGAAACCAATAGATACCACGTTTTTCAGAGGGATATTTATCCCAGCGGAAGATGGGACATATAGCCTGTCGAACATACTGATATCCTGAATGTCGTTATTTCTCGGAATAGAAATGTTCACATTATAATTATCTGCTTTTCCCGAGTCTTCCCTGTACGTTGCTACATTTAATCCGGCAGATCCCAATCGAACTGTGCGGTCAATATCAGCAGAAGCAACACCCAGTAAAGCCGCCTTTTCTTTATTTATTGTAACCTTAAGATCTGTAGGTTTTACCAGCAAAGGATTGTTAACGTAAATGGTGCCGTCTATTTTACTGATTAATGAGGCAATATCGAATGCTGTTTTGCGCAGGCCATCAAGATCATCGGCATAAATGCGATAGGCAAGGGGAGCATCAACAGGCGGGCCTTGTTCAAAGTCCTTAACCTTAATGTTTGCACCCGGATAACCATTAAGCTCTTTTCTAACCTTTTCAATTACCGCAACTTTTTCGCGGGTTTCCAATCCTTCTACCTGAACAAAGATCTGTGCATAATTTTCGCTTTCATTGTGAGGTATCACATTGTAATAAATCCTTGGATTTCCTTTACCAACATTACTGGAAAATGAACTTATTTCAGGTACTTTTTTCAATATAGATTCCACATATCTTGTTACTTTATTTGTGGTATTTATATTGGTTCCCTCTGGGGTTTCTATATCTATCAGAAACATCGGCTTCTCAGATTTTGGAAACAGGCTGCTTCCTATAACCGGAACTAATCCAAGAGAGGCAATAAAGATTCCTCCAATAACGACAAGTGTAACAACTGGCCTCTTTAGCGCTTTGTTAAGTACCGCTCCATAAGTTGTATGAATTCCTTTTTTCATTGCCCTGAGCAGAAAATTACCCTCCTCACTAGCGTGCGGTTTCAAAATGATACTTGCTAAAAAAGGGACTACTGTTAGTGACACCAACATAGAAGCAAAAATTGTAGTGATTACAGAAAGTGGTAAACTTCTAATAAAATCCCCTGCACCTTCAGGTAAGAAAACAATTGGTAAAAAGGCAAATATAAGCAGTATGGTACAGCCGATAACGGCAATGCCGATTTGAGAAGTGGCCTTTATAGAGGCTTCTATTCTGCTGTAACCCATGCGCAGGTACCGCTCAATATTTTCAACCACTACAATACTATCATCAACCAGAATACCCAGGGCTACAATCATCCCTACAATGCTTAGCTGATTGATGTTGTAACCCATTGCATTCATCAGGGTAAGCCCGATGGCAAGAGATAGCGGAATCGAGATCATAACAACAACTGAGGCCCTCGTGCCCAGAGGGAGTAAGGTGACCAGCACCAAAAGAATTGCGATACCAAAATCTCTGGTAAAATGCGAAAGCCTGACATCAACGCTTTTAGCCTGATCAAAAACTTTTACGAGGTCAATGCCCGGTGGTAAATCCTTTTTAAAAGCCATTAACAATGGTTCAACTTTTTCCTGCACCGAAATAATGTTCTCTCCGTCTTTTAAACTCGCGTTTATAAAACTACTTCTATAGCCGTTTAAGCGGGTAATATGCGTTTCATCTTCATAGCCTAATGAAACATCGGCAATGTCTTTCAGGTAAACAACTTTTCCTTGGGCGCTATAGATTACCGTATTCTTAACCTCGTCTATGCTCGAAAAATTGCCGCTGGTTTTAATATTCAGCTTCCTGTTTCCCATGCTAATGTTACCACCCGGAATGTTAACATTCTCGCTTTGTAATGCCGTAATAACATTGTTCTGAGTGAGTTTTTCATGCGCTATTTTTTGGATGTTAAGCTTTACATTTACCTGATGTTCAGGAACACCGGCGTAGGTAACTCTTTTTAGAGCCTGTATTTTTTCGAGCCTTTCCTTTAGCTCTTTTGAATATTTTTTAAGCGTGGCATTCGAGGTGTTTTCGCTCACTAAAGCAAACTGGTAGATGCTAACATCTGAAGGAATCTGTTTATTGATCCGTATATCTGCGATATCAGGTGGTAATTCACTTCTTAAGCTGTTAATTTCTCTTACTACTTCCTGATACTTATCATCGGGGTTTGAGCTATATTTATAAATGATCTGCATAACTGCAAGACCATCGCTTATGTCTGTGGTTATATGTTTTATATCATCAAGTTCGTGGATCTTTTTTTCCATTGGGTCAACAACCAGCTGCTCCATATCCTTCGGGTTAGTTCCCGGATATACCACGACTACCGTAAATTGGGGAGGATGGGTTTCAGGATCTTCACTTCTTGGCATGGTGAATAAGGAATATATCCCCAGAGCCAGCACTGCTACGAAAACGATCAGTGTGAACTGATAATTTTTTACTGCAAATTCAGGTAATTTCATTTTGAAATAATTTAGCTTATCTGATTATTTTAACTGAAGAACCGTTAGTAAGATAGGCTGATCCTTCTCTTATTATCTGATCGGTGGCTACTATGCCAGAAGAGATAAAGGCCTTGTCACCTTTTAGGTAAGCGACCTTCACCGCTTTTTTTATAGCTCTGTTGTTCACAGAGGTAAATACATAAGCACTGTCGTTTTTGCCTTCCACTAAAGCATCTACCGGAACCGACAAAAGATCTGTTTTGCCAAAAGGATATATTTTTACTTTGGCAAAAAGCCCTGAGATCAATTTGGCATCGGTAGGATTGAGCCTTATTTCAGCCTGGTATAAACCCGAGCCTGCATCACTGCCTTGCGCAAGAGACTTCACTACTCCTGTTAACGTTTGAGGGAAGACATCAAAGTTTAACTCAACTTTCTCATCTCCGCTAATCCTTGATCTGTCTTTATCAGTAATACCACATTTAACTATCCAGTCTTTATTTGAAACACCACCTATGTAAAGTATGGGGGTCCCTCCGGCTACCTGCTCTCCTTCATTTGCCAGTTTTTTAAGAATAACGCCAGTTGTGTTTGCCCTTATGGTTGATTGAACAGCGTTGAACCGAGCTATGTCCAGACTTTTTTTGGCAATTGTCAACGCAGTTTGAGTATTTTCCAATTGCTCTCTGGTACTTACGCTGTCCTTAAACAAATTGGCAGTCCTTTGGGCATCCCGCTTTGCTTTATTAAATCCCTCTTCGGCCTGGTTAAGCTGAGCGTTTACTTCTGTCATGTTTAGCGAGGCAAGTACTTGTCCATTGTTTACATGATCACCTTCTTTAACAAAAATGCGGTTTATGATTCCGCTGGTTTTAAAAGATAGGTTACTCTGTTGTTCTGACGATAGTAAACCAGAAGTTTCCACCGGTTCATTTTCATTAAGGGCATTTGAAGAAATAACCTTTACTGGAATTGAATTGTCGGTTTTTTGTACCGGTTTCGGCTCACTGCAACCAATTATGGCAATGCCAAAAAATATGAAGACTGGGAGTGTATTTATATGTTTCATTTTGTTTTAAATTAACGCTGGTTAAAGAATATAGCTTGCTTTTGCTCTTTCCAATTCGGTTGTTCTGGTTAGCAATGTCAAATAGGCAATACTTTGTTTTAGTTGATCATTTATCAATCTTGTCTGTGCATCCAATAACTCCAGGTAAAGTGCCTGGCCTTCTTTGTAAAGGCGTTGCTCGTCTTTATAATATTGAAGAGATAATGATGATTGGCTAACCGAAGCTTTAAAAGCCTGTAAGGCCGCATTCAATTTATTTTGAGCGGTAATAACCTCAAGTTCCAATTGCTGCGATGCGAGTTCTGTTTGTGTTTCGGTTGACTTTAAATCTAGAAGCGCCTGATGAGTTTTGTTTTTATTTCTGTTGCCGTTAAATATTTGCCATGATAGTGTTACTCCGAAAAGATAATAGGGCGCATCCTTGTTAACTTTTAAAAAATCACCCTGAGCACCTACATCAACAAACGTGGATAGCTTTGGAAGTACAGCAGCTCGGGTTAATTTTACAGAGAGGGTATTTATTTGATTTAAAGATTCGAGCGAAGCAAGTTCTTCTCTTTTTCCGGAATGAGAAGAGGAATCTGGTCCAATAATCGTATTCTCGTTTTCACTAATTTCAATGGTACTGTTGAGCGGCTTATTGAGCAGGAAATTGAAATAAGCTGCAGCGTTCAGAGACTCAGTTTTGGCGTTTTCGAGTTGAGTTTCAATACCTGTAAGTTCATTTTCTGAACGGGCCACCACAGTTCTTATTGCTTTTCCATTTTTAACCATTGATTGATTTATCCGCAGGTTTTCTTTTGCCAATGCAATCCCGTTTTCAAAAATTTTTATGGCCTGCAGCGATTGTTCATATCCATAATAAGCAAGCTTGACCTGCTTTATAAGTTCACGTTTATACAACCTTAACTCTATCTGCTGCATAGTGATCTGCTCTTTTTTGATGCGACTGTTGTAAATAATTTCCGCATTATATAAAGGCAAGGTGGTATGCACTTTGGCATCGTAATAATTGTTAGGATTAAAAGTCTGACTCACATTATCAACCTGTGGAAATTTACCCGAACCTGTTAAGCTGTTTAAGGTACTATATACAGGATTTAGGAGGTCACCAATTGGAATTTCAATTTTGCGTCCACCTCCGGATGTCAGATAGGAGGTGTTCAGTTCCACATCGGGAAGGAATAGTCCTTTTGCTTCTTTTAATGCATAGAGGCTTCGCTGTAAAGCGAAATCTTGTTTTTGTATGCCAAGATTGTTTTTGAGTGCCTCGTCTAAATAACCCTGAAGAGGACTTTGAGAGAAGGCACCAAAGGGGAGCCAGCACCCCAGGATTAATAATAACGATTTTAAGGTTGTTTTTCTATTCATCGCGTATCGTTGTTTATAAAATGAACACTGTTTATTAGAATTGACATTTTTTGATTTGTTACATTGTTTCTGAAAAAAAAATAATCGTTGGTTATTTACTAAACACTGTTTATGTTGAGGTAAATTTTTTTTTACACTTTAAGTGTTTTCAGAAAATAGTCTAATGATTGGGCTAAAAGATTAGGATTTTGTTCACCTTCAATATTTACCGACTGCAGCCGCTCTCTTATAAATAAGGAAATAAGGCCATGCACATAGGACCATATGGACATTGAAACGATAAGGGGATCACCATCAACAATTAGCTTTTTATCCAGGCATTCTGTAACCGTATTAAGCAGGTATTGGAAGCTATTCTCTCCAGCTTCCCACTTGCTATGGCATTTAATTTCACTCAAAGGAGCTCTCATTATAAACATGAGATCATAATAGTCTGGATTTGTCAGCGCAAAATTCAGATATATTTTTCCTAGCTCAGCCAGCCTTTCAAATGGATCAATTATCTGGTTATGGTTTATGAATTCCTTGTTTAACAGGTCGAATCCCTGTTCGTGGATTACGTAGAAGATTTCATCTTTCTCTTTGAAATAAAGATAGATCGTTGCAGGGCTGTATTCAATATCGTCGGCAATATTACGGATAGAAGTTTTTTCATAACCCTGTTCCAAAAAGAGTTTGGTAGCCGATTCAATAATCAACTTTCTCCTATCCAGCTTATCTCTCTCTTTTCTATCTTTTATTGACATAATAAAATTCTAACTGATGCGAATATAATAAACACTGTTCAGTAAATGCAAAAAAGAAAAAAATATTGTTGATAGCGCTGAATTAAACGGGTATCCCCTAAAATAGGAACAGGGATGAGCAATGAAGCTATCCCTGTTTTAAGATGGTTGATCCACCACAGATCAACCTAAACCAAACAAACCACTACTATAACGTATGATATTGTCAAAAAGTTTCTTTATTTGAAAATAAATTTTAAATAATTCCTATTCAATGGGTTATCCCTTGGTTTTAGCGCGCAGAAAATTTATTTTTAGTAAATTTCAGTGCCTAAGGTTTCCTATATTTATAGTTATGTAACCGATAATCATCAAATGACAGAACACAAAGGTTTAAAAAAAACACTCACCCCGTTTATGATCTGGGGACTTGGAGTAGGGTATGTCATTTCGGGTATGTATTTTGGATGGAACCTAGGTCTCGAAAAAGGCGGTACAGGGGGAATGGCTATAGCTACTATAGTGATCATGGTGATGTATGTAACCTTTACATTCAGCTATGCGGAGCTTGCATGTGCCATCCCCAAGGCAGGGGGGGTATTTGATTATGCAAACAAAGCGATGGGCAAAAATATTGGCTTTATTGCCGGTATTGCCCAAATTGTAGAGTTTATACTTGCTCCACCAGCCATTGCATTTGCAATTGGTGCGTATTTCAATGCATTTTTCCCGCAAGTGCCCATACTAACCAGTGCCATAGCCATTTACTTTATGTTTACAGGGCTTAACGTGTATGGTGTAAAGGCAGCGGCATCTTTTGAGGTCATCATTACAGTACTTGCAGTAGGAGAGCTGCTTTTGTTTTCAGGTATTGCATTGCCGAAGTTCGAGGCAGCAAATCTTATCCATAATGCAATGCCCAATGGATGGGGAGGGGTTTTTGCGGCCATTCCTTTTGCCATCTGGTTCTTTTTGGGTATCGAGGGCATCGCCAATGTGGCCGAAGAAACCAAGAACCCGCAGAAAGACATCAGCAAGGGATTTGGATGGGCCATCTTTACACTGGCAATACTGTGCGTACTAATATTTATTGCAGCTACCGGCATCGCCGGATGGGAAGCAATAGTTTATAAAAATGGAATAAGCGGAGAAACATCAGATTCCCCGCTTCCTTTAGCCCTTGCAAAAATAACAGGCAGTAATCATCTTATGTACCATCTGCTAATTACTGTTGGTTTATTCGGACTGGTAGCTTCTTTTCATGGGCTCATACTTGCTGCCGGAAGATCAACATACGAAATGGGCAGAGTACACAACATCCCATCATTTCTGGGCAAAATATCTCCGCGTTTCCATACGCCTGCAAATGCATTGATAGGAAATATGGTAATTGGTATTCTGGCATTGCTTTCCGGTAAAACATCAGAGATCATCATTGTCTCCGTTTTTGGAGCGCTTACGCTGTATATCATTTCCATGATCTCTATCGTAATCCTGAGAAAGCGGGAACCTGATCTGCCAAGACCTTTCCGGGCCCCATTTTATCCGGCATTTCCAGTCATCTCACTCATCATTGCAACAGTTTCCATTATTGCAATGTTCATTTTCAATTTTAAACTTGGACTTATTTATTTCTCCATATTGATAGTAACCTTTTTGCTGTACAGAATCTTTAAACCATCCAATGCATGACAACACAAGAAATATTAGCATATGTAAAACAGCATCCATCAGGAAAAGTAAAGCTCGCCGTTGCCGATATTGATGGCGTTTTAAGAGGTAAGTACATCTCTGCCGAAAAGTTTACTTCTTTAGCAGAAGGAAGATTAGGGTTTTGTGATGTTACTTTTGGGTGGGATATGGGGGATGTAGCTTACGATAATGTGAAATTTACAGGCTGGCATACCGGCTATCCGGATGCACAGGTAAAGCTTGACTTAAGCACGTTCCGAAAAATACCATGGGAAAATGATGTTCCTTTTTTCCTGGGCGACTTTATTGATGATAATGAAAAACCGGGATATACTTGTCCGCGGCAGTTACTGCGCAAGGTATTAGCGGATACAGAACAACGTGGCTTTTCGCCCTATTTCTCTCAGGAATTTGAATGGTTCAATTTTGCAGAAACACCAGAAACAGCACACCAAAAAGGCTATCAAAATCTTACACCCTTAACTCCGGGAATGTTTGGGTACTCCATTTTACGCAGTACTCTGAAAAATGAATACATGACTGATCTTTTTGACCTGCTCAGCAAATTCGGAATACCTATAGAGGGGCTGCATACAGAAACCGGACCGGGGGTTTATGAGGCAGCCATTAAGTATGCACCGATTTTGCAGGCAGCAGATCAGGCGGTGTTGTTTAAAACTGCGGTAAAAGAGATTGCCTATAAGCATGGTGTTATGGCTACTTTTATGGCAAAGATCACTGAGAACCTACCCGGTTGCAGTGGACATGTACATCAAAGTTTGTGGGATAAGGATTCGAAGCATAACCTGTTTTACGACGAAAAGGAACCGCATAAAATGAGTGATCTGATGAAAAGCTATATAGCAGGGCAATTACATTGTTTGCCGCAAATACTGCCAATGATTGCGCCAACTATTAACAGTTATAAACGATTGGTTGAAGGAGCCTGGGCTCCTACTACCTTAACCTGGGGCATCGACAACAGAACGGTTGCCTTAAGGGCACTGCCTTGCAACGCAAAAGCAACACGTCTAGAAACAAGGGTAGTAGGTTCCGATACTAACCCGTATTTGGCCCTGGCGGCTTGTCTGGCTGCGGGTTTGTATGGAGTTAAAAACAAAATGAAACTGAAGAAGGAGGCTACTGAAGGAAATGGTTACAGGGATCTTTCAAACGGAGTATTGCCGGCCAACCTTTATGAAGCTACCCAAAAAATGAAGCAATCGGCAGTGGCAAAAGAACTGTTTGGCGATCACTTTGTTGAGCATTTTACGTTAACAAGAGAGTGGGAATGGAAGCAGTACGCCAAAGCAGTAACAGATTGGGAGCTTAAGCGCTACTTTGAAATTATTTAACATCAGGCATTAATTTGATTAATAGTAACCATACATATGACATTTGATAAAGTATATCAGTATAATTTCCCAACCACCATTCGCTTTGGAGCAGGGGCTATAAAGGAATTGCCAGCCTATTTGCAAAAGAATGGATTAAAGCGGCCAATGATTGTTACAGACCCAACCATAGCTTCATTGCCTTTTTTTAAAGCTATTGTTACCGATCTGCAGATACACAACATTTCTGTAGAAGTATTTAACGACATTCACAAAAACCCTGTAAAAAGTGATGTATACAAAGGGGGTGATGTGTGGGATAATACTTCCAGAGACAGCATTATTGGTATTGGTGGCGGTGCAGCATTGGATGTAGCCAGAGCAATTGTGTTAAGGGTAAATCATCGCGAGGATCTTTTTAAGTACGATGACCTGATTGGTGGTGATGTTTACGTTACCAACGATGTTCCTCATTTTATCACCATCCCAACCACCTCTGGAACCGGAAGTGAAGTAGGCAGAAGTGCTATTATTGCTGATGATGAAACACATCAGAAAAAGATTTTGTTCTCTCCAAAATTAATGGCACAAATTGTATTTGCCGATCCCGCACTTACCATGGATTTACCACCATTTATTACCGCGGCAACAGGTATGGATGCACTTACTCATAATATGGAGGCATTTCTGGCAAAAAATCCACACCCGCTATGCGATGGTATAGCACTGGAGGGTATTTCGTTAATAAAAGATGCACTCGAGAAAGCAACAAACAAACCTGATCTGGAAAGCAGAAGTAAAATGCTGATGGCCTCTATGATGGGTGCAATTGCTTTTCAAAAAGGACTTGGTGTGGTACATTCACTTGCACATCCACTTTCTTCCTTGCTTGATACGCATCATGGCCTGGCCAATGCAGTAAGTATCCCTTACGGAATGGAATTTAATATTGCCGGCTTTGAAGATAAATTCCGCAGGATAGCCAGGACTCTTGAATTAGAAGAAGAAACTGGTGAAGCAGTGGTAAAATACCTTTTTGAACTGAACACTAAAGTAAATATACCTCATCATTTAAGAGACATTGGTGTAAAACCAGAGCATATAGAAACACTCGCAGATTTGGCCCTTGCGGATTTTGCACATCCTAATAATCCTAAACCGGTTAGCCGCGAAGATTTTAAACAACTGTATTTAAAGGCGCTTTAATGATATTCTAATGAAGAAAAAGATTGGAATAAGCTATACCGAAACCAATTTTCAGAACTATTGGAATTGGTTTACCCCACAGGAATTGGGAGATGAAATTGAACTTATGGAGCTTTCTTTTCAAAAAGATAACGTCTACGATTTTCAGTTATGTGATGGCTTTGTTTTAACCGGAGGAATAGACGTAGTACCTGAATTGTATGGTGGTGCCCAGGATTATCCGCATAAGCCGGATATATTTTTACCCGAAAGAGATCAGTTTGAATTACAGATTTATACCTATTCACAAGATCACAAAGTACCTGTTCTGGGAATCTGCCGGGGCATGCAATATGTTAATATCCTTGAGGGTGGGAAAGTATTTGAAGACAATGGTGAACAGGTGAATCAGATCCACAAAAAAGGTGCTGAAGACAAAATCCATGGCGTAAATGTTAAAAAGGAGAGCTTGCTGTATAGCATAACCAGCGTAGAAAAAGGAGAAGTAAACAGTGCCCACCATCAGGGAATTAATCCGGATTATCTTGGTGATAATTTAATGGTTAGTGCCTATTCAGATACTGATGACCGTATCATTGAAGCCCTGGAATTTAAAGATAAAACCGATAAAGCGTTTATGCTAGGAGTACAATGGCATCCTGAAAGGATGAAAGAGAAGGAATCGAATCCACTCTCTCAAAAAGTTAAAGAACAGTTTATAGAAGCAGTAAAAAATCATAAAAGATGAATGTTGTAAATCCGGCTACAGAAGAAATTATTACAATATTAATAGAAAACGACAGAGCGTCGTTAAATAATAAATACAACCTGCTTAAAGCTGCTCAAAAACATTGGGCAAAACAATCATTAAAAGGACGTATTGCTGTTATCCATAGGTTTTACGACTTGTTGGATCTTGAAAAAGAAAAACTTGCCGCAATACTTACTTCCGAGGTAGGCAAGCCCTTACAGCAATCGCACAATGAACTTAACGGGGCCAGAACAAGAATTCAATGGATGATTAGCAATGCAGAGAAATATCTTTCAGATGAGTGGGTTACTGATACCGATGAGCTGAAAGAGAAGATCTCTTATGATCCGCTAGGTGTAGTTTGCAACATATCGGCCTGGAACTATCCTTATCTGGTAGGGGTAAATGTATTTATACCTGCCTTGCTTGCCGGAAATGCGGTAATGTATAAACCTTCGGAATATGCTTCTTTAACAGGATTGGAAATTGAGCGCTTACTTAAAAAAGCTGGTGTACCTGAAAATGTTTTTCAGATCGCTATTGGAGCTAAAGAAACAGGAGAACATTTGTTAGATATGGATTTCGATGGCTATTTCTTTACCGGTTCTTATAAAACAGGAAAACACATTTACGAAAGGGTAGCAAAAAAGATGGTTCCCTGCCATCTGGAGCTCGGCGGTAAAGATCCATTATATGTTGCAGATGATGTAAAAGATATTGTTGCAGTAGCTGCGGGCACTGCCGATGGTGCCTTTTACAACAACGGACAAAGTTGTTGTGCAGTAGAGCGCATCTATGTGCATGAAAATGTATACGACGAATATGTAGTCGCTTTTGTAAAAGAAGTGAAATCCTGGAAGTCAGGCCTACCCACAGAAGATGGGGTTTATATAGGTGCCTTAACCAGAAAAGAACAGATTGGTGTACTGAAGCATCAGGTTGAAGATGCATTAGAAAAGGGAGCCACTTTATTACAGGGCGGTAAACGCAAAGGCAATACTGGGCATTATTTTGAACCTACAGTTTTGACCGATGTAACTAATGATATGAAAGTGATGCAGGAGGAAAGTTTTGGCCCTATCATTGGAATTATGAAAGTGGCAGATGATGATAAAGCATTGGAGATGATGAAGGATACGACCTATGGGCTTACGGCTTCGGTTTATTCTGATAACAGAGATAGGGCAGAACACATTCTTTCGCAAATTGATTCCGGTACCGGATATTGGAATTGTTGCGACAGGGTAAGTGCCGGCGTGCCATGGAGTGGTAGAAAACATTCGGGTATAGGCGCTACCTTATCCCACCAGGGTTTGCGTGCTTTTACCAAGCCTAAAGCCTGGCATTTGAGAAGCTAGTAACACAATAAAAGCAGGCTGTTGTCGCTACAATTGCCTGCTTTGTCTACTCTTTGTTTCATTACATGTATGAATAAGTAGCTTTGTAGTGTGTTATTTGAGGCTAATGAAAATATCTGTTAAATTCCAACACATTGGTATTGCCCTTCATGTATTTGTCTGGGGAATGATCCTGTTATTACCTTATTTTGTTTCCTCTGCAGAACATGATTATAAGATAGGGCCTATACCAGGGCATTTCTTTACCCTTGCGGGTTTTATTCATCTTTTTATATTTTATTTTAATGCCTTTTATCTGATACCCTGGCTACTAAACCGGCAATGGTGGTGGTTATACATTATTGCATCGGCAATTCTTATAATAAGTTCCTTTCAGTTAAAATACCACCTGCTTTTATGGTGGTTCCCCGATGTGCTAAACGACATGTCTGCTTATAAATTTGTCTTTGCACCTTCTATCGGAATATTTATAATTAGCATTGTTTACCGTAAGGTAGTCGATAAGATCATATCCGACAGGAAACAGCAAAAGATCGAAGCAGAACAGCTGTCGACCGAATTAAAGTTTCTCCGCTCTCAGATCAGTCCACATTTCCTGTTCAATGTGCTTACCAACCTTGTATCGCTGGCCAGAAAGAAATCAGATCAAATGGAACCTTCTCTGATCATGCTTTCACAGCTCATGCGTTACATGTTGTACGATACACAAGGCAAAAAGGTAGCGCTGGGCAAAGAAGTTTCTTATCTTAATAACTATATAGCGTTACAGAAACTGCGTTTTGGCAATGATGTTGAAATTAAGTATGAAGTAGATCCTGGCATAGAAAAGGGAGATTATACTATTGAGCCAATGCTGCTCATCCCTTTTGTCGAAAATGCTTTTAAACATGGTGTCGCCCATCAGGGGCAACCTAAAATAAGAATAAGTACATCCGTAAAAAATGATGTGCTGCTATTTGAAGTAGAAAACCAGATTGATGATCAACCCAACTCCAGTAAAGATGAAGACTCAGGCATTGGACTGGCCAATGTTAAATCCCGACTCGATTTACTTTATAAAGGCAAGCACAACTTAAAAATTAAAACGGAAAACAACTTATTCCATATTACCTTAACTTTAATGCTTAAATGATCAAATGTATTGCCATTGATGACGAAAAGTTGGTTCGGGATCTTTTGGAAGATAACATCCGGCAGCTGCCATTTTTAGAGTTGATTAAAACTTGTAAAAATGCGCTTGAAGCGTATGAAGTTTTACAAACCGAACAGGTAGATCTCATTTTTCTGGACATACAAATGCCGGGGTTAAGCGGACTGCAGTTCCTGCAATCTTTACCGCACCCACCAATGGTGATCCTGGTAACAGCCTATGAGCAATATGCGTTGGAAGGGTTCAATCAGCAGGTAGTAGATTATCTGTTAAAGCCCTTCAGTTTCGAACGGTTTTTAAAGGCGTGTAACCGCGCCAATGAGTTATTCCGTTTGCAGAACAATCAGAATGAGGAGGTAAATGAAATTCAGGAGTTCTTTGTAAACGTAGAATACACACTGGTTAAAATTGTAGTTGCAGATATTGAATATATAGAGGGGTTAAAAGATTACATCAAGATTCATTTGTCAACCGCCGATAAGCCCGTGCTTACTCGTATGACCATGAAGGCAATGGGAGAAAAGCTTCCGGCAAATGCCTTTGTAAGAACCCACAAATCCTTTCTTGTGGTTGTGCAAAAGATAACCGCCGTTAAAAGGGATTTTGTCTGTATTGGCAATAAAGAAATTCCAGTGAGTGAGTTTTATAAAGACAATCTCCGGTCTCGTCTACACAATTACTGATGTAGTCTACTCTCCAAAAACGGTATCAATTTTCAATATAAGTTTGCTTGTAAGTTATACAAAACCCGCAGGCAATGAAAACAAATTTCGTAACATACATAACCATAATTTTGTTGGTATTGGCCTCCTCTTTTGCCTTTGGTCAATATCGGATTTCCGGAATGGTAAAAAGTGATAAAGGAAAGGCTATTCCACTTGCAAGTGTTTTATTAAGCCCTTCAAATAAAGGGATTAAAACAGATAGCACAGGTAAATTCAGTATTGAAGGTTTAAAAGGGAAACAGATGCTGTCTGTATCCTCAATAGGTTATAAACTATTCAAAAAAGACATCAACTTAGATTCATCCCTTTATCTGGACATTGTTTTAAAGCCACATACCAGAACGCTTAACGAAGTGACCATTAGCGCAGGTTCTTTTGAGGCAAGTGATAAGGCGAAAGGGGCGTCGCTTACCGCAATGGATGCCTTTACTGTTGCAGGAAGCATGGCTGATTTATCGTTAGCCCTGCGGTCCTTGCCGGGCGCCCAACAAGTCGGCGATCTGGATGGCTTGTTTGTCCGCGGTGGAACAGGCGACGAAACTAGGCAGTTTATAGATGGTACCCTGCTCAAGAATCCGAACTATCCAAAGGTGCCGGGTGTGCAGCAGTATGCCCGCGTTAATCCAATTCTGTTTAAAGGCATACTTTTTAGTACCGGAGGTTATTCAGCATTATATGGCCAGGCAATGAGCAGTGCCCTGATCCTCGAGAGCAATGAGCTCCCAGAAAAATCATCGGCCTATTTTGCTATTTTTCCACCAAGTTCCAATGCGGGTATACAACAGTTATCGCGCAATAAGAAAAGTAGCTATGGCGTTACGTTGCGCTATAGTAATGCAACATTTTATAATTCTATTGTTAAGCAAAAACCCGATTATTTTAGTGGTCCGGAATACATTGAAGGGGATGCAAATTTTAGGATAAAAACAGGGAAAACCGGTATGTTCAAGTTTTATACCAACTGGAACATCAGTGATGTTGGTATGCGTAATGCTGATATTGATAGTGCCACACTCAGATCCAGCTATCAGGTAAAAGGAAAGAGTATCTATAATAACCTTAGTTATAAAGATTATTTAGCAGATAATTGGCAGGTTGATGCAGGTTTAGCCTATAGTTATAATGAAGATCATACCATTAATGGTCTTTTAAACACCAACGGGCAGTCGATAAATCCTGAAGATGATGCATTGAGCCATAAGAATGCCCAACGGCTAATCCGATCTAACTTTGCGCAGGCCAGAATAGTATTTACCAATACACTTTCAAACAACCAGGCAGTGCGTTTCGGAGCAGAGCACTTTTATAACCGGGACAGGGGGTTTTCCAACGACAGTACCTTAGCCATTACCGATCACCTATCGGCAGCTTTTGTTGAAGGCGATATATATCTGGCAAAGAATCTGGCTGCAAAAATTGGAACCCGTATAGAGTACTCTTCTCTGCTAAACAAGGCTGTTATAGCACCGCGTGCAAGTTTGGCATATCGTTTAAAAGAGGGCGGACAATTCAATCTGGCTTATGGCATTTTTTACCAGGAGCCATTGAACGAAATCTTGTACCGGAGTACTGATCTGAAATTTTCAAGGGCAACACATTACGTGCTAAACTATACCAAAAAAGCAAACAACCGTTTCCTCAGAATAGAGGCTTATCGTAAGCAGTACAATGACCTGGTAAAAACAAACCCTGTTATTAATAGTGAAGGAAGCGGATATGCACAGGGTGTAGAATTGTTTTTCAGGGATAAAAAAACGATTAAAAACCTTGATTACTGGGTTACTTATACCTATCTGGATACCAAGCGCAATTACCTCAATTACCCATTTGCTTTGCAACCTGCTTTTGCTACCCCTCATACGGCAACAGTTGCAATTAAAAAGAATTTCCAGGACATCAATACCTATTTGAATGTATCCTATGCAATTGCTACAGGAAGGCCATATTATGATATCAGATATAGTATTGGTGATAATGCATACAAGATCTTTGATCAGGGAAAAACAAAAGCATACAGTGTAATGAATTTACAGATTGCCCATCTTTTTTCAATCTTCAGCAGCTGGAAGCAAAGGCCTGTTTCCGGGTTTAGTATTGGCGTAAATAATATATTGGCCACTAAGCAGGTATTCGGATATAATTATAGTCTGGATGGTACCAATAAAGTACCCATAACACTCCCTGCCACCCGATTTTTCTATGCAGGCATATTCATGAGTTTCGGTATAGATCGCACCAGCGATTTCCTCGACAAAAATCTATAAATATTTTTTAACCATTAAAAATAATTAGTATGAAAAAGTTAATATTAGCTATTCTGGCCCTGGTATCATTCTATTTTACTTCAGCAGCACAGGAACAAGGAAAACCAAATGCATTACAAAATGCGGTAACTAAATTAGATCAGGCAGCTAAAGCCGAAGATTTTGAACTGCTCGAGAAAGAATTTTTACAGATTGCAGCCCAACAGCAAAAAGACTGGCTACAGTATTATTATGCAGCATTTTGCAATGCAAAGGTTGGTTTCATCAATCAGGACGATGGCGAAAGTATAGAGCCATTTAGCAACCGAGGAGAAGAGCAGGTGCAAATGGCCAAGTCACTGCTCGATACTGTACAGCAAAAAAAGGAACTTTCAGAGCTGTATACTGTGCTCAGTATGGTTTACCGCACAAAGGTGTTCATCAACCCAATGACATATGGAAGAAAATACGGAGTTCTTTCTCAGCAGTACCGGGTAAAAGCACAGGAACTCAATCCTGAAAACCCCAGAGCAATCTATGTAAAAGCCTGGGAAATGTATAAGACCCCAAAAATGTGGGGAGGCGATAAAGAGGCTGGCAAGCAGTTGGCAACCAAGAGCCTTGCTTTGCTCCAAAATGAACAATCTGGTATTCAACCACACTGGGGCAAAACAGAGAACCAAGAATTATTAGGCAAAAACAAATAATCATTAACAATTAAAATTTAAGATCATGGGATTCGCAATTATCATGTTCATACGAATACTGTTTGGTGTTTGTATGGTATTTATTATCGGTTATATTTTTGGTGGGTTTTCAAAAAAACCAACCCTTGTTTCACTAACAAAAGTTGCCGCCATACTGGCAATTATATTGTTCATTGCGGCAAATGGATTATTGATGCGTTTTGCATTCAGCAGGCATGCCAATGGTGGTTGGCAGTGTACGGAACATAAAATGAAATTGTCATAGTATTAAGCGATTTTGGCAATTTCAAAATTATCTGGTATAAACTGTTTAGTTTTAATTAATTGAACCAGATAAATCAGTATGCACAATAAACCATCCAATAGAAGAGATTTTATTAAAAAAGCCGGCCTGCTTACGGCTAGTCTGGCAACGGTAGAGTTCCCGGTATGGGGTAAAAGTATATTTGCGTTAGACTATCCTCTTCACAACATACCCGAAAGTAAGGGCTTAAACCCACAATGGGTCAAATCGCTTTACAACAGGGGTGAAGAGACGGCTTATTTTAAAAGTAAAAATGAATTCAAATATATAGGCATGCCTGTGGGTGGCCTTCATGCCGGAACCTTATATATTGGTGGCGATGGGCGACTCTGGTTATGGCAAATCTACAATGAAACATTTGAAGGTGCACAGGAAGGGATAGAACCTAAAACCGTGAACTGGAATGATGGAACAGACGTAAGAAAGATCCGTGCCAGAGACGGCTCGGCTTACATTGAACCGGCCATTGCCAACAATAAACGGGTATTAGAACAGGGTTTTGCCGTAAAAGCCGTTGTGAATGGCAAAACCTTTATTAAAGAATTAAGTGAAGAGCATTGGGATGAGATCGAATTTAAACCGGCCTATCCAATAGCTACCATAAAATACAGCAGTAAAGACTTCCCTGTTGCAGTATACCTTAAGGTGTATTCGCCATTTATTCCATTAGATGCACAGAATTCAGCCTTGCCTGCAACCATTTTACGAATAGAAATAAAGAATACCACCAACAGTAATATAAAGGTTTCAGTACTGGGGTGGATGGAAAACGGAGTTAATAAGTTAAGCGGGAAGCTAAATACCGGAAAAAGGAAAAATGAGGTTGTAACTTCTGAAAACTTTAGCAGCATCTACTCTTCGTTTGAAACTGCCAGTAATGATTTAAAAAATGCACAAGACAGTGGAACCATGTGTTTTACCCTACATAAAGCAAAAGGCAAAACACATGCTGCTATTGAGCCCTGGCCGGTTACGGGCAAGCATTTTAATGCTGCGGTTACCAGTTCAGCATCTGCAGATGCCCCTGCTAAACTGGTAGGTGGAATTGAAGTTGCTGCAGACCTTAATCCGGGAAAATCAATTAATGCCGATTATTCAATCAGCTGGCATTTCAACAATGCAAATGTTAACCTCAAGAAAATAGTTAAGGATGCAGAACAGGGGTTCCATTACGCCACCAGATTTAAGGATGCCAGTGCAGTGAGCGCTTACTTGCAATCAAATTTTGAAAAGCTAACAAGCACAACGGAGTTGTGGAGTACAACATGGAATGACGCTACGCTTCCACACTGGTTCCTGGAGCGTACCTTTATTAATATTGATACACTGGCAACAGCAAATACTTATCGTTTTGCTGACGGTCGTTTCTGGAGCTGGGAAGGCGTGGGTGCCTGTGCAGGAACCTGTACGCACGTATGGCAATATGCACAAGCGGTTGCCAGAATATTTCCTGAACTGGAGCGCGACCTTAGACAGCGTGTAGATTTAGGTGTTGGATTTAAGGAAGATAGTGGCGCCATCATATTCCGTGCAGAGAATGAAAGCAGGCCGGCCATTGACGGACAAGCAGGTACCATACTTAGGTTTTACCGTGAGCATCAAATGAGTGGAGACGATACTTTTTTGCAAACCAATTGGCCCAAAATCAAAAAGGCAACCCAGTTCATGCTGGACCAGGATAAGAATGGCGACGGTATGACGGATACACCAATGGAGAACACTCTGGATGCGGTATGGGAAGGTGAAATTGCATGGATTGTAGGCCTTTGCATTGCTGCGGCAAGAGCGGGTCAGGCCATGGCGGAGGAAATGAACGACACTGCATTTGCCCAAACCTGCCAAACCTATGTAACCAATGGTCGCAAGAACATGGAACAGAAACTGTTTAATGGCGAATACTTTATTCATCGGCCAGATAAGGTTCAGGGGCGTAAAAATCTGGGCTCTTATAATACCTGCCATATTGATCAGGTATACGGTCAAAGCTGGGCATTTCAGGTAGGACTACCAAGGGTGTTGAGTAAAGATAAAGCCATTGCTGCCCTAAAAGCGTTATGGAAATATAACTTTACTGCCGATGTTGGTCCATACATTAAAACCCACGTGGGTGGCAGGCCATATGCTTTGCCAGGAGAGGGGGGAATGGTAATGAACACCAATCCGCATAACGAACCGAAACCATTTGGAGAGAATGTAACCTGGCAACTTGGGTACTTTCACGAATGTATGAGTGGATTTGAACATCAGGTTGCAGCGCACCTGATGGCCGAAGGAATGGTTGAAGAAAGTCTGATCCTTACCCGATTTATTCATGATAGGTATCACGCAGCCAAAAGAAATCCATTTAATGAGATTGAGTGCAGCGATCATTATGCCAGAGCTATGGCAAGCTATGGAACCTTTATTAATGCATGTGGTTTTGAGTACCATGGCCCCAAAGGTTATATCAAATTCGCGCCGGTCTGGAATGCAGAAAATTTTAAAGCTCCCTTTACTTCAGCTAATGGATGGGGCAGTTATACACAGAAAAAAACGGGTGCTAAACAGTTGCACACCATAAATTTAAAATATGGCGAGTTGGAGTTACAGGAATTGGCATTTAATAAAATAGGTTCAGGCAGTGTAAAGTCGGTTTCAGTAATGCTTGACACTCAAAATATTACTGTTCAATTAAAACAGAATGGTGCCGAATTGCGTATTACTAGTAACAAGAAGATCAGTGTTAAAACAAATGAGCATTTAAATATTACCTTTTCGTAAACATATATAGCATGAGAAAATTAGTTGATATGCTAAAAAAAATGCTGGCAGTTTTAGTGTTTATTACCTCAGTAACCTTGTTTGGTTGCCAGGAACCTGCAAGCAAAACAAATCGAGATGCTCTGGATAAAGATCAGAACTGGAAAGAACAGCTTAACCAGAAATTGCCTTTGCTGGGCCACAGGAATTGGATTCTTGTTGTAGATAAGGCATTCCCAGAGCAAAATGCTCCGGGAATGGAATACATTTATGTTAATGAAGGGCTGTTGCCTGTGTTAAAGCAGGTACTTACGCAAATCAATTTGTCTGGCCATGTTAAACCAATTATCTATCAGGATAAGGAGTTAGTTTTTATTACAGAAAATCAGGCCAAAGGTGTTAATCAGTTTGTACAGGAATCAAAAACGATCTTTGGCGATCAAACTGTTCAAACGATGCTTCACGATTCAGTATTCAGGAAATTGGATACGGAATCGAAACTGTTCAAAGTTCTGGTCATTAAAACAAATGAGACCATTCCTTATACTTCGGTCTTTTTACAGTTGGATTGTGCGTACTGGAATGCTGATAAAGAAAAGCGGTTGCGGGATGCATTAAATACTCAATAGCTATCTTTATAGTTATGAATTGTAATTTCGATAAAATAAAGTCGGCAATTGCTGGGTTTGTAACACTTACTGATGAAAAGTGGATTGCCTTTTCTTCCGGTTTACTTTTAAAAACATTCAAAAAGGGCGATTATCTGATCAGGGAGGGACAGACCGAAAATTATATCTATTTTTTGAATGCAGGTGCAACCCGAAATTACTTTTTGAAAGATGGCCGGGATTATACAGTAGATTTCCAATTCGAAGGCGATTTTGTAACTGCTTATCTTTCTTTAATTAGCAGAGAACCAAGCCCTATTTTTATTGAGCTTTTAGAAGACGCTGAAGTAGTTGCTATTCCTTATAGACACTTACAGGAATTCTATAAAAAAGATCATGAAGGAGAAAGAGTTGGCCGCCTAATGGCTGAATTTCAATACGTAAAACGCTTGCGAAAGGAAATGGACCTCCTTGCTTTTACTGCTGAAGAGCGATACGCATTACTTTTAAGTAGAAATCCTGGGTTGATACAGAATATTTCTGTTAAACATTTGTCGTCCTATTTAGGGATTCAGCCCGAAAGCCTTAGCCGGATCCGTAAGCTTCAAGTGCGAAACTAACATATGTCATTTTTTCCGTACCTATCATTCTGCAACTTTGTTGAACATTAAGACAAAGAACAATGAAGCCCTTATTTATATTATTAACAACTTTTTTATTGTATTCGATTATCTCGAGGCTTATAACAGGAAACTGGAACTTGACATTCGGGGGCAATCTGGCAATGCTGGTCATGCTCTGCTTCACTGCAATAGGGCATTTCATTTATGCAAAAGGAATGGCGCTAATGATACCACCCGTAATTCCATTTAAAGATTCCATTGTTTTTTTAACCGGAATTATGGAACTTGTTTTGGGAATAGCCCTGTTGTTCCCGGCAGTTAGGCCTTATGCAGGGTACTTCCTAATCATTTTCTTCGTACTTCTTTTGCCTGCAAACATATATGCTTCAATGCATAACATAAACTATGAAACAGCAAAGTTTGATGGGAAAGGTATGTCTTATTTGTGGCAACGCATTCCGCTTCAGTTGTTTTTTATAGGTTGGCTGTGGTACTTTTCTGCCAAATAACCAGGTCCTACTTCTTATCCTAGATCAATTAACAGCCTGTTTATTTGGTATAACTTTGTACTAAACTATTAAAAAGGAGAACCAAAAATGAAAAAGTTAATTGAAAAAATCGTGATTAATTCTGATCGCCCGCATATGGTTGGCGATGGGTTCAGGGTATTTAACTATATACCTGGTGCTGGCATTTCGCAGGAAAGAATAAGTCCGTTTTTACTATTGGACTTTAACCCTGAGTATGACTTTGGACCTTCAGATCACCTTAGGGGTGTTGGTGTTCACCCACATAAAGGTTTCGAGACCGTAACCATTGCCTATAACGGAAGTGTAGCACATCATGATAGCACCGGAAGTAGCGGAATAATCAATGCTGGTGACGTACAATGGATGACTGCCGGTAACGGAATCTTGCATAAAGAATATCATGAAGAGGCTTTCTCTAAAAAAGGGGGACCTTTTGAAATGGTCCAGTTATGGGTTAATCTTCCTAAAAAGGACAAATCAACAGCTCCGCATTATCAGGAGTTGACCAAAGATGGCATGGGTAAGGTGCGGCTTGCAGACAATGGTGGAGAGGTGAATGTAATTGCCGGAAGCTTTAATGGTGTTGCAGGTCCTGCTGAAACGTACAGTCCGGTAAATCTATTTGATATCAAATTGAATGAAGGTGCCGAAACTACCACTAGTATTCCCGCCGGCCACAATACCGCTTTATTAGTTGTAAATGGAAGTGTTCAGGTGAACGACGAAATAGTTGGAAAACATAGTTTTGTTTTATTTGAAAACAAAGGCGAAGATATTCACATTAAAGCAAATCAGCAAAGTGTTGTTTTGTTGTTAAGTGGGGAGCCTTTGAATGAACCTATTGTAAGCTACGGACCATTTGTAATGAATACTGAAGCTGAAATCAGAGAAGCGATTGCTGATTTCAATATGGGGAAATTTGGCGTATTGGAGGATTAGAAATAAATTCGAGATGACGGCGTGCGATAGCACGCCGTCATTGCTATTTTCTACAATTCAAAGGAGTTTTTGAACACTTCATTACTTATTTTGTCCGTTTCGTCAGTTTTTTTGGGGTGATGGTATACTAATACGATAATTTTGCGGTTAATTACCCAAACACTATGAAAGTATATCTCTTTTTCCTCTTATTTTCCATTACATCAGCACCATTCTTTTTATCTGCACAGCAGCGTTTTGCCATTAGTGGTACGGTAAGGGATGCTTCAACCGGAGAAACCTTGATTGGAGCAACGGTTAGATTGCAAAGTGCTACCCAAAATTCAGGTATTGCTACAAATGCATATGGATTTTATTCCCTAACAGCGAATGAAGGCGAGTATAGCCTTATAGTAAGCTACAGTGGCTACCAGAGCAATACCCAAAAAATTACCTTAAACAAGGCCTTAAAAATAAATATAGAACTTGCTGCTGTTTCAGATTTGCAAGAAGTAGTAATAAGTGCAAGTGAAAGGAAGAATGAAAATGTAAAGAGCCCCCAAATGGGACTTAACAAGATCAATATGTCAGATCTTGACAATGTGCCTATTCTATTTGGCGAAAAGGACGTTTTGAAAACCATACAGCTTTTGCCGGGAGTAAAGGCAGGAGGAGAAGGTAATACCGGTTTTTTTGTACGCGGAGGAGCAGCCGACCAAAACCTGATCCTTTTAGATGAGGCCACAGTGTACAATTCATCTCACCTGTTGGGTTTCTTTTCAACCTTTAATGCAGATGCGATAAAAGACGTAAGCTTGTACAAAGGTGGTATGCCATCGCAATATGGTGGCAGATTGTCATCAGTGCTTGATGTTAAAATGCAGGATGGTAATGATAAAGAATATGGCTTTGAAGGTGGATTAGGGCTCATCGCCTCACGTATAAAAGCAGAGGGACCAATCGTTAAGAATAAAAGTTCTTTTATGATCAGTGCCAGACGTACTTATATAGATCTTTTGCTTAAAGCCTCGGGTGATTCGGCATTAAAGAACAATACGTTAAACTTTTACGACATTAATGCCAAAGTAAACTACAAGTTTGATGATAAGAATACGCTGTTTCTTTCGGGCTATTTTGGGCAGGATAATATTGGTATCAAAGACCTTTTCGCAAACGATTGGGGCAATACAACGGCTACTATCCGTTGGAACCATGTATTTAACAACAGGTTGTTTTCAAACACATCTTTGATCTATAACAAGTATAACTATGCTATCGAGCTGCTGGATGAAAATAGCAGTGCTAAGGTAAAATCCCTGATCAGAGATTTTAATTTTAAAGAAGACCTGCAGTATTATAGTAATAATCATATTCTAAGATTCGGATTGCACGCCACGCACCATAGAATTGCCCCTTCTGATATTACTACATCGGCCGGTTCAAGCTTCAATCCACTTTCCATAGAGAATCGCTATGGCTTGGAATTAGCTGTTTACGCATCAGACGAATGGACTATTGGTGATAAATTTAATTTATTATATGGATTAAGGTTAAGCCAGTTTTCACTTTTGGGCCCGGGCATAATAAATACATATGACAGTTCAGGAGAAGTGAGTTCCTCATCGACCTATAAAAGCGGTGAATTTGTTAAAAATTACTTCAACCTGGAACCACGTCTTTCGGCAAGTTATACCTTAAATGAGAAAAACTCCATAAAGGCATCATACAACCGCAATACCCAAAATATTCATATCCTTAGCAATTCAGGCGCCAGCTCTCCGACAGATCAATATGTAATGAGCAGCAATAACATTAAGCCCGAGATTGCAGATCAGGTAGCTCTAGGGTTTTTCAAAAATAGCGAAAGCAATGCGTACGAATTTTCTGCAGAGGTGTATTATAAATGGTTACAGAACCAGATAGATTATAGAGATGCTGCGGAATTAACTGCCAATAAAGACGTTGAATCTGAATTGCTATATGGCAATGGCAGGGCATACGGACTTGAGCTTTACGGTAAAAAAACCAAGGGTAAACTTACCGGTTGGTTAAGTTACACACTTTCAAAAACCGAAAGGCAGTTTGACGAAATCAATAAAGGCAAATATTTTAATGCAAAGCAAGATCGTACACATGATCTGGCCCTGGTTGCAATGTACACCCTTAGCCGCCGTTGGACGGTGTCGGCTAATTATGTTTATAGTACAGGTAATGCCGTAACCTATCCGGCCGGAAAGTATAATGTAGGCGGTCTTACCACTTATTATTATACCGACAGAAATGCCAACAGAATGCCATACACCTCTCGTTTGGATTTAGGAGCTACATTAAAAGGCAAAGAGACTAAGAAGTTCCGTTCAAGCTGGACATTTAGTGTATACAATGCATTGAACCGTAAAAACCCTTATTCTATCCAGTTCCGCGATAAAGAAAATGATCCAACACGTACCGAAGCAGTGCAAACCAGCCTTTTTGGCATTATTCCTTCGGTAACTTACAACTTTAAATTTTAATAGTGATGCTAAGAAAAATCAAATATTTAAGTCTGTTACTTGCCGTATCCTTTAGCATATGCTCATGTGAAAAAGTGATAGATGTTGAGCTAAATACTTCTCCAGATCAGTTGGTGATAGAAGGTAGTATTACCAATCAATTGGGGCTGCAAACCATTAAAATAAGCCAATCGGTTGCTTACACAGAACCTAACGATTTCCCCGCGGTTAAAGGTGCCGTAGTAAATGTAACCGATGATCAGGGCAGTTCCTGGATCTTTACCGAAAGCACACCCGGCAGTTATACTTTTGGTCCATTCAAAGGAGAACCGGGACGCACATATAGCCTTAAAGTAAATATAGATAATGTGCTTTACACAGCTTCTTCAACCATGCCAGATTCGGTAGGTATTGATTCGCTGGATGTTAAGGTGTTTAATTTTGGTAATGAAAAACAGAAGCAGGCACAGGTACATTATAAAGACCCTGCGGGAGTTGCCAATCAATACCGGTTTGTGCTAAAAGTTAATGGTTTTCAATCGAGGAATGTTTATGCCGAGAATGACCGGTTCACCGATGGAAACAATGTTCCAAGTGTTCTGTTTTTTACAGGGAAGAATGATGATGATAACGAGCTAAAAACAGGCGATAACGTAGAAATTGAAATGCAGTGTATAGATAAAAATGTATTTACTTACTGGAATACATTAAGTCAGCAATCGCAAAATGGCCCGGGTGGCGGGGTAACCCCAGGTAATCCACCTTCCAATATTAGCAATAATGCCCTGGGTTATTTCAGTACACATACGGTTAGCAAAAAAGAAATGGTAGTGAAGTAAGGAGCTTAGCTCCTTTTGTATGGTACTCAATATGTACATGCTAGTACCCGGGCTTCGACTGCATCAAGGCAGATTAAGGACTGGGATGGGATTTCTTCGGAAAACAGGTGCCGTTTTCCAGTGAAAATTTGTGTGTCAATTTGTATTGCTGTGCGCCACACAAAATCAGCAATGAAATTACATAGGGAGGGATGGCAATAAGGATGGTATAATTGAATGTATCAAGGTAAGTGCTTACCGACA
Organism: Pedobacter sp. GQ55; assembly: GCF_059758925.1. Taxonomy (NCBI): domain Bacteria; kingdom Pseudomonadati; phylum Bacteroidota; class Sphingobacteriia; order Sphingobacteriales; family Sphingobacteriaceae; genus Pedobacter; species Pedobacter sp. GQ55. Next base: position 65,094 of record NZ_JCAXEI010000009.1, on the reverse strand, counting down.
GGTAGGGATGATTGTTGAGCAACCAATCGCAACCCATTATGCCGAAGGTCGAAATCAGTATTTCGCCAAGAAACCAGAAGAAATACTGTCCATAAGTAAGGTACCCCAGGTGCAACCATTTCCGTAATCCAAACTGAGTGAGTAGGAGGGTAAAAGTTCCGGCAAATGAAAAGATGCTAAAGATTTTGAACAAGTCAAATTTGCTTACACCCTCATACCATCTATTGATATTAAAAGGCACAAAGGTGTACATGAAAAGCAAGCTGATTACGGTAATCAGGCTAATAAATATTATTTTATTAACAGATGAGTTCAGTATAAGGAAACGTTGATCCAGCGCACTCTTTAGTACAATATAATTGACGGAAAGCGGTGTAGTTCTTGCCATACAACAGTATGCTTAATATTTGGTAATGAAATTTAAGCATTTATTGCGGAACTTCCTTCAGGTCTGATTTTTTTAACCAACCCTTTGTAACTTGCCCATCACTATCGGTAAGTGTAACATAGATAAAGTTGCCCTGTTCATCAATTACCTCGAATTTTGATTTAACCCATAGCCCGAAGACAGGCTGTACGACTGCGTTATTATTGGGCGATTCATGGAAATAAATTGTGGCTTTAGGAATCCTGTATTTTTTACCTTCACTAAATATGACAGGTTCCTGCGGACCTTCTTTAGGCTGAGTAACAGGAGGTGACGTAGGTTTAGGTGTATTTGCAGCAGTTTGGCGGTCAAACTCCTTTTTTAAGCTATCTTGATCGGTTTGTTGTGCTGTGGTATCCAAAATAATAGGTTTGATTTCCTCAGTAGTGTCAGGAGTTATTTCTTCGGCCTGATAGGCAGTATCTTGATGAACGATACTCGTAGAATCGGTAGCCAACTCTTTTTTCGGTTCAAGATTTTTAAAAAACAAAGCGTATGCTGAAAGAATACCCAACATTAAAATGGCCATGATCATTAAAACAAATACGGGCTTTGCAACACGAACTCCTGATGAGGGTGCTGCAGTAATTGTGCTTGCTACTGTGACTGCCGGTTTTGGAGCAGTGGCAGGTATATTACTGTGGCTATGGTGCAATACGGCATCTTGCAATTCCATTCCATTAGAAAATCTGTTTTCAGGGCGCTTCTCCAAACATTTCCTGATCACATCAAATAACCAGGCCGGTACATTCATTTCTCGTACCTTCACATCGTCAGACCAGTTTTCTGGTAATTGAGCCTTCCGCAGTGCTAATATGTCGGGCACCTGTTTTTCCATGTGGGCAAGCATTACCGAGTTACGCGCTGTTTCTCCTTTGTTGATCAATGGAAAAGGAACTGTACCTGCCAGAAGCTCATAAAGTATTACACCGTAGCTATACACGTCAGTTTGAAAGAACATTTCGCCATCATGTTGTTCTGGTGCCATAAACTCAACTGCACCTGCATGTCTTACACTGCTGCGGCGCTGCTCGTCTGACATGATTGCCAAACCAAAGTCCAGCAGGATGTAATTACCCGTATCCGTATTGAATTTTACATTGTTGCTCTTTATGTCGCCATGCTTAACTCCAACCCTATGGCAATGCGTAAGGGCATTTGCCAGCTGTTCAGCAAGTTTAATGGTTTCTCTTATGGTAAATATTGGGTTGTGTGGTGATTTAAGCAGTTCTTCCAAATCTGGCCCTTCAATGTATTCCATTTCAATAAATGGAAAAGAGCCACTTTCAGTTAAGCCCGAATTAAGGATCTTAACTACATTTGGGTTAGGTACCTCATTTACCTTTTTTAGTTTTTCAACCTCATTCTTAAAATTCCTAAAATTTCTATCGTCCGTATTTTCAGTGTGAATAGGAGTTGGCAATATCTTTACCGCAGTAATAATAGCTCCCATTCTTTTACCCTTGTAAACAGAACCCTGCCCACCTGTACGCAGGGCACCCATGTTCTCTAATCCTTCTGTTATGGTAAATACTTTGCTCATAGTGTCTTTGTTATTTTATTAAAATTCAGGAACATCATTAATCAATCCGTCCTTTGTTTTTTTAGTCTTTTTTCGTTTGATCGTATCCTTTTTAGCCGCCGGAACAGTTTGTAAGGTATCCGGATTCGCTGGTGTAACTTTCTTTTTAGGTTCAGTTTTTGAACTACTTTTTACTGGCCGTATTGGTTTAGTTACAACGTTAGTGCTATCTGTTTCAATACCCTTACGGTGATTCAAGATCAAATTTATTCCAAATGTAGCTAAACAAATAAATAATATAATTCCGGCAATGATAAATGCTTTTGCTTTCCCCCCTTTTTCGTACTTCTCAACCAAATTTGTTAATCGTTCGTTCTCGGCTTTCAGTTCATTTATTACCGTTGTAACCTGTTCGTTGTTAAGAATGTCCTGGTTACTATTGCTAACCGCCTCGTACAAACCAACACCGTCGTGAAATCTTTTCTCTGGATCTTTCTCGAGGCATTTTTCAATAACCTGAAGCAGCCAGGCCGGAGCCATCATTTCATGAGCTTTCTTTTCTTCAGACCATTCTACCGGTAAGCGATTTTTACGAAGCTCCATCAAATCAGGGATCTGCTTTTCAATATGTGAAAGCATGACCATATTTCGAGATGTTTCTGTTTTATTAATGAGCGGGAAGGGAACCGTGCCGGCTAAAAGTTCATAAAGAACAATACCGTAACTATAAATATCGGACTGGAAAAGCATTTTACCATCATGCTGTTCAGGAGCCATAAACTCTACGGCACCCGCATGGCGTAAACTGGAACGACGCTGTTCATCAGACATTACGGCCAAACCAAAATCAAGCAGTATGTAGTTACCTGTATCAATATTGAATTTGATATTGTTACTTTTAATATCACCATGTTTAACACCTACTTTATGGCAATGCGCAAGGGCATTGGCCAGGTGGTCTGCCAGTTTTATGGTTTCTCTTATGGTAAATATCGGACTATGTGGTGGTTTTAGCAGATCTTCCAGATCAGGGCCCTCTATGTATTCCATTTCTATAAAGGGAAGAGAGCCGCTTTCTGTAAGACCTGAGTTTAATATTTTGACAACATTGGGACTTGGATCTTCGTTAACTTTCTTTAATTTTTCTACTTCGTTCTGGAAATCCCTGAAATTCTTATCCTCTGCGTTTTCGGCATGGATAGGTGTAGGCAATAGTTTTACAGCCGAAAGAATGGCACCCATTCTCTTACCCTTATATACAGATCCTTGTCCGCCGGTGCGTAATGCACCCATATTTTCCAATCCTTCTGTTATAGTGAATACTTTTGCCATTTGTTTATAATTACTGATTAGAATGATAACTGAATTCTAAAACAGCTGATTCTCCTAAAATTATCTGATCTCCTTCGTGAAGTGCATGCCCCAATTCTGTGAAGGTAAGCTTTACAGAATTATGCTCCTTAACAGACCTTATTTTTACTTTATTGCGTGGAGGTACACCACCATCATCAGCAAAAAGCATAAAAGCAGCAGCATCATTATTCCATTCTATATGGGCATGTTGCCTGCTTATGTATTTGTTGCACTCGTTTGTGCTCGAATCTGGAAAGGCTATGTTATTAACCCTGATAAAGCCGTCGCTATCCTGCGCCTGTTTTTCCCTGCCAATATTGATCTTGCCATCAGAAGAAGTGAGGGTGTATTCAACTTTCTCGGCCTCACCACTTAAAATTCTTATGTATGCCGTTCCTGATTTTTGTACTGCCGCATGTTCAGGTGTTTTTATATACAGGGCTACTTCCAGATTAGACATTCTTATAGCTAGCTGGGGGAGCTCATCAACAAAAACGGTTTCCATTGTCCATGTTTTGGGTAGATCTATTGCAAAATCATCAGCTATTCTTTGTACCTCATTTTTGAAATGATCCTCTTCTTCGGCAAAAACTGCCGATTCATACATGTATTTTTCTACAGGGGTGCAAGCTATATAGAGCTGGAAACCTTTAATGTGTTTTCCTTCTCCACCCTCCATTTTTTGTAGTTCCTGCTTAATGAAAACAAGTATTGCCTCTCTGATGGCTTTAACATCCTGTGGTTTTTCGGAGGTATTTTTACTAAATAGGTTAAACATGTTTTATATCCTTTCTTTAAACTAGTTGATGCTGTCTTTTTTTACTACTATGGCCTTTTTTATTACGGGCCTAGCAATTGGCGGTTTAAAATCTTTTATATATCCCAGATCCAATAATGCAGGTACAACGTGTTTTCCAGCAAGTTGTACAGCTTTACTTGAGCCCCTGGTAGATTCTATACGAATACAAACGACCACGTGACCGGGACCTGATTTTTTAGGTGCAAAAAATACATACCAGCCGTCATTAATCCGCTCTTTTTTCCAGATCCTTTCTGGTGTTCCTGTCTTACCTGCCACAGTAATGCCCAAAGTATATCGCTTATTGACGCTCTGTTTAAGCATATAATCTGTAAGCAAAGCGGCATATTGGGGGTCGTTGGCCAGTTTAATACCTGGTTTAACCTTAGTTGTAGAATCGCTGATCTTTAAAACATAACGATTAGCAACTAATGTTCCCTTATTAGCCACTCCAGATATTAGCCTCGCAATAGATGCTGGAGTAGCAATTAACTCGCCCTGACCCCAGGCCATACCGGAAATACCTTTAGCTCTGGTGCGACGGATATTTGAAGGATCATATCTCGGTTTAGTATTAAACTCAGTTTTGCGCCAAAGATCCATCCACTTATTCTCTTGTTTTGCATTACTGGTATCCTTATCAAAGTAATATCCGCCAACGCCTCTAAGGAACATTCCGGTTTTCATATATAAAGCTGCCATGTTTTCCTGTAAATGCTCTTCATTAGCTAATTTAATAAAATAAACATTGTTTGAGTTTACAATTGCACGCTCCAGAGTAATGTTTCCTGTTTCATCGGGTTCTATACCTTTGGTTCTAATCCGTTCATAAGAACTTACTGTAAAGGATCTTTTGGCTGCATTTATGCCTAATTTATTAAACGCGGCCATTGCCGTTAAAACCTTAGCTGTAGAACCCGGCTGCGTCGCATAAGTGAAGCCAAGATCTGCATTGCTATACCAGCCAGATAACTTGTTCTGTTCGTTGGTAGTCATGGTTAAAAGCTCCCAATCCTTAATAGGAGGTAAGGGGTAAACTGAGGAAGCCAGTACGTCTCCGGTTGAATCTTCCATGATTACGACGGATACTCTGCTTTTTCTCAGTGAAGTATCCAAACCAACAGAATGCTGGATGGTTGATTGTAAACGTGCATCTATGGTGAGCTTAACATCTCTGTTTCTTTTTTTGAAAGATTCAACTTCATTGCTGTTGATTCCTGCCAGTAGTAAAGGTGCCAAGGCCGCATAATCTCTTTTGCTTACCGTCATCTCTTTTACACCTCTCGGGAGAAAGCGGTCTTCCCGGTATTTATTCGCTTTTGTATTGAAAGAGGTAACGGGTGTATGGAAACCTCTAAGCTCTGCCGCGTGTTCATACTCTGCAAAATAACCATTGGTGCTACCGTTAAATACTCCCGTGTTTGCATCGCCTATCCAGAAAAAGGTTTGTTCTTCAAAAGGATAATACCTGTCGACCCGTTTATGCATAGCTGAATCGAGATTATAGCTAATGCCTGATGTTCTTAACGTGTCTGCCTGTTTCCTGACAAAGTCAGGATTGCTTGTTGCAAGAACCCTTCCCTTTCTGTCGTATAACTGGCCCGCTTCTAGTTTGTTCATTAAAATTGCGATGCGGGGGTTGTAGCTAAACATGCGTAAGCCGCTTCTATCGGCCACAAGTGATGGTTGTACTACCCACTTCTTATTGTTAGCAATATATCTTGATATGGTGATAGTTAAAAGAAGAACGGCAATACTGGCAGATAAAAGTGCCGGCACCAGATTCTTATCCTGTTGCTTAGTAATAAAGGCCATCTGTACATTTGTTCCTCTAATTAAAGAAACCGAAAGCAAAATGCCGGCTGCCATCATGTTTGCTACCAGTGATGATCCTCCATAGCTAATAAAAGGTAAAGCAACGCCTGATAGGGGCAGGGCACCTATGGATCCACCTGCAATGAGCAGGAATTGCACAAACATACTTATCCCAATACCTGCGCAGAGATAAAATAGAAATGGAGTACCGGTTTGCCGCCCTATAATTATTGACCTGTTGAGGAAAATGAGGAATAACACGAATATGCTCACGATACCTGTCCACCCGAATTCTTCGCCTATTGCTGGCAATATCATATCGGTGTGTGCCTCTGGTATTGTTTTAGCAAAACCTTCTCCTACACCTTGACCGGTTATTCCACCACCAGACATAGCCCAAATGCCGTTTGCTACCTGGTCTCCACCATAAACTTCGTTATTCCATGGGTCTTGCCATATAGATTTACGTTCTGTAAGTCGGTTAACAGGGCCGGGGATGAGTTTGTCGAGATAAGGAACCTGATCTATCAATAAGAAACCTGCTATGATCATGATCACCATTATTGCCGATTCGCTGGTTTGCTTTTTATTAAGCAGCATGGCTAAGCCCATCAATACTACGGTAACCAAACTGGCTATCCAGATGTTCAAAAACCAAACTGTTAATGTGTAGGTAATGATGGCAATGAGCATCATCATGAAATCACCACGTGAGAAAGAAAACAGTATGATAAATGTAAAACACACGACCATTGCAGGGCCCAGATCTCCCAAAACCAGGTACATCAGGATAGCAATGCCCATTGCCACAAGTGCAAATGAGAAAAAATACCATCTTTTTTGCCAGCTGCGGTATTCGGTAATAAAACGTTCGTTACTTGCAAAAAAGCCAGCAAGAAATAAAATGATGGCATATTTTACGATCTCACTGGGTTGTACACCAAATAGGTTTACTTTTACACCGCTGCCCTCGGGGCCATTTCCGAAAACGATGGTTAAGGCCAGTAGTCCCAGTGCTAGTCCGGCCCATTGCCATCCGTTTGCTTTTCCTGAGTTTTTATTAAGTACAAGCATCCGGTAAAATCTGGAGTCGACATTAAACTTCCGGAATTTAATGAGCATTAATATAATGATAGCAAAAACGCCCATGCCAAAAAAAACAAGGGTATCTTTTGCTAAAAAACGATCTCTTAGTGGATCTTGTAAGCTGAGTAAGGCTATAAATGAGAACCCCGTCATTAGCATAATTATGGGTAAAATAAGCTGGTCTGCCTGCGGAAACTTGACACTTAAGAGGAAATGCAACAGGAAAAATCCTGCAAAAAAACTTCCAGTAATGATCCCGAACCACTTATTAAATTCATCTGGAGTACGTACTATTAACGATTTTTCTTTCTTTAGAATTTTAAAGTCTCTTGCCGAGAAAAGCCTAATGGTATGTTGCGTTTGTTTAAAGGTAAATGAAGCATCTTTTTGAAGCTCCTGTATGCCCTGAGATCTTCCGAATTGAAAGCCGGGTTTTAGAGGCAACAGTTCAAAAGCTTTGTCCTCCGGTAAGTTTAAAAATGCAAAATTCCCATTGGCATCTGTTCGAACGTATGAGGTTAATCCTGCTGATTTTACCTCTACCTCATCATCAACATAAGCACTGTCCTGAGGTACTATCATTTGTAGTTTTATGAGAACACCCGATACAGCTTTATTGGCCGTATCTATAATCTTACCTGATATGCTATGCACCCCGAGTTTAAGATCATTTTGTGCAGGTAGTTGAGGAGGTCTGTTTCTTTCCTGAGTAAAACGCAAAGAATCATCTCCCGTATACCCAAGCAACGCGCGCGAGTCACTAGCTCGTTTCTTGAAATTTTCTCCGCCTGAGGCGAAAGCATAATCCGCCTCAACAAAGAATTTGCTTTTATTCAGTTCACCAACGTTATCAAGGGGCTCTTTAAAAGATTTAACGCCTTTTGTAACTGCCTGTTCTATAAGGTTGACGTCCTTTTTGTTTTCAAAATAGTAACCCTTTTCAAGCAAGGTTTTTATAAGCCCACCTGGATTTTTAGCATTTAGGTTCATCATGGTTCCGTTGTCCAAACGGATACCCACGTCAGCAAAATTGCGCTGTAATGTATTGAAAAGTGTAAAGAATAATAATCCTAATACGATGGTTATCAGTATAATAAAATTTCGTTCTATTTTTCTGTTCCAGGGTTTAGGTGTGTTTTCTTCCATACTAATGACTTCCAGTGGTTGGTAATGAATCTGTTTTAAAGGAACTGGCAGGTATTTTTCCCTGGATATACATATTTTGAGGCAAATTATAGGTAGCTTCTATGGAATTAACGCAGTTGCTGAACCTCACATTTTTTAGCTGCAGCACATTGTTTTGCGATAATATAGCAGTATGGAAATTCTCGAAGGTAATGTTCTCCAAAAACACATATTTGCAGATGGGTTTAATAGAAACAGCACTGCCTTTATATGCAGAATCACTTCTGATGATAATAGGAGTTTTAGCAATGATGAAAAGTGTGTCCTTATTAAAATGTATATCCTCATTAAGTATAATTGGCGATTTGAACAGTGAATCTGTAATGATCAGCGTGTTCCCAATCAATTTGTTTATAGTGTCCTGAAGTTTTGCTTCCTGCGTATTACGGATAGGTTGCAAGGCTGTTAGCTTTTGTTGCTTAATGGCGTCAGAACGAATATTATTTTGCCAAAGCAGATAGAGTGCGAAGGCCAGAAAAACAACACAAAGTGCCGATAACAGGGCAACCAAACCCTTATTGCTTTTCTGAACTACAGGAATAGCAACAGGTGTAATCTCTTTCTGAACAGCAACATCTTTAGGCTTAACAGGCGTTATGGTAGGCTGGTGATTAACAATTGGTTTTGGGCTTTCTACTTTTATAGCAGGTTTTGTTGCCTCATGTACGAGTGATTGTTTATCATTTTTAACCAAAACAACAGTGATGTTGTCGCGTCCGCCATTATTGTTAGCTTCATGTATAAGCTCAGCCCCTTTTTCTTGTAAAGTGGTTTTTTTTATTAGAATGTCTGTAATGCCTTGCCTGTTAACCATGTCAGACAGGCCATCGCTACAAAGCAATAACAAATCACCGGGAAGGAATGGAGATTGGCCGGTCTCTATATAATCGTCCTGTGCTGCTATTTTTGCCCCAAAGCCCAAAGCTTTGTTAATTTCATTACGTTTGGGGTGGCTCATGGCCTGTTCTTCAGTAAGTCGGCCGCTATCTTCCATGAAGCCTACAAATGATTGATCTTTTGATATTTTAATCAATGATCCATCGCGAAGCAAGTATAGCCTCGTATCACCAACATGTGCGTAGTAGAGCAGGTTTTTTTGAAGATCGATAACTGCTAGTGTAAGTACACAGGCCATGTTTTCATGTTCCTTAACTTTTTGCTTTTCAGCCATAATCTGTTCGTCGGCAGCAATTATAGCATCCTTCATCAATGAAGGCAAATCTTTACGCTGACTGTTCAGATGTTGTAAAATTGATTGTCTGGCAATCCCTGAAGCGATTTCACCTCCAGAATAACCCCCAACCCCATCTATCACACAGGCAATAACAAGATCGTTTGTTGCCGTAGTTTCGGCAATAAAGGTATCCTCATTATTATCTCTTACTTTTCCTGTATCGGTTAGTCCAAAGTAATTTCTATCCATTTTATTTGGGCGAATTTTTAATGTCTCTAAAATGTGCAATCAATAAAATGATGCATATAATGAATAACGCTATAGATAAGATATGCGACATATATTAGGATTTAAATATGTTAACACCAATAATTCCATTCAATATGAGTCGTGAGTTAACAGGTAGCTCGGACCATTTAGGCCCGGTAATGTCACTTCTTTCAATTAGATTTTCGTTTAAAATGGTCTTTTCACCAAAAGAGGCTACGTAGAACTTATCTTCGGGTCTGTTATACCTGATTTTAAGATGAGGAGTATTTACCCACTCAGATGGAATCCTGAAAATATGACTTTCTTCTCTCGTTTCTTCGTTTCCGGAGACTATTATATCATCTGCTTTCATCAGGTATTCTAATTTCTGTCCGGAGTAAGCTTTATCAGGGATAGTAGTTTCAAAACGTGCCAACACCACTCTTTGGCTATCATTTATTGTCTTTTCTTCAGGCTTCTGTATATCTACATAAGGGATCTCGTAATACCCTTCGCTGTAAAAAATGAAATCTTTTAAAATATCATTGTTAATGTCAAATGTTTGAGCCAATCCAGTTTGCCGGGGTATAAAAGTAACCCTAAGGTTTTCTTCTTTTTGCGTGCTGTCCGGTAATAGTTTTCCTATAAAACTAATGTCGCCCGGTTTATAATCGGGATGAGATACAAATCTGAATACCCATTTATTACTTGATGGTTCTACCTTTTTGCCATCTGCAACCTGCTTGTTTAATATTTCATAAAAATTATCGACGGATTCCTGCGATATTAAGCCAAGAATCCCTTTTTTGTTATCTATAAACTCACGATAATCGTCGGGATTAAGGCATATAATAAATTCGTGATAAAAAACCACCCGTTCCGCAAATGACAATTCTGAAATGGATTTCCGAAATTCTTCGATGATATATTTATAAACCTGGTTAGGTGTAAGTGGTTTCGACTTGCCCGATGATGTGGTTCCATTATTGGTTAAGAACCAGTCCTGGATGCCCATGCGTTGCCAAATAGAAGGTTTTGTACTCATTTATAATTGCTGTAATAAATATTAGATCGAAAGATAAGGAAAAAAACATTGTGCCTCTCATCCCCGGTTTTTTGAAGGGAAAATTAGCTTGTATTCGTTTGTAACCATTTTTCGTGCCAAATGGTCCTTAAAGATTTAACAATTACAACGATGATTTTGTGTTGGGAGTATGACAGAGTTGGTTAACTTTGCCGGAACTTATGAAATTATCTGTTTTCTTTCTATTTACCCCTCTCTTTTTTTTTCTTTCCGGTTTTCAGATTTTCGCACAGCAAGATACAATTGACTGTGTTAAAGTACTTGATACTGAACCCTATTTTGTTAAGCATAAAACTGTAGAACAAGACAGAATGCTAAAACGTGATATAGAGATTTTAAAACACTGCGGTAATTTTGATAGCATTGACAATGAGTTTTTTAAGGGGCCCATATTGGGAGCTTTAATGTTAGATCAGGTGAGGTTAGGGAAGCCGGCTACATATAGAACACTGATTGAGATGTTGACCATTTTTAGGGATACCGAATCTTATAAGGAGTTTGCTAAGGGCATGGTTTTATATAGAAACCTAAAAAAGAAGAAGGTAAATCTGAATGAATGGGATACAGATAAAGAACTGTTTGTAAGAATGGGCTTTACGGTTAATGACCTTGATGATTTCAAGGTTTTCCTGGCCGCCCCGGAACATAGTAAGCTTACCTATGGTGAAGCTTTAACTAAATATATGTCGGAAATTGAGGCCATGAGTGTCGACAAATAAGGCTGCAGGTAATTTGTAGCGTTTTTGATATGTTTTACGTTTAGTGATGAAAAGGATGTTTATGTTTAAGAAAATAGCGATGCTTGTATGCGGAGTAGGGGGAATACTGCTGAGCGCATGTGATAAAGCGGACAATTCAAATTGCCAGGATAAAATTTGTGATGAAAGTTTTGCTATGCTTGTAGTGAAGTTCGTAGATAAAAACGGAGAAGGGGTTGCTGTTGACAATTATAGTGCGATAAATCAACGCACGGGCGATACCGTTAGCGTTGCGTCCGGAAATGATATTAATTCTGAAATGGGTATTTATATTGTGGTTAGCGACCGCCATACCAGCAAACTTTCAGAGGGTGGAGATGATATTAAAGTTACTGGAACTTATGCCAGAAATGCCCAAACCAAGTCAGCAATTATAAAGGTAAAAGGAGGGAATTGTGCCTGCCATATATCAAAAATTGATGGGCCTGAGCAAATTAAGTTTGATTAATTTGCCGATAAGCAACATATTCCCTCCTTTTTAGCAGACCTTATTTGTCTGCTTTAATTTCTACTCGTCTGTTTAAGACTCTTCCTTCTTCAGTAGCATTTGAAGTTATAGGCTGGCTTTCACCAAAACCTTTAACGGTAAAGTTAGACGCATTTAAGCCCGCATTAACAAGGTAAGATTTAACCGAGTTCGCTCTGTCAACAGACAAAGACATGTTTCTTTCCGGAGTCCCTTCTGCTGAAGAGTGACCGTTTAAGACAAATTTAGCCGTAGGGTCCTTTTTAATTTCGACAACGGCTTTATCTAAAATTGGGAAAGAAGCAGTTTTTAGCACATCAGAGTTAAATTCAAACTGAATGTTTTTGAAGTTAAAATCTGGTTCTGGTGCAGGAGCTGGTTTTTCTGGCTCTGGTGCAGGAGTTGGCGCAGGTTTTTCTGGCTCTGGAGCCGGTGCTGGTTTCTCAACCGGAACCGGATTTGGTTTCGCTACTACTTTCTTTGTTTTACACGAATACATCGAGATTGACAAAAGTCCGATAACTGCAAGGAGCGAAATTGTTTTTGTAATTTTCATTTGAGTTTTATAAAATTTAGTTCATTTGTTATGTGCACAAAAGGTATTAATTATATCTTAAAATGCAAATATAATAACACACTAATAACGCGACTTATATTAAGAACGTGTGTTCAGTATAAATTTATTTAAAAAATGAAGTGGCGGCATTCCATAAATCCCTCCTTAAGCAAGCCGTGTTGAACGAACTTTTGCGCTCTTTATTGTCAGATTTTAGCTAGGTGTTAATGGGTTGTTAAATTATTGCTTCAAATACATTTATTTGGGCTTTTTTGTGTTTGTTCTTTTTGTTCACTTTTGCGTCTTTAGAGGGATTGAGTCTTTATAGTTGTAATTTTGGGTGTACAAGAGCGTAGGATTATTGCTTTTTATTGTGTTTTTTAAAATGTTGTTGAAATATTTGATTGAAAACGCATAATTTTCTTGATATAGAGCTACTTTGAATGAAATCATGGTGCTTTTCTGTATAAAAATCCTGCATCTGTAGAATGTCTTAAGTGGTGTTCGAAGAATACTCGAAGTTGAACCTTAATCATCCCTCAACAACATGAAAACTCCCATTATTATTGGAATAACTCCATTTGAACAACCTGATGTAAATCTTGCTTGTGCGGTGTCAAATGCGAAGGCCTTTCCTGTGCTTCACCTCGGAAGAGATAAAACCGTAGCTGCTGATGCACTAGAGCAGTTATCAAAAAAATGTTCGAAAGGATTTGGCGTATGCCTGATTTCGGACGATCTTAAGGATGTCATTTTTCCTGAACAGGTTACTATGGTTGTCCTGCCTTATGGAATGCAATTCACCAGAAAAAAACAGATTAAGCTGTTTTATCAGGTTTGCAGTGTTGAAGATGCTAAAAAAGCCCAGGCAGAAGGTGCTGATGGCATCATAGTAAAAGGTAATGAAGGTGCCGGTAAGGTTGCCTATGAATCATCATATATACTATTTCAACGCGTTGTTAAAGAAGTTAAAAATATAGATATATATGTTCAGGGTGGTGTTGGGGCACATACCGCTGCTGCTTTAATTGCATGTGGTGCAGCAGGAGTTGTATTGGACAGCCAACTTGCGTTGTTTCCTGAATGCAGTGTTCCAACTGCCATAAAACAGATCTGCGAAAAACTAAGTGGTAACGAGACCAGGCTAATTGGAGATTTCCGGATATTGGTCAGACCGAATTCACCAGTACTTGTTGAAGATGCTACAGTGAAAGATCTTGAAGCCTATTTTAATGGTTTTGATCTGGAGCGCTCATTCCTCCCTATGGGGCAGGATATTGCTATTTCTGCAGATTTTGTAAACCGGTATAAAAAATTAGACAAGTTAGTATTTGGTATTCACGAAGCCGTTCACGGACATCTTAATCAGGCTAAATCAATTAATGTGATTAGCTCCGGTAATGCATTGGCAAGAGATTTAAATATTACTTATCCTATTGCACAAGGACCTATGACAAGGGTTAGCGACGTTGCGCCTTTTGCTAATGCTGTAGCTGAAGCGGGGGCATTGCCTTTTGTTGCATTATCGTTGTTAAAGGGAGATCGTGCAAAGGAACTGATCAGTGAAACTAAGAGACTTGCGGGAAATAAGACCTGGGGCGTGGGCATATTGGGTTTTGCTCCTCAGGAGCTGCGTGATGAGCAGCTGGAATATATAAAGCAAGAAATGCCTCCTGTAGTGTTAATTGCGGGTGGTAGACCGTCGCAAGCTAAACCACTTGAAAAACTGGGTATAAAAACCTTTCTTCACGTGCCATCAGTGTCGCTTCTGGATATGTTTTTAAAGGAAGGTGCCAAGCGTTTTGTTTTTGAAGGAAGAGAGTGCGGCGGGCATGTGGGGCCATTGTCTAGTATGGTGCTTTGGGAGAAACAGATTGAGCGCTTATTAAAAGAAGATCAACCGGAACAGGTCAGTGTATTTTTTGCTGGTGGAATTCATGATGCTTTATCAACTGCATTTATTGCTGTAATGGCAGCGCCGTTAGCAGCAAAAGGCATAAAGGTTGGGGTCTTGATGGGCACTTCATATTTATATACTAGAGAGGCGGTAAGTACGGGAGCTATTCAGGATAAATTCCAGGAACAAGCCATGATGTCTAGCAATACTATATTACTGGAAACTGCACCTGGTCACGAAACCAGATGTTTAGATTCTCCGTTTGCTGCATTCTTTAATGAAGAAAAAGAAAAGCTCCAGCAAGAAGGAATAGATAAAAAGGAAATCTGGGCAAAACTTGAAAGCTTAAATGTTGGCCGCCTGCGTATTGCCGCTAAAGGTATTGAACGCAAAGGCGATAAGTTGGTAACAATTGATGAAAAGGATCAGTTGCATCTGGGCATGTACATGATTGGGCAAATAGCGGCAATGCGTAATGAGGTTGTTTCTATTTTAGATTTACATAAAGATGTTGCTGAAGGCAACTATAAATATATTCAAAACGCAGCATTGTCTGCACTTCCTGAGGCTAAAGAAAAATCACTAAATGTAGCCATTGTAGGAATGGCCTGTATTTTCCCGGGAGCAAAAAATATTGAAGAGTATTGGCGTAATATTATTCTGGGGAACGATTCGGTAACGGAAGTTCCGGATGAACGCTGGAATAAAGAGCTGTACTATAATCCCGAATCAACGGAGAATGACATGTCGCATTCTAAATGGGGTGGCTTTATCCCTAAGATTGATTTCGATCCATTGGAATATGGAATTCCTCCGCAATCGTTAGCAGCAATTGAACCAACGCAGTTATTGAGCCTTATGGTAGCCAAACAGGCAATGGAAAATGCCGGTTATAGAGATGGGAACTTTAATGCAGAGAATGTATCTGTAATAATAGGGGCCGAAGGTGGGAATGACCTTGCGAACAGTTATAGTTTCAGAGGCTTCTTTAAACAGGTATTTGGCGAAATGCCAGCTGAACTGGACGAACTGTTGCCGAAAACAACAGAGGATTCTTTCCCGGGAATTTTAGCTAATGTGATTTCAGGACGTATTACCAACAGGTTAAACCTTGGTGGACGTAATTATACCGTAGATGCGGCGTGTGCTTCATCTTTAGCAGCTATCGATTTGGCTTGTCAGGAATTGTTCCTGGAGAAATCGGATATGGTGCTTGCAGGTGGCGCGGATTTACATAACGGTATCAATGATTATTTGATGTTCTCGAGTACTCATGCTTTGTCCCGCAAGGGAAGATGTGCAACGTTTGATGCTGAGGCTGATGGTATTGCATTGGGTGAAGGTGTAGCTATGGTCGTACTGAAAAGGCATGAAGATGCCTTGAGGGACGGTGATAGGGTTTATGCTGTAATTCAGGGTATTGGTGGTTCAAGTGATGGGAAGAGCCTTGGTTTAACAGCCCCACGTAAATCTGGTCAGGTAAGGGCACTTGAACGTGCATACGGGCAGGCGGGCATCTCGCCATCAGTTCTTGGACTTGTAGAGGCTCATGGAACGGGTACCGTAGTTGGCGACAGAACCGAGCTTAGTGCTTTAACTGATATGTTAAATGAGTCAGGTGCAAGAGCAAATCAAACTCATCTGGGATCCGTAAAAACCCAAATAGGTCATACCAAATGTGCTGCAGGTTTAGCAGGCTTAATAAAAGCTACTTTATCTGTTTATCATGGCGTAAAACCGCCAACCATTAACTTAACAAAACCTAACAGTTATTATAATAGTAGTACAAGCCCTTTTGCTTTTCATACCGAAGCAGGTTTGTGGATGGAAGATAAACGTTATGCCGGGGTAAGTGCTTTTGGTTTTGGAGGTACTAATTTCCATGCGGTTATTGAAAGCGATCATAAAGTTTCTGAACAGGCATCGGCATTAACTTCATTGCCATCTGAACTGTTTGTTTTTAGAGGCGATACCTATGACGAAGCCAAAAAACAATTGAGTAATGTAAAGGCTTTACTGGATGAAAACGACAATATAGATTTAAAAGACATTGCCTTTAGTTTGGCCTTGGGAAATACTAAGCAGATACAGTTGAGTATTGTAGCTGATAGAGTTGAAGACCTGATTATGAAGATTGACCTGGCTTTGTCGGGCGTTGAAAGTAAAGATACCTATATCACTAAAAAAAGAGCTGGTAAGGTAGCGTTTATGTTCCCTGGACAGGGTAGTCAGCGTATCAATATGGCGAGAGATCTTTTTGTGATATTTCCTGCCATGCGGAAACTGTTAAACAACAGGAGTAAATATGAGCAAGTCCTTTTCCCTAATGCGGTATTTGATGAGGCTTCTTTAAAAGCTCAGAAAGAAAGAATTAAGGATACCCGCATGGCACAGCCGCTTTTAGGTATTGTGGATTTGGCAATTGCTAATTTCCTTAAAGATCTGGGTATTGAACCTGATATGGTTGCAGGACATAGCTATGGCGAGTTGCCTGCCTTGTGTTTTGCCGGTGCTTTTGATGATGATCAACTGGTGTTTTTAAGTGAACAAAGAGCCAAAGCCATTCTCGATGCTGTAGAAGATGGGGATACGGGGGCTATGATTGCAGTGACCAGTAAGGAAGATGAGATATTTAAGGTGATTGATGGCATGAAGGATGTTTATGCAGTAAACTATAATTCGCCAACTCAACTGGTAATTGCCGGTACAACACCTGCAATTAAAAAGCTTGCTGAGGTACTTAAGACGGCTAAAATTTCTTTCAGACAATTGGAAGTTGCTTGTGCTTTCCACAGTCCGCTGGTTGCTAAATCGAAAGCGCTTTATAAGTATGTGTTAGATAAGGTTGAGTTTACAGATCTCAGTTTACCTGTTTGGTCAAACACGACTGCGGGACTATATCCGACAGGGACCGAAGCAGTAAAGGAAAGACTTGCGGATCACCTGGTGAAGCCTGTGAAATTTGTAGAACAGGTAAAACAGATGTACGAGGACGGAGCAAGAATCTTTATTGAAGTTGGGCCTGGAAAAGTGTTAACAGCTCTTGTCAAAGCATGCTTAGGCAGAGATGAGTTGTTGCTTTATGCTGAGGACAATAGCCACAATAAGATAACACATTTGCTTTGTACAATTGCTACTTACATAGCCACAGGGCGCGATGTTAAATTGGAGAAATTGTTTGACGGTCGTAACGCCAGGCATTTGAACCTGGATCAGCCGGGGCAGTACAAAAAGAGTAAAACAGTTTGGCATGTAAATGGGCAGCATGCGATTCCATCGGTAGGGAAATTACCTGTTAACGGTGCTTTGCCAATAATGCATCCACTTAAACTAAAAGGAACAGAAGTGAAAACAGAATATATAAATAACCCATCGAATGGGGCAGAGCAAATGATGCAGGAATACCTGAACAGCATGAAAATGATGATTCAGGCACAACGTGATGTGATGTTAACGTTTTTAGCTCAGCAATCGCCAAATATGCAAATGCCTCAGCAAATGTATGTTCCTGCACCGGTTGTAACGCAATCTGAACCATCTGTACAGATTGCGTTACAACCAGCGGCCGAGATTCAGCCACTAACAACCGTTGTAAAACCTGCAGCATTAAAAATTGATGTTAAAGCAGTTTTAATGAGTATTGTAAGCGATAAAACTGGTTATCCTCAGGAAATGCTTGGGATGGAAATGGATTTGGAGGCTGATTTAAGTATTGATTCTATCAAACGCATGGAGATTATTGGTTCCTTACGCACTGAATTGGGTGGTTTTAGTAATTCAGATAAAAATGAAGATGCTTTTATGGAGCAGCTTGCAGCTATCAAAACATTAAATGGCTTAGTAAATTGGATCAATGAAAACACTGCCTCGGCTGTTCCGGCTGTAGAGGAAGTGACTAGTGTGAAATTTACGCTTGCAGATATTAAATCTGCAATTCTTTCAGTTGTAAGCGATAAAACCGGTTATCCTCAGGATATGCTTGGGATGGATCTTGATCTCGAAGCGGATCTAAGCATAGATTCAATTAAACGCATGGAAATTATTGGCGAGCTGAAGGTAAAGATTGGTTTTAATAAAGGTGAGGAAAGTGGCGATGATCTAATGGAAAAACTTGCTGCGATTAAGACGCTTAATGGTTTGGTAAATTGGATTTCGGAAATAGAATCAGAAGGTACTGAAACCGTTGCTGAGGCGAAAAAGATTATTGAAGAGAGCGCTGTAAATGATAATTATAGTGAAACTTTGTCGAGACTTCGGTTTGAGCTTACCCCTTCGGAACTTTTAAATAAAGATACTTCATCATTAAAAGGAGTTCGTTTTGCAGTAACGGATGATGCTGGCTTGCAGGCTGTGGCCATTAAAGAACTATTTGAGGCACAGGGTGCAATTGTAGATGTTGTTTCTGCTAACGATAGTTTAAAAGGTTATAAAGGTTTGATTATGCTGAACATGTTCAGTACGCCAGATAAGGCTACCATTATTGACAATATTGCAATGATAAAGGAGCTGGATTTTGAGGAGATGGAATGGGTATATCTAATCTCGGATACCAAGGGTTATATGGACAATGAGTCTGATGCCGCCATGTTGAGGCACTTTCAGGGATACTCCGGTTTATTTAAAAGTTTAGATAAGGAATATGAAAATACCAAATGCAGGGTCGTAAGTTTAACCACAAAATCTGCTGCATCAGAAATTGCCAAAATTACCTTGAATGAGATCTTAAACCCGGATGAGCCTTCTGAGGTGATATATGATGGGGTTAACAGGCAAACACTTGAACTTATCCCTTCACAGCTGCTAACCGGATTGGCTGATTCTCATATTCAACTGGACAAAGAAGCGGTAGTATTGGTTCTTGGAGGGGCCCAGGGCATTACCGCTAAGCTGATGACACATTTTGCAAAAGATTATCCTTGCAGATATATTTTAGTTGGCCGTTCTCCTGATCCCAGAGCCAATGGATTGGACCAGTTTACTTTTATGAAAACCAAAGAAGAGATCAGGGCTTCTCTAATCAAACAGGGAAATCTTAAAAAACCGGTGGAAATTGAACAGGAAATCAACAAAATCTATAAAAACAATCAGATTCTGGAAACTATCAGTTCACTTGAATCAGAAGGCTCTATAGTATCATATGCATCACTTGATTTACGTGACGAAGAAGGCTTAAGCAAATTTATTGGTGACGTTTATGAGGAATACGGAAGAATAGATGGAGTAGTTCATGGAGCAGGTTTGCTAGAGGATAAATTGTTCCATGGTAAGACAGTGGAATCCTTTAGACGTGTTTTTGAAACCAAGGTAACTCCTTTACGTGTACTTGCGGAGCAACTAAGACCAGAAACGCAATTTGTCATCTTCTTTTCGAGCATAGCTTCGGTTTACGGTAACCGTGGGCAAACAGATTATGCGGCAGCAAATAGCGTAATGGATAGGTATGCCTGGGCATTAAAAGCAAAGATAAAAGGTAAGGTGATGGCTATAAACTGGGGCCCGTGGAAAGGTGCCGGAATGGTTTCGTCTACGCTGGAGAAAGAATATGAACGCAGAGGAATTTCCATGATACCCTTGCAGGATGGCATGGAAACATTTGTAAATGAGGTTAAATACGGAAATGAGAGTCAGGTACTCATCATGGCAGGAAGTAACTGGTAGCCAGAGGGCGTTATGAAAAAAACGGATGTAGCTGTAATAGGAATGTCTTGCATCTTTCCCGGTGCGGGTGATATGGAGACATTCTGGCAAAATATAATTAATAAGGTAGATTCAACGCAGATTGTTCCTGCTAACAGAATTGATCAGGTACATTTCGAAAAGAGTTCAGCCGGTGTTGATCGCTTTTATTGTAACCGGGGAGGTTTTATCCCCGAGGTGGAGTTTGATCCTGCAAATTTTGGGATACTTCCGGTAGCTGTTGAAGGTACTGAACCGGATCATTTGCTAACACTTAGCTTAGTGCAGAAAGCATTAGAAGATGCAGGGGTGTTTGAAAAGAATGTCTCCCTTGATAAAACAGGTATCATTATCGGTAAAGGGAATTATGCCGGACCAGGGGCTACCCGGGCAATAGAAATAGTGAGAACAGGTGAGCAGATTGCCAGTGTTCTAAAAGATCTTTTACCTCATTTGGGCGAAGAAGAAATAGATAAGGTAAAGAAAGAGTTTCAGGTTCGTAAAGGTCGTTTTGGTGCTGATACTGCGATGGGGCTTATTCCTAATCTTGTGGCTTCTTTAGTTGCCAACAGGTTAAATCTTGGCGGAGTAGCTTATACTTTAGATGCGGCCTGTGCGAGCTCTCTTATTGCCATTGATCATGCTGTACAGGAGCTGAATAGTAATCGTTGCAATATGGTTATTGCAGGGGGTGTTCATGTTGGCCAGAATGCAGCATTCTGGAGTATTTTCACTCAACTGGGTGCCTTATCCAGAAAAGGAAAGATAGCTCCTTTTGATGAAGGAGCCGACGGATTACTTATTGGAGAAGGTTGTGGGTTTGTGGTGTTAAAACGCCTTGAAGATGCAGTTGCAGACGGCGACAGGATCTATTCAGTATTAAAAGGTATCGGTGTTAGTAGTGATGGCAGCGGCGCCAGCGTAATGAGCCCTTCGGTAAAAGGACAGATCAAAGCGATTGCCCAGGCCTGGGAAAATGCAGGTGTTGATTTAAATGATATAGGATACATTGAAGCCCATGGTACCGGTACACCATTGGGTGATAAAACTGAGATAGAGACCTTATTGCAATTTTTTGGTAGCGATACTTCGCTGCCAAAGGCAGGTATTGGGACTGTAAAATCTAATATCGGTCATGCAATGCCTGCTTCGGGTATTGCTGGACTGATAAAAACATCATTAGCATTGTATCATGGTATTATTCCGCCCACATTGCATTGTGATGTTCCTTTAGGGCAATTAAAAGAAACGAGATTTAGAGCGGTACAAGATCCACAGAATTGGGAGTCTTCAGGATTACCAAGGATTGCGGGGGTAAATGCCTTCGGCTTTGGTGGTATAAATGCGCACGTGGTACTTGAAGGTTATGGGGCTAATAAGGCCCAGCCTGATCCTGCCTCAACAAGTGCCAAAACAGATGATGTGCTGTTAATAGCGCGCCATAGCCACGAAGCTTTACTGGATGCTTTGGGAACCAATGACAAGGACCCTGGTGAGGGCAAATATCGCATTGCAGTGTTTGACCCCAGCCCCGAGCGGATAAAGAAAGCGCTTAAAATTGCCGGAAAAAATATTCCCTGGCGCAATAAACAAGATATATGGTATAATAATGAACCTCTTTTAAGCAATGGCGGAAAAGTAGCCTTTGTGTTTCCAGGCCTTGATGGTTTGGCAGGTGGAGAGGTGCTTAGTGTCGCTGAGCATTTCAATATTGCACATAAGGAGACTTCGACAGCTGGTGGTTTATTAGATGAAGCTTTGAAAATTCTGGAGAAAAGCAGCATCCTTGATACGGCCATTAAGCAATTAGGTGTATTACCTGATATGAATGCAGGACATAGTTTAGGTGAATGGCTCGCGGCAAGATCTTCTGAGTTAGCAGAAGAAACGTCGGTAATGCAATTGCTAAATTACCTCCGTCCGGAAACATTCGAGTTAAAGGATTCCAAATTTATTGCTGTAGGGTGTGGAATTGACAAGCTGCAGCCTATTATCGAAAACATAGATCAATTATATCTTTCAAATGATAATTGCCCGCAACAGGTTATTCTTTGCGGAAGTAATACGGCTCTTGATGAGCTGGTGCCAATATTAAGGACCAAGCAAATCTTTCATCAGATACTGCCTTTTCAGTCTGGATTCCATTCTCCTTTTGTGGCAGATAAACTGGATGTTATGCTGGAAGGCATGAAGGATATGCAGTTTAGAAAAGCGAAGTTCCCTTTATGGTCGGCAACTACTTTGGAGCTTTATCCGGAAGGTTTTGAAGCAATCAGGCAGTTAAGTGTGGAACATCTGATAAAACCCGTTCGCTTTCGTGAACTTACTGAACGACTTTATAATGAAGGCGCAAGGGTGTTTGTCCAAATTGGGTCAGGTGGTTTGATTGGTTTTATTGATGATACTTTACGTGGCAAAAATTATAGTGCGGTATCTTCAAACGTACCAATCCGTTCTGGGATTGCCCAATTGCAACGCGTACTTGCTTCATTGTTCGTTGAAGGTAAAGAAGCCGGAATGCAATTCATGGGGTATGATAAGAAAAAAAATGCAACAAGAAAAGGTATTGTTCTTCAGCTTGGCTTGCCTATAATTAATAACATTACGGGCATTAAAGCACTGGCACAAAAACAAGAAAAGACTGCTTATCGGAGAGAGGCAGTTCTGGAGGATTCAACTGCTTCACATCCCTTAATGAAGGCTTTTAATGAGAATGTTGAGGAGATGATTGATATTCAATCGGAATTACTTCAGCTATTTAAGAATGGAGTTTCTGCTAATCAAACCGCAAATGCCCCCACTCCGGTTATGAGAACCTCTGGTCAGAGGGTTCCATTTTCTAAAAAGCTGGATGTTAGTTTGGAAAACTGCCCGTATCTGGTAGACCATTCATTGCTCAGACAACCCGAAGGATGGCACTGTGTAGATGATATGGATCCCGTAATTCCTATGACAATGATTTTTGAGCTGTTCGCTGAAATTGCAGTTGAGCAGTCGCCCCAAGAGCAGGTTCAAAAGATCATGAACATAAAGGTGTTTCAATGGATGAATGTTGCAAGACCATTTGTAGAAACAGTTACAGGCGAGTGGAAAGAGCAGCAGTTGGTATATCTGAATCTGGAGCGCTTTGCAAACGCAGAAGTATTGCTGGCTAGAAAACTTGCCAATGCTCCTGTGAGGAGTTTTGATGTGGGTAAGATTTTGAACATCGAAAGAACAACTGAACAGATATATGATGGACATATGTTCCATGGACCCGGCTATCAGGGTATAAAGAAATTAATTGCTGTTGGTGAAAAAGGCATTACCGGTATCATTGAGGGTGACACTGGCAAGGGTTCTCTTTTAGATAATGCCGGACAGCTGTTTGGTTTATGGCTGCAGCTTACACTTACAAAAGATCGTATCGCTTTCCCTGTTAAAATACAAGAAATAGAGTTCTTTGATGATTTTAAAGACCAAAAGGGGAGCTTTGAATGTACTTGTGTGCTCACGGAGTTGAATGAAGAATTTGCTACCGCAGATTTTGTGATGAAAAGGGATAACAAGATCTGGGCAATAATATCAGGCTGGCAAAACAGAAGACTCGAAATTGACGATGCGTTGTGGAGTGTTTCTATGTCGCCATTAAATAATAGACTTTCAGAAGAGATTGCCCCTGGGGTGTTCATGTTTCACAACGCTTACAATAGGGTGGTTTCGTGGGATTTTATTTTAAAACGCTATTTCAATCAGGATGAGAAAAAACATCATAATTCTTTATTGCCAAATAAGCGAAAAGAATGGATGATCAGTAGAGTTGCGGTAAAAGATGCTGTTCGAAATTTACTGAACAAGACCAAGCAAGAGGCATACTTTCCAATTGCGTTTGAAATCAGATCTGACGAATTCAGAAAGCCCTATCCTTATGGCAATATGACTGATGGTATACATGTTTCTATCGCCCATAAAGGGACTGATGCTGTTGGAATTGCACAATACGATCGCTCGGTTGGTATTGACATTGAAAGGATTGAGGAACGAAGTGAAGGGTTTGGTGATCTCGTTTTCTCTGAGGAAGAGAAGGTATTGTTAGCAGATAAAGACAAAGCAGAATGGGCAACCCGTTTTTGGGTGGCGAAGGAAGCTTACGGGAAATACCTTGGTAAAGGCTTGCAAGGAAATCCAAAAGCATATACTATACAGGAGATTAGAGGAGAAGAATTAAGAATTAACGACATATTTATAAAAACAATAAAACACAAAAATTATATAATCGGATGGACGCAGTAGTATCGACAGCAAAACTGAACAGCAATGAGATCTTTGATCTTATGAAACAATTTATAACAGAAGTGATAGGAGAAGAGTTTGTGGAAGAAATGGATATCACCATGGAAAGCTCTTTCACTAAAGACCTTGAGATGGATAGTATTGAAATTGTATCCTTTTCTGAGAAAATTAAGACACATTTTGGTGAACAGATAGACTTTACAGGATGGTTGTCTAACATGGATCTTGATCAGCTGATCAATCTGAATTTAGGAACAATTGTAAATTATATAGAAGAATGCCAATAATAGAGGTAAATAACAGAGGGGTACACATTCAGGAACTGAATAAAGGAGCTGCGGAAACGGTGCTGCTTGTTCATGGGATGTTTAGCAACCTTTCTATTTACTATTTTAATATTGCTCCCATTTTAGCAAAACACTTTCATGTGGTTATGTATGATCTTAAAAGCCATGGCTTAAGTGAAAGGATAGAAAATGGCTACGACCTTAATAGTATGACCGATGATCTGGTGAATTTATTGGATAGTTTGGGGATTGATAAAGTGCACCTGGCCGGATATAGTTTTGGGGGACTTATTGCTTTAAAAATGGCTGCACGTTTCCCTGGAAAGATAAAAAAACTTGCTGTTATAGAGGCGCCGGATCCTAATGATGATAAAACTCGGGATATTATAGATGATTACAGCAGGGAGTTTCTGGAGCATTATGTAACCAATTTTACAGATACCACAAAGGTAAAAATGGGGAAGAGACAGATGGAACGTAACCATCGCATGTATGAATATCTTTTTCATGAAACCAGCATAAAGAGTGATATGATTCTTGAGAAAGAGTTTTTTAGTGCTGCTGAGATTTCGGATATACAGCAAGACACTTTACTGCTATATGGTGCACATTCAAATTGCCTGGGAGCAGGTAAGAAATTGGAAAATAAGATAAGAGCAGCAGCACTGCTTGAAGTCGACGGCGATCATAATATCCCCATACAGGAGCCGGTAAGTATTGGAAATATCATGGAAACATTTTTTAATAATGGCTAAATTCGTATTCATAGTTCCGCCTTTAACAGGGCATATTAACCCTACATTAAGTATTGGTGCACTTTTACTGCATCGTGGTCACGAAGTAGCCTGGATTAGCCTGGATAAATCGTTGGCCTTACGCCTCCCTAAAGGGGGGCAGTTACTGCTTATCGAGTATGATGAAGATGATCAGCAAAAACAAGACAGCGAGAAATATCTTGACATTATAACAAAGAAGATCGTTTACGGTATCGATAGCATCAAATTCCTTTATGAGGAAGTTTTGATCCCTCTGAACAAACACAGTTATGAAGGTATTGCGGTTTTGTTGGATAAGTTTAAACCAGATCTGATAATTACAGATCATCAGATGTTTGCCGGGGCTATTGCTGCAGTTAATAAAAATATTCCTTATGCAACTTCTGTTACGGCACCGGCTGCAATTAAGGTGATGGATGAACTCCCTAAGATTCATGAATGGGAGGTAAATCAAATTGTGGCACTTCAAAAGGAGTTGGGTATTGAAACCGAGAACTCCATTGCCTGCTCGGACCTATTAACAATGGTGTTGACTTCTAAAGCATTTTTTGGTGAAATGGAATTACCTTCTAATTATCAATTTGTGGGTCCTGTTATCCATAAGAGAGAAGAACAAACGACTTTTGATTGGGAAGGATTGGAACGGAGGACCGGACAACCAAAAATACTGGTAAGTATAGGGACTACTTTTGATCATGAACACAAGAAGAGCTTTTTTGCTAAGGTGATTGAAGCTTTTGCAGAGGAACCTTTAACTGTTGTTGTTGTTTCTGATCCTTCGTTGTTTGACAAATGGCCAGAGAATTTTATCGTTCAGCGCAATGTCCCACAACTGGAGCTGCTACCTTATCTCGATGCAGTTGTTTGTCATGGAGGTCACAATACAGTATGTGAAACTTTAACGAATGGCTTGCCAATAGTAGTTGTACCTATTGCGTACGACCAGTCGCACGTTGCCGGGAGAGTGGTCAGAGTTGGTGCCGGTTTGAGATTAAACTTCAATCGGTTCAAATCCAAACATCTTAAGGAAGCTGTTGAAGAAATTTTAAATAATGATTCTTTCGCTAAGGCAGCCCAGCAGATGGGTTTGTCGTTTGAAGAGGCCGGAGGAACGGAGACTGCAGCAGATTTGCTTGTACAGTTAAGCGCGGTGAGATATGTTGAGGTATTAAATAATTAAAAGAGAATTATGTCAAAGTTTTTGTTCGTTGTGCCACCTTTTTTTGGTCACATAAGCCCAACGCTAAGTATTGGAGCTAGTCTGATTGCTAAAGGTCATGAGGTGAAATGGCTCGGTGTTATACCACTTTCGGAATCTCATATTCCTGAAGGTGGGGAGTATATCTATCCACAGGAAGATTTGGTTGAACATCAGGAAAAACTTCAAAAAATATTAAAGAGACAGGATGATGGCCCTGCCTGTTCTGGCCCTGAGGTAATGAAACTGGCACTTGAAGAAACCTATGTTCCTATTGCCCGCATGATGATGAAAGGTCTTGGTAAGTATGTGGATGTATGGAAACCAGATGTAATTATAAATGATTGCATCACTTTTGCGGGAGCATTATGCGCTTACATTAAAGGAATTCCTTGTGTTACCACCACACCGGTGCCACCAGATGTGATGGGAGATACTGCGAACAGCGCACCTAAAATATTTGAATGGCAGGAAAACCTGATTAAAGGATTACAACGAGAATTTGGTGTGTTTAGTGAAGAGATTGTAATTCACTCACATAAAATGAACATCGTTTTTACTTCTGAAGAGTTTGCTGGAGCTCAAGACTCAATGCCTCATATGAAATTTGTTGGCCCTGTTAAAGGTCGGCCAAATCATGCTGATTTTGATTGGGAGAGATTGGAAAAGGCAACTACTCCCAAAGTATTTGTTTCATTAGGAACTTTGTTGGTTGACATTAGAAAAGAGTTTTTTGGTAAGTTGATTGAGGCTTTTGCAGACGCCCCCGTAACTATCGTGGCGGCAACCAATCCGGATATTTTTGAGCAGTGGCCGGATAATTTTATTGTCAATGGCTTTGTGCCACAGGCCGAACTGATGCCGAAAATGGATGTTGTGATTTGCCATGGTGGTTTTAATACCGTTAACGATACTTTCATTAATGGGTTGCCGATGTTGATCACTCCAATTGCTTATGATCATTTTCATACAGCCAAACTTATTGAAAATGCCGGTTGCGGAATCAAGATCCGTTATAAAAGGTTACGCATTCAGGACATGAAAAAGGCAGTGTTTGAATTGCTGGAAAATCCGATATACAGAAACGCCTCTTTAAGAATTAAAGAAACATTTATTGCTGCCGGTGGAAATGATAAAGCAGTGCAGCTATTAGAAGAATTTGCATGAAAAGGAAACTTCTATTTGCCGAAAGAATGCTTCATGGAAATGGAGAAGCCCCCTTTAATGCCGTAATTCCTATAAAGTTAAAGGGTAGTTTTGAGATAGAGGGTCTGCGCTATGCATTACGGAGGCTTCAGGAAAAACACCCGTTTTTGAATGCGTTTGTGGTGGATGATCAGAAGTCGAGACCTTGGTTTGTGGTCAGTCAAAAAATTGAACTTCCAATTCCTTTAAGGATCGTAACTCGGAATACTGATGACGACTGGAAAACAGAGTCAATGAGTGAGTGGTCGACCTTGTTTGATACAAGATCAGGACCCTTAATGAGGCTGGTGTGGATAAAAGGCGAAGAGTTTTCGGAGTTTATAATGGTTATTCATCATTGTCTGTGCGACGGAGGTTCGGCTATGGCAATTTTGGCTGAGCTTTTACTGCTTATAGATGATGGCTCAGTAGAAATAGGTAAGGAAGACCCAATTTTAAGAATTGAAGATATTATACCGGTTTCAGTTCTTAATAACAAGAAGAAGATCATTAAAGCCAAACTAATGGGAGGTGCAGCAAATCTATTTCTGTGGTTGATTCCCGTTAAAAAGAAGTTGATCGAAAGAAAGCGTGATTATATGATTCACTGGAAGCTTGATAAAGAATTGAGCGAACGGTTAATCCATAAGTGTAAATCGGAAGGAGTTACTGTTAATACAGCCCTATGTGTGGCAGTATTAAATGCCTTTAAGGAAGTTCGAAAAGAAAACTTTCATAACAAAATTTCACTCCCTGTTGATATTCGCAGGTTTGCCCCAAAAATTAAGAGGGATAATATTTTTGCGTTTGGTTTGATGCTGGTAGTTTCTGCAGATAAAGACCTCAGCTTTTTTGCTGACGCTAAAAGAATGCAGATAGATATTGATAAGAAAACCGCAAAGTTAGATCCGTATGAAACGATTATGATGATGGAAGAGTCTCATTCATCATTAAATAACTTTACTAATTTTCTAAAGTATGGCAAGTCCAGTAACGATTGCATGTTTTCTAATCTGGGCAGAGTAGATATTCCTTTTTTATATAAAAATTTTGCTGTCGAAACCATTTTTAGCCCTTCTGTGATAGGTCCACTGGGAAATACAACAACACTTGTTACCTCAACTTATCTTGGACAAATGGATTTTACATTTATTGGCAGCGAAGGATTTATACCTTACAATGAAGCACAGGTCATTAAAGAAAAAATGATGGAAATACTGAATAAGCTATGAGAAGAAGGCTGATCATGGGAGAAAGAATCATGTATGTAGATTCTTCTACCCCTTTAAATTGTGTGTTTGCAGTAACTATTCGCGGGAGTTTTACCCTTGAAAGATTGCGCAATGCATTACATAAAGTGCAGCAAAAGCATCCATTATTACGAGCAAGTATAAAGGAAGATGCTGCGGGGGTTCCTTATTTTGTTTCAAGTAATAAGCTTTCTGAAATTCCAGTTAGGATTGGGGAGCGGGTTAGTGATGACGATTGGAAAGTACAATCTAAAGCTGAATGGAGGAAACTCTTTGATGGCAAGAGTGCGCCATTGGCAAGAGTTGTATGGCTTAAGGATGCCGAAGTTTCCGATCTGATTTTAGTTTGTCCGCATTGTATTTGTGACGGTACTACTTTTGTTGCTTTGATGAGTGAGATATTAGAAGTGCTGGATAAACCGGAAAAGGAGCTATCCAGCTACTTGCCATTCAACTCTATGGAGGGGTTACTCTCTCAATCATTTAAAGCGAGCAAAGGAAAGATTTTAAAAGCAAAGTTCTTTTCAGTTGTTGCAAGGTTGTTTTTTCTTTTTAAATCTACAAAAAGAAAAAAACCTGAGGGACAGAACTATTTATTGCATTGGAGACTGGATGCAGAGAAAACAGCGGCGCTTACGATTGAATGTAAAACAGCGGGAGCAAGTGTACATGCTGCATTATGTGTTATTTTATTAAAAGCATTTCAATCTGTTAAAGGAGGTAAGGCTCATGGGAAGGTAATCTGCCCGGTTGATGTGAGGAGGTTTGTCGCTGAAATAAAAGGCGATACCATGTTTGCTTTTGCACCCATTGCCGAACTATCGGTTGATGATAAGCTTGACGGTTTTTGGGAAAAAGCAAAGAAAGTAAAGGAAGACCTGAATGCAAAAATTGCTGGCATGAATGTTTATGAACTATTGATCATGAGTGAATATTTCCATGGCTCGGTAAAAAAGATGGTGAAGTATTTATTGACTACTGAGGGTAGTCATGATATAACTTTTTCAAATATGGGCAGGTTGGGAATTCCTGAAAACTATGATTCCTTTGAAGTGGAAGCTATATATAGTCCGTCAGTCGGTTTCCCCTGGCGAAATCCTAATACCATAGTTGTAAGTACTTTTAAAGGAGAAATGGATTTTACATTTTGCTCAAATGACGCTTTTTTACTTGAAAGTGAGGCAATAGCAATTAGAAATAAAGCGCTGGAACTATTACAGCAAGAGTTGATGTTAAGTTATGCTTAAAGATTTAAAAAGTGATGATGTGGTATTGAAAAGGCTTGTTCTGCGAAACCTGCCGCTTTATTTCATTCCTAATGTTATTGCCAACACTATTATCCCCTATTTTAGCTTTAAAAATCTCAATGCGGTTCACTTATTCGAAGGTGAGTATTGCATCGCAAGGTTTCTGCTACCTATGGCACTGTTACTTCCATTTATAATCACCTTTGATATTTTAAAAAAAACAATAGCACTTTCTGAAGAGGGTAAAGCAGGATTTGTTCTGCCTGATAACTTTACTAAGAATAAATTTATGTTTAAGATGGCAGGTATTAACGGCATAACGACCTCGTCTGTTATTTTGTTTTTTATGTTGGCGGTTCAACTTAGTATCCCTAAAGATTATAGTTTTAATGGGAAATTGCTTTCTATCCTTTTGGGTGTCCTGGCTGGTACATTGTCTATAATTTTTACCCTCTGGCCAATTAAAAAAATTAAGGAGTTAAAAAACGCTTAATTTCTAGCTTGATAGTAACTACCTGGCGGTTAACAATCATTCTTTGTCAGAAATAAATTAAAAGCTGTATTTTTGCAAGAAAAAAAGCAATTGGGAACTTTACTGGATCAAGGAATAAAAGGATATAGAAATTACGGAACACACCTCAAAGAGAAATACAATGGGCAACGTGTGTTTAAAGTAATAGTTGATGGTGGATTTACTTGTCCTAACCGAGATGGCAGTAAAGGTTATGGAGGATGTACCTATTGTAATGTAGATTCTTTTACCCCCGAGCTTTCCAGAAAGCTGCCAACCATACGCGAACAATTAGAACAGGGTATGGAAAGAGGTAAGGGTTTTTATAAAGCCGATAAGTTTATTGTTTATTTCCAGCCCAATACAAATACCTATGCTCCGGTACATTATTTAAAAATGATGTACGATGAAGCACTGTCTATAAATACAGAAGATGTTGTCGGCTTTTCTGTGGGTACCCGACCGGATTGTATTGATGCAGAAAAGGTTGCTTTACTTGAAAGCTATGCTGATCGCTTTGATGTAGATTTGGAGATGGGAATGGAGTCTATATACGACGAAACGCTTAATCAGATCAATAGAGGATGTAGTCATGGAGAGTTTGTTGAGGCGATTAAATTACTTGAAAACAGTAAGCTTGATCTATGTGTGCATACTATTTTTGGCTTCCCTTGGGAAACTGAAGAAATGATGCTGGGGTACATCCATGAGATTAACCGTTTTCCTCAAATCAAATTTGTAAAGTTCCATCACCTCCACATAGTTGAAGGGTCAATTATGGGAGTAAAATATAAAAAGGAACCCTTTAAGTTATTCTCACTAGAAGAATATACCGATCTGCTTTGTAAATTAATTCCTTTATTGAGACCCGATATTGTCATTCAAAGATTATTTGGGATATCAGATTGGGATTTGTTAATAGCACCTAATTGGGGGTTAAATAAATCGGCAATTCAAACTTATATTGATAAGGAAATTGAACGAAGAGGTGTAGTGCAAGGATCAGAATACGTAGCTAAATAGATTGCCAAACATTTTATGAACAACTTTATTACTTTGAAGCTTAAGATCACCTTAGTTCTGTTTCTTTGTGTACTTACAACATTTTCACAGCAAGAAAAGGTGGTTTATGCAATTATACCTCAACCTGTGAAACTCATTCCTGCTGCAGGTAATTTTCAATGGACAACTGCTACAAAACTGGTTCTGGCTGAAAACTCGGAAGGTCTGGCGCCAGCTTTAAATGAATTAAAGGCGGCTTTTACAGTGCTTAAACAAGGAAAAACAGCGGCAAATACAGTTACTTTAGGCCTTGATCCTTCCATTGCAAATGAAGGTTATACATTGTCAGTTGAAAAAAATGAAATTGCAATTAAAGCAGCCACAGTACAAGGCGCTTTTTGGGCTATAACCAGCCTGAAACAGTTGATGGGAACTGCGATATTTAGTCGCAAACAGGTTTTACGAAAATCACTATTGAGCGCAATCAATATTCCTTGCGTAAAAATTGAAGATGCACCACGTTTCTCATGGAGGGGTATTCATTTGGATGTTTCACGTCACTTCTTTGATCTTGCTTATCTGCGAACGATGATAGATAGAATGTCTTATTATAAATTCAATAAGTTTCATTTGCATTTAACGGATGATCAGGGTTGGAGGATTGAAATCAAAAAATATCCTGAACTAACATCAAAAGGCGCATGGAGAGAGATGAATGGTCAGGATTCGAGTTGTATTGCGCTTGCTAAAACAAATCCTGATTATGCTATTCCTGAAAAACACTTCAAAATGATTGATGGAAAAAAGAAGTACGGAGGCTTTTATACTCAAGAAGAGATGCGTGGGCTAATTACGTATGCTGATTCGAAAGGAATAGAGATCATACCTGAAATTGATATGCCGGGGCATATGATGGCTGCAACTAACCTTATGCCATGGTTAACTTCCCATGGCAAAGGCGGACAGGCAAAGGATTTCTCTGAGCCATTGTGCCCATGTAAAGAAACAACTTTTGAATTTGCGGAAAATGTGTTTACAGAGATTGTGGCCTTATTCCCGAGCAAATACATTCATCTGGGTGCCGATGAAGTCGAAAAAAGCAGCTGGAAAAATGTGCCTGAATGTGAGGCACTGATGAAGAAAGAGGGGTTGAAAAGTGTGGATGAGTTGCAAAGCTATTTTGTGCGCAGAATGGAGCGTTTTTTTAACAGCAAAGGGAAAAAGCTAATTGGGTGGGATGAAATTCTGGACGGTGGTGTATCGCCAACAGCTACAATGATGTATTGGAGAACCTGGGTGCCTACAGCACCTAAACACGCTGCGGAAAAAGGGAATGACGTGATCATGACTCCTGGTGAGTTTTGTTATTTTGATGCTCAACAAGATGGCGGTTCATTACAAAAGGTGTATTCTTTTGATCCATATAAATTTAACATCTCAGAAAGTGAGAAGAAATTTATAATTGGGGTACAGGCTAATATATGGACGGAATACATTCCTTCTGAGAGAAGATTAGAATATATGGTGTTCCCAAGAATGTTGGCTATGGCTGAGGTAGCATGGTTTAGTGAGGGTGTAGACTGGAACAATTTTGAAAATCGTGTGCAAAAGCACTTTTCATTGCTGGATGCTATGAATATAAATTATCGACTTCCGGATCTGGATGGATTTACTACTCAGAGTGTATTTGTTGATAAAGGTAAGTTGCATATAAATAAACCACTTGCAGGTTTAACAATAAGGTATACCACTGATGGTACCTTACCTACCCTGCAGTCCAAAATTTTTAATGGCGATTTGACTATAACTAAACCTGTAGAGTTTAAAGTAGCAGGTTTTAGGCCAAATGGTAACAGAGGAGATGTCTATACCATTAATTACGAGCATCAGGATTATATGAGACCTGTACCGCTAGCATCACCTGCGAAGGGATTAAAGTTTTCATATTATCCGCGCTTTTACAAAACCGTAAACGCAATTGATGAAAAAGATCTTGCCAGCGAAAGTATTAGTTCAGCAATTGAAATTCCTGTAGCAAAAACAGCGGAAAGCTTTGCTACCCGTCATAAAGGTTATTTTTATGCCGAAGAAACGGGTATTTATTCTTTCGCACTGCGTTCGGATGATGGTAGTGTGCTAAAATTAGGCAATAAAGTATTTATTGATAGCGATGGAATGCACACATCTATTGAGAAATCTGCCGAAATAGCGCTTGAAAAAGGATATCATCCTTTTGAACTGATGTTTTTGGAAGGTGGTGGAGGTTATACCCTAAAATTACAATATAAAACACCTTCTGGTAAGCTTAAGGGTGTTGATTCATCCGTTTTCTTTCATTAATAAAATACTCTTCTTCTTTAATCTGGGTGATTTCGATCATCCCAGTTAAGTTTAATTCCCATTAACTGGGATATCTTATATCTAATAATCATTCCTGGGTGCTTTCTGGAGTTATTCTTGCCAAATTCATCGGCAAAGAGGAAAAATCCTGTTTTTCTCTGTTTTTTTTGTTTTTTGCTGATTTTTATGTTTTTGTTAAAAAATAAAGGTGTTTTTATGTCGAATGTGATAAATATTTAAAAATTTGATGCTGATTTTATTAAATTTTAATGTTTTTTGGTGTAATTTTTGAATATTTTGTTGTTTTTGCTTTGTTTTGTTTAATTAAAATATGAATAATTGAAAATTTTATCTAGTTTTATCAAAAAATCAGATAAAGTATAATTATAAACAAGTAAAATCTAACATTTATGGCAAAAGTTTTATTTAAACAATGGGGTCCATTTGCAGTTTTATTAATAATTGCAATTATGGCTCTTTTTATTCCCTTACTTCCTAACTTTGACGAGGGAAAATACAGTGCGCCTGATATTGCATTCGTATTAATTGCTTCAGCTCTTGTATTTTTGATGACTCCAGGACTTGCATTTTTTTATGGCGGTATGGTTCATCGTAAAAATGTGCTATCTACCATGATTAAAAGTGTAGTGGCAGCAGGTGTAATTACCGTGCTTTGGATTGTTGTAGGCTTTAGTCTTGCTTTTGGAGAAACGCTCGGTGGATTTATAGGTAATCCAACTACGTTCTTGTTCTTCCAGGGTGTGAATTCTGGTCCAGCATGGGGAACTATTCCACTTTCATTGTTTGCGGTATTCCAATTGATGTTTGCTATCATTACTCCAGGCTTAGTTGTTGGAGCAGTTGCAGAGCGTATTCGTTTTACTTCTTACATTTTGTTTATTGTATTATTTGCCCTATTTGTTTATTCTCCTTTAGCACACTGGACTTGGTCTGCCGATGGATTCCTTCTAAAAATGGGTGTACTTGATTTTGCAGGTGGTACTGTTGTCCACATCTCTGCTGGTATGGCTGCTTTGGCTGGTGCATTGGTTTTAAAACGCAGGAAATCTCATATTGAACATCAGGAAGTTCCACCGGCTAATATCCCTTATGTACTAATTGGTACTGGCTTACTTTGGTTCGGTTGGTTCGGCTTTAATGCAGGTTCTGCTTTGGGTGCTAATGCGTTAGCAGTTTCGGCTTTCCTAACTACTAATACTGCTGCCGGTGCTGCAGGTTTAGCCTGGATGTTCTTTGATGTGGCAAGAGGCAAAAAACCTTCTGTTTTAGGCTTCTGTATAGGTGCTGTAGTAGGTTTGGTTGCCATTACTCCAGGTGCTGGTTTCGTAAGTATTCCTTCAAGTATCTTTATTGGTGTAATTGCAGCGGTTATTTCTAACCTTGTTGTTTCATGGAAACAAAAAACTAGCTTAGATGATACATTAGATGTGTTTCCTTGCCATGGTGTAGGTGGTATTGTTGGTATGCTATTAACCGGTGTATTTGCTACTAAAACTGTTAACAGCGCAGGTGCAGACGGGTTGTTTTATGGAAATCCTGAGTTCTTCTTTACTCAGCTTAAAGGAGCTGTAATTGTAATCATATTCAGTTTCGTAGTTTCTTTCATCATCTTTAAACTAATCAACATAGTTCAACCAATCCGTGTTACTTCAGAAGAAGAAGAAGAAGGGTTAGATGCTTCTCAACATAACGAGAAATATTCTCAAGGTACTTTGATTGTTGCTTCAACCGGAGCAGAAATAGAAAATACATTTTAACCAACCACAAACTATCTGAATTATCAACCTCAAACCGAAAATTATGAAATTAAAATCAATACTAACCATAGCATTACTATCTATTGTTTCGGCTACCTACGCTCAGGAAGCCGCTGAAGCTCCATTGCAAATTTCGGGTTCAGTTGATACATATTTTAAATATGATTTTGCGAAAGCTCCAAATATTAAAACCTATTTTGCTTCAGAGCAAAACTCGGTTTCTATTGGGATGATCGATTTGGCCTTAAAGAAAACTACCGGTAAAGCTTCATTTGTTGGAGAATTATCTTTTGGACCAAGAGGACAGTATCAATCTATTCCAAATGGACCTGATGATAACTCTTTCCATATCCAGAATTTGTACGTTAACTATGCATTTACTGATAAATTTAGCATGACTGCAGGTTATATGGGTACGTTTATCGGTTATGAGGTGATATCGCCGGTGGCTAACTTCAACTATTCTACTTCTTACCTTTTTGGTGCTGGTCCTTTTCAAAATGCGGGTATCAAAGGAACCTACGCTTTTTCTGAAAAAGCTAGTTTAATGGTTGGTTTGTTTAATGACTGGAATGTTTATCAGGATCTTAATGGAGTATCACATATAGGTGCTCAGTTAATGGTAGCTCCTGTTGAGGGCTGGTCTGCTTACCTGAACTTCTTGTCTGGTTATTCAGCCGGAGCCGGAGGTACAGGAACTATTTTCGATTTAACAACTGCTTATCAGGTAACTGATAAATTCAAGTTAGGTTTAAACGCTGCTGATTACTCTGTTTCTAATGATAATGGTGGTTATACGGGTGTTGCATTGTATCCGCAATACGCATTTACCCCTGCTGTTTCATTGGGTTTAAGAGGTGAGTATTTTAATTACAAGGGTATAGGTGAGCTTCCTGATGCAAGTGTAGCGGCTATTACTTTATCTGGTAATATTAAAGCAGGTGGGTTAACTTTTATTCCTGAAGTACGTTTCGATAGTGATAAAGATTATTCTCAGGAATTTGTGAAAAAGAGCGGTGCTCTGGCTAAATCAGCCTCGCAATTCTCTCTGGCTGCTGTTTACGCATTCTAGGGATTTGTACAAAATATTTTTTAATTTTAAGCCGCCAGAATATTACTTCTGGCGGCTTTTTATTCTGTTTTCTAAGCTTAAATCAATTATTCACCGATGAAAAAAATAATGTTTGTTTTATCCCTATTAGCATTTAGTGTTGGCGCATTCTCTCAAACAAGTGCATTGCCCATGGATGAGCGCGGGAAGTATACTTTTTTAGAGGTTGCAGAACTCCCCCTTGTTAAAAAAGAGGTGATGTCAGCTAATGCAAAGCGCTTTTTCAAAGGTTACTCAAAAGCTATTAAACTGGATTCTTCAGAAGGAGATACTGCTTTTTATGGAAAAGGTAAAATGGTTTTAAATAAAACCCTTGTAGGAGTAGGTCATCCAACCGGTGAGGCTAAATATAATATCTCATTAGAACTGCGCAATGGTAAATATCGATTAATACTTACCGAGTTTATGCTTACTCCTTATGAACGGGACCGTTATGGTAATTTTGTTCCGGTGGCTGTTAGTACAGCGCTTGAGAAATCTCCAGGCAAATTAAATAATACTGAATGGGAAAAGAATGTATCATCTATTGCCGGAGAATCTAGAAAAATTGCTGATAAGCTAAAAGCTATGATGAGTAATACCGTTAAAGACCCGAAGCCTGAAGCAAAGAAACCTGCTGCCATTTCCACAACAAAGTGGTAATGGCTTAAAATAGGTTAGAATATACGTTTTACCTAATGCACCATTTTATCAGCACAGGTAGAGCTGGCAAACGCTTCGGGCTTTGCTTTAAAAATAAAGCCCATGCTTAGAATATAGCCCATGGCTTCATTTAAGGCCTTGTTTGATTTAAACATTGGGTTAGTATTAATATCAGCATGAACCTCCAGATCTACATCGTACAAATCTAAAAGATCGCAAATTGAGTAAGCGGTTTCAATAGATTTCTGAACCTCAATAAGCATTCTTTCCTTTATGCTCATTCGCTGAGGTGTTTTTTCTTGATGGATGTACATAAAACCTCCATGGTGCTCTCTTAACAGGACTATTACAGTCGCAAAATCAGTTAAAGCTCCTTTGACCTGTGAATCTGTTCCTATACAAACTTTAAGGCGGTAGCCTTTTTCAGTTTCTCTGATGATGGCTTTTTCTACTTCTTCTAAGATGGGTGCGTGGATTACCTCGCCGCTAAATTTTTTCCAGATCATACGCTAATTGGTGTTATTATAAACAACCCGTATTCAGGTTTCCTAAAAATAAGAGGATTAAATTAAAATGAAGTTAATTCTTTATTGTTTAATTGCTAACAATTCTCTAGTTGTCAACAGTTTAGTGTGTCGTTTTGTTGGAGGTTTTGGTATCTTTAATCTATGTTTGTTATACTATTGCTAATAGAATATTCGTTAAAACAAAACAGCACTAGATAATATTATATATATAAATGTACCAATAATAAATTAATCAGATTAAATCATTATGAAGACAGAATTGATAAATGAGTTTTATTTGATGCAACGAAGCAGGGCATCTGTAGATTATAATGAAATGCTTGACGATAACGTATATACCCCAATTAAGCATGCGAATCGGAAAATGACAACATGGATTTGCGAAAGAGGACATATGCTGATGAACATGGAGGTTCGGCTAAACAGTTCAATGAAACACTTAAGAAAGAAGTATCTGAAGTTTTAATGCCTTAATTCCGCTATCTTTGCGCCATGATGGTAGAAAAGGTATTGGAAAATTTAAAAATAGCTTCACTGAATGAAATGCAGCAGGCATCTGTTGCTGCATGGAAAAAGGGTGGGGATGTAGTTTTGCTGGCTCCAACAGGTTCAGGTAAAACAATTGGGTTTTTATTGCCTATTCTAAACAACCTAAAAGCCGAAGTTAAGGGTGTGCAGGCTTTAGTGCTTGTCCCTTCACGAGAACTTGCATTGCAAATTGAAACTGTTTTTAAACAGATGGCCACAGGTTTTAAGGTGAATTGCTGTTATGGCGGTCATCCGGTAAGAACCGAACGAAATAATCTGGAGCAACCACCTGCAGTACTTATTGGTACACCAGGTCGGATAGCTTATCACCTCCGTCATGAAAATTTTGATGAATCTACTATAAGTACACTTGTATTGGATGAATTCGATAAAGCCCTCGAATTTGGCTTCCAGGAGGACATGTCGTATATCATCCATAAGCTGCTTTCTTTAAAGCAACGTTTACTTACCTCGGCAACAGCTATGGAAGAGATCCCTGGCTTTGCTGGTGTTAGTAACCCTACAGAGATTAACTTTCTAAAGGATGTTAAAATTGTTCCCGATTTAAAGCTTAAAAAAGTACTTACTACAGCCGAAGATAAGTTAGATACCCTGTTAAAACTGATTTGCAAAATCGGGAATACAAATACTTTGATTTTTTGTAACCATAGAGAAACGGTTGACCGCATTAGCGATTTATTGATCGACAAAGATCTGGCACATGATATATTTCATGGTGGAATGGAGCAAGATGAGAGAGAGAGGGCTTTGTTGAAGTTCAGGAATGGAAGTATAAAGATCCTTATCACTACTGATCTCGCATCACGCGGCTTAGATATTCCTGAAGTGCAATGTATCATCCACTACCAATTGCCATATACAGAAGATGCATTTTTACATCGTAACGGGCGTACAGCCAGAATGAATGCCAAAGGTAGCGCATATCTTATTGTTGCTGATGATGAAAAGTACCCATTTTTAAAAGCTGATATAGAAACTGAAAATTTAAAAGGTAATTTTGTCTTGCCAAGCGATAGCGAATGGCAAACCTTATACATTGCTGCCGGTAAAAAAGATAAAGTAAATAAAATTGATATCGTGGGCTTGTTACTTAAAAAAGGCGGTTTACAAAAGGAAGATGTGGGATTGATTGAAGTTAAAGATCAGTCGTCATACGTTGCAGTGAAGCGCAGTATGATTAACCGAATTCTAAAATCTTTGGCTAATGAGAAGATTAAAGGAAAAAAGGTTAAGATCGAAGTGGCAATGTAATGGAACCAAGAGCATCTAAAGCATTTACTATATAAAACTCAACATATGAGCAATAACGATATTTTTAAAAAGTTGCGTGTAGCACTTGCACTAACTAATGATGACATTATTAAGATCATGGAATTAGTAAACTTTAAGATCACCAAGAGTGAATTGGGCTCGTTTTTTAGAAGTGATGATCATCCAAATTTTAAGCCTTGTGGCGATCAGATTCTTCGTAATTTTTTAAATGGACTCGTTATTTACAAACGTGGACCAAGACCGGTGAAATAAATTATATTTTTAGTCATCTTCGATATATTAACATTCTGCCGATATGTAAGCAATAAAAAATTGCAAATAAATTTTGCTAAAACGGTTTAAATGCCTTTATTTGAGTTATAGAATCAAATCAATTCTATTGTTAACCAAATAGACCTAAATAAATGAATACTAAAACCTCTAAACTTCCCTTTATTGGGGTCGACATAGGTGGCTCTCACATCACTGCAGCACACGTAGATTGCTCAACATATAAAGTTATTGATAGTTCTATGCAACGTTTACGCGTGGCATCAATGGACAGCGCTGAAGTAATTATCCAATCATGGGTAGATGCGCTTTCTTCACTAATTTTAAAATCTTCTGATGAGACGATAAGAATTGGAATAGCCATGCCCGGACCCTTTGATTATCAGGAAGGTATTTCTTTGATGAAAGGTATGCAGAAATATGATTCATTATATGGACTAAATATCCGCACCATTTTGTCTGAAAAATTAGGTATTCCAGGTGAGCATATTGTTTTTATAAATGATGCAGAAGCATTTTTAAGAGGTGAACTTGCATCAGGTGCTGCTTCAGATTTTGAAAGAGCAATAGGAATAACATTAGGCACAGGC
The DNA here is from genome assembly GCF_059758925.1 of Pedobacter sp. GQ55. Lineage (NCBI taxonomy): Bacteria > Pseudomonadati > Bacteroidota > Sphingobacteriia > Sphingobacteriales > Sphingobacteriaceae > Pedobacter > Pedobacter sp. GQ55. Next base: position 24,240 of record NZ_JCAXEI010000009.1, on the reverse strand, counting down.
CTTGGCTCAACAAGTAATTGCAATGGTCGGGTAACGGATATGAACTTAGCATTTGCTCCTTTTCAAGACAGTATTGCTGAAGAATACATATCAACCAGATGGTTCTTAAAACACTATAAAAAGCTAACCGGAAAAGAAGCGAAAAATGTTGAAGAATTGCTTGCTACGGCAGATGAGTCAGTAAAAGAACAATTATTTGAAGAATTTTCTACAAACCTGGCGGCTTTCTTAAATGATTTTATTGCGGATGAAAATCCACAGGTGTTGGTAATTGGTGGAAACATTGCCAAAACATGGGATCATTTTATTACTAAATTGCAGGAAAAATTAGTTAATAAAACCGTGGTAATAAAGCAAAGTGAAATGTGGGAAGACGCTGCTCTTGTTGGTGCTGCATGTACCTGGATAAGTAATTAGGAAATGAAAAAATGGAGTTTTCTCATCGGCATCTTTGTATTTTTAAGTGCTGAACCAGTTTTTGCAGCTAAGGTTGATACGGTATCGACATATAGCGCTGCAATGAAGAAAAATATTAAGGCTGTTGTAATTACTCCCGAGGGTTATAATGAAAGCAAGACGTATCCGGCAGTTTATTTACTGCACGGAGCAGGAGATGCGTATTCCGGTTGGGTAAATAAGGTGCCGGCAATTAAAGAATATGCAGATCATTATCAGATGATCATTGTATGCCCCGATGGAAATGTTACCAGTTGGTATTTTGATAGTCCTGAAGACCCTGCCTGGAAATATGAAACTTATGTAGCTACTGAACTGGTTAATTGGGTAGATCAAAGATACAAGACCATAAAAGATAGAAAAGGTCGTGCAATCACAGGTTTAAGTATGGGTGGCCATGGTGCACTATACTTAGCCTTTAAACATCAGGACATATTTGGAGCTGCGGGTAGTATGAGTGGTGGTGTAGACATTAAACCTTTCCCATTGAACTGGGATATAGCCAAGCGCCTTGGGCCTGAAGATAAGTATTCTGAACGCTGGAAAGCAAATTCTGTTATCGATCTAACCTATCTGCTAGTTCCTAACAAACTTGCTTTAATTATCGATTGCGGTTCTGAAGATTTCTTTTACAATGTGAACATCAAATTGCATGAAAAACTGCAATACAGTAACATACCGCATGATTTTACCATCAGGCCAGGATCTCATAACTGGGATTACTGGAAAAATGCGATCGGATTTCAACTGATGTTCTTCAATAATCAGTTCACAAAAAAATAATGCGTTTTTATAAATAACGAGTGAGATCTGCTGGAATTATTCCTATTTTAGAAGGACAAAACCGATAGTTACCCTTTATAAATAAGAACATGAATACAACAGATCGCAGAAGTTTTCTCAAAGATTTAGGAATGTTGTCTGCAGCTGCAGGACTTTCCTCTTTAATTCCGTTTGACGCACTGGCGCTCCCTAAAAAAGAATTTTTCAGTATATCTTTAGCTCAGTGGTCATTGCATAAATCATTGTTTGGCGGTAAGCTAACAAACCTTGAGTTCCCTATAAAAGCTAAAAAAGATTTCGGCATTGATATAGTTGAGTATGTAAGTCCATTTTTTAATAAAAAAGAAACTGATCCGGCGTACCTGAAGGAATTAAAAAGCATAACTCAAAATGAGGGAATTCAAAACCATCTGATCATGATAGACGGAGAAGGTGAATTGGGTAATCTTGATGAAAAAGCGCGTGCAAAGGCTATTGAAAATCACTATAAATGGGTGGATGCAGCCAAGGTGCTTGATTGTAAAACGATTCGGGTTAATGCCGCAGGAAATGGATCTGAACAAGATGTGAAAACTGCAGTGGTTGATGGTTTAGGCAGGCTTACTGAATATGGTAAGCAAAATAAAATCAATATTATAGTTGAAAATCATGGAGGGTACTCTTCTGATGGAAAATGGTTGTCGGATGTAATGAAACAGGTTAATAGTCCTTATTGTGGAACTTTACCTGATTTTGGTAATTTTAAGATAAGTGCAGATAGAATGTACGACATGTATCAGGGAGTAACTGATTTGGTTCCATTTGCAAAAGGAATTAGTGCGAAAACCTTTAATTTCAATGAAAAGGGTGATGAAAAAGATATCGACTACGATCGCATGTTTAAAATTATTAAGGATGCAAAATGGAGTGGTATTGTGGGAATTGAATATGAAGGTGATGGCTTGTCGGAAGATGAGGGAATTAAAAAAACGAAAGAGCTGTTGTTAAGAATACAAAAGCAATATAAATAAAACAAAACAGGCCGGTATTACCGGCCTGTTTTGTTAAAAGAGGATTATACTAACTTTTTGTACCTAATTCGATGAGGAGTTACATCGCCCAGGCGTTTTTTACGGTTTTCCTCGTAATCGCTGTAGTTACCTTCAAAGAAGTAAACTTGAGAGTTTCCTTCAAAGGCTAAAATGTGTGTACAGATACGGTCTAAGAACCAACGATCGTGACTGATTACAACTGCACAGCCACCAAAATTTTCCAACGCTTCTTCTAATGCACGTAAAGTATTTACGTCAATATCATTGGTTGGCTCATCCAGTAACAATACGTTTGCACCTTTCTTTAAAGTAATGGCTAAATGCACCCGGTTACGCTCTCCACCAGATAAAATGCCAACTTTCTTTTGCTGATCACCACCATTAAAGTTGAATTTAGAAACATATGCACGGCCATTTACCGCTTTGTTACCCAATTGGATATTATCTAAGCCATCAGTAATATTTTCATATACCGTTTTGGCAGGGTCAAGGTCATTGTGCATTTGATCTACATAACCAAGTGAAACAGTTTCTCCAACACGGAATGTTCCGGTATCAGGAGTTTCCTGTTGAGTAATTAGGCGGAACAATGTTGTTTTACCTGCACCATTCGGGCCAATAATACCTACTATACCGGCAGGTGGTAAAGAGAAACTCAGATTCTCAAATAACAATTTATCACCATAGGCTTTGGTAACATTGTTGGCCTCAATAACTACATTTCCTAATCTTGGACCAGGCGGAATAAACAATTCCAATTTGTCTTCTCTTTCTCTTGAATCTTCTGATGCCAGCTTGTCATAGTTTGATAGACGTGCTTTAGATTTAGCATGACGCGCTTTTGGTGCCATACGTACCCACTCAAGCTCTCTTTCAAGAGTTTTCTGACGTTTGCTCTCCGTTTTTTCTTCCTGTGCTAAACGTTTAGCCTTTTGATCTAACCATGATGAGTAGTTTCCTTTCCATGGAATACCTTCACCTCTGTCTAATTCAAGAATCCATCCGGCAACGTTATCAAGGAAATACCTATCGTGGGTTACTGCAATTACAGTTCCTTTGTATTCTTTTAAAAACTGCTCTAACCAGTCGATACTTTCAGCATCAAGGTGATTGGTAGGCTCATCTAGTAATAAAACATCTGGCTCCTGAAGGAGTAAACGACACATGGCCACACGTCTTCTCTCTCCACCCGATAGTACTGAAATTTTTGTATCCGGATCTGGACAACGAAGTGCATCCATTGCACGCTCTAGTTTGTTATCCAGCTCCCATGCATTTACGGCATCAATTTTATCCTGAAGCTCACCCTGCTTGGCCATTAGTTTGTCCATTGCATCAGCATCTTCATAAACTTCTGGTAGGCCAAACTGCTCATTGATAGACTCGTATTCTTTAAGGATGGCGGTAATTTCAGCTACACCCTCTTCAACAACCTCTCTAACTGTTTTGTTTTCATCCAGTTCCGGCTCCTGCGCAAGATAACCTACAGTGTAGCCCGGAGAGAAAACAACTTCGCCTTGAAAAGCTTTGTCAATACCAGCAATGATCTTCAAAACCGATGATTTTCCGGATCCATTTAGACCAATAACACCTATTTTTGCGCCATAAAAAAAGGAGAGGTATATGTTCTTTAAAACCTGTTTCTGAGGGGGGTAAATCTTATTTACCCCGGCCATTGAAAATATTATTTTCTCGTCTGACATCGATGTTTCTTGTTAGTATAGTTTTTAGTGAAAAAAGGACATATTGGCCCCTATTTAGAGCAAAGATAAGAAAACACCAGTCAAAGATTTTTTATATGTTTACATTAACCAGTTTTTTAGATCGCTAAATTCACCTATAGTAGTAAAATTAAGTAAATGAATTGTTTCAAAAAATACAGAAAACAGGCTGTCCCTTTCCTGGCTATGTTGTTGCTGCCTCTGATTGGCCTTTCTCAGAAAACAAGTATTCCCTCTAAAACATTTGATCTGCTGATTGGTACTTATACCCGAACTAATGAAAGCAAGGGTATATTGGTTTATCGATTTAATGATGAAAGTGGTAAAATGACCTATTTAAACCAGATCGACGGTGTAGAAAATCCTGCTTTTTTAACAATAAGCAATGATCTTAAGTTTGTTTATGCAGTTAATTCGAACAAAGTAGGAGAGGTAAGTTCATTTAAATTTGATCGTTCAACGGGTAAACTGGAATTTATCAATAAACAATCGTCTTCAGGCGTGGGGCCAGCCCATGTTACTATAGATCGGGATGGTAAAAATGTATTTGTGTCTAATTATGGGAGTGGTAGTTTAACTGTTTTGCCCATAAATGGCGATGGCTCTTTAGCGCAGGCATCGCAAAGTATACAAAATGAGGGAGGGAGCGCCAATAAATTAAGACAGGAGGGCCCGCATGTACATTCGGCTTTACTATCAAAGAACGAGAAAATTCTGTTCTATGCAGACCTTGGAACAGATAAGGTAAACATTTATAATTATGATAGGAGCAAAAAAAGTCCCTTAACGCCGGCTAAGCCTGCTTTTGAAAGTGTGCAGCCTGGTAATGGTCCTCGTCATATGGATTTCTCTCCTGATCAAAAATACCTGTACCTCGTGCAGGAAATGACGGCGGTTGTTAACGTATACAGCTTTAATAACGGTAAGCTAACCTTTTTACAAAGCGTTCATATGATGCCCGAAACATTTAATGAAAATAGTGCCGCAGATATACATGTATCGCCTGATGGTTTGTTTCTATATGCGTCGAATAGAGGGAATGCGAACAATATAGTGGCTTACGCTATCAACAAAAAGAATGGTCGGCTAACCTTTGTGGAACGATACGATGTTGATAAGACGCCAAGAAACTTTTTGATAACACCATCTGGAAATTTCATGCTGGTTGCAGCTCAAGATGCTAATAGTGTTACAGCTTATAAAATAAACAAGGCAACCGGAAAATTGACACTAACATCCAATAAAATAGAAGTAGGACAACCTGTGTGTTTAAAGTTGGTTCCGGTAGAATAAGAGGATAAGGTGGCCATTTTATTTGATCTGGCAAAAGTCTGCCATTTTGGTAGTTTTTTTATTGATAATATCCAGTTTTGACAGGTAATATAATTGCATAAAAATCATTACATTTATACGACAAAGTGATCTGGATCTGTTTAAAACAGATAAATAAGCGTTTCTGACCTATAGCTATATGTGGAAATATTGAAAATTAAGCGTAAATGAATTAGTCAAAGATTGGTAACATTTATGAAATTACGGCAGTTCCAACATCTAATTAATAGTCAATGGCGTAATTGTTGATAAAATAAAAAAATCAGGGATGCTTTTTATTAAACAATTTTTATAGTTTAGAGCATTCCGGATTTTAGAAAGGTATATATGGAAGCTAAATTTTCTCCACAAGTAAAAGACGTGATTTCTTTTAGCAGGGAAGAAGCCCTGAGATTAGGTCACGATTACATAGGCGCAGAACATCTTTTGTTAGGCCTTATTCGCGAAGGCGATGGTATGGCTATTAAGATATTGAAATCATTAGGAGTTGATACTTCAAAACTTCGCCGCTCAATTGAGGATTCCGTGAGAGGTACCTCAAGTGTAACAGTAAATCTGGGCAACATTCCTTTAACCAAACAAGCTGAAAAGGTTCTTAAGATAACATATCTGGAGGCAAAAATCTTTAAAAGCGATTTGATAGGAACTGAGCATTTATTGTTGTCTATCCTTCGTGATGATGACAATATTGCCTCGCAGATTTTATTACAATACAACGTTAATTACGAAATCTTTAAGCAGGAGGTTGAAGTGAATAAAAACGGATTCAAAGACGAAACTCAAAATAGTGCATCAACAGGCGGTGATGAAGATTACCGCGAGGAAGAGAGCTTTAGTAGCCCTAAAAAAGTTTCTGACATAAAATCTAAAACTCCGGTTTTGGATAATTTTGGAAGAGATTTAACAAAAGCTGCTGAGGAAGGAAGACTAGACCCAATTGTTGGTCGTGAAAAAGAAATTGAGCGTGTGTCTCAGATCTTATCTCGTCGTAAAAAAAACAATCCAATTTTAATTGGTGAGCCGGGTGTTGGTAAATCAGCTATCGCTGAAGGATTGGCCTTGAGAATTGTTCAACGCAAGGTATCAAGAGTTCTTTTCAACAAACGTGTAGTTACTTTAGACCTTGCTTCTTTAGTTGCAGGTACTAAATACCGTGGGCAGTTTGAAGAACGTATGAAAGCAGTGATGAACGAGCTTGAAAAATCTACTGATGTAATTTTGTTTATTGATGAGATTCATACAATTGTAGGCGCAGGTGGTGCTTCTGGTTCACTAGATGCATCGAATATGTTTAAACCTGCATTAGCCAGGGGCGAAATACAATGTATTGGTGCTACCACGCTTGATGAATACCGTCAGTATATAGAAAAAGATGGTGCATTGGACCGTCGTTTCCAAAAGGTAATGATTGAGCCTGCTACACCAGATGAAACTATCGAGATATTAAATCGTATTAAAGAAAAATACGAGGATCACCACGGCGTAACTTATACCGACGAAGCAATTAATGCTTGTGTGGCCTTAACATCAAGATACATTACTGATAGGTTTTTACCAGATAAAGCTATTGATGCTTTAGATGAGGCCGGTTCAAGAGTTCACTTAACGAACATTCATGTTCCAGAAAACATCATCGAAATTGAAAACAAGATCGAAGAGATCAAACTTGAAAAAAATAAAGTTGTAAAAAGTCAGAAATACGAAGAAGCAGCCAAATTAAGAGATACTGAAAAAAATCTTTTAGAGGAGTTGGATCGTGCTAAGGCTGAATGGGAGAATGAAACAAAAACTAAACGTTATACTGTTTCAGAAGATAACGTGGCTGAAGTTGTTTCTATGATGACTGGTATTCCGTTACAACGTGTTGGACAAACTGATAGCATTAAGCTATTGAATATGTATGAGACTGTTGGACAGAAAATTATCGGTCAGGATGATGCCATCAAAAAATTGACTAAGGCAATTCAACGTACCAGAGCCGGATTAAAAGATCCTAAAAAACCAATTGGTTCATTTATTTTCTTAGGCCCGACAGGTGTTGGTAAAACTGAATTAGCTAAGGAACTTGCCCGTTTTATGTTTGATAGTGATGATTCACTAATTCAAATTGATATGAGTGAGTACATGGAGAAATTTGCGGTATCACGTTTAGTGGGAGCGCCTCCAGGATATGTGGGTTATGAAGAAGGTGGTCAGTTAACTGAAAAAGTTAGACGTAAGCCTTATGCAGTAATTCTTTTGGATGAGATTGAAAAAGCTCACCCGGATGTATTCAATATCTTATTGCAGGTGCTTGATGAAGGACAGCTTACAGATAGTTTAGGTCGTAAAGTGGATTTTAGAAATACCATTATCATTATGACCTCTAACATTGGTGCCCGTCAGCTAAAAGATTTCGGACAAGGAGTAGGTTTCTCTACTTCAGCTAAAGTAAACCAGGTTGACGCGCATTCAAGAGGCGTTATTGAAACTGCTTTGAAACGTGCATTTGCTCCTGAGTTTCTTAACCGTGTTGATGATGTGGTTGTTTTCAATTCTTTAGGAAAAGAGGAAATATTCAAAATCATTGATATAGAATTGAAATCATTATTTGGTCGCGTACATAATTTAGGTTACGAAGTTAAATTAACAGAGAAAGCGAAAGAGTTTATTGCTGATAAAGGTTTTGATTCTGCCTTTGGAGCCAGACCTCTTAAACGCGCAATACAAAAATATCTTGAAGATCCAATCGCTGAAGAAATCCTTAAAGGAGATATTCATGATGGAGACATTTTGGAAATCGATTATGATAAAGAAGGAGATGTTATTGTTGTAGAAAATAAAAGTCCGGGTAAGAAAAAGAAAAAAGAAGAGGGAAGCGTAGAATAAACTACCACCTGTGACTATGAAACGCCTGTTAGATGAACATCTGACAGGCGTTTTTTTTTGTGCTAATTTCCATTTTATAAGGTTAGCTTAGTGTTTAGATTACACATTTTATGAAATTATATGGGTGCAGATTTTGGTTTATCAATTATTGCCTCTATTTTAGAGAAGAAATAGGTTAGGTTAAAATATTTGTTGTATCAAAATTTTATAAATGAAAGTGAAATTATCATTGTTAGTGCCCTTAGCATTTCTTGCTGTTCAAACTACTCTTGCACAAGAGAAACCCGAATCTTATAAACAACAATTGGAAGGCACAAAGTTGTCGTTCGATATGGTTGCTATTCCCGGTGGTGAATTTATGATGGGAAGTAAAAAGGGGAATGCTGATGAACAGCCGGTTCACAAAGTGAAAATTGCCCCGTTTTGGATGAGTACCTACGAAGTGATCTGGGATAATTACGAGCCATTTTTGTATAAGGATTACGAAGCAGCACATAGTACTGCTCCAATTCCAAAAAATGTTGATGCAATAACAAGACCTACCAAACCGTATCTGGATATGACTTTCGGAATGGGTAAAGAGGGGCAGCCTGCACTAGCTATGACTCATTATAATGCTATTCAGTATTGTAAATGGCTTTATGCCAGGACAGGAGTCTTTTACAGGCTTCCTACTGAAGCTGAATGGGAATACGCCTGCCGCGCAGGTTCTGTTACCGAATATTCTTTTGGAAACGACGGTTCAAAATTAGGTGATTATGCCTGGTTTAACGGAAACAGTGATGGTAAAACTCATGTTGTTGGTCAGAAAAAACCAAATGCGTGGGGATTATATGATATGTATGGAAATGTTGCAGAGTGGACTTATGATCAATATCTGCCAGATTTTTATGCATCAATAAAAGGTGATAAGGTAAATGATCCTGTTGCTGTTCCAGAAAAATTATATCCAAATGCGGTAAGAGGTGGTGCATATAATGATGAACCTAAAGATGCTCGTTCGGCATCCCGACTAGCATCAGACCCGAGCTGGAAACAGCTGGATCCTCAGATTCCAAAAAGTAATTGGTGGTTTCCTGAAGCTCCTTTTGTTGGAATGAGGTTAGTTAGGCCCGTAACACCTCCATCAAAAGAAGAGATAGATGCTTATTATAGCAAGGCACCTATTAAAGATTACTAATAGAACCAAACATACTAAGAACCATATATAAACCTAAAGTACAATGAACAATGAAGAACTGCGCGACAAACGCCGCGAATTTTTAAAAACTTCGGCTCTAGTTGCCGGAGGTGTTATGTTAAATGGAGTTGCCTTTGCTAACGGTGGAGCGCAATCATCTGTAGATGACACCATCAAAATTGCATTAATTGGTTGCGGCGGTCGTGGTACCGGTGCTGCTTTTCAGGCATTAAGTACTAAGCAAAACCTAAAATTGGTGGCTATGGCTGATGCTTTTAGCGATAGATTAGAAAGTGCATACAAAGAGATTTCTGAAAAATTTGGAGCAAAAGTTGATGTTCCTCAAGAACGTAGATTTGTAGGTTTTGATGCTTATAAAAAAGCAATTGCCCTGGCCGATGTTGTTTTGTTAGCAACTCCTCCAGGATTCAGACCTAGTCACTTTGAAGAGGCAGTTAACCAGAGCAAGCACATATTTATGGAAAAACCAGTGGCTGTTGACTCGCCAGGTATCCGTAAAGTTTTAGCAGCTGCCGAAATTGCGAAAACTAAGAAATTAAATGTTGTTGTTGGCCTACAACGTAGATATCAAAATAACTATAGAGATGTTATTAAACGCATTCAGGATGGGGCTATAGGTGATATCACCGGTGGTCAGGTATATTGGAACAGCGGTGGTGTTTGGGTAAAACCACGCGAAGCCAGCCAAACTGAAATGGAATACCAAATGCGTAACTGGTACTATTTTAACTGGTTATGTGGTGATCATATAGTGGAGCAACATGTACACAATATTGATATTGCAAACTGGGTTAAAGATGCATATCCGGTTTCTGTTCAGGGTACCGGTAGCCGTGCTTGGAGAACTGGAAAAGATTATGGTGAGATCTATGATAACCACTCTGTAGAATTAGCTTATGCAGATGGTTCTGTAATTAACAGTCAGTGTCGCCACTTTGAAGGTATTGATAACCGTGTTGATGAAAGTTTCCATGGAACTAAAGGTCGTGTTTTCTTATCTGCAGGTAATGAAGGAAGATTATATGACACTAAAAATAAATTGATCTATAGTTACAGTTCAAAAATAAACCCTAATCCTTATCAAACTGAGCATGATGAGCTTTTTGCCGCTATTGCTAAGGGCGAATATAAATTCTGGGATGCAGAACGCGGTGCAAAAAGCTGTATGACGGCCATTATTGGTCGTTATGCAACCTATTCTGGAAAAACAATTAAATGGGACGATGCTTTAAAAGCAGAGAACAGTTTATTTCCTGATGAGTTGAGCTGGACTGCAAAACCTAAATTATTACCTGATGTTAATGGATTGTACCCAATTCCTACACCAGGGCAAACTAAGGTGATATAAACGTTACTAACGTAATGTTTTTTATAAATAAAGCTTTTATTTTATTGCTGCTGTCGCAAATTTTTCTTCTTTTTAAGAAGGAAGATCTGCGACAGTATGCTATACATGGTTATGCTCAGGGAACTGATTATTCCATTAAGTATTTTGCTCGGGATAGCATTGTAACTAAGGGTAATGTAGATAGCATTCTTATGGTTATAGATTCATCTATGTCGCTATACAAATCATATTCTTTGATCAATAAGTTTAATGCTTCTTCTAAAGGGGGCGTTTTAGATCCACATTTTGCTAAAGTAATGGCAAAATCTTTTGAAGTTTATAAAGCTACTAAAGGAAAATTTGACGTAACTGTTGAACCTCTTGTACAGGCATGGGGCTTTGGTTCAAAGCCAATAGATAAATTCCCCGATAGTGCTCAGGTAAAGGAATTACTGAAGTGCGTAGGCATGAATAACCTGAGTTTAAAAGGTAATTTCCTTAAAAAACAAAAGCCTTGTATAAATGTAGATCTTAATGGAATTGCCCAGGGATACAGTGTTGATGTAGTGGCTGATTATTTAATTAATAAAGGAATCACATCCTTTGTAGTAGAAATAGGCGGTGAACTAAGGATAAAAGGACCGAAACCTGATGGGGCATCAATGAGTATCGGGATTGAGGGACCTGCGGACTCACCAAATGCCGAACCTGAAGTGAGGCATGTTATCAGTGTTAATAATGGAGCAATAACCACTGCTGGTAATTATCGGAAATATTTACGAAGAGGCTCCAGGAAGGTTGCACACCTAATTGATCCTAAAACGGGTTATCCTTTAGATAATACATTGATTAGTGTGACAATTTATGCAAGGGACGCTATCACTGCCGATGGATATGATAGCCCTATAATGGCTATGAATGTTAATGAAGCACTTTATTTTGCAACCAAAAAAAATATGGAAGCGTATATTATCTATCACCGCAAGGACGGAAGTATTGCCGATACATTAACGGCAGGATTTAAAAAAATGATAATAAACTAATTCACTATTAAAAAAGTACCTAACCAAAAACCAAAAATATGAACAGAATAGAATTTTTAAAAAATAGCTTTGTTGCCACTGGTGCGCTTGTGGCGGGGTCTTCAATAAATGGACTTGCTGCGGACAAAACTACTATGAGGCAAGGCTCAGCTTTGGCTGGTAAAACTTTTAATCTAGATTATGCTCCCCATCAGGGAATGTTTAAGAATAATGCTGGCGATAGCTTTCTGGATCAGATTAGATTTATGCATGATCAGGGTTTTCGTTCTATTGAGGACAATGGCTATTTAGGAAGATCAGTTGATGAACAAACAAAAATAGGAGACCTGCTTGCCAAATTGGGTATGAGAATGGGGGTTTTTGTTGTTGATGGAGGGGATAATTGGAAAACATCATTAACAACGGGTAAAAAAGAATTTAAAGATAAATTCGTAGAGACCTGTAAAAAGTCTGTAGAAGCTGCAAAAAGATGTAATGCAAAATGGTTAACAGTTGTTCCGGGATTTTACGAACGCAAATTACCTTATGGAAATCAATTTGCAAATGTTATTGATGCGATGAGGGCTGGTGCCGAAATTTTTGAACCTCATGGTTTAATAATGGTATTAGAGACTTTAAGTGATACCCCTGAATTATTTTTACAACAAACGCATGAGACCTATGCTGTTTGTAAGGCAGTGCAGAGCCCTTCATGTAAAATTCTTTATGACATTTATCATATGCAAAAAACAGAAGGGCAGTTAATAGTTAACATTGATAGATGCTGGGATGAGATTGCCTACATTCAAATAGGTGATAATCCTGGAAGAAATGAACCAACAACCGGTGAGATTAACTACAAGAACTTATTCAAACACCTTTATGAAAAAGGGTATAAAGGCGTTATGGGTATGGAACACGGCAATTCAAAGCCAGGAAAAGAAGGTGAACTCAGAGTAATACAGGCATATAGAGAAGAAGATAACTTTCTTTCTTAGCGTTTTAAAATAGATCGAGTTGAGCTTTGGGGATTTTAAACAAACCGGGGTTCAACTCAATCTTTTTCTCGTTTAGGTGGTTCAGCCGACAATGAAGTTTAAAGTTATCTCTAATTAACTGAGCGATATTGCCATCGCCTCTCATTCTATCTCCAAATCTGCTATCGTTTACATTTCCACCGTGACAGGACTGAATCATATGCCACACCTTCTCAAAGCGGTCAGGATAGTTTTTGCGCAACCAGTCTTCAAATATCCCTCCAATCGCGCCATTAAGTCGTACCACAGTATAACCCGCTGATATTGCTCCACAATTGGCAATCGTTTTTAGGATAATCGGAATTTCATGATCACTTAGACCTGGAACGAGCGGAGCAACCATAACGCCCATAGGAATGCCGGCTTTGCTTAGCTCTTCCACTATTTTTAATCGTTGTTTGGCAGTAGTTGTTCTCGGTTCCATTTTTGAACGGAGCTTTTCATTTAAGCTATTAATCGAAACATATACCATGCACAAATTAAGTTTAGCCATTTCCTGCAGAATATCCAGGTCACGAAGTATGAGCGCATTTTTTGTGATCATCCCAATGGGTTGTTTATAATCCAAAGCAATTTCTAAAAGCTGACGCGTTATTTTGAAGCGTCTTTCTGCGGGTTGATAGCAGTCCGTATTGCCAGATAATGAGATAGTAGATGCATCCCATCCTTTGCGCTCCAGGAACTTTTTGAACAGAACAGGGGCGTCCGTTTTTACTATGATTTTGCGTTCAAAATCTAATCCGGCACTAAATCCCCAGTATTCATGCGCGTTTCGTGCATAGCAATAGGTGCAACCGTGTTCACATCCCTGATAAGGGTTTAGAGAGTAGAGCATACCTACATCAGGACTATCTACTTTGTTTACAATAGATTTTGATTTGCCAAAAATGAAAGTGGTCTTTTGATCCTCTTCTTCCCATTCGTCAATTCCTTCATCATGTTCCTTTACATAATCATTTTTAGCAAAGCGATTATGAGGGTTAAACTGAGCTCCTCTTCCTTTATGGTAATTGTCCGGTGTTTCTTTGTCTAATATCATTAATTAAAATTACTAAAAATATTAGTATTATTAAAAAGAAGTTGTTCACTTTTTTGAGGGGGATGTAATCTTTATTTGCGCTTTAGAGGTATGTAGTCCATAGGTACCATATCCGCTATTTTCTCATAAGCCCAATAGCCTTCGTATAAAAAGGATCTCGAATCGTGAATACCCCCGTTCTCATAGAATCGGACTGGTCCGTTCATCAAATTGGCTACAGAGATTTCATAATTCGGCAAATCCAATGGTCGGAAAATCCAAAATCCGGTTTTGGAATAAGCTAAGGATTCCTTTTCCTTTGTGTATATCACACAAAGTGCATCAGTATAGTCGAGTAGCTTTAAATTCTGGTTGTAATAGTGAACCAGCGTGTCTGGAAGCACTTCTGTACGGTCAAGTTTATCAAGATATTTAGGCATATCTTGCTGCTTTTGCCAAAAATTAACTTGTGCTGTGTCTATTTTAGCAGCGGTTTTAAAGATACCAGTCTTTGGCGGAATGGTTCTCAGTTTGGTTAATTTCTCATTTATTACCTTATCAGGGTAACGGTTAGGATTAGGAACTTTAATCATTTTGTTAATGATGAAGCCTTCTTCTTTAGTTTTGTTTTGATAAAGAGATTTAAAGAAGTGTTGAGAAGAACCATAATATGCAATTTCGCGATTTATAGTATATTTTTTTCTTCGTGATGATGAAGCCCTTAGTTCTTCAAAAAATGGATGTCCGGAATAATAAATTATGCGTGTTCTGGAATTGTACTCAAAATTATCCAGCATATATTTTAAGCGATATCCTAAAGCTTTATTTTCAACTATTAAAAACTCATCTGTTTTTACAGTAAGCAAGCTTTTGCTGACATCATAATCAATATTAAGGACCTGAGGGTTTAGTATTTTACACTGGGCAGCATTTGGCGATTTACCAATAAAGAACTCTTTAAACTGTTCAATGTATTTGGCCCTGTTAGGATCTGCACGAATTACTACTTCATTTAACTGAACTGTATTCTCTTTAAGGGTTAGTTCTACCTCTACTGATTTATCGGAAATGACAACATTTTTGGAATAGGGCAGATACCCTACCATTTGAACAAGGATATCGTAATTTCCTGGTTGCAGGTTGTTTATTTTAAAGCGGCCATTGTTATCGGCTGCCGTAGCTATTTTATAGCCACTAATGTAAATGCCTGCACCAGGTAAAGTTTCTTTCTGATCTCTGACAACACCACTAATTGAATATGAATTTTGTGCACAAACAGTAATAGAAAAACATATTAGGGAAATGGCTAATGATAGTCGACGGATCATAATTATAAACTAACGGGTTATTCTTCTAATCCCATTTTCTGCATAACGATATCGCTAACGCCTGTTGATGAATACCCTCCATCATGGAAAAGGTTCTGCATGGTAACCATGCGGGTTAAGTCAGAAAAAAGAGTAACACAGTAATCTGCACACGATTCAGCATCGGCATTGCCCAATGGAGCTATGGCATTTGCATAATCATAGAAGTCGCCAAAGCCTTTAATTCCTGCTCCGGCAGTGGTTTTAGTTGGCGATTGAGAAACTGTATTGATACGAACTTTTTTCTCCAGGCCGTAATGATAGCCAAAACTGCGGGCAATTGATTCAAGCATTGCTTTAATATCTGCCATGTCTGTGTAGAACGGATAGGTTCGTTGAGCTGCCATATAGGTTAGAGCCACAACACTGCCACCTTCATTTATCGCATCAAGTTTTTTGGCTACAGCAAGCATTTTGTGAAATGAGAGTGCAGAAACATCTATGCCTTTTTGATAATAGTCGTAGTTTAGTTCAGTGTAAGGGATTTTTTTACGGATGTTTACACTCATGCCAATTGAATGCAGCATAAAGTCTATTTTACCGCCTAATATTTCTTGTGACTGGGTAAACAGGTTTGTAAGCTCATCTACACTGGTTGCATCAGCAGGAATAATCTGAGAACCTGTCTTTTTTGCCAAAGCATTAATCTCACCCATTCTCATGGCAATGGGAGCATTGGTTAAAACAAATTCAGCACCTTCTTCATGTGCTTTTTCAGCAACTTTCCATGCTATTGAATTTTGATCTAATGCTCCAGTAATGATACCACGTTTACCTTTTAGTAAGTTATACATATCTTTTTATTTTGGTTCTTCTTATGATTTATCGAAAGTAATAAAAATCTAAAAGATATGTGTGGCGGTTATTGTTAAAGATTAGTTAAAACCAAGCAGCTCCTGAGCATTCTTGAGCGCCGATGCACCAGGGTCTTTACCACTAAGCATTTCAGCAATTGCCTTTATTCTATCTTCAGGATTTAATTTTCTAATACCTGTTGTGGTACGCTCAGTCTCTTCATTTTTATAAACAAAATAATGAGCATCACCTTTTGCTGCAATTTGAGGTAGGTGAGTAATGCATATTACCTGCATATTCCGTTCCAGATCTCCAATTACATTACCTACCCGAACGGCTGTCTCTCCTGAAATACCTGTGTCGATTTCGTCAAATATTAAGGTAGGTAATGAGGTATGCTTGGCCATGATCGACTTAATAGCCAGCATCAGTCTGGATAGCTCTCCTCCGGAGGCAACTTTACCTACAGGAGCAGGCGCCTGTCCGCTATTGGCAGAGAATAGTAAGGTGATATTGTCTTTTCCGTCCTTATTCAATTCAGGAAGTACATTCTGTTCAATTTTAATTTTAGCATTAGGCATGCCAACCTGATTAAGCACCTTAGCTACCTGATCTTCTGTATTGGTTATAGATTTGCTTCTATTTGCCGATAGTTCGGTTGCTTTGCGCTCCAGATCTTCCTTCATCAAGGCTATTTCTTTTGCAAGTCGTTCAATCTCTTCATCTCCGCTTAATAGCTCACTTAGATTTTGTGATAATTGCGCTTCAATAGCCAGCAATTCTTCAATAGAATTTACCCTGTGTTTTTGCTGGAGATTATAAATGATGTCTAAACGTGCATTAATTTCCTCAATTCTGGAAGGGTTAAAAATTATTCCTTCTTCAAATGCTACAGTTTCCTGAGCAATGTCTTTAATTTCTATAAGTGAAGACCTTAGGCGTTCGTTTAAAGTAGCATAGTCAGGATTAAATTTCTCAATGCTTTGCAGCTGATTGATAACCTCTTTTAATAGAGGTAACACAGCTGTTTCCTGTTCGCTCAGTATATTCTGACTATTTAAAAGGCTTCTTTTGATGCTTTCAGCATTGCTAAGCATTTGTAATTCAGTTTCAAGCTGTTCCTGCTCACCGGACTTTAAGGCTGCGGTTTCCAATTCATTGAAAAGGAACTGTTCGTAGTCTTGTCTACTGCGGGCTTCGGCAGCGGCTTCCTGTAAGGTGGATAATTGTTGCTGCGCTTTTTTATAAACTTTATATTGCTCACGGTATTGGGCTAACAAAGATTGATGATTTGCCAAAGTATCTACCACTAGCAGCTGAAAGCCAGGGTCGTTTACTTCTAGTGTAGCATGCTGAGAGTGTATGTCAATGAGTTTCTCGCCAACTTGCTTCATTACAATAAGGGTAACGGGAGTATCGTTAATAAAGGCTCTTGACTTTCCATCTGTGGATATTTCCCTCCTTAAAATACTTTCGTTATAAAAGTCAATATCGTTTTCTTCGAAAAGAGATTGCAATGAAGTGTCGCTCAGCAGAAATTGCCCCTCGATAATACATTTTTTATCCTGATTAAAGAAATACTTAGTTTCGGCACGCTGGCCCAATATAAGGGAAAGTGCGCCAAGCATGATAGACTTACCGGCACCTGTTTCGCCAGTGATGATATTTAAACCTTTGTTAAGTTCCAAATCAACACTATCTATTAAAGCATAGTTACGAATAGAAAGTTTTTGTAGCATATTACGCTGCTAAATTATGAAAACTTAATCAATGGATGTTTATTCTTGCAAACAAAAAAAAGCAGAAGATTTCTCTTCTGCCCTCAATCTAATTTTATTGTGTGATTTAATAATTCGTATGATCTGTGTTTGATCAATTCAGGTCTATATCTGTTTTAATTCCTTTTTTCTTTTTAATGCTATCAATTCCATTGTCAAATTTTCTTTTCAGCTCTTTATACTCAGGTGAGTTTTGTAGCTCTTTCATCTCCTCAATATGTTTTTTAAATTCAGGAGAATTTATCTTTTCACGCATCAGATCAATGTTTTTCTTCATCTCTGCCTGTTGTTTTTTCCACTCATCAGAATTAAACTTTTTGCTCATTTCTACAGCATTTTTCTGAATATCGGCTTGTTGCTTTTTCCATTCTGGCGAATCAAATTTCTTGCGCATATCCTGAGCAATTTTAAATGCCATTTCTTGCTGTTGTTTGAACTCTTTTGAGTTTATATGATTGCTCATTTCAATGGCTTTTTGCTGAATCTCTGCCTGTTGTTTTTTCCATTCAGGAGAAGTGAAATGCTTAGCCATTTCTGCAGCATTTTTTTTAACGTCTTTTATCTGTTGTTGAAATTCAGGCGATTTTATATAGGCCATGCTTACTTTTGTTACCGAGTCAAGATTAAACTTGTAATCGAACTTAAAATCATTCATAAATGATTCATTAACTACTTCCTGTCTTAAACTATCAGGCATTTCTTTAAGCGAGTTATATTCTTTTTTATTTCCTTTAGCATCAACGGTAACAATTTTGAACTTGTTTTTTTTCTTTGTGGTATCTGTTTTTACAAGGTCATTATCGCAGTCCTCGTTAGCAACCGGTGCTAATAGTGTCTGCATTTTTGATTTTATAGCTATTCCTTCAATATCAACTTTTTTGCTATGTTGGTCGGCCTTATTTATAGCAGGAGCTTTTTTTGCAGGACTAATCCAGGCTAAGGATATTATGGTAGCTATTGTTAAGGTTATGGCCAAAATCTGCTGTTTGGCATTCATATAATTGGTTTTCATGTCCGTAATTCTTTTAATGCGTTGATACAAATGTTGATCTTTTCCAGTTGCTGCCATTGAAAGGGCAGGAGTGGTTTTGTTTTTTAATATTTCAAGTTTTAAAAGTGCATGTGCATAGGTTAGTGGGCTGCCAGTAAATTTTAAAACAAGATCGTCACAAGCATGTTCACGTTCTATATTGATCAGTCGGCCGCCCAGCCATACAAATGGGTTAAAGAAGAGTATGGTTTCAATACCGGTTTTTATTAAATTTAATAGATAATCGTTTCTTCGTATATGCGAAAGCTCATGAATTAATATTGCTTCAACTTGTTTTATATCAAGCTGAGATGCCAAAGCAATTGGAAATAATACCACTGGTTTTAAATAACCGATAACTAGTGGAACGTTTACTCTGGAAGATAAGTAGAATTCAATATTTTGGCGAAGATTTAATTTACTCACCATAGTTTCAAAAATTGGAAGCCATGAAGCAGGAACAGAAGTACGATCAGCCCATTTTAAATCTAGTAATTTCTTATAGCCTATACCCAGGATGAACAGCTGAAACAATATGCCAATACTATAAATGCTAACCAGATAAGGGAAAAAGTTCTCTGTTATGCTACTCATATTCTGAGGTAAGTGAAGAAGGTATTCTGATTGCTGTACATTGGAAATTTGATTAGATGCAATCGCAACACTATTTACCGGAAGTTTAAACAGGGTAAAGAATGTAATACAGAACCCCAGAAATATAAGGCACAATGCTCCATAGGCCATATTGTGCTTAATTTTTGCATCTATTTTAGGAAATGCACTTGTAACAGCTACCAATATGCCATAAATGATGGCGCCTTGCCATAGAGAGTGGAAGATGCTCCATCCGGTAGCTTTAATCAGGTTGTTTACTATTGCTTCCATGCGTTTATATTTGGTTCTTTAGGTTTATTACTTACTTAATTCATCAAGATATTTTTTTATCGAATCAATTTCATCTTTGCTTGCGGTGTGGTTTCCAAGCGCTTGCATTACTAATCTCGCCGCCGATCCATTAAAAACATTATCGATCATTTTATTTACCAGGTGCTGTTCTGTTTTTTGCTGATTGAGAAGTGCAGTATAAATATGGGTTTTAGAAGAGGTGTCGCGTTTAACAAGTCCTTTCTCGTGCATAATCTGCATTAGTTTAAGCGTAGTGGTATAACCAGAGTCTTTGCTTTTCTCCAAAATCTGATGAACGTCTCTAACCGTACAATTACCCTTTTCCCACAATATCTGTAAGATCTCTAGTTCGCTTTCTGTAGGCTTAAGGTTTATTGATGTTGCCATATTTTGTTTATACGAATTGTTTCGTATTCAAATGTACGAATGTATTCGTATAAAAAAAATATTTCTAACATTTTTTTTAATTGTTTTTAAGACCTTGATTAAGAGGGGCAATTGCCTGATTGAGCGTTTCGTATTTATTGATGTTGGCAGGATCAATTTGCACAAGCAGGTTGTATGCTTTTATACGATCAGAGGCATCTCCGGTAGGAATAGAAAAGACATTTACAACCTCATCTGCTTTCGTAGAAAAGTAGAAGTTTGGAAAAATAGAACCTAATTTCTGTTTGTCCATTTGCTTTAATCCACTAAGCAGGGTTATCATTTTTTTTACTCCACGGCCGGTATTTTCTTGCAAGCGATCAAGCCCATTAAAATGATAGTCGTAAATAAATACTCTAAGTTCTTCAAAGGTTTTATTAAGTAGATTTTCATTTAGCCAGTAGCGGTTACGTAACCCATCAAAGGCTTTCCAGCCTTTATTGCCAGATACCTGAGCGTTGTTTAGAATGGTAGAGGCCCTCTTATAGAAAGGAGTGCCGCCAAGGTGACTAAAACTATCTTTATCTAAGCCAATAATGGTATAGGCGTAGTAACTTAGTAGAGAGCTAAGATTGGAAATATAAGTTTGATCGGAGAAATCTAATGACTGACCTTCAGCATAGTTGAAATCGAAATCTTTATCACTTAGATTAAGCAGCGTACTATTATAGGCTGATGCGTAAACCGGTCTGCTAGATTGAAGCTGTGCCTCCGCTTTATAGGCAGCACTGCCATCCCAGTCAGTTATAGTGATTACAAAATTGCATTCAATACGCTCCTGTGGGCTGTAATTTTCGTTAGTCCACTTATTATTATTTAAGAACTCCCTTATGGTAGTTTCAAGAACTTCCAGGTTTCTTCTGTCCATATTAGGGATAGTAGGAGCCTGCACCTGAACTCTTGCATTTAATTCCTGAGCATTAACAAAGGTCTGGCAAATAAAAAGGAAAAGTAAGATAAGTAAGTAGCGTTTTTTCATGCTTAAACAAGCTTTAAAATTTCATTGCAAATGTCTTTGGCAACCTCAGTTTTTGATTTCATTTCAAAAACTGTCTTCTCAAATGCTTTATTAAAGATAGTTATTTTATTGGTATCCATCTTAAAACCTGCGCCTTTGTCATTTAAGGAATTAAGGATAATGAGATCAAGATTTTTCCTCGTAAGTTTGTCCTTTGCATGTTCTTCCTCATTTTCAGTTTCTAAAGCAAAGCCAACAAGTATTTGATTTTCTGTCTTCAGTCTGCCTAAAGTAGCCAGAATATCTTCAGTCTTTTTTAACTCCAGGTTGAACTCGCCGCTGGTTTTTTTTATTTTCTGACTAGCTGTAGTTACTGGTGTATAATCAGCAACGGCAGCACTCATTACCATAATTTGTACGTTAGGGAACTCTTTTTGACATGCAGTTAGCATTTGAGCAGCACTTACAACATCTATTCTTTTGAGCTGTTGTGAGCTCTTTTCAGCTGTTGGTCCTGTAATTAATGTTACTTCAGCACCTAAACGAGAAAACTGGTCTGCAATAGTAAACCCCATTTTGCCGGAAGAATGGTTTCCTATAAAGCGTACAGGATCTATAGCTTCATAAGTAGGTCCTGCTGTTACAAGGACTTTTTTTCCTAGTAATGGAAGGTCTTCACTTATTGTTTCCAATAGAAATGAAACGATTTCCTCAGGTTCAGCCATTCTTCCTTCACCATATAGGCCGCTTGCTAATTCCCCTTTCCCGGGAGAAATGAGGAGATTGCCGTATGACAATAGTTTATCTATATTGGTTTGAGTGGCTTCATGCTTCCACATATCCAGATCCATTGCCGGTGCAACTAAAACAGGGCACTTTGCCGAAAGGTAAACTGCAGTTAGTAGGTTGTCGCACAGGCCGGTAGCCATTTTTGCTAATGTATTTGCACTTGCCGGTGCAACGAGCATGTAATCGGCCCAGAGGCCTAATTCTACATGATTACTCCAAACTCCGGTTTCTTCTTCAAAGTATTGGGTGTAAACAGGATGTTTTGATAGTGTTGCGAGCGTGAGCGGAGTGATGAAGTTTGCCGCATCTGCAGTGAGAATTACTTTGACGTTTGCGCCAGCCTTTACCAGTAGCCTTACCAGGGTTGCTGATTTGTATGCTGCAATGCTGCCGCAAACGCCTAGAATAATATTTTTATCTTTTAGCATGGTTTTAATGCATTGATGCAGTTTAATACCTATGCGCGATATTATTGTTGCTCTTTAGCAGGATTTCTGTAATAAATTTTGTCGTTCAGAAATTCGTCAATAGCAATTAATGAAGGTTTTGGTAAACGCTCATAGTGCTTGCTGATCTCAATTTGCTCCCTGTTCTCAAAAATCTCTTCAAGATTATCATTAGAAGATGCAAACTCAGCTAATTTGCCGTGAAGCTCTTCTTTCATGTTATTAGAAATCTGATTAGCCCTTTTAGAAATAATTACTAAAGACTCATAGATGTTTCCGGTTTTTTGATCCAGATCATTAACATTTCTAGTAACCGTAGTATTTGGTATTGCGGGTTTATTCGTACTCATTATCTGTTGGGGGTTTTAATTGTATTAATTGCAGAACTATCTCTTTTAGATTCTTTCGTTAATTGAGATTTATATTTTTCATAATTAGCAAGGCGTTCAGCTATAAAGCGTTTAGCACTTTCTATTCCAGATTCACTATCTTTCTTTAAGGCATTTGCTTCCTTTAAGTATTTACTTTCAGGGTGCGCTTCTGCAAATTCATTGGCATAAGTAATTGCTTCTGAGAAACGATCTTCCTGACGATCCTCAATGCTATTTTTAGCAAAAGCGTACTGTGATTTGATCATTAACAAATCCATTTCCTCTGAATATTTAATATCGGGATAATCGATTTGTGCATTTTTTAGTGCAATAACAGCGGCCCTGTAGTTAGATGCTTCACCACCATTACCACCTATTTCATAATACATTTTTGCATTTGCATATGCTTTGTCTTCAAGTTTAGTACGCAGAATACCGATGTATTTTGCTGCCTCTACAGCACGTTCGCTTTTTGGATAGAAGTTAATAAAGAGCTGTAATGCATCAATAGCTTTATAGGTATTTTCCTGATCTAAGCTGGGTCTTGGAGAGTCCAGATAATAGCAGTAGGCGCTCATATATCTACACTCTTCCGCGTATTTACTAGTTGGATAGCTATCTGCAAATGATTTGAATTGATATCTTGCAGTTGTGTAATCTCTTAGTTTAAAGAGAGTTAGTGCGTAGTAGTAATTCAATTCCTCGGCTTCAGCTCTTCCCCTGTATTTTTGAGACAAGTCTTCGAATAAGATCAATGCCTTAGAATAATTCTTTTTGTTATATAGCCGCATGGCCTCCTGGTACTTTTTTGCAACGTCGTTGCTCAGTCTGATCTTCTCAAACTGACTTTTACAACCAGCAATAGTAAGGGCTATAATGGTGAAACTTAATAATAATACGTGTTTAATTTTAAACATTCTGCAAAGATAAGTTAATAATACGATACCGTCAATTAAAAATAATAGGACGCTAAGCTATGTAAAGGCATTCATCCTGTCAAGTGCTTAACATAATTTAACGTTTTCATTTTTATAAGCCATAGACATATACTTTAGCACCTCGTCATTTATGTCTTCTTTGTAATATATTCGAAGGTGGTGGTTGTAGTCATCACTCCCCGGAACAAGCTTTATTTTTCGAAAACACATATTGTCTTCATATGGTTGTTTAAATGGAAATACAACATCAATAAAGTTTTTGCCAAACTGTATAACGTAAGCGAAGTTGATGCGGGATGAGAAAGCTATCATTGTTTTGGTAGCATGGAATTTCACCTCGCCTAATTGTTGGTAACATGAAACAAAGTGATTGAAAAGATCAATCGAGGAAGATGATTTTCCTTGAAGGAATGCTGACAATGATTTGTTGTTATCCATAATAGCATATTGTATTGGTGCCAATCTATAAAGATAATTCATTTTTCGTTTAGGTGGTTCTGATTTTTCTTGCTTGATTATTGCTTATTGGGGTACATTTTAGGAGTTGCTGTATATTTTTCAACGACTTTGAAATGATTCTGAACGACCTTTTGTCGTTTGTAAGACTTTCTGATGTGAGGTGACAGGCGATGGTGTATTG
>NZ_JCAXEI010000008.1:0-256044 GCF_059758925.1 Pedobacter sp. GQ55 | reverse complement strand
ATTTAGGGCCTTTGTTTTATTCTTCTATTACTACTGCAGTTCCTGTTGCCGCAACCATTAACATGCTGCCGCCGCTACCTACTGTTTCATAATCTAAATCTACTCCGATTATGGCATTTGCACCCATTGCGGCTGCGTATTGCTGCATTTCATTAATTGCAGTGTTTTTGCCTTCTCTTAATACTTGTTCATACGATCCCGATCTGCCTCCAACGATGTCTCGTATTCCGGCAAAAAGATCTTTAAAAATATTGGCACCGATAATGGTTTCGCCACTTACAAGGCCTATGTATTTAACTACTTTTTTGCCTTCTACTGAATTGGTTGTTGTAATTAGCATCTTTTAATTGGTTTTTAGGTTTGATGATGATTTTGTGGATTTGTTACAGTAATTTATCCAGAACCTGTTGCCAGGTATCTACACGCTCGTAATCTTTTAACAGTAAGTTGTGTGGCGAAGAGAACAATAGTTTTCTGCCTTTAAAACCAATGAAATTTTTAGCTCTGTCATCAATCATTACATCTACGTCAACAATTTTATCTCCGCAGAACATGATGTTTTTCCAGGTAATAAAAGGAAAATGTTCTGCCAGCCAATCAAGCTTATCTTCAAGAGAGTTTCTAAATTCTGTTGCTGCAGAAACGATATATACATCGTGATGTTCCTGTAATTTTTTTACAGCTTCGACACTTCCCTCAATTAGCGGAAGGTCTCTAAAAAAGCCCTTTTCATTAATGTAATCGAACCATTTATTGTTAATATGCTCGGGCATATGGTGGTAAACTTCATTTCCCGGTTCAACAATCAAGTCGAGAGGGATTCCGTAATCCCTGTTATAAAGGTGTATAAATTTGTGTATCGGATCGGCTAAAACCTCGTCCATGTCAATGGCTATTCTCATTTGTATATCGTTTGCTTCAAATATCTTCAATTGGGGAGACAGTTATGTTAAATGAATTTAAAATTATTGCATCTTGTTAATCATTAGTATTTTACTTACTTTTGCAACCCCGCAAGCACGGAGCTCCGGGAACTATGTTGAATACATAAACTAAAAGAGAAATGGCAACTAAAATCAGATTGCAAAGATTCGGTAAAAAAGGTAAACCTTTTTTCCACGTTGTGGTGGCGGATTCCCGCTCACCAAGAGATGGTAAATTCATTGAGCGTTTAGGTTCTTACAACCCAAACACCAATCCAGCTACTATCGACCTTAACTTTGACAAAACTTTAGACTGGGTAAACAAAGGTGCTGAACCTACGGATACTTGTCGTGCTATCCTTTCTTACAAAGGTGTTTTATACAAAAAACACTTAGAAGGTGGTGTTAAAAAAGGGGCGTTAACTGCAGAACAAGCGGAAGCAAAATTTGCTGAATGGTTAAGCGCTAAAGATGGTAAAATTGAAGGTAAAAAAGACGGTCTAACTAAATCTAAAGATGAAGTTAGAAAAGCTGCTCTAGCTGCTGAAGCTAAGAAAAATGCTGACCGTGCCGCTGCCCTTGCAATTAAAAATGCACCGGTAGAGGAGGTTGTAGAAGAAGAAGTTGTTGAAGAAGCTCCAGTAGCTGAAGTGGCAACTGAAGAAGTTGTTGAAGAAGCTCCGGTAGCTGAGGCTGCAACTGAAGAAGCTCCTGCAGCAGAAGCTACAGAAGAAAGCAAAGAAGAAGAAGCATAGTATTTTTGTTATTCTGAATAATAGCGAAGAATCTTTTATATGATTTCTTCGCTATTTTTTTATTTAGGGTTTATGAAGGGCCTGCGCTGGAAATGCTAAAGTCTGCGTCGTGCGTCGTTATTACTAAAGCGTACGCTGTTATGCTAATACGCGCGTCATCTCGACGATAGGAGAAATGACGGTAACCTTAAGAACGGCAGCTTTAAAAGATAGCCTTGAGACACGGGCTTTAACGGGGCAATCTTTAGCTGTCAGCGCCAATCGTGGCTAATAAACCAAAAATTAATAATACACCAATGAAAATAGAAGAAGCATTTTATATAGGATACATTACCAAAACAAAGGGATTAAAGGGAGAGGTTCAGCTATTCTTTGAATATGATGAGCCTGAATTGTTAGAACTTGATGTAATTTTTGCTGATATAAATGGCAAAATGGTGCCTTTCTTTGTGTCGTCTTATAAGCTTCAGACTAATAATACCGGGAACTTCTATTTTGATGACATCGATCATATAGACAAAGCTCAGCCTCTTTTAAGAAAGAAAGTATACCTGCCTTTAACAAAAATGCCGGATCGTTCTGATGAAGATTTTCATTATAATGATCTAAAAGGCTTTGTTGTTTTTGACCAGACACATGGGGAGCTTGGCGAAATTATTGAAGTAAATGAATACCCTCAGCAATTTGTTGCAACGGTGGCGTACCAAGGCAAGGAAATCCTGTTTCCTTTGAATGATGACATGATTGTTGAGATTGATGAGGATGAAGGTACTATGCTTGTTGATTTGCCTGAAGGCTTATTAGACATATATATCAATCCTTAATTTTATCTTTGCACCATGCGTTTTGATATTATAACTGTTTTACCGGCTCTTTTGGATAGTCCTTTTGCCCACTCTATTTTGCAGCGTGCTCAAAAGAAAGGCATTGCTGAGATAGTGGTTCATAACCTTAGGGATTATGCCGCGAACAAGCAAAAAAGTGTAGACGATTATCCTTATGGTGGCGGTAGTGGTATGGTGATGTCTATTGAGCCTTTTGCCAGATGTATTGAAGGACTAAAGGCCGAACGTGATTACGATGAGGTAATTTTTATGAGCCCGGATGGGGTGACCTTTAACCAGACGATTGCAAATGAATTATCGGGCAAGGGGAACATTATGATTCTGTGTGGTCATTATAAGGGCATAGACCAGCGCGTAAGAGATTTATTTGTTACACGTGAGATTTCTATCGGGGATTATGTTTTGTCGGGAGGAGAGCTCCCCGCTGCCGTTTTGGTTGATGCTATTGTCAGGCTTATTCCTGGTGTTTTGAATGATGAAACATCGGCTTTGTCTGACAGTTTCCAGGGAGAGCTGCTGGATGCTCCTGTTTATACCAGGCCAGCTGATTGGAATGGGCATAAAGTTCCTGATGTGCTGCTAAGCGGTCACGAGGCTAAGATTAATGAATGGCGTCATGATCAGGCTTTAGCCAGAACACAACAAAGACGTCCTGATTTACTTGAAGATTAGTTTTATTTGCTCAGGAGCGAAATAATTTTATCCTTATCTTTTAATTGATCTTTCAATACGGTAAGCATCTCTTTGCAATTTTTCAAATTACTCTTTAGATCGGCGTACTCTGCTTTTTGATCGCCCACAAGGCTTTCTGTGATCTTGGTATTGTACGGGATTAGCGTGGTCTGAAAAAAGGTGGCGGGGGGCACTCCCAGTACCTTTGACAGCGTTATAATATCATTATATTTTATTGATCCCCTTGTTAAACTCAGCTTCAGGCCATCAAAGGTTTTGTCCATTTCTTGAGCGAGCCAGGTCATTGATCTGCCTTTTTCTTTGAGTAGCTCATCGACTATTCGCTTTAATATCATAAAAAATTTTGTATAAATTTGGCTGACACTTAAAATATTTAGTATAAGTATGCTATAAAGTTATGAATAGCAAAGCGTTTTTTTTGATAAAAATACAAAAATAAGTACACCCAAATTAAACTAACGTAAGTATGAGAAAAGTAAAGATCAGCGACAGTGCGCCGAGGAGGTACAAGATTAACGAGTGTTTGCTAAAAAGATCGATCGACCGCCATCGA
This sequence comes from Pedobacter sp. GQ55, assembly GCF_059758925.1. Lineage (NCBI taxonomy): Bacteria > Pseudomonadati > Bacteroidota > Sphingobacteriia > Sphingobacteriales > Sphingobacteriaceae > Pedobacter > Pedobacter sp. GQ55. The sequence continues at coordinate 252,275 of NZ_JCAXEI010000008.1, read as the reverse complement.
GAAGCGATTAGAAAACTGCCTAAATCCTAAATATTTAGACCTCTCACTGAATAGACCTCATAATTATCGGGACATTCTTTATCAGTGATTCTCAGAATATCCCTCATGAAATTGTGGTTCTGTTTGAGCAATTGTTTAAGCTGAAGCCAGGGGGATTGCTGAACAAGCCAATAAGAGATAAAACGCTGGATGAGCGGATAAATACCGAACTACAGCAAAGTAGAAAATGATGTGTAGAATAAATTCAAAAAACTGATTAACTGACAAGATTATATCATGAAAGAACAAAAAAAAATATAAAATTGAGGAAGCCATAAGACAGTGCTAAAGGTTGTCCCACGTGAACTGGGAATCGCTTCTAATACTTTTCATAATTAGAGAAAGTTAAAAGGTACTGATAAGACTGATATTCCTTACGAAAGGGTAAGAAAACTGGAGATTATGTTTAACATGAAAATTGGAGCGCTGGCCAAATCAAAAAATTGCTGTGAGGACTTGAGCTTTTTGATAGCCGAATATCATAATACTGAATCTGTTAGCGCCTAGCGAGTAGGGCTGCATAGGAGCAATTTACAAGCACTTTGCGGACCGAATTATTTATCTGAAAAATGAGTAGATTTGCTTTTGAATATGTGGAAATAATAAAGAATGTGGAAAAAAATAAAAATCACTTTTATTTCTAAAATAAAATTCCTAATATTGCAGTCCGATTTTAAACAACAAAAAATCGGCTTAATAGCTTAAAATCATGGATTTAGTAAAATTTGTTGAAGAGCAGGTAATCGCAAAAAATGAGTTTCCTGCATTCAAATCAGGAGATACAGTGAGTGTTCACTATAAAATTCGCGAAGGTAATAAAGAACGTATTCAAATTTACCAAGGTGTAGTATTACAACGTAATAGCGTTGGTGCTAATGAAACGTTTACCGTTCGTAAAATGTCTAATGGTGTTGGTGTTGAACGTATCTTCCCGATAAATTCTCCAAACATCGCTAAAGTTGAAGTTAACAGCCACGGTAAAGTTCGCAGATCGAAATTATTCTATCTACGTGAATTAACTGGTAAAGCAGCTCGTATCAAATCTAAAAGAGTTTAATTTTTTTAGAAAAAGCATATTAACCTTCCCGATTGTATCGGGGAGGTTTTTTTGTTTGCCCCGAAACCACTCTGTTCCACATTAATTATTGCGATTTATCATTATTTTAATGACGTATCGTAAATGCATAGTTGCTTTTATTTAAGTTTGTTGTAACTAACTTATCTGGATTTAACTAAGCAAACCATTATACGCACTAAAGGTGTATTGGTGTTGTCAGTTTCATTCTGGAACTAACTGGAACATTGATGAAAGAACTATTAAAAAAATTTGAGGATAAACGACCTGAGATTGTCTTTGAGTGGAAAGACAAGGAGTCTGAAGCTGAAGGCTGGGTAGTCATTAATTCACTACGTGGCGGTGCTGCGGGCGGAGGTACCCGAATGCGCAAGGGGTTGGACAAGCGAGAGGTTGAGTCTTTAGCAAAAACAATGGAGGTGAAGTTTACCGTATCGGGGCCACCAATAGGCGGAGCCAAATCGGGAATTAATTTCGATCCTGCAGATCCAAGAAAAGCTCAGGTTCTTGAAAGGTGGTACAAGGCCGTAATGCCTTTGCTAAAAAGCTATTATGGCACCGGCGGCGATTTAAATATTGATGAAATTCATGAGGTTATCCCTATAACCGAAAATTATGGCTTATGGCATCCTCAGGAAGGGGTGATTAATGGGCATTATCAAGCCAGAGAGAATGAACGCATTCATCAGATTGGTCAGCTACGCTATGGTGTTTCAAAGGTTCTTGAAGATTTGAATTATACTCCGGATATTAAAAGAAAGTATAAGGTAGCGGATATGATTACAGGTTACGGGGTAGCAGCATCAATTGGCCATTTTTATAAGATCTGGGGAGGCGAGCTAGCGGGTAAGAAAGCAATTATTCAGGGTTGGGGTAATGTTGCTGCCGCTGCAGGATATTATCTTGCTCAAAATGGCGTAAAAATTGTTGGAATAATTGATCGTGTTGGTGGACTGATTAACACGAATGGCTTTACTACCGAAGAAATTATTGGACTGTTTAACAACAGGACGGGCAATACACTGATATCTCCTTCGTTGTTGTCTTTTGAAGAAGCGAACAAGGAGATCTGGAACATCGGGGCAGAAATATTTGTTCCTGCTGCTGCCTCTCGTCTGGTAAAGCAGGAAGAGGTAGATCAGTTGATAATTGGTGGCCTTGAAGTGATTGCCTGTGGCGCAAACGTTCCTTTTGCGGATAAAGAGATTTTCTTTGGCAGCATTATGGAGCATGCAGATAATCACGTTGCTGTGATTCCTGATTTTATTTCCAATTGCGGCATGGCCAGAGTATTTGCATATTTAATGCAAAGAAATGTAGAAATGAGTGACGATGCTATTTTTTCTGATGCATCTGATGTAATATATAAAGCAATGAGGGCTGTTTATAAGCACGATATAGCCAAAACCGGCTTGTCTAGAACAGCCTTTGAAATCGCACTAAAACAATTGGTATAAATTATGGATATTAATATTTTCGATCAGGTATTTTGGGGAAACACAGTAAAGCAATACTGTCTTTTTGGAGGGTTCATTTTATTGGGCCTGATTTTTAAAAGATTGGTATCTCGTCTGTTTAGTCTTTTGATTTTTACAGCATTTAAAAAATTCGCAGAAAATATTAAAGACGACACGTTTGTATCGCTGCTTTTAAAGCCTATCGAATCCTTTATTACATTTTGTGCGTTTTACCTTGCCGTAAATCAATTAAAATATCCTGTTGATGTTGTGATATGGCACAAAGCAAAAACTAAGCTTGAGGTGACTATAGGGGATTGTATTGATAAGATTTTTTTGTTCCTCATCATTCTATCTATATTCTGGATTATTTTAAGGATAATTGACTTTATAGCCCATGTTTTAAAGTATAAAGCATCCCTAACTAATAATAAGGCTGACGATCAGTTAATTCCATTTTTAAAGGAGCTAACAAAAACTTTGATCTGCTTTTTGGGCTTTTTTGTGCTGCTGGGCTTTGTTTTTGAAATCAACGTGCTAACATTAATTACGGGATTAGGTATTGGAGGTATAGCTATAGCCCTGGCGGCTAAAGAGAGTTTAGAGAATCTAATAGGCTCTTTTACGATATTTCTGGATAAGCCCTTTACTGTAGGGGATGTGGTTAAGGTTGATGGAATTGAGGGAACTATAGAAAAGGTTGGCTTTAGAAGCACCTGGCTGATAAGTCCGGATAAGACAACAATTGTTATCCCCAACAGGGCAATGATTGATGGAGTACTGGAAAATGTTACGTTAAGGAATTACAGAAGGGTGAATTTCCATATAGGAATAACTTATGAGACGAAGCGTGAGGATATTAAAAAGATTTTAGATGATATCAACACATTCTTGAAAAATGATTCTAATACCAGAGATGGCTATGCGACTTTTGATAATTTTGGTGATTTCGCCTTAAATATCCAGGTGGTATATCTTGTGATAAACATGGAATTTAGCCAGCATGTTAAGGTTAAGGAGGAGATTAATTTTAAGCTTATCGAGATAGTGGAGGCCCATAAATCGGGATTTGCCTATCCTACACAGCGCTCGGTAATGGATGCTCCTGCTATTGAAAATAAGGGATAAAAGAGGATTTGCAGCGTCATCTCGACGATGAGGAACCAGACAATTAGTATAAGCAAATAGTAAACTCTTTAAGAAAGTTCAGCCAAAACGGTAATACCGCCTTTTACAACCTCATCAAGTTCAAGATTAACTTTGGTGCCAATAGGTAAAAATATATCTACTCTTGAGCCAAATTTAATAAAGCCGAATTGTTCAGACTGCTCAACATTGTCGCCCTCTTTAACATACCAAACAATGCGTCGAGCAAGTGCACCGGCAATTTGTCTGAATAATACCGGCGTGCCATTCTTATGTTCTACCACAACGGTTGTACGCTCGTTTTCTGTTGATGATTTTGGGTTCCAAGCAGCCAGGTACTTGCCCGGATGGTATTTGAAGAATTTAACTACCCCGGAAATAGGGTTTCTGTTAATGTGCACGTTTACAGGGGACATAAATATGGATACCTGTAATCTTTTGTCTTTAAAATACTCACCTTCCTGAGTTTCTTCTATCACTACAACCTTGCCATCGGCAGGGCAAATTACCAGATGATCACCAGTTGTAAAGGTACGGCTGGGGTTTCTGAAGAACTGTAGTACAATAACAAACAGTGCGAAAGAAAAAATATAAATGAACCACCTTAACCAGGTAATGTCTGCAAATTTATAGTCAACAACTGCATTAATTATAAAGATGAAGAGTAGTGAAACGGCTATTGTGGTATATCCTTCTTTGTGTATGGTCATTCTTTTAGTAATATGTTTGATGCAAAATTGGGAAAAAAATATCGGATTACGGTAAAAGAGGGGCAACAGTTTTGGCTCTGTAGATATCAGTAAGGTTTCGTCCGAGACCATTATAGTCTAGTCCATAGCCCACAACAAATTCATTACTGAGCTCAAAGCCTACATATTCCAGTTCTTCAATTGGGCTCTTTAGTGCGGCTGGTTTTAATAACAGGGAACAAACTTTAACAGAGGCAGGGTTTTGCTTGTATACTTCGGCAAGAATATAGGTGAGGGTAAGTCCGGTATCAACAATGTCTTCAATCAGAATCACATCTCTATCCTTTAGGTCGTTAGGCAAACCAAAGGTCTCTCTGATGTTACCACTGCTTTCGGTACCCTCATAAGATGAAACCTTGATAAACCCGACTTCGCAGGATATGGTAATCTCTTTTAAAAGGTCGGCCATAAACAAAAAGCTTCCGTTCAAAACGCCAATAAATATAGGGCAGCGATCCTCGTAATCTACATTTATTTGAATGCCGATTAAGCGGGTTCGCTTCGCGATATTGTCATTTTGAATTAAGATTTCGAATTCTTTATCTTCTATTTGAATTGTGTTCATAGTTACTAGATTAACCAATAAGAGGGCGTATTATTAGTTCTCTTTTTTCTGCTTTTCGAGTTCTTCCTCCAGGGCCTTTTCTTTTCTTCGTTGCTCTCTTTTTTCTTCTCTTAGTTGTTTCCGGGTTTTCTTCACTGTATCAACAGTTATAGTCGGTTTTGAAACAGAATCTTTCTTTACTTCTCCGCCAAATAAGCGATCAAAAAGATTTTTAGAGGCATCGTGGGTTTCTATTGCAGGCAGAGGATCGTCATTGTCAAAAGCATTTGTATCAATGGTGGTCGTGTCAGGCAATAAATATTGTCTTAACCCTTCTCTAAGGTGTACGTTATAGAAGCCATATCCGCTGGTATCAGGAGGCGTTAACCCTCTTTTGGCCATAATGTTACCGATGTATTTAAAGTACGGATACATATAGTCCTTAAGGCCACCATCACCTCTGAATTTATATAGGGCTATTTTAGGTCGGGGAACTATATTCGCAAGGAATATGCCTTCTCCAATATTCAGGTCTGACGGTCTTTTTCCAAAATAATGTCTTGTAGCTTCACCAATACCATAAACATTCTGCCCCATTTCAATAATGTTAAAATAGACTTCAAGCATTCTGTTCTTGGTAATAAGGTGGTTGTTTTCTATAAGCCAAACGATTAATATTTCCTCTGCTTTACGTGCAAGCGTTTTTTGTCGACTTAAAAAAATGTTCTTAACCAATTGCATGGAAATGGTACTGCCACCACGAACAAACCTTTTCTCTTTAAAGTTTACCGCAAAAGATTTGCGAATTGATTCCTGAACGAATCCTTTGTGCGTAAAGAAAGAAGGGTCTTCGGAGGTTAATATTGCATTTTTGAAGTTGCTCGAAACCTGTGAGAGCGGTGTGTAATTAGGATTGGAAGGGCCTATCATGATATCCCGCATAGGCTTTCCGTGCTCGTATGGTGTATATACAAAGTCCTTGTTAATTTTTTGCAGGTTAGTTTTACCTAATTTTAAGATCTTGAAATTTGTAGGGGTTAAGCCGGAGTAAAATTTAACACTGTCTGGTAAAGAGCTGTCAAGATAAAAATCAAGATCGTACTTAAGCTTTCCACTCACTTTTAATCCTTCCAGCGATTCGAATAGCCCATGTGGAAAAGAGCTGAGAAGCTCTTGAGCATCTTGTTCCGGAGCACGAACTTTTACCTCATAGATCTTGTTAGGAGATAGTGTGTATTTTAAGTACGGGTGTATTGTCGCATTTTTTAAAAGAATTGTTGAAGAACTATCCAGAGCAAGGTAGTTTTCTCCGATAAGCATCTCCGCGTCAATCTTTGCATCAGGGACAACGATATCATTGGATGCAATTTTTGGATGATTGATAAGTAGGTTCTTTACCGACCAGGAGCCTTCTATTCTGAAAGCATCCCCGCTGTAGTCTGCATTTTTCATCTCTGTTCTGACGGTGTCAAAGCTAAACTTGGCATGCAGTTTATCATTAAGATATTGAAGTTGAACAGGGCTTTTATCTGCAAACAGCATCACATCCAGTTGTTTTTTTCCAGGCTTTAATTTTCCGGTTATATGCCAGGTTGCGTCTTTATCATTTACAAGTATTGTAGACGTTAGGTCGCCATCGTCTATTGTTGCAGTGGTAGTTAAGAACTTTAAATGGGCGGTGTCATTATCATTAACGGTTAACATCAGGTTTTTAACTTCCATGTTGTCCGGTATTTTATAAAGAAACTGATTGAGTAGGTTGTGGGCTAAATCACCAAGATCTACCTTAGATTTTTTTTCTGTACTATCTTTCTTTTTCCGTTTTAAAATGAAGTCGAGATTGCTAAGTGAATCTTTAAATACAATATTTATTTTGCCCGTATTTAGGGTAACCTCAGATAGCTTTACGTTGCCAACAATTAGAGGAAACAGCTTAACCCCTACAGTTAGATCATTGATGGTGGTTAAGGTATCTCTATCTTTAGGGACAATTGTAATATTGGTCATGTGAACAGTACTAAGACCACTAAAGCCAGCTGTTCCAATTTTAATATTCAGATTAAAGTCTTTGTCGGCTTTGGCAATTGCTTTGGCCATCATTGTCTTTAATAAAGCTTCCCTTTTGTTGTAAGCAATGGCACCAACCGTAATACAAACCACTAGAAAACAGCCTAAAACCCACGCTCCTATCTTTATGTATTTTTTAGGGATATTAATTTTTGGAAGATGCATGCTGTAGAATAAAATTTTTATTGCTAAACGTTAAATACAAATTTTTATTTCGTGTTAAAATTACACTAAAAACGCTAAAGTCAATTAAAATTATTCACCCATTTGCAATAATGTAACCAAGAGACATGAATGCTTGGGGAGTTTTAGTTAAATTTGTAACAATGATTATTAGCCCAGAACAAGTCCTTGCAGCCTTGAGAAATGTTGAAGACCCTGACCTTAAAAAAGATCTGGTGACTTTGAACATGATCAAAGATTTAAAAATAGAAGATAAGAACGTAAGTTTTACCTTAGAATTGACTACTCCTGCATGTCCTATGAAGGATATGCTTAAGAATGCCTGCCTTAACTCGATTAAACATTTTGTTAGCCAGGAGGCAGAGGTGACTATCAATATTACTTCGAGGGTAACCAAGCCAATGGATAGCACCCAGTTAAAAGACATCAGAAATATTATTCTGGTTTCATCTGGAAAAGGCGGCGTAGGAAAATCGACTATTGCAAGTAATCTTGCTGTGTCTTTAGCGGCTGACGGAGCAAAGGTTGGCTTGATAGATGCGGATATTTACGGGCCCTCTGTACCTACGATGTTTGATCTGGTTGGTGCAAAGCCAAGTGCCAGGGAAACCGAAGATGGTAAGACGCTTATCCTGCCAATTGAAAAATATGGTATAAAGTTGCTGTCGCTAGGTTTTTTTGCAGATCCTGATCAGCCAGTGCCCTGGCGCGGACCCATGGCTTCGAATGCAGTAAAGCAGTTGTTTAATGATGCTGATTGGGGTGAGCTTGATTACCTGATCGTAGATCTTCCTCCGGGTACCGGAGATATCCACATCACCATTACGCAGAGCTTTCCAATTACTGGAGCTGTTATTGTTACTACTCCTCAGCAGGTAGCTTTAGCTGATACCAGGAAAGGATTAGCTATGTTTAAAATGCCGGGCATAAATATTCCTGTTTTAGGAGTTGTCGAAAATATGGCTTATTTTACACCTGAAGAATTGCCAGAGAATAAGTATTATATCTTTGGTAAAGATGGAGGTAAAGAATTGGCAAAATCTTTTGATGTGCCGTTTTTAGGCGAAATTCCAATTGTACAAAGCATTGCAGAAGCGGGAGATAATGGTGCGCCCATCGCCTTAAATACAGAGAGCGTCCTTTCTGGAGCATTTGCAGAAATAGCAGGAAGAGTAGCTCAGCAAGTAGCTATAAATAATGCACAAACTGCTAATTGCTAAAAATTTACTATTTTTATACTTTAATAAAATATAACCAATGAATTTAACAGAACAAGTAGAGCAGGCACTAGAGACCATTCGTCCGTATTTAATAGCGGATGGTGGAGATGTTGCGATTGAAGAGATTACGCCGGAGAATGTAGTTAAATTAAAATTATTAGGTAACTGCGGATCCTGCAAAATGAGCTTTATGACGATGAAAGCGGGCATTGAACAAGCAATTATGAAGGCCGTGCCACAAATTACCTCAGTAGTAGCTATAAATTTAGCTGAACCAGTATAAACGATTTAACACTATTTAACTAGCCGTTTTACCAAATACAGCTAATTTTGTAACATGAAGTATTCGTTCACCTTAATATTGCTTCTTTTCGTTTCTTCGGTATTTGCACAGCAAATAACTACGGATAAGAAATTGATCCAATTTTCCGGAATTATTACCGATGTGGATAGTAATACTGTTGTGCCTTATGTTACGGTTACAAATTTATCAAACAAGGAGCAGCGTTATGCTGCCAATTATAAAGGATTCTTTTCTTTTATAGCCCATCCCGGAGATACAATTTTGTATACTGCGGTAGGTTATAAAGACTTGCTTTTACCTGTCCCGTCTGTAATTAATGACACAAAGTATACGGCTATGATTAAGCTGAAAGCCGAAATCATAAACCTTCCCACCGTTAGGGTTTATCCCTGGGCAACTGTGGAGGAATTCACGAGGGACTTTATGTCTATGAAGATCGCCGATGATGATTATGCCATTGCCGCTAAAAATCTGTCACAAGAAAGCCTGTCTGGATTAATGCAAACCCTTCCAAGAGATGGCGGCGAAATTCAGAGCACGAATTTCAGAACAAATCATGAAAGGTCGCTAAATAAGAACATGGTTCAGACGAATCCTTTGCTTAATCCATTTGCATGGGGTAAACTAATGCAGTCTATCTTTAAAGGAGATAAGAGCAGAAGCGCCGATAATTAGCGCTTTTTACCTTTGTGTTGATTAGGGAAACGCATCTTATAATCGGCCTTTATATTGCCTTTAGAAATTGCATCCAGCTTACTTTGAAGCATTCTTTTACGCAACAATCCTAATTTATCAGTAAATAAAGTGCCTTCTATATGATCATATTCGTGTTGAATCACACGCGCAGGCATGCCGGTAAACTCTTCGGTATGAAGCTCCCAATTCTCATCATAATATTCAATAAGAACATTTGGTTTACGGGTCACATCTTCTCTGATATCAGGAATACTTAAACATCCTTCATTAAAAGCCCATGGTTCTCCGGTTTCTTCCAGAATTTCAGCATTGATAAATACCTTTTTAAAACGGTTTTTATCTTTTTCATCAGCGCCAGTATCAATAACAAACAGACGTATTGGCAAGCCAATTTGAGGGGCTGCCAGGCCAACACCGCTTGCGTTATACATGGTGTCGAACATATTGGTGATTAGCTGTGCCAAATCCGGGTATGTCTCATCAATTGGAGCGCATACTTTTTTCAAAACCGGATCTCCGTATGCTACAATGGGTAACTTCATGCTACAAAAATACAAATATTACCCTAAAGGATAAAAAGTTAGGGCACTAAGATTACTTTCATCTAATATTTCATTGGTAATATTACCAATATCTGTTGTTGATACCGCTTGTATCTTGCTGAAAACGGTCTGGAGATCATCTATTTTATCATAGTCGATAAGGCTTTTGGCCATAGAAATAATGAGTCCGATTCGGTTTTCTTCGCCCAGGGCAATCTGTCCGATAAATTTATTCTTAGCTTTTTGGAGTTGTACTTCGCTGAAGTGATTATCGCGAAGCTTTTTCAATTCTTTAAAAATAAGCGCGCTTGCCTTATTTACTTTTTCCTTCTCGGTGCCAAAATAAAGGGTAAAAATACCCGTATCGCTTAATGGGCTATAGCCAGATTCAATGGTATAGGCAATTCCATACTTTTCTCTGATCTGAAGATTCAGGATAGAGCTCATGCCATTGCCCCCAAGTAGGTTATTTAATAATAACAGACCTGTTTTATAAGGGTGGTGTAAAGAGTATGCCTGAGAACCCAGCATTGCATGGGCCTGCTGGATTGGCTTATTGAATGTTTTAGTAACAACAGGAGCCTTTAGTGGGGCTTGTCTGGTTGATTTATGCAGGTTAGCCGGAATTTCCGAATAGTGTTTTGCGCCAGCTTTTACAACCTTATTTAAAGAATAATTGCCCAATACCGCAATTACCATCTTATCTGTATGATAGTTTTCTTTTATAAACTGATGAATGTCTTTCTGCGTAATTTTGCTTACGCTTTCTGTTGTCCCCAGTATATTACGCCCAAGTGCGTGTCCGGAAAATACCATGTCCTCAAAATCGTCATAAATAGCTTCTTCCGGCTGATCAAGGTAGGAGGCTATTTCATCCAATACCACACTTTTCTCTTTATCCATTTCATCTTCAGGAAATGTAGAATGAAAAACGATATCGTTAAAAAGCTCCAGGGTTCTGTCTAGATAAGGGTTTAGAAATGAAGCATGGATGCATGTATACTCTTTTGTTGTATAGGCATTTAAGTCTGCGCCAACACTTTCAAGTCTGTTTAGTATTTGATTTGTGCTGCGCTTTTCAGTACGTTTAAAGATCAGGTGCTCAATAAAATGGGCCAGTCCTGCATTTTCATCGCTCTCATCTCTGGAGCCACTATTTATAATGATACAGGCATGAGATATCGCTGATGCAGATGGTACATGAAGTATGCGGATGCCATTAGGCAAGGTGTGAACGTTGTATTCCATTAATTGTGCAAAGATACAGAGAAATATATCATGCAATTATAATTTTTCTGTGTCCGGATAGTTCAGGTTTAAGGCCTCAATAATAGCCTGCTTGTTTGGTCTTGCTGATACCAGTAGCATAAAGAAAACCACTCCCGCAATCAGAAACACGATGTTGCCACTTAGCAGAAACCCAACAATATTTAACAGCCCAGGGAGTTCAAAAAGGGCTGTGCGCATTAAAAAAGCAACTTGGTATTTATTGATCTTGTCGTCTGCAGAAAGTTCCTGAACATTAGATAACTGCTTTTTGAACAAGAATTGCCCTAATGCAATTGAAACAAGACCGGTCAAGGGAGATAGCGGAAAGAAAACATCATTCTGATTCAAATCGGCATCCAGGTAAAGACGATCTTTAACGGTTAGATACGAAGTGACTGCCATTAAAACGATGGCCAGGCAGAATGCAAGATGGATGGTTTGCATTGCTTTTAATTTCGAAGAATTCATTTTTAAAGCATTATCTTAGCTCAAGATAACGATTTCTTTAGAAATTACCACTGGCGCCACCACCTCCAAAATCTCCGCCGCCAAACCTGGTATTGTCGCCCTGAGGCTGGGTGCCAGAGAAAGTTTCAGATACAATGAGCGATTCTACTTTTAATTTATCCATAAAATTGTCGTCCTCTAAATCTTCATAAGTGAAGCCGTGTTTAGGTGTTCTAAGGTATTTCATTACCGTATAACAAATCCCCAAAAGGATGATCCCGGCAATGCTAAGTACGCCTTCAATTGGCATGAGATGATAGTAGTTTCTGAAAGTAAATGCTGCTGCCGCTATCAGGATCAGGCCTGTTCGTAATATGATTACGTCTTTGTTTTTTATTCCAATCCCTAAATAAATAAAAGGGATAAGGATCGTCCATGCCCAGAAGAAAAATCCAAAAGGAACAGGAGCCGGTTCGGCGCTATTGTAAATGACTTCGCTAGCGGGGCTAAACGATTGTACCACATAGTAATTGCCTGCCAGATATAAAACAAGCAAACTTACAATCTGTAGTGTATACAAGCAGTTGGTGTAATAGAGGGTAGTTTTTTTTCCAACGCTCCGCCTGGATAGAAAATAAATTCCTGAACAAACAATTATCATTAAAAAGGGCATGGTTGCCATCCCCCATGAAAAAAGGTCTTTCCAAACAAAAAAGATAGTGGCAATAAGCGCGAAAAGGCCTATGGCTGTCATTAACATATCTGTAAAGCGGAGTGCATAGTACAGGGCCAATAAACATAGAAAGAATGAAATGCGTGAGTAAGGGAAATCACTGTTGACACCTGCTTGCAGTATAATAAATGCAGTTAAAAGTAATCCTCCTGAAATCCACATTAAGGCATCATCAACTCCTGATTTAAAGTGATTACTTTTTCTTACCATTACCTCCAGGGCTATATAGGTAATAATTCCATTAAATAAGGAAAAGCCCCATTTGTCAATAACATTCGTGTCGCTTACCATAAGCATTAGTAATCCAATAGAAAACGCAACAATAATACAGGTTAGAATAAACAGACCTATTCTGATAAAAATATTAGGAGAATAAAATCCTACAGGATATTTATTTTCTATTTTCTTTTGCTCCTGGATACTTATTGCCTCAGCTTTTCGGGCGCTTTGTGCTTCTTCTCTAATTAATAAATTAGCTAGCCAAATGTTGTTATAAATAATCATGCGGCCTTAATTTTCTTGTTGAGGTTAATTAATAGAAATATAATGCCAATTGCAGAGGCAATAAAATACATAAACGAGAGGGTCATTGATGCATCATCTTTCATCGCGAAAAGCCCCCTTACTACAAGGGTGCTAATGGCTATATAGGTATAAATAACAACCAGTAACAAGAAGTAGAAAGACTGATGTTTCATGGCATCTTTATAAATGTGGAAGGCTAAAGCAAACAGGGCAACCATGAATAGAAACGAAGTTCCTGAGTCGTAATAAAAGAAGTAGCCTGCTAATAGCGATATAAAGGAAAGGTGTACACCGAAATGCTGGTAAGTAAACCTGAAGTGCTTTTTAAAGTTAAAATAAACAGTCAGGTAAGCAGCAAGAAGTAATAATAATCCAAGAAACAGGTAAGTGAATATAACGGTCTGGCTATTAAAGTCGGCGTTTAATAACAATTGTTTTGGGGTGACAGACACACCCATCCAAATGGCCAGATTAGTGATCCCCATTGCTAAAATACCCAGATGATCAAACTCATAGGCAATATAAAACAATGCAACCATTGGGATGAATGTTGCCATTCCGTAGTTCGTGCTAAATACGGTGTACTGGAATTGTAAATAACCGACAAATGATAAAAAGCTAAGACAGCCCAGAAGGAGGATATAATCAAAAAATGAATTTGGAGATTTTATCAATCCTTTGCTAAAGGGCTTCTTGTTTTTAAAGCAGTAAAAAAAACAACCGGTACTGATGGCGGCAATGATCAATAAAATGACCTGATGGCCAATTGTGTCTATGTTTTTATAGATCAGAATCCCCAGTCCGGAACTTAACAGCATTACACCAAGGTAAAGCAAAGTTTTTACCTCCCAATGCAAGGAAAATAAGGTCGTTCGGGAGGCGTTTTGGACCTTTTCGAATGATTCTTCGGAAATACTGCCTTCTTCAAAAAGCTTTTTAAAAAGTTCAATGTTCATTGGCTGAGATGTTGATCATAGGATACTCAAGTATACAAAAAAGATGTCGTGTAAATGTTACTTACTGTCAATTTGACAACAAAAAGTAATTTGGAACATCCCTTGATAGTAAGCCTATGTACTTAAAAATGAGTTAACATATGAGCATAGAAGAAAAAGGAACGATATCCATTCACACGGAGAACATTTTCCCAATCATCAAGAAATTCCTATATTCCGATAACGAGATCTTTTTAAGAGAGCTTGTTTCAAATGCCGTTGATGCGGTACAAAAAATTAAACGCTTAGCAGCTCTTGGTCAGTATAGCGGAGAGCTGGGTAACCCTTTAGTTGAGGTTGCTGTTGACAAAGAAAAGAAGACCATTACCATTACCGATAACGGTTTGGGGATGACTGCCGAGGAGATCAAAAAATATATCAACCAGGTTGCATTTTCCGGAGCAAGTGAGTTTGTAGAGAAATTTAAAGACGCGAAAGACGCTAATGAGATCATTGGTAAGTTTGGTTTAGGCTTTTATTCGGCCTTTATGGTGTCTGATTTGGTAGAGATCCAGACGTTATCATATCAGGAAGGCGCAGCGCCGGCAAGATGGGTTTGTGATGGCAGCACCGAGTTTGAAATTACTGCAGGCAGCAAAACAACACGCGGTACTGAAATTATACTCCACATAAATGCAGAGTCTGAAGAGTTTTTAGACAACCATAAAATAGAAGAGATTCTTGATAAGTATGGTAAATTTTTGCCTGTACCAATTAAGTTTGGAACAAAAACAGTTCAGGAACCAGATGGTGAGGATGAAGAAGGAAAACCAAAAACTATAGGAGTAGAGGTTGACAATATTATTAATACAACTAATCCGATCTGGACTAAGGCACCTGCAGATTTGTCAGATGAAGACTATCTTGCATTTTACAAGCAGCTGTATCCATTTTCTGAAGATCCATTGTTTTGGATCCATTTGAATGTAGATTATCCTTTTAACTTAACGGGAGTATTGTACTTCCCTAAAGTGAAAAATGATTTTGATATGCAGCGCAATAAGATCAAGTTATTCTCGCGCCAGGTATTTATTACTGATGAGGTAAAAGATATTGTACCGGAGTTCTTAATGTTATTACATGGTGTTATTGACTCGCCAGATATTCCCTTGAACGTTTCAAGAAGCTTTTTACAGGCAGATAGTAACGTTAAAAAAATCAATAGCTACATCACTAAAAAGGTAGCTGATAAACTTCAGGAGCTGTTTAACAAGGACCGTAAAGGATATGAAGAAAAGTGGGGAGACATTGGTCTGTTCGTAAAATACGGAATGGTAAGTGAAGAGAAATTTAATGACAAAGCAAAAGATTTCGCATTACTAACAAACACCAAAAATGAAAACTTTACGCTTGATGAGTACCGTGAAAAAGTTAAAGATTTCCAAACCGATAAAAACGGACAGGTAGTTTATATCTATTCCAACGACCCTTCAAAACAAGATAGTTTTATTCAATCGGCCAACAAAAAGGATTACGATGTGTTGTTGATGAATTCTGCTATTGATAATCACTTTGTTAGCCACCTGGAGCAAAAGCTCGAAAAAACTGCTTTAAAACGTGTTGATTCAAGCGTTGCTGATAAATTAATTGAAAAAGGTGATGCTATTGAGTCTGTGCTTACTGAAGAACAAAGCAAAACAGTGTCGAGCATTTTTGAAAAAGCAATAACCAAACCGGGTATGCACGTAGAGGTAGTGGGCTTAAATCCGGATGAGTTACCTGTTACTGTAACCATGGATGAGTTTATGCGCCGGATGAAGGACATGGCTCAAATGGGTGGCGGAATGGGCTTCTATGGCAATATGCCCGACAGCTATAAGGTTGCCATTAATGGAAACCATAAATTGATTGGAAAGATCCTTAAAACAGATAATGAGGAAGAACAGAGCCTGCTTGCTAAACAAGCAGTGGATTTAGCTTTGCTTGCTCAGGGAATGTTAACAGGAGCAGAATTAACGGCTTTTGTAAGCAGAAGCGTTGAGCTGATCTAGGTTTTCAGATCTATAATATATTTATATCCCGCCATGAGCAATTCATGACGGGATTTTTATTTTTAATGCTGTTGTAGCGTTTTGACGATCAGAGTCGTTTTAGTGAAAAAAGTGTTAATGGCCATTAACCATTTATTTTATTAATCGTAAAAAACAACCCTTAAAAAGATAGTACATTATGGAAATTTCAAACAAATTTAAAGCGATATCGAAAACACTTATTGCTGCAGTTACCATCTCGGCAATATTGGTGTCTTGTTCAAAGGATAAGATAGACTATACACCACAACCGATATCTGCTATGGACGTTATCCATGCCTCTCCAACTACTGAAAAATTAGATTTTTATATTGGAGATACCAAGGTAAACAACGATGATTTTGCTTACACCAACAGAATTGACTACAAGCAAATTTATTCGGGAGAGAGAGAAGTAAAAATCACCAAAAAAGGATCTTCTACCAGCGTTTTAACAGAAAAATTAAAATTAGCTGATCAAATGGCATATTCACTTTTCATTATCGATTCATTTGATAAAGTAAAGTTCCTATTGGTTAAAGATTCTGTTACCATGCCAGGTGCCGGTAAAGCGAAACTTCGTTTCATAAACCTTAGTCCTGACGCTCCTGCATTAAGTTTATCAATAGTTGGAAAGGATGTGCCTGTGGCTACTAATAAACTATTTAAAGAATATAGTAACTTTGAAAGTGTTGATGCAGGTGATAAAGTATCATTTAAAGTTAAAGATGCTGCCGGTGCAGATGTTGCAACGTTGGTTGATCAAAAAATTGAGAACGGAAAAGTTTATACCATTTGGGTAAAAGGACTTAAGGCCGCAACAACAGAAGAGATGAAGGTTGGAGCAGCTATTTTTACTCACTAAGAATAAGATTTAATAAGCCGGCCTGCAATTTAAGTCGGCTTAAATTAAACTTATTTAGTTTGCTGTACGCGATATGATATGATTATAAGAAGAATTCTTAATTGTGCTGAAGAAGAATGCCCGGGCTTGAGGAGATTATAGCGGGGTGTTTGAAGAATGACAACAAGAGTAAAGAAATGATCTATAAATCATTCTATGGCTATTTAATGGGCGTTGTTTTGCGTTATGTTAATGATAGAAATGACTCGGAAGAGCTTGTAAATGATAGTTTTATAAAGATTTTTAAAGGAATAACCCAATTTAGTTTTCCAAAAGATAACACAGAATTACAAAAGGCCTTTAAGGGCTGGATAGCAAGAATTTCATCGCGAACAGCAATAGATTTTTTAAGAACAAAAAGGACTTACTTGTACGTTGATGATATTAGTGAGAATCAGCAACCGCTTACACAAGTCAATGCAGTTTCGCAATTAAATGTGCAAGATATTTTAAAGCTCCTTAATCAATTGCCGGAAACACACCGGCTTATTTTTAATATGTATGAAATTGAAGGATTTTCGCACGATGAGATATCGAAAATGTTGAACATTCCAGAGAGTTCGAGTAGGGTATACCTTACGCGAGCCAAGAATAAGTTGAGGGACCTGTATTCTAAAACATTAATTAATTCATATGCAACCAATTGAACATATGAAACGATCTGAAGATGAGTTAATAGCTCATATAAAGGAAAGTCTGACAGGGCATGAGGAGGAGTATGTTCCGGGCTCATGGGAAAACTTCAATAAAATTGAAGGGAAAAGAAATGCAAAAGTATTATGGTTGTGGCGCTTAAGTAGTGCAGCAGCAGTAATACTTATCGCCGGTGCAGCAATTTTATTCTTCACCAACAAAACAACAGATGTTTTGCCTGTGCAAAACGTACAGCATAAACAAAAGGAAACACATGACCCTTCTGCAAAAATTGAAGACAAGATTGCCAAAGAAGCAGACCTGCCAATAGCGGTTGCAGAACCTGATCAATTAGCTGCGGTAAGAGAAAACAAGAATGTAACTGTTTATGCCGCTGCTAAGGAACCTGTAAATACTGTTCCGGTTACCTCTGCAGAAACCATTATTGAAAAACCCAATCCTGTTGTGCCTTTGGTTCGTGTTCCCGATACTAAGCAGGGCATCGTTAAAACAGAGACGAAACGAATAGTAGGAGAAAATAAAACCACTCTTTTCCAGGAGTTTCTAAACAATGAAACCAAAAAGAATCAGGGAGAAGCGTTGGCAAAATCATCAGCTCCCCGAAAAGAAGACAAGTGGGAAATGGGGCTTGTTGTTTCACCATCATTTGGAAATACCAAAAAACTCAACATGGGTTATGGGGTAAGTATGGGATACGCTTTAACAGAGAAAATTTCTTTAACCTCTGGAGTATCTTATAGCGAAATGGCCGCCTCAAGAAGCCTACCTGCTCCAGTGATGAGTACTGCTATTGCCGATGGAAGCAAAAATTTGGAATCAATAGAGGCTAAAGTTACGGGGATAGACATTCCGCTTGAGCTGAAGTACCGCTTAAGTAAAAACCTTTATGCCAATGTTGGGGTATCTGCATTTGCGGTAATTAATCAGAAACAAAGCAACAGCTATATCCAGGAAAAATTGGTAGAGCGTGCGGTAAATTCTAGTGATGGATTGGCTGAGCTAAAGACATTTGCTGTAAATGAAAGGGTAGTAGAACCCGCACAGGATTCTGAAATTAAAGATGGAAGATATATAGGATTCTATAATTTTTCATTTGGATACAAACAAAAGATATCTAAAAATAAAGCCGTATCAATAGAGCCTTTTATGAAAGTTCCAATGAAAGAGGTTTCTAAGGAGAATTTACGATTAATAGGCACAGGGGTAAGGCTTAAGCTGGATTTTTAGCGTTTATTTTTAAAGGCGTAACTTTGCCTGGCTATGAAAGAGATGATGACGAAGAAAAATATTGTTAATGCGGTCTTTATAGCCTTGTTTCTGGTGATTTTATTTGTCCCTTCGGCAAAAGCATTTTTAATGCAGGGCTTAATGGAAATCGGTTTATTTAAACCTAAAACGGAACCAATAGCAAAGGGAACACCTCCGGCAGATTTGTCGGGAATTAAATTCGAAGACAAGAGCGGAAAGGTTACAGACCTCGGCTCATTAAAGGGCAAGGTAATTTTTATTAACTTCTGGGCTACCTGGTGCCCTCCATGCCTGGCAGAAATGCCGTCTATCAATAAGCTTTATGAGCAATACAAGAATGATAAGGATGTAGTGTTTATAATGGTAGATGCAGACAGCAACTTAGCTAAAGCGCAGAAGTATATGGACAACAGAAGCTATCAAATGCCTGTTTATTCTGTAGCCAGCAATATTCCTGAAAATCTTTTTAAAGGGGCATTACCCACAACAATTGTTTTTGATAAGCAAGGTCGGCTATCTTATAATGAGTCTGGGGCAGCCAACTATTCAAGTTCAAAATTCATTGAATTTATTGAACAGTTAAAGCGCCTTAAGATTTAACATTTTTTAACTCGATTATTGACATTTGGATTGTAAATCTATAAACAAATCAATAAAAATATTAAGTAATTTTGCTTTTAGTTAAACCTTTATATTATGAAAAGGACTTTGATGATTATTGCAGGCTTAATGGCCGGAATTACATATAGCTATGGGCAGCAAGCCAGCTTGGTTCAGGATCAAAACCCGAGATACGAAGTGGTAAGGGCTAAATACATGGACATGTCCGACTCTTTAACTCGAGATCAGGGGACTACTGTTCAAAACACCTACAAAGCATACGATTGGTATGAAGCGAGAGAGGAACGTCGTAAGCTTCGTCGTGAGCGCAATTATGAGCGTAGCTTATACAGCTATCCTTATTATGGGAACTCTTATTACTACCCGTCTTTAAATTTCGGATGGGGCCGTCGCTACAATAGCCATTGGGGCTATTATGGAACGGGCTTTGGCTGGTAAGTAAAAACACAACATTTACATAAAATCATATTTAATAAAATGCAGTTTAAAAAAATATTAACCCTTGCTGCCATTGCAGTTTCTGGTATAATGATCTCTTCATGCTCCAGACAAGTAACAAGAATTAACACTACAGATACCGTTGATGTTAGCGGAAACTGGAACAATACAGATTCGAGAATGGTTGCCCAGGAAATGACCCAAAGTGTTTTGGGAGCTAAATGGCTATCTACACATCTTGAAGCTAAAGCAGGTAAGAAACCGGTAGTGGTTGTTGGTCTTGTTCAAAACAAAAGTCATGAGCATATAGACGCAGAAACATTTGTGAAAGATGTTGAACAGGCATTTGTTCAAAGCGAACGTGTTCGTTTGGTACAAGGGGGCAAGAAAAGAGAAGAACTGCGTGCAGAGAAAGCTGATCAACAAGACAATGCTTCTATTTCTACCATGAAGAAGTTCGGATTGGAAAATGGAGCCGACTATATTTTGCAAGGCTCAATCAACTCTATAGTTGATTCTCATAAACGCAAAAAAGTAGTTTATTATCAGGTAAATCTGGAGCTTACAGACATACAAACCAATGAGGTTGTATGGATAGGCGACAAGAAAATTGCTAAATACGTTAAGAACTAGCAGGATTCTGATCCGGCTAAAATAACAGTATGACAAATAATAGTAAGAATAAGCTTAAGGCATCGGTTCTTTTAGGATTGGTGCTTTTTCTTTTTAGCTGTGCCTCTTATAATGAGAAGATTGCGGGTTATTATAAACAAATCGCGACTGGAAATTACAATGAGGCGGTTAAGGAGCTTGATAAGAACCGCTTACTTCAGAAACCGCGGAATAAGCTGCTGTTTTTAATGGAGAAGGGGAAAGCAAGCCACCTGATTGGTGATTATGAAAATAGCAACCGTTACTTTAATGAGGCCGACCAGTTATTGGAGAATGGAATCGGCGGTGCTATGGATGCTGTTGTGGGTACGCTTGTAAATCCTATGACCCAGGCTTATAAAGGAGAAGACTTTGAAAAGTTTATGATCCATTATTATAAGGCACTTAATTACCTGTATCTACATAAACCAGAGGATGCTATTGTTGAAGCCCGAAGAATTACTTTGCAATCGCAGGAACAAGGCGACAAGTTTAATGATAAAGAGAGCAGGTATTCTAAAGACGCATTTTCGTTAATGCTTCAAGGCCTTATTTATGAAAGCGATGGAGACGTTAACAATGCTTTTATCGCTTACCGTAATGCGGCAGAAGTTTATTTGAAAAGCCCGGATAAAACCTACTACGGGACAATCCTACCTAAAGGGCTTCAGCTGGATGTGCTTAGAATGGCGGACGCGAATGGCTTCAAGTCGGAATTGACCAGATTTGAAGAACTGTTTAACTTAAAATATCAACCAGAGCCGTCATCAGAAGGAGGAACTCTTATTCTGTTTTGGGAAAATGGATTGGCACCGGTTAAGCAACAGGAAGAGTTTATTTTTTCTCTTATCAGAGGATCGAATGGAGATTTGGTGTTTACCAATGTTGCAGGTACCTTGTTTATTCCCTATAATACGTCCTATGGAAGTGGTGACATTAATTTAAACGCTGTTAATAGCCTTAGGGTAACTTATCCGAAATACGTTGCTCAGCAGCCTTATTTTACAAGTGCGACCATTACTGATGGGCAATCGACCATAAACTTTGAAAAGGCAGAAGATATTAACGAGCTTGCGTTTAAAACGCTTGATCAGCGTTTTGCAAAGGAGATGGGCAAAATACTTACCCGCCTGGCGGTAAAGAAAAGTGCAGAATATGTACTTAAAGCTAGTGCTAAAGGAAATGGAAAAGACGGTAAAGACAATACTTTACTTGAGGGATTGGGTTTTGGAATGCAGTTGTATAGTTTGCTTTCGGAGAAAGCAGATACCCGAAACTGGCAAACCTTGCCTAGCGAGATCCGTTATGCAAGAATCCCTTTGAAAAAAGGAGATAATGCCATTACGCTGGATTTAAAAGGGGCTAATGGCAATAATGAAACAAAAACAATTAACATAACCGGAACTGGAAAAATGCAGTTTTATAATTACTCAACCCTGCGTTAAGAGTACATCCGGAAATAAAAAGAATAAAACTATGCAACAGCCCTTCGACATTAGCATTGGAGATGTAGATTACGCCGTATTTCCAGAGGGAAATGATACTTATGTGATCTTTAAAAATGGCAAAGAATATGTTCACATACAAAAAGACACCGATTTACAGTGGTTAAAACTTGATCCGGAAACAGCTATTCCTGTTTTTGAAATAGATGATGAAATCAACAACATCGGCAGAGAGATCATGGCTTACGTTCCTGAAGAGGAAGATGAAGAAGATCTGGAAGATGACCTTGATTAACCAGCCCAGCTGCCGCGGTCAAGGCTTCGGTAGTGTATCGCTTCTGCCAGATCTGCAATAGTTAAAAGTAATATTGATTTTGAAAAGTAACACTTGTTATTTGATAACAGAACAAAAAAGTGGTAACCTTAGAATAACTTAGATCATGCTGGCTGTCCTGCTATAGAAACGATAGCTCTGACTGGAGGGACGGTGGAAAGTGATTATTTTGCATGTGCTTTCCAAGCATGCCCGGCGTTTTGGGGAAACCAATGTTAGGATACCCTCTATATCGAGAAAAATATTAACTGAACAACTGAGAGAACTTGAAGTTGATGGCTTAATTAGCAGGAAACAGTACAGGGAGCTTCCACCGAAGGTAGAGTATGCACTCACAGATTTTGGAAAAAGCCTCTGCCCTCTGTTGACCTATATAGCAGTCTGGAAAAAAAAGAGGAATGAATTCCTCTCAAGGCATAATGCAACTCCCCGATTGAAACTATTTTTAAATTCCAAATCACTTGACCCTATCCCTGATCCGGATAAATTGCCTGATTTACTCCAGAATTGTGACCTCTTACTTCATCGCCAGTGAGTATCCTTTCTACCTTCGCTTATGGTACAATTCTTAAATTTGCTGAATTGTAATATATATGGAGATTTCGCCGCCACTCACTAAGCGATTACGTAGCGAGTTGACCACTTCAAGAAATTGGACTGCGCAACTCGAGTATCTTAGCGATCAATATGTTATAGTGTCCAATTTTAACAGAAGCACATTGGCTCAAAATTTCCTAATGACATGGCTACCCCCTTGCGAAATCTCCAGTTTAATTAGCGTCTTTTGAAAGATTTATAATTGCGTCATAGTCATAAAGCTGTAGCGCCCATATAGGCTCAATTGCCAGTTCCATTTTTATTTAATGATTCATTTGTCAAGATTTTTTTTCTATGACGAAAGCTTTTAATTCTGCAATTTTTCCATTTTCGAAGCGCCAGACATCGCAATAATCATAGTGGTTATAGGTTCCATTTGCAGCCTTCAAGGTGATTTCACCTGTCACCGTTACAAAGCTACCATCCTCAATGCTTGTTTCGACGGTAAATACAGGCGGTTCCAAATAAAATTCTTTCATATACTCTCGTACTTTATCTTTACCCTCAAGGATACGTTCACCTACAAAAACCCATTTGGTATCCTGTGTACAATAAACTAGAAAACTTTCATAGTTTCCCTTTTTAACAAATTCGTTGGCTTTATGTAATATCGTTGCGTTTTTCATTTTTGATTGTTTTTTGATGTGAATCGATTCAGTGATGCTTAAATCTGGAGTGCTTCCTTGTAATTTCATTGCTAAGCTTTCTCCATTGTAAATTACCTTACCAGCATTGGAATTGTAAATATCTATGGTTCGTATTTTGTCATTCCAGTTCCTGATTTTTTGAGGATTTATAACAGTCTGAAATGTGTTTTGATTAGGGAGGTAACTCATCGCCTTTGCTTTGATTTTGATGCCGACTGACAGTAAGATGGATATTGTAAATGTTAGTTTTTTCAAGTTATTATTTTATTTATATTAATTATTACTTTTTTTCTTTACCGCCAACCCTTGAATGTCTAATCTCGATACTCTATTTCATAAGCCCATTTGTTAGTCATAATAATCTCGCTCAATTTTGTGACTTTGTTTAATAGTGTTCAGGTATCCTGATTAAGTTCTACAAACTTTCCCAGGTTTCTTCAATTATTTCGATTCCGAATTCTTTTAGACGGTTGCTGATATTATCACTTGAGACAATAGTTTCTGGAAGATACAAACCCCCATTCTTTTGTTCAGATTGTCCATTAAGCCCCAATATCTTTTCTGTTATTAAATATACGCCCACCGCTGTGAGATGAGAATTGCCTTTCGGGCCCGATATGATCGTGCTGAGTGTTCTTTTTTCGCCGGATAGCAGGGTGCCCTTAATAGTAATGTATAAATCATGTGAAGCTTCCAGGCCATTACTACTCCCTATAGATTCCCCTATAATAAAGTCGAACCGAATATTTTTCGCACTTGTAAAAGCAGCGATGCTCGGAACATCCAGCGTACCGAGTGGGTAACCTATTGCTGATGAATGATTGTGCAATTCAATAGTTCTCGGGTTTTCTTTTGCTTGTAATGATAGCCAATTTCCCGCCTTGCGAATCAGCGCCTCACCAACAAAACCACTAACTTCGTCTGTAACTAGCGGCCCTACGCTATCCTTTGGGTCATATAATCCTGCAAGTTCGATAGTTTTTATTTGGCTGAACTTGCTTGCCAGTTGTTTAACCATAAGGGTTAGTAATCCAGCTTGCCAATGACCTGCGTAAACAACTGGCGCAGCAATCGTTTTGTGCAGGCCTAGAAACGCCATGGGAGCAATTTGATCCGCTAATTCGCTTACAGTAATACATGCAATGCCATTTAAGATAGCAGTTTCTCGTAATATATTACTATGATCATCTAATGCTGATATAATTAGGTCAATTTCCTGAAAGTGACTTAGATCGAAGCCTTCTTCGAGATTGATATAGGCTGTTTCTGAATGATTTAATTCCTTCGTTAAAGGTATTCCGTTTTGCGGATTTCTTCCCGCAAGAATAAGTTCGATACTATCATCAACTTGTCTGATTAGTCGTGCTATATTACTTCCAACCATACCGTAACCGCCCACAATTAAGATTCGTTTTTTATGTGATTCCATATTAAAATTTTTAAAGTATATAATTTTTACATTTTGCAATTCAGTTTAAGCCTGAGCCCTGTTACAATTCATCAAAAAATGCCAAATAGATCTTGCACCAAGAGCGATGTGGTTTTCAAATACGTTGTAATCCATCCCCTAAAAAGCAAATGCCGGTTGGTAGTCAACTTTGATATATTCAAAACACAGCTCAAAGGGTCGTGTGAGTTTCTGCATGGTATATTTATATTTTCCTGTTCCATTCAAATCGTTTTCATCTACTCCTAAAGATATTGCCAAGGCTATTTTCTTCCCTTTCATCGGACATCCGCTTTTACTGCCATATGCCCATCCAGGTGTCAACACTTCATCAAACCCTTTTTTTAACAGGGCGGGGCAGTTAAACCAGTAATATGGAAATTGGAAAACAATTTTATCATGCTGCTCAACTAAGCGCTGTTCGGAGGAGACATCTATATTTCCGTCCGGATAACTTTCCTGTAAATGGTTTACGCTATATTTTTCAGGATATTTAAGCGCGTCCTCAACCCATTTCTTATTTATCACAGACTCAGTAATATTAGAATGCGCCACAATTATTAAAGTTTTCATATTGTAATGATTCATGTATTTAAGACAAAGTTAGGTTTGCATGTGAACTTTCGTATATTACCCGCTAATTGTTAGGTACTATAAATAATGTAAGTAATGAGCGAGATCAAGCAAACCTCAACCAACTTCTCAAATAAGGTTGCTCTGAGCGATGAATGTTCGGAAGCATATGCCTCAAATATTATTGGAGGACAATGGACATTGGTAATATGTTCCTGGTTATTAAGTGGTAAACTTAGGTTTGGAGAACTAAAGAAGAAATTACCTGGTATTACTGAACGGATGTTGACTTTGCAACTGCGTAAGCTCGAAGAGAATAAAATAATCAGCCGGACCGTTTACGCAGAAGTCCCGCCACGTGTAGAGTATGAATTGACACAAATTGGATACGCGTTGAAGTCAGTTATCAAAGAGTTAGAAGCTTGGGGAGCAAGCCATAAGAAATTGACAGGTGAATAACTTAACACTCCTGTACAAGAACATTGATAGGATTATTTATTTTGTCGTCGCTTTTGTATACCATATTTAGTGATGTTAGCTGTTTTATTCTTGCGTTCTCGAAAAAATTTAATGGCTAATGATTTTAAGAGATAAGATATTACATAATTATTTTTCATGCCTAATGTGATCAAACCTTCTTTATCTATTAAATAACTTATTTATCTCTGTGTAAATTTGATGATGAGTTTTCTA
The DNA here is from genome assembly GCF_059758925.1 of Pedobacter sp. GQ55. Taxonomy (NCBI): domain Bacteria; kingdom Pseudomonadati; phylum Bacteroidota; class Sphingobacteriia; order Sphingobacteriales; family Sphingobacteriaceae; genus Pedobacter; species Pedobacter sp. GQ55. The sequence continues at coordinate 226,023 of NZ_JCAXEI010000008.1, read as the reverse complement.
AACCTTACTCAGCGAATAACTACATTTAAAGAGAAACCCTTCGCGAACAAGGCAACATAAGGTAGCCACTTCGACAAGGATTCATTGAGGCTATAAGCATAAAAATTGCAGGATATTCCACACTTAGTTTAGAACGGGATACCGTAACCTGGCGGTCTTCGAGAGGCTGTCGCATTGCTCTTTTGAACTCTGGCAATTCATCTAAAAAAGCACCCCATTGTACGCCAGAGAAAGCCCCCATGATGAAGTATTGGCTTGTTTCAGGATTTTCTATTTGCCCGGATGCCCCTTCTTAAGCTTTCTTTAATGGCATTGTCGGCAGACCAACAATATGATGTCTGTTCCGGCTCCAGTACTTACTTCTATGGTAATGGTTAAAGCATCAACCTCGAAAACAACGCTTCCAAATGTCTTGATGAGCACAATTTTGCATACAATATGTGTACTGCTAAACTATATTGATTTAGACATTAAGTGGTTGGAATTTGTAAAACGTATTGAAATTACATTTTGCCCTGAGGCATCTTTGGCATATTCCTCATCATTTTTGCAGCTGCGGCCGGGTTAGAGAATTGCTTCATCACCTTACGCATGTCTTCAAATTGTTTGATCAGTTTGGTCACCTCTTCGATTTTTGTTCCCGAACCTTTGGCAATACGTAAGCGTCTGCTTTGCTGAATGCTATCAGGATTTTCGCGTTCAAATTTAGTCATCGACTGAATTACCGCCTCAACGCTTTTGAATGCGTCATCTTCAATATCAACGTTCTTCATCATTTTACCAACACCAGGTATCATGCCCATAAGGTCTTTCATGTTACCCATTTTTTTGATCTGCTGGATCTGATTGTAGAAGTCGTTAAAATCAAACTTGTTTTTACGAATTTTCTTTTGAAGTTCGGCCGCTTCTTTTTCGTCAAACTGCTGTTGTGCACGTTCAACAAGGGAAACCACATCACCCATGCCCAGAATCCTTGAGGCCATCCTTTCAGGATAGAATACATCAAGGGCTTCCATTTTCTCGCCCGTACCAATAAACTTGATCGGCTTGTTTACTACAGATTTAATTGATAATGCAGCACCACCGCGGGTATCACCATCTAATTTGGTTAATACAACTCCGGTAAAGTCTAATCTATCGTTAAATGCTTTTGCCGTGTTAACCGCATCCTGTCCGGTCATGGCATCAACAACAAACAGGATTTCGTGCGGTTTAGTACTGGCTTTTACGGCAGCGATCTCATCCATCATCTGCTCATCTATTGCTAAACGACCGGCCGTATCTATAATGATTACATTATTATTTTGTTTTTTACCTTCAGCAATACCCTCTAAAGCGATACCAACGGGATCTTTAGAGGCAATGTTCGAATAAACGGGCACTCCAATCTGCTCCCCTAAAATCTGTAACTGATCTACAGCCGCAGGGCGATACACGTCGCCTGCTACCAATAGCGGTTTCTTGCCTTTACTTTTAAGGAAGTTGGCTAATTTACCGGTAAAAGTAGTTTTACCAGCACCGTTTAACCCGGCAATAAGTATAATAGTAGGATTGTTCTTTAAATCTAATTCTGTTACCTCTCCACCCATTAAAGCGGTAAGCTCATCGTTCATTACCTTGGTAAGTAACTGGCCCGGAGAAACGGCTGTAAGAACATTTAAGCCTAATGCTTTTTCTTTAACATCATCGGTAAAGGTTTTGGCTGTTTTATAATTTACGTCGGCGTCTAATAAGGCTTTACGGATTTCTTTCATGGTCTCGGCCACGTTGATCTCTGTAATACTTCCTTGTCCTTTTAAAACCTTAAACGCACGGTCTAACTTATCCTGTAAATTTTCAAACATTTTCTTTAATGCTTAGTGTTCAATTTTTTGTGAATTGCAAAGTTATTAATTTTGCATGATACAGATAACAATATCCGTAATCTTTATGTAGAATATTAACGAGGGAAGGTAAATGCCACACCCAATGCGAGGGCTTGACTCCCCTGGATCTCCGGATCGGAGTCTTTATCGAATAATCCCACGCCGGTAAGTGTTACATTCATTAACCTGTTTATCTGAGATCTTAACTCTACATCTAAACGATGATCAACGTGTACCAACGGCCTGTCGTAAGGAATAAACATTTGGTACCTGGCTTTCAGGTTTACATTCTTAAATATTTGCTTGTCAAAATTACTTACGATCTGAAAAGCGAGCTCGTTCTTGAAATTTTTGCCGTACTCAACTCCAAAATTTCCCGTATTATACTTGGTGGTATCCCTGTCTAGTTTGAAGGTTTGTTTTGCGGTACCTGTACCAATTCTCGTAGAGAAATAACCTACTGGTTTATATTCGAAACCGATTGATTCCGTTAAATAGCCTGGAGACATGAACCGTGAAATTAAATGTTGTACTTCTTCGCCATTATTTGGCCTTTCGTAGACATAGCCTCTATCAAACTGTGACTCAAACGTCACCGATCCAAAGAAATACCAGCTTTTTGACAATCTTAAATCAGCCTTGTTATCCCAGAAAATCCTATCCCTTGTTTTCTTTTGCAGCTGGTCCTTATTTTTGACCTTACCATACTCCAGCATTACCTCACTTATAAAACCATAACCTTCTTTTCTATATTCAGCACGGTAATTAACAAGCCCTCCAACGGCAAGAGAGTTTACTCCCCCTGCTTTCCAGTTGTTTGAAAAGCTACCCTGATTCACATTAATCCCAACAGAAGTCCTCACCTTCCAGTAATTGATCTTTTCGGCAATAACTACGGGGGGAATCTTTACAGGTGTATAGTTCAGTATTCCGGTCCTTGATGGCAACGGACTACGCTTTAATTTTATCTCCAGTCCTTTGGTTTCAATAGGCACAGTATCAATCTCCTGAGCGATCAGGCTTGACGAGGTGATAAACAGTAACAAGAGGCAGATATTAAAACTCTTCATTACTACAAAGAAAAACAAAAATGTGACTTATTAAAAGTTTATTAATAAACTAATTGCAAAACTTACCCTTATCTATGGTTTTTTACTGATGAAACGAACCCATGCAAATGCCTTTCTATGAGATAAATACGATAGATCAGCATCAAAGCAATATGCTTCTTTTTCGAACGGGATATTGAAATAAGCTAAATAATGATTTTTATATCTGATCAGGTTGATCAGGTACATTAGTAAATACAAAAAGTAAAAAGGCAGAATAACCAGTTCAAGCTGTTGTCTAAAATGTATCCGTTCATGATTAATTAATACCTTATCAACCTTTAGCGTTTTGTTTTTTAAGATAATAAAAGGGAAAATAGCCATTGCATTGGCCGGTAATTTAGATAATATGAGAAAGAAGGGTCTCAAAATTCTTCTACTTTTATTTTAGGAAGTGGCTGTAGTCTAAAGGCAGCAGGATTCCGCTTATAGCTGGCATAACTGTTCCTTAAATATACAACAAAAGCATAATCTGAAGCGGTTAAAACGAATTGATAAGTAGGCCGGTATTGTTGCATAAAATCCTCCATTTCATAGTCGCCCAATTGCAATACCTTCTTTATATAATCTGGCGTAAACCTATAATCTATAATCGCCTCATGGTAATCACGCTCAAGTATTTTTTGAAGGTGACGGGCATTTTTACCCTCCCTGCTTAGCAGATTGTAAATCGCATCAATGCCTAGCCCCGCGCCTCCTAAACCAAGATTAAGCAAGTCTTTTGCCTTACCCTTATCCAGCGCATACTTATACTCTTTTAACCTATTGGCATGGGATTCTTTAGGGGTATATTTCCTGCCGGTAATGGATACCTCACGTAAGTTAATACCAAGTGATTTCAATTGAAAATACACTGCTTTCTGGCCATGATGAATAAGTGTATCAACCGCATAACCTTGCAATACAGCGTACAGGGTGTCTCCTACAGCGGCATTTATCGAAAACTCACCCTTAGGGGTATTGTAAATCCCCTCGTCTTTGCTGGCGTTGTAGATGTATACTTTAGCCAGGCGAAGCTTCGAATCTTTGTCAACCACAAAGCCTTTTACCGTATTGGTTTGGGCTATTGCAGTTAGTGTTGTGCAGTAAAGGATTAATAACAGGCTAAAAAATCTCATTGGAGATACAAAACTACAAGATAACTATCTGCGCTTAATAAACATTAACATTATTTAACTAACACAAGCTTTTGCCCAATCTTGATGCCTGTGTCTGCAAGGTTGTTTAGCGCCTTTATATCATCCACAGAGATGTTAAAACGTTTGGAGATGTTGTAAAGAGTATCCCCTTGTTTTACGGTGTAAGGGCTCTCTAAACTTGTTGAGGAAACAGGATCAGGAGTGTTAATTACTACAGCAGGAGCACCTATTTTTAATGTATCCGGAGTTTTAATTACTTGTTTTGAAGGAGGCGTGGCGACAGGGGTGAATTTTTTCTTTTCCTGAGGGATGTTCGCGTTGATTTCTGAGAAAACACGGTCTTCGCGTTTTAGTTTTTCATTCTCAGATTCTGGCATATCATAAAAATACAACTGATACTTTTCGATGGTATTGATCAGCAGATCCGGATACTTAGGGTTTGTAGCATAACCGGCTTGTTTTAAACCTACAGCCCAGTTTTTATAATCGTTTTTATCAAGCTCAAAAAGAGCGCTGTAGCGCTTTCTTCTTAAGAATTCAGAGTGGTCCCGGTAAGATTCCCTGGCGTCTTTATAAACCCGGAAACAATCATTGGCCTTATCGTCGTCTTTATAATATCCCTTGCCTTTCCATTCGGAAGTACATTTGATGCCAAAGTGGTTGTTCGCATATTTTGCCAAACTGCTATTTCCACTTCCCGACTCAATAATGCCCTGCGCAAGTGTAATACTTGCCGGAATACCATATTTATTCATCTCTTCAATTGCCACATCTTTGAATTCATCAATATACATTACTGTAGTACGCGATTTATATTCCGGATTTGCTTTGTCTGCTGCTTTTTCGATCGCTTTATTGTTGCGACTGTATTTTTTTGTTTTGCAGGCAGAGAAAAATACCACCACGGCGGCAAGGATGATTATTCTTTTGTTCATTATAGTTTAAGTTTTTGTCCGGGCTTAAGCGCAGCGCCTTTTAGCCCATTTTTTTTCATTAGTGAGGCTGCGGTTGTTCCCCTCAATTTTGCTATCTTATTTAGGCTATCGCCTCTTTTAACTGTGTATGTTGATCTTGAATTCTTTGCTGATCTGGATCTGGTAGCGACAACAGCTGCAGGTGGCTCTACATAATCATCAGGTCGTTCGTCATACTGCGAAAGGTCATTTTTTTTAATGATTCCGATGATCTGTGATGCCCATGTTCTACTTCCGGCATAGCCACCACGCTGTATACCTCTGGCCCAGTTTCTGTAATCAAACTGATCATATTTCTCAAAAAGCGAGGTAAAAGATGATCGGCTTTTTAAGAATCCCAAAAAACTATTATAAGACTCCTTCACGGAGGGGTAATCCTTATAGGACGAACGAATTTCGGTATTGCTGTTTGCGCCTTTAATTCCAAAATGGTTGTTAAGATACCTGGCAATTTTACTTGTGCCGGATGCTGATTCGTGTATGGCAACAGCAAGAATAACACTGGCAGGTATTTTATGTTCCCGCATCAGTGTTTGCGCATATGCTGCATGCTCTGCAATATATTCTGCTGTGGTTTGAGCGCCGGCACTAAATGTTATGGTGATAGCACTAAGCCAAACTAACAGTAATGATTTAAACATACCTTATTTTTTTCTGATGATAAATAACCCATCTCTAACAGGTAAAATGAGTTTTTCTACACGGTCATCTGCCGCAATTTTGTCATTAAATGTAGTGATATTTTTAGTGTCTTTATCCTGATTGGTGTTCAGTACTTTTCCACTCCACAGTACGTTATCCACTATAATGAGTCCGCCAGGCCTGATTCTGTTGAAAACAAGATCATAATAGGTGCCATTGTTTTTCTTGTCGGCATCAATAAAGACAAGGTCGAAGGTTTCTTCTAATGCGTTCACCGTTTGGGTCGCATCGCCAAGGATATATTTTATTTTGCTGTTGTAATCAGATTGGGCAAAGTTGTGGCGTACCATGTCTTCCAGCTCTTCATTTATATCTAGCGTATAAATAATTCCGTCTTCTGTTAATCCTTCAGCAAGACAAAGGGTGGCATAGCCGGTAAAGGTGCCAATTTCCAAAACTCGGGTAGGGTTTGTCATTTTGCTTAGAAAGCTAAGTACCCGGCCCTGATAATGGCCTGAAAGCATGCGTGGCATCAGCACTTTTAAATTGGTCTCTCTGTCTATTTTTTGTAGCAATTCGCTTTCTGGTTCACAGTAATTAAGCAAAAGCTGCTGCATGTCATCGCTGATTAAGCTCATATAATTTTAATAAATGCAATCTATAAACGGTGCTGTTCCATAAAATATTGCAAAATAATAGTAGCCGAGATGGTATCTACGCGCTCTTTATTTTGTCGGTCTTGTTTTTTTAATCCGCTTTGCATAATTGTTTGATGGGCTAGTTTAGAAGTAAACCGTTCATCAATCCAATGTTGGGGGATATCAGGAAAGGTTCTTTTTAAGGTTCTGGCAAAGCCTTTTACATGCTGTGCAGAATCCGAAGGAGAACCATCCATTTGCTTTGGATCGCCAAAAACAAAGGCTTCTACCTGTTCTGTTGAAAGATATTTTTTTAGATATTCTATAGCGTCTTTGGGGTGTATGGTATCAAGTCCCGTGGCAATAATTTGCAGGGGGTCTGTAACGGCTAATCCGATACGCTTGGTTCCATAATCAAAAGCTAAAATTCTGGGCATGTGGGCAAAGATAATAAAATCTGGCAGGCAACTTTTAGTGCCGTTATAGGCAAGTGTTAAAATTTTGCTATTTTGCACCAAATGCAGTTTAAGAATATCATAGGTCAGGAAAGCATAAAACAGCAGTTGATACAAACATTTGCTGAGAATAGGATAAGTCATGCGCAGTTGTTTCTTTCGTCAGAAGGAAGTGGTGCTTTGCCTTTAGCAATTGCCTATGCCCAATATATTAACTGTCTTGATAAACAGACTGATGACAGTTGCGGTGAATGTTCTTCGTGCAGAAAATATGAAAGATATATTCACCCGGACTTACATTTTTCTTACCCTTTTTTCGCTTCTAAAGATGTAAAAACAGCAGTAGATGTTTTAGATGAATGGCGGAGTATGGTGCTTGCTGATCCTTATTTTGACATGGATATTTGGCGATCTAAATTAAGTGCAGAGAATAAACAGGCAAACATTAACATTGCCGAGTGTCATGATATCATCAAAAAATTAAGTTATAAAGCTTTTGAGGCCGAGACGAAAGTGCTGATCATGTGGCTGCCCGAATATCTGGATAAAGAAGGAAACTCCTTATTAAAGATTATTGAAGAACCACCGCAAAACACCCTGTTTATTTTAGTGGCAAACAACCAGGAACAGATTCTTTCTACGCTATTGTCGCGGACGCAGATTGTTAAGATTCCTAAACTACCACATTCTACTGTTGAAAGTTATTTGATGGATGAATTTGGTTTGTCAGAAAATCAGGCTACAGAGTATAGCTTTCTTGCAGATGGAAATTTGATTGAGGCCAAGCAATTGGTGGCCAATACACAAAATGAAAACGCCGAGAAATTTGCGGAATGGCTGAGGATGGGATATGGCAACAGGGTTTTAGATTTAACCAATTTTGTAGATCAGATTGCGGGCTGGGGTAGAGAAAATCAAAAGAATTTTTTAAAGTACGGGATTAGTTTTTTAAGAGAATGCAGCCTGTTATTAAGTGGCGCAGAAGAGCTGGTTAAGCTGCCTGGTTCAGCTATGGACACGGCAAAACGGCTATCAACCCATGTACTTAATCTTAATATGGCAGACGCCATTATTTCAGAGCTGGAAAAGGCGCACTATCATATCGAGAGAAATGCAAATCCTAAAATTCTGTTTTTAGATGTATCTTTACAACTGGTAAAAATAATTAAGTTTAAAACGCTCCCGAAAGGGACTCAATATATATATAGTTAATTATGGGATGTGGAAGTTGTTCTACAGGTGGCGGATGTGCCCCCTCGGGTTGCAAAAGTAATGGCTCTTGCCTTACTGGAGGATGCGGAAAAATGGAAGTTTACGACTGGCTGTCTAATCTTGACATGCCTTCAAATTATATACCTTTTCAAGTAATAGAAGTTAAATTTAAGGGTGCCAGGAAAGAATTTTTCCTGAATAGCGAGAACATATACCTCGAAATAGGGGAGTTAATTGCTGTTGAAGGTCCTACAGGCGGTTATGATATCGGCCATGTTTCCTTAACCGGGGAACTGGTGCGCATGCAAATGAAACGCCGTAAAGCAACTATTGATCAGGTAACCAGAAAAGTTTACAGAAAAGCTACTGAGGCAGACGTCGAAAAATGGAAGATCGCCAAGGCTTTGGAATGGGAAACGATGCATAAAGCACGTACCCTTGCTTTAGATTTACGTCTGTCCATGAAAATCAGCGATGTTGATTACCAGGGAGATAAAACTAAGGCAACTTTTTTTTATACTGCAGAGGGTCGTGTTGACTTTAGGGAGCTGATCAAAAAGATGGCTGAAACCTTTAGAATCCGGATTGAAATGCGCCAGATTGGAATGCGTCAGGAAGCCGGAAGGTTAGGTGGAATTGGGTCTTGTGGTCGCGAACTTTGCTGTTCTACATGGCTAACCAATTTCAAAACGGTATCGACAGCTGCGGCCAGATATCAGAACCTTTCTTTGAATACTTTAAAACTTGCAGGTCAATGTGGTAAGCTAAAGTGTTGCTTAAATTATGAGCTGGATACGTATTTAGATGCATTAAAAGACATCCCTGATCGTATTGAAAGCCTACAAACTGAAATTGGAGTTGCCCGTCACCAAAAAACAGACATCTTTAAAAAGATTATGTGGTTCAGTTATCCTAATACAGAAGATTGGATCCCACTTAAAGTTGACCGTGTGAAAGAGATCATGGCAATGAATAAACGCGGACAGAAGCCAATTAATCTTAAAGAAGAGGCTGTTGAGTTAACTCCGGTAGCCGTTGTAGAGAAAATACCTGATTATGAAAATGTTGTTGGACAAGATAGTTTAACCCGTTTAGACGATAAACCTAGAAATAAAGGCAACAAGAATAATAGAAATAATCCTAACAAGACCAACGAAAATAGGAATAGCGGAAACAGGCCTGAAAAAGGACCAAGACCCCCTCAAAATACTAAGCCTGCACAGGGGCCTAAGCCAGCTGTACAAGGCGCCAGACCTGAGAAAGGACCTAAGCCTGCGCCGGGAGCAAAACCTGTTCAGAATCCGAAACAAGGTCAACACCCTAAACCAGCCAATAAGCCTGTAGTTCAGGCTGCCGAAGGTACTGTTCCCGAGCAACCAGGTGCCGCCATTGGTCAGCCGTCGGCAAACAGGAATAGAAATAGAAACAATAACCGAAGGAAAAAACAAAAGGAAAAGCCTAAGGATGAATAATTTTAAAGTTTTACTGCTGTCCTCAGTTTTAATCATTCTCTTTTTTAGCGGATGCGATACCAATACGCTTGTGGATAGCAATATGTCTATGCCTGCACGTAACTGGGGCTACCCTAACAAGGTTAAAACATTAGTTGAAATTACCGACAGCAGTAAGCCTTATAATATCTATTTTAAATTGCGCCATACCGCGGATTACAGGTATTCAAATATTTTTGTTTTATTCCATATAAGCGGAAGTGGGCAGGAAAAACACACTAGACGTTACGAGTATAGATTGGCACAACCAGATGGGCAGTGGAACGGTTCGGGTTCAGGTAACTTGTTTACCTATAATTTGCCTTTGCTTACCAATTACAAATTCCCCGCTGCCGGTAAATATCAGTTGGAAATAGAGCAGAATATGCGCGATAATCCGCTTGCTGAGATCAGTGATGCGGGGATAAAGGTCGAACTAAAGTAAAGGAAGCAGTTGTTCTAGTGCCATACCTCTTGATCCTTTAAGTAACACAAGACTATTCCTTATAGGATCGTTTTTTAAGAATTTCTGAGCCTCATCCCTGGTGCTAAAAAAGTGCCCTTTGTACCTATCTTTTAATGCGTAAAAGTCTTTCCCAATAAAAATAAGTGTTTCTACATGGAGCTGTTCGGCTTGTTTGGCAATAAGATCATGTTGTTCCGCAGATTCTGGACCAAGCTCAAACATATCTCCTATAATTACAGTTTTTTTGTCGGCAGTTAAAAGAGAAACGTTATTTAGGGCAGCAGTCATGCTGCTCGGGTTTGCGTTATAAAAATCACATATTACTGTGTTGTTCTCCGTTTTTGTGATTTGTGAGCGATTGTTGTTGGGGTAGTATCCAGAAAGACCTTTGTTTATTGCTGAAGGAGTAGCATCGAAAAATGCTCCAATGCATATAGACGCCAATATGTTTTCGAAATTGTAAGATCCGGTTAAATTAACAGCTATTTGGTAACTGGCTACTTTGTCTGACCATGAAATTTCAATTAATGGATCTGTTTTAATCAGCTTTCCTGATATTGTATCTGTTGATTCTGTGCCGTAATAGATAACCTTGTCAAGGTCAGCAGCAGCACTCATTTCCAAAAGGTAGGAGTTATCCCTGTTAATAAAAGCAAAGCCATGATTGTTCTTTAGATACGCATAGAGCTCTGCTTTCCCTTTTTTAACACCTTCGAATCCTCCAAAGCCATCTAAGTGGGCCATGCCTACATTGGTAATTAAACCGTGAGTCGGCTGCGCTATAGTACACAGAAACTCTATTTCTTTTTGGTGGTTGGCGCCCATCTCTATTACTGCAATCTCGGTATCATTGGTTAATGATAAAATAGAAAGGGGTACACCAATGTGGTTGTTTAGATTGCCTTTGGTGGCAAAGGTTTTATATTTTTCGGAAAGAACCGCTTTTATTAGTTCTTTGGTAGTTGTTTTGCCATTACTACCAGTTAAACCTATAACCGGTATATCTAATTGTGAGCGGTGATGTTTGGCAAGATCTTGTAATGTTGTCAGTACATCAGGCACCAAAATACATTGCTTGCTGGTTTTGTATGCAAGGTTATCTACAATAGCATATGCTGCGCCATTTGTAAGGGCCTGCTCTGCAAAAGTGTTGGCATCAAAATTATCACCCTTTAGGGCAAAAAACAAGCAACCAGGAGTAATATTCCTTGTGTCGGTACATATAACAGGGTGCTTTAAATAATGCTGATAAAGGGATTCGATGGCGGCCATAGATAAAATGAATAATTAATATGGTAAAATTAGTATTTTGGAGTCTTAATTCGTCGATATGAAATACTTTCTGCTGCCTTTTTTGTTTTTGCTCTTAGGTTTAAGTGTTGCAGATGCTCAGACAAAGTCTCCGGATGAGTTTTTAGGATATGCCCTTGGAAGTAAATTTACATCACATGATAAGGTTATCGATTATTTTAAATACATAAGCAGTAAAGAAAAGAACATAAAGATTGTAAGCTATGGCAAAACTTACGAAGGAAGAGAGCTGTTAATTGCAGTAATATCCTCAAAAGAAAACATAGATGATTTAGAGCAAATCAGAAAATATAATGTAAGTCTGAGTAAAGCCGAGGCATCAGCAGCACCGAAAGGTAAACAGCCAGCTATATTGTGGTTAAGCTACAATGTGCATGGGAACGAAGCCAGTTCTACTGAAACGGCTATGAAAACCATATTTGCTCTTGCTGAAGCACAAACAAATGACATTAAAGATTGGTTAAAGAACACCATTGTGATTATAGATCCATGCCTAAATCCGGATGGCAGAGAAAGGTATGTGAGTTATTTTAACTCGGTTAGTGGGCATAAGCCCAATGCTAACCCAATGGCAAGAGAACACTCAGAGCCTTGGCCAGGTGGTAGATCGAACCATTATTATTTTGATTTAAACAGAGACTGGGCCTGGCAAACACAGATAGAAACACAGCAACGGTTAAAGGTATACCATGAGTGGATGCCAGAGGTTCATGTGGACTTTCATGAACAAAGTTATAATGAGCCCTATTATTTTGCGCCTGCGGCCGAGCCGATCCATCAGGATGTTACTCCCTGGCAGCGTGAGTTTCAGGTCACCGTTGGAAAAAACAATGCTAAGTATTTTGATGAGAACGGATGGCAGTATTTTACTAAGGAACGCTTCGACCTGCTTTATCCCTCTTACGGAGATACGTATCCCTTATACAATGGTGCCGTAGGAATGACTTATGAACAAGGGGGAATTGGTGCCGGCCTGTCTGTAGTAACTATTGATGGAGATACGCTTACGCTTAAGGAAAGGATCAGTCACCATTATACTACCGGTATGGCTACTGTTGAAACGGTTTCAAAAAATGCCGATAAGCTGGTAAAGGAGTTCAAACTCTATTTTGAAAAAGCGGTTGCGAATCCTCCGGGTATTTATAAAACATATGTAGTGAAGGCGCAAAATCTGAGTAAAGTTAAGAAGCTTGCCGAACTCCTTAAAAAGAACGGCATTGAGTATGGGTTTGGATTGGATAAGAACATGCGGGGCTATAATTATGAAACAAAGAAAGTAGAGGGCTTTAAGGTAGATAGGAATGACCTGATTGTAAATCTGCGGCAACCAAAGGCTGTTTTGGCTAATGTGCTATTTGAACCCCAAACCACTGTTAATGATTCTAATACCTACGACATTACCGCATGGGCTTTGCCATATGTTTACGGTTTAAAAGCGTATGCAAGTAAAGAATCTGTAAAAGGAATCTACCCCGCTTTAGAAGAATTTAAGGAGCAGTCTGAAGTAGCAGAGAAGCCTTACGCCTGGATTTTTAAGTGGAATTCGACTGAAGATGCGCAGGTTCTTATTGCATTGCAGCGGGCAAACATTAAGGTAAGATCGGCTGAACAAGCGTTTACTATTGGTACTAAGGTGTTTCCTGCCGGATCGTTATTGGTATACCGAACAGAGAATGAGCGACAAGTAAAGGGGCTTTCGTCTAAGATTTCCCGTATACAAAAAGACCTAAATGCTGGAGCTTATACTTCTGCAAGTGGTTATGTAGATAAGGGTAAAGATTTCGGTTCAAACGTTTATCCTATTCTAAATGTGCCTAAAGTAGCTATAGTGGCCGGCACAGGCATCTCTACTCAAGGTGTTGGTGAGGCCTGGCATTTCTTTGAGCAAGAACTGAACTACCCCGTTACGATGATAACTGCGTATAACATAGATAAGCTGGATATCAATAAGATAAATACCTTGATTATGCCAGATGGTAATTATAGCGAAGATATTGACGAGAAATTGGAGAGTTGGATTGAGAATGGGGGGAAAATAATTTTGTTTGAAGGTGCAATTTCAAGTGCACTAGGAAAAAAGCCTTTTAATATTAGATTGAGAGAGAGTGTAAAAAATGACATAAAGGTTAATAGGGCAAGAAAGTATGGAGAACGCAATCTTGATGATTTGTCAGAAGCCATTCCTGGGGCTATTTTTAAAGTTAATCTGGATCATAGCCATCCAATATCTGCTGGCTTGGGAGATTATTATTATGCCTTGAAAACGGATGATAAAATCTACGAGCTTTTAAATAAAGATTGGAGTGTAGGTGTCTTGAAGCCAAATAGTTATGTGGCTGGTGTAGTGGGCAAGGATGTGTTGAAAAAGTTGGATAATGGAATGTTGTTTGGCATTCAATCAGTCTCAAAAGGGACCGTAATTTATCTTGCAAGTGATATACTTTTCAGGTCGTTCTGGGAGAACGGAAAACAGATGTTTATCAATGCTGTGTTTCTGGTTAATTAGATGTTTCTGAAAATCAGGATGTTGGCATTGAAATTAAAAATCTAGGTAGTTAAATTTTGTGAGACATAGTGTTAAAATATGTTAAATATTTTGGTGAATGCCACTTTTTCAATGTTTTTTGAAGGTTATTGATGCTTATTGGTTAAAAGTCAATATTAAATTTTGTTAACCAATAGTTCTGCTATAACGATGTTGTGTTTATTGTGTCATTTTTATGTCATTTAATTTCAATGCGCATTAAATCATTTATGCTAGCATATCAAATTCGTATATTCAAATATTATTAACTAACCTAAATTTTAATTTTTTATGAAAAAACTTCTACAAAGTTTGTTCATATTGCTGTTTGTTGCGGGCTCTGCAATGGCGCAAAATCGAACAATTACTGGTACAGTTACGGACCAAGGCGATGGATTGCCTCTTCCGGGTGTGACAGTTGTGATTAAGGGTACTAAAGTAGGTACTCAAACAAATTCAAGTGGTCAATATTCCTTATCTGTTCCATCTGGCTCAGTAGAGTTGGTATTCTCTTATCTGGGGTATGGATCCCAAACCAAGGTTGCTACATCTAATGTGGTGAATGCGGCATTAACCTCTGACTCGCAGAACTTAAGTGAAGTTGTGATAACCGGTGCGCTTGGTATCCAAAGACAGGCGAAGGAGCTGGGTTATGCGGCCACGAATTTAAAAGGTGCTGAAATAACCAAAGCCAGCTCTGTTAACGTAGCTAATGGTTTACAGGGTAAAGTTTCTGGTTTGAACATTTCAACTGTTAACAGTGGTGTATTCGAAGATGTAAAGATTAATTTACGTGGTATTCGTTCTTTAACAGGTAACAACAATCCTTTGTTATTGCTTGATGGGGTCCCTACTCCGTTAAGTTATATGTCTACCCTGAATCCTAATGACATTGAAAGCTCAACAATCCTAAAAGGTGCTGGCGCTGCGGCTATTTATGGCCCGGATGCACGAAACGGAGCTATCGTTATTACCACCAAAAAAGGTGCTGAGACTCCAGAGATTATGGTGAAAAACTCTACGCAATTCACAAGCGTTTCTTTTTTCCCTAAATTTCAAACAAAATTTGGTAGCGGTTTTATCGATGCGGATGGCTCAAAAGTGTATACTCCGTACGAAAACTGGTCGTGGGGACCTGCATTTGATGGCTCTACTGTAGATATCGGGCACAAATTCTCTGATGGAGAGGGTGTTGCTGAGCAGGTTCCATTTTCGGCAAACAATTCAAGAGAAGACTTCTGGAATACAGGTGTAACTATCCAAAACGACGTTTCTTTTGCCGCTAAAGATTTCTTTTTAAGTGTACAGGATGCGAACGTTAAGGGGATTGTTCCAGATGATAAGAACCGTAGGACAAGTGTGCGTTTAAATGCAGCCAAAGAGTACGGGCGTTTTAAAGCTTCATTTAATACATACTATGCACAATCAAACTATAGTGTATTTGATGATGATGCGATGTCTGACTATAACGGCGCAAACAACGTAGGTTTAAATGGAGGTCTTCAGAACTTAATTTATAATACTCCTGCTCACATTCCTCTTACTTCGTTCAAAGATTTCAAGAATAATCCCATTGCTGAATACAATGGTTATTTTACTGATTATGGTTTAAACCCTTACTTTGCTTTAGATAACTGGAGAAGAGAAGGTAAAAGAGAAAATCTGTCTTCTATATTAGAATTAAACTATAAAGCTGTTGATTGGCTTAACTTTACTTACAGGGCTTCATTAAATATGAATCTTGTAAATGACAGAAACATTTCTAGAGGTGAGGTGCCAAATGCACTTGGTTTGAGAAGATCGTTTAAGATCATTCCTGGAGCACTTACCGAACGTTCTGGAAGAAACAGCCAGTTACAATCAGAATTCTTCGCAAACTTCAGCAAAACGTTTGGGGATTTTAAAGTAGGTGCTGTTTTAGGAACATCTCTACGCCAGCGTGACACACGCTTAAGTACACCTTCTGCTGCTAATCTTGTAGTTCCCGAACTATTTAACGTGGGTAACAGAGCCGGAGAGTTAACTGGTGGTGTAACAAATTCACGTACCAGACTTGCTGGTTATTTTGGTAGTGCAAGCTTAAGCTATAAAGGTTGGGCAAACGTTGAGGTGACTGGTCGTAATGACGTAACTTCGGAGTTATATTTAAACAGCGACAGTAAATTCTCTTATTTTTACCCTGCTGTAAATGCATCTTTTGTACTTACAGATGCCATAGAGTCTTTAAAGAACAACGATATCCTTTCTTACTTTAAACTTCGTGGGTCATGGAGTAAAACTGCGAATGCTGATATAGGCGCTTATAGATTGGCCGCTACTTTTTCACAAGGCAGTGGTTTCCCTTATGGTACATTACCGGGTTTCTCTGTTGATAACAGCGCAGTTGGCGTTCTTACTCCTGAGTTTATTAATAATAAAGAAGCTGGTTTCGACTTAAGCTTTATGAGAAACCGCATTAACATAGAAGCTACTTATTATCATCAAAACAATACAGATCAGCTGGTAACCATAAACACTTCAGGTGCTACAGGTTACACAGGTGCATTGGTTAATGCTGCATCCTTTATTAATAAAGGACTTGAGTTAGACTTGAACTTAACACCTTTAGTGTCGTTTAGAGACGGTAATATAAAGTTGAGAACTAATGCAACTTATAGCGAAAGTAACATTACAGAAATATATCCTGGTTTAACTGAACTGTCAATCGGTGGTACTGGTGAAACCAGAAATAATGTGATTAATGCCGCAATTGTTGGTTCTTCGGCCTTCTTGCTTAAAGGGACAGATTACTTTAGAGATGATCAGGGCCGTGTTATTGTAAACCAATATACAGGAGCCCCTACGGTTGATCCTACCTTGAAACCTTTTGGTCAGACTATGCCTAAATGGATAATAGGCATCAACCCGTCAGTAACCTGGAAAGGTGTAAGCTTGTCGGCTTTGTTCGAATACAGAACAGGTCATTACGCATATCATGATATTGGTAACTCAATGGCATGGACTGGTGTTGGTTACAATACTGCGACTAATAACCGTGAGCCATTTGTACTTCCAAACTCATCATATGAAGATCCGGCAAATCCGGGACAATACATTGCGAATACAAGCGTAACACTTAATCCGCAAAACTTCTTCACAGATGCTTATATGGACGCTTCTAGTAACTTTATTACTAAAGCAAGTTCTTGGAGGCTTCGTGAAATCGCATTGTCTTATGACATCCCTGCTAAGCTATTAAGCAAACAAAAAGTTATCAAAGGGATATCTCTTACAGCCGTTGGTCGTAACCTTTTCTTATGGGTTCCTAAAACAAATATTTATACAGATCCTGAATTTACTGGAACTACAGCGGTAGCAGATGGTGGAGTTGCAAATACAAACCAGGGTGGTTTAGGAGATCCTCAAATCAATCCTCCGGTGCGTACTATAGGTGGTAGTATTGCCATTAAATTTTAATAAAAGATCATAAATACTTACAAGATATAGTTATGAAAAAACTAACCGTTATATTTTTTACATCGATTCTGTTCATATCCGCAGGGTGTAAAAAGAGTTTTTTTGATATAAATCAGAACCCAAACTCACCGACAGAGGAGTCGATAACTCCTGAACTTTTACTGCCACGCGCTATTCAACGTGCGGCAGATAAGTCAGCAACCTCATTTAGTAATATCGCCGGATGGATGGGTTATTATGCACGTTCAGGTACGTATGGTGCCAATCCGGCTACCGAGGGCTACAACATCACTTCTAGTTTTGAAGCTGCTCAGTGGAATGACTGGTACGATATATTATATGATTTTGATGTTGCCGAGAAAAAAGCAGCAGAAGCTGGTAAAAATTATTACGTGGCCGTTGCTAAAATTATGAAAAGTATAGGCTTCATGTATCTGGTTGACCAGTACAATAACGTTCCTTACTCTGCAGCGTTCGATTTAACAAAAAACCTTACGCCGACCTATGATAAAGGACCTGCAATATATGCCGACCTTATCGTTCAATTGAATGCAGCAATAGGATTGTTAAACGAAGCTGGTGTTGCAACTGATCCTACAATTGCCGGAGTAGATATCGTATTTCACAACAACGTTACCAAATGGAAAAAACTGGCTAATACACAAAAATTGAGGTTGCTTATCCATCAGTCGGAAGTGATCAGTGCGGGAGACGCTACTGCCGAACTTGCTAAAACTGCAGCCGAAGGATATCTTGACGGAATTACCGCTCCTTTCGGCGGAGCTGTTAGTCCAACAGACGGTGGAGCCTACGTGCAACCTGGCTATGTAGCTGATAATCTTAAACAGAATCCTTTCTGGGATACATATGATACAGCACCATCAGGATCTTCTGTAAACGATTTCTGGAGAGCGAACAACTTTTTCCTAAAACAAATTTATGGTGTAAATGGCGATAACTATGTCGATGAACGCTTGTTCTATACTTTTGATGAGGCCGTTACGCCAATAGCAGGAACTCTTGAGGCAGATTATCTGGGAAGTAATTATGGTGAGGTTACGCCAAATACTGGCCCTCAGGCGGTTAATCAGGCTGATGTATCTGGTCCTGGCCTGTCCGTATCTGCATCTCAGGCACAATGGTTGTTTACCGTAGTTGAAAGTAGATTTCTGCAAGCCGAAGCCATTCAAAGAGGATGGATAGGTGGTAATGCAAAAACTGCTTATGAAGCAGCAGTAGCATCGTCATTTAAATTTTTAGGTGTTCCTGATGATGTACTTGAAGATTATTTCACAAACGCAATCTCAAATTGGGATGCTCCAGCAAATAGTAATAAGATTAAGCTTATTGCTACACAGAAGTATATTGCCTTAATGGGTCTTAATAACTTTGAGGGCTGGGTAGATTATAGAAGATTAGATGGTGCTGACGCAATACTGTCATCTGCTGCTCAGCAAGCCCAATTGCTATCATTTTCACCTGAACGAGGAGGCAAAAATATTCCATTGAGGCTGATTTACGCACAGAGTGAGTATAACTATAATGCAGCTAACGTAGCGTTAGAGGGTACAATTAACCCACATTCATCACGAATATTTTGGGATAAAGGACCTAGATAATTTCCTAGTAGAAAATGTATAACACTATTAAACAGGTAAAAATGAAATTCAATTATATAAAAAAAGGTATTGTCCCTCTAATGGTGATGGTACTGTCTTTATCATCATGTCTGAAGGATGATATCGTTGACCAGGATTTTTCCGGAGTTGACAAAAGCTTTATCGGTATATTTGACGCATCGCCATCAAGTTCAAGCCCAAACACAACCAGTACAGGGATAGTATCAAGTGATGCTACTGCGGTTATAGAGCTACAAGTTGGCTATATTGGCCAGGGGGTAAGTTCAGGTTCGGACGTAACTATCGAGTTTGATCCGAATGTACTGCAAGAATATAATTCACTTACCGGATCTGATTATGAGCTTTTAACGGCAGGAGATTTTGAAATGCCAAGTTCGGTAACCATACCTGCAGGGCAAAAATCGGTTAAGTTTCCAATAACCTTAAAACCACAGACCATTGTACAAACGGACGAAGATATTTTTAAACTGTTTGGTTTACCGGTGCGTATTACTAATGGTCCAGAGGCCCTAAGTGGTAACTATAGTAAGCACGTTTTGCTTATTTCAGTTAAGAATCAATACGATGGCGTGTTCGATTTTAAAGGAAAAATTACCCGTAATTCAGCAACAGGTCCGGATCTTTCATTCGGTGGAAACTTTAGTGGAGTGGAAGCTAGCTTGATTACCAGAACACCAAATTCTGTTTGGTTCGATTCGCAAATATGGGCTAATGGTGGTGCAGTTGGCGGTATCGGAACTCCTGAATCTGATGGAGTTATATTTACTATAAACACAACCACCAATAAAGTTACCATTACGTGTCCTGGTAATCCAGGGTTAAAAAATACACCTGGTTATGACAGCCGTTACGACCCTGCAACCAAGACGTTTTATGTCGCGTTTGATTGGGGTACTGCCCCTGCAACAAGGCTTGCAGTGGATACGTTAGTACGTACAGGGCCAAGGCCATAGTATAAATAAATAATAAATAAAATGGGAGTCATCAAATTTGATGACTCCCATTTTATTTATGTGGCAAGAGAGAAAGTGGTTTTGCCGGACTTCCCCATATTTCAACGCGCTCTGGCAGAGCGTTTAGCATAAAGTGGGCCAAAATTATGATAACGTTATTGTTTACGGGTCTTGCAAAAATCGAATCAAATTTAAATTAGATAATAGTGTGTATTTTTTGACAAATTCGAAATAAAAACCAATTTTGTGGTAATGTAGCGAAATTTCGTTCTCTATTACGGTCTTTTTTTGTGTTTTTGGCAACAATCAGTTTCGTCATTTTACTGTCATTTATTCTTTTGCTGGTAATAAAAATATGCTTGCATATTAAAATCGATCTATATTCGGCGATTATTAACTAACCTAAATTTTATTCTTCATGAAAAAACTTCTACAAAGTTTGTTCGTGGTAATGCTATTTGCTTTTTCAGCAATGGCACAGCAACGGACGATCACTGGTACAGTTACAGGTAAAGATGATGGGCTACCATTGCCGGGTGTAACTGTAGTAGTAAAAGGTACAAAAGTCGGAACGATGACCGACGTAAAAGGTAAATATTCAATCAGTGTTTCTGAATCAGTAACCTCATTAGAATTTTCTTATATCGGATATGTATCCCAAAGTAAAGTAATTGGAACTTCAGGTGTTCTTAACGCAGTTTTAGCCTCAGATGCCAATCTTTTGGGCGAAGTTGTAGTAACTGCAATGGGTCAAACCAAACAGGCAAGAACATTAGGATATGCTAATTCAACTGTAAAAGCATCAGAAATTACTGCTGCAAACAATGTAAATGCACTTTCAGGTGTACAAGGTAAAGTTGCAGGTGTTAGTATTTCTAACTCTGGCTCTGTTGGTGGATCAACTAAAGTTATCATTCGTGGTATTTCGTCATTTACGGGGAACCAGCCATTATATGTTGTTGATGGTGTTCCAATCAATGATAATAATGCTTCAACGGTTACTTCTTCCAGGTCGGTTGACTTAGGAAACCAGGTAAATGATATCAATCCAGATGATATCGAAACCATGGATATCTTAAAAGGAGCTTCGGCAACTGCATTATATGGCTCAAGAGCGGCACATGGTGTGGTAATGATTACAACTAAATCTGCTAAGCAAAATCAAAAATTAAAAATTACTTATAATGGAGCAATAAACTTCAGTAATGTTTTGATGACTGCAACTACACAAAATCAATTCGGTCAAGGATGGCCTAATTTCGCTTTTGAAGAGAACGGATCATGGGGGCCAAGATTAAATGGACTTGTTAAAGACTGGGGTACTGAAGTTGATGGCGTTCGTCAGCAAAAACCATTTGCTTATGTTGAAGACAATTTGCGCAATTTTTATGATACTGGCCTAGACCATACCAATGAAATCTCGATTTCAGCAGGTGGTGAACATACGTCGTTAATTTTCTCTTATGGAAATGTTGGACAAAGAGGTGTTACACCAGGTAATGTTGACAGATACACAAGAAATAACTTCTCTTTTAGAGGAAACACTAAATACGACAAGTTTGAAGCAAACTTTAGCTTAAACTATGTTAGAAAAGATGCAAACTTGATCTTTAGTGGTCAGGGAACTGCAGATGGTGGTAAAACTTTATTCCAGGAATTAATTCAAACTCCTGTTGATATTGATTTAACATCGCTAAAAGATTACGACAACGTATACAACAACTACGATAACTTCTATACTTTATATGCTTCAAACCCATATAAAGTAGTAAAAGACAATAAAGGTGTTGCTCAGGATGACCGTGTTTATGGTAAAGTTGATTTATCATACAAATTAATCAAAGGCTTAACAGCAGTTGGTCGTTTAGGTGGCGACTTCTCTAGCACCCGTTTTAGAGATTTCGGATCAATTATCACCTATAGTCCGGGTTCATTCTCGGCAACAGGTAAAAAAGCACCGGTAACTGGTAGATATGGCGAAAACTTTAGAAGAAACAATCAGATTGACGCGACTGTAATGTTACAGGCAGATTACAAGTTGACTGAAGATATAGGTTTAAATGCAACGGCTGGTGGTAACTACAACCAGAGAGGTTACAATTCATTAGATGCATTTGTTACAGGCTTAAATGTTCCAAACTGGTACAGTTTATTGAATACAAGTAGTACTCCGGTAAATGCTTCTCAAGATGTAAGAAGACGTTTATTTGGTGCATTTGGTGCATTTGATTTCTCTTTCAAAGATTATTTATACTTGAACGTAGCTTTAAGAAATGACTGGTCATCTACACTACCTGTTAATAGTAACAGCTATTTTTACGCAGGAGCAAACGCTTCATTAATTGTTACGGATTTATTTAAAGAACTTAAATCTGATAATGTAAACTTGATTAAAGTACGTGCTGCTTATGGTAAAACAGGTAATGATGCAAGTCCTTATCTAATTTATAACACTTACCAAAACGCATCTGCACCACTACCAAGTGGAAGCATTTTATTGCCTATTGGCGGTGTTGCAGGATTACAGCATAATAAACGCTTAGGTAATCTTGATTTACGTCCGGAAATGACAACAGAGATTGAATTTGGTGCTGAGGGACGTTTCTTTAACAACCGTTTAGGTTTGGATGTTTCTTACTATAACAGAAAAACTAAAGATCAGATCATTAACGCAACTCTTCCTGCCGAAACAGGTTATACCACAAGAACCATCAATATTGGTAACATCCAAAACAGAGGTGTTGAGATTGCTTTAACAGGAACTCCTGTTAGAACTGAAGATTTCCAATGGAATTTGGGTGTTAACTTCACTAAAAACGCAAGTAAAGTACTTTCATTATATGATGATGCTCAGGAATATCAATTCTTTAGCGCTTACTCTGTAGACTATGTTGCAAAAGTTGGTGAGCCTCTTGGAATTTATAAAGTTCCTCAGGTTGAAACAGTAAAATCAGGTCCTGATGCCGGCAAAGTGATTGTGCTAGCTAATGGTTTGCCTAAAATTGATTTAGTAAACAAGAAAAATGTAGGAAATTCAAATCCAGATTTTGAAATGGGATTCTCTAATAAATTTACTTATAAAAGTTTCTCATTATCTGCTTTAGTAGATTGGCGTAAAGGTGGACGTTTCTACTCGTACACTTCTCAGTTAAGTAACTTTGTGGGTAATTCAACTGAAACTACTTTCAACTACCGTCAGCCGTTCCTTATTCCTAACTCAGTTAAAGAGGCGGGTTTAGTAAATGGGGTAATGACTTATACTGAAAACACAAACCAGGTTTCTGTAAACAACATTAATGGTTACTGGTATTCGAACTCTAACAACTCGATGTATGAGCATGCCGTTTTAAAACGTGATTATGTTAAACTTCGTGAGTTAGTATTTACATACTCATTGCCAAAAACGTTTGTTTCTAAACTTAAATTACAAAACATCGATTTGAGCTTAGTGGGTAGAAATTTATTAATATTTACTCCTGATTCAAACAATTTTGTAGATCCTGAATCAACAAACTATGGTAATGATATTACATCAAACTTTGGTGAATTTGCTGCAGGTCCAACTGTTAGAACTATCGGTGGTAGTTTAAAAGTTACTTTCTAATCTATTAACATTAAAGAAATGAAAAAAATAAAATTAATCGGACTATACATGGCAGCACTGGTTTCAGTGGTGGGATGTAAAAGTGATTTAGATATAAACAGAGATCCTTACTTGCCAACAGAAGCTAATCCAAAGTTGCTTTTGCCTACCGGTATTGCTTACTCTGCTTCTAAAATTGGAGGAGATATTCAAAATATTGGATCTTTCTGGTCTCAACATTATACCCAGAACAATACGTCTAATCAATATAAAAGTTTAGAACAGTACGCAGTTGGTATTGCTGATTATAACAGCATCTGGACAAGTGTTTATGGTGGTGGATTGAAAGACTTGTCTTTAACCATGGAAATGTCTAAAGCCTCAGGAGCCTGGAACTATTATATTCCCGCTTCTGTAATGTCAGTTTTAGATTACCATGTATTGGTAGATCTTTATAGCCAATTGCCATACAGTGAAGGTTTAACTGGAGACCAAAACAAAGCGCCTCATTGGGAAGAAGGCAAAATTGTAAATGCTAAATTAATAACTCAGCTTGACGAAGCAATTTCAAAAGGCGCTGATGCTATTGCATTACCTAAGATTGGAAATGAAGATTTTATTTTTCAAGGTGACATGGCTCAGTGGATTAAATTTGCTAAAACTTTGAAGCTTAAAATCCTTATGAGAGATTTTACAACAAATCAGGCTGCAATTCAGGCATTATTAACCGAAGGGGACTTATTGGCTACTTTGGATGCAAAGATGACTGGTTTCACTGACGTTGAAAGCAAATCAAACCCTCTTTATGAGTATGACAGACGTAAGTTAAATACTTTTTCTAACATAAAGGCAAGTAATACTTTGCTAAGCTTTTTAAAGAAAAACAACGACCCACGTATTGCTGATTTCTTTGAATTGGCAGATGTTAAAGGTGCGCCTGGTCAAAAAGCTTATATCGGTTTAGAGCAAGGTAATTTTACCTTAACCGGTCCTCAAACTAACGAAACATCAAGAGCGGTGTTAGCTGCTACTGATCCAGTTTATTTTGCTTCTGCAGCAGAATCTAAATTCTTGCAGGCTGAAGCCTGGGCACGTTTAGGTGATGCAGGAAAAGCAAAAACTGCATATGATGAAGCAGTGACACTTGCATTTACAAGATGGTCTAAAAACGCGGCGAGCTTTATCGCTGCAGGTGGTGCATATGAATTTAAAAGTGGCACTACTGAGGAAATGATTAAAGCTATCATTACTCAAAAATGGGTAGCAGCAGTTCGTTGCCAGGCCTGGGATTCATTCTTTGATCAAAACAGAACAGGATACCCTGCAATTAGTACTGTTGATACGGAATCTCCTAGCTATGTTGCTGGTCAATATACCATTTCGATTAATACAAGTTTAGGTGGAGTTGAAATTCCTAGAAGATTATTATATCCAAAAATATCTTCTGACTTTAACCCTAATACACCTAAAGCAGTTGCTATTAATACTAAAATGTGGTGGCACAAACAGTAGTTTTAAATTTTTAATAAGAAATTATGAAATCAAATAGATTAATATATTCAATGCTCGTTTTAGTAGGCCTAATGGCTGCGAGCTGTAAAAAGGACCATCCTGAAGTGGTAGTTTCACCAGTATATCCTATTTCAGGTGAGTGGTATGTTCATGTATACAATGAAGATGGATCGCTTGCAAGGAAAGAAGTGAGAAATGATAAAGGAGAAATAACTACTACAGTATATACTACTCTCAGTACATACAACACTTCTGATAACGTAAACAATGTTATTTGGATGAAAATGTTAAGTAGTTCTGTGCCTTATGGATTATTAGGTAAAGTGAGCTGTGATGTTCCGGCTAAAACCATTAGTGGTAGCGGAACTAATATTGCTTTTACTCCAAACAAAGGATTTAACGTTTTAGAAGGAAAAGTATTACTTGAGGCTACTAAGCTTAAAGGAAGTCAAACAATCGCAGACAGTATATATGTAAAATATTCAACTGAGACTGATGGAAAGACTTATATTCTTTCTGGTCACAGAAGATCTCAGTACGAAGAAGATCAGTACTAACTTTCATGAAAAGCCTTATCTATTTATTAGATAGGGCTTTTTAGTTTAACAGCACTAACTTCAATTTTTAATTGAACAGGTTTTCCCAAAACCATCGCTCTGTTATCATTAATATGACCCACGGGAAAGCCAAAACAAACCGGATACTCATATTCTTTTACAATCTCCCAGATTACCTGTTCCGGGCTCGATCCAAAAGGAATGTCTTCTACTTCTACTTCATTAAAAGCACCTACAATTAGGCCCTTTAACTTTGCCAGTTTGCCACTGCGTTTAAGCAAACGCATCATTCTATCAATAGAATACTCATGCTCCCCAACATCCTCTATAAACAAAATCTTGTCGGTATAATCCATTTCTGATGCCGAACCTTCAACCATTACTAAAAGCGTTAAATTGCCGCCAATTAATACGCCTTCGGCTTCTCCCCTTCTATTGGGGATATTGCCTGCCGGGCATTCGTAAACAATCTTCTCGCCAAACAGAGCCATCCGCAACGATTCCAATGATTCAGGAGTTGCGTTGTCAAAAGTATAAGGCATTTGAGCATGAATGCTTTGTGTATTTAGTTTTGCAATTAGGTGAGATAGCAAAACGGTGATGTCGCTAAAGCCTACAATCCACTTAGGTTTGGCGTTAAACGCAGTAAAATCAAGATCATCAATAATTCTGATTGTTCCGTAACCACCCCGCCCTGCTATAATGGCCTTAATCTCCGGATCATCCAAAACGGACTGAAGATCCTGAGCCCTTAAACTATCATCACCAGCAAATTGGTGATGAGCTGCATGTACCGTTTTGCCAATTACAACTTGTAGCCCCCAGCCCTCCAAGACAGTAATTGCATAGGCAATGCTGCGGGTTAATTTCTTGGCTGGACAAACTATTGCAATTTTGTCGCCTTTTTTTAAATATCCTGGCTGTTTAATCATTAGTAAAACACTTATCTTTGACAAAATAATAAAAATAGTTTTGGATAACAGTAAAATAAAGAGATATACCGTTACGGCTGCGCTGCCCTATACAAACGGACCTGTACATATTGGACATCTTGCCGGTGTTTACCTGCCTGCAGACACTTATGTGAGGTATTTGCGCTCTAATAAAAGAGATGTAAAGTTTATTTGCGGATCTGACGAAAATGGGGTTCCCATTACCCTAAAGGCCAAAAAAGAAGGAACGACACCTCAGGCAATAGTTGATAAATACCACAAAATTATTGGCGATTCCTTTAAGGAACTTGGTGTTTCTTTCGACATATATCACCGTACATCTTCTTTGATGCACCATCAAACTGCTTCAGATTTCTTTGAAACACTTTACAACAAAGGCGTTTTTACGGAAGAAGTAACCGAGCAGTACTACGATGAAAAGGCACAAACTTTTTTGGCCGACAGATACATTACTGGAACTTGTCCTAAATGTGGAAATGAAAATGCCTACGGCGATCAGTGTGAAAATTGCGGAAGTACTTTAAATGCGACAGATCTTATCAATCCTAAGTCTACTTTATCTGGAGAGAAACCCGTACGCAAAGAAACAAAGAACTGGTTTTTACCGCTTGATAAATATGAGGATCAATTAAGAACTTACATTGAAAGCCACAAAGAATGGAGACCAAATGTATACGGGCAATGCCAAAGCTGGCTTAACGCAGGCCTACAGCCCCGTGCGATGACCAGAGATTTAGATTGGGGCATTAAAGTTCCGGTTAAAGGCGCCGAAGGTAAAGTTTTGTACGTATGGTTTGATGCACCTATTGGCTATATTTCGGCAACAAAAGAGCTATTTGAATATGCTCGTTTGGGTATCTGGAACCCTAAAGCCGAGGAATATTACATTAACCAGAACGAGGTAGAAAATGGCAACTGGGAACAATATTGGAAAGATGATGAAACCAAGCTTGTTCACTTTATAGGTAAAGATAATATCGTATTCCACTGTGTTATTTTTCCGGCGATGTTAATGGCCCACGGTGATTATATATTGGCAGACAATGTACCTGCAAATGAGTTCCTGAATTTGGAAGGTCAAAAAATATCGACTTCTAAAAACTGGGCAGTGTGGCTTGATGAATATCTGGTGGAATTTAAAGACAAGCAGGATGTTTTGCGTTACGTTTTAACTGCTACAGCACCTGAAACAAAAGATAATGACTTTACCTGGAAAGATTTTCAGGCAAGAAATAACAATGAACTGGTTGCCGTTTTAGGTAACTTCATTAATAGGGTGGTAGTTTTAACCCACAAGTATTTCGGAGGTAAAGTCCCAATGTGCATGACTAAAACTCCGGAAGATCAGCAAGTGGTCGATGATTTGGCTGCGTACCCTGCAAAAATCAGCGCTTCGATTGAAAATTATCGCTTCAGAGAGGCTTTGTCGGAGGTAATGAATGTTGCCCGCTTAGGGAATAAGTACCTTGCAGAAACGGAGCCCTGGAAGGTAATTAAAACAGATGAAGATCGTGTTCGTACCATTTTAAATATCAGTTTGCAAATTGCTGCTACTATAGAAATTTTGATTGAACCATTTTTACCATTTACTGCCGATAAATTGCAGAAAATGCTGAACTACGGTGGTCATCTATGGGAAGATGCAGGTAAAATGGGCTTATTGAAACGTGGACATCAGCTTAATGAGCCTGTGTTACTATTTGATAAGATCGAAGATGAAACTGTACAAGCTCAAATAGACAAGCTTAACAAGAGCAAAGCCGATAATGTTGCTGCAACTGCGACTGTTGAGCCTGCTAAGGAAAACATTCAATTTGAACAGTTTACAGCAATTGATATTAGGGTAGCTACAATTGTCGCAGCAGAAAAGGTTGAAAAAACCAAAAAGCTATTAAAGCTAACCCTTGATACCGGTATAGATCAAAGAACTGTTGTTTCTGGTATTGCCGAGTATTATAAGCCAGAAGAGATAATTGGAAAGCAAGTTAGTTTGGTTGTAAACCTTGCCCCTCGCGAAATTAAGGGTATTCTATCTCAGGGAATGATCTTAATGTCTGAAAACTCAGAGGGCCAGTTAGCTTTCGTTTCGCCAGCACAAAATCATAACAATGGTAGTGTGGTTCGATAAATGAACCACACTACCATTGTTAACCACGCTCTTACAGAAAGAGTGCTAAATATAAAAATGCATATTTGATTTAATTTAGGATACCCATCCTCCAAGGTATTTTATTCCATCTATTGGTACCATTCTACGAATTCGGCTTCATTAAAAGGTTCGGGGCGGATAACTAATTTCTGCTTTATCTGCTGCTGCAGCAGTTTGGCCATTTCCACCATAGTTTCCGTATATGCTGGATCATGTGCAAGATTGTCATATTCGAGCGCATCTTTACCACGCAGGTCGTACAGCTCAAACTCTTCAGGGTAGCCACCAAGCGCATCGAAATAATGGCTGTATTTCCAATCGGTGGTACGCACGCAACGTATCCGGTTTGCCGCCTTCACCACGCTGGCTTTATCGGCAGCGCTGGCCTTCGTGTCATCGAATGTAAATAAGATGGCATCCTGCACCGGCTTGTCCTCGTTCAGCAAAGGTAAGAGACTGGTACCTCGCAAGCCTTCAGGCAGATCGGCACCGGTAATGGCAGCGATTGTTGGCATAATGTCGATCAGTGAAGCTAGGTTCTGTGTGCCTTTATAGTTATTGGTTTTAGGGAACATTACTGGATTAGAGAAGACCATTGGTACCCGAATTGCTTCTTCATAAGCTACAAATGCCTTTTGACGCATGCCGCCGTGAGCCATACCCATTTCGCCGTGATCAGCAAGGCGGATCACCAGTGCCTGGTCGGCCAGTTTGCTGCCGTCCACCTCCTTATACAGCTCGTCGATAAAAAAGCCAATCTCGGTGTCGATCAGGCGCAGCAGGTTGCCGTAGAAGTTGAGGTAATTCGTTTGCTTCTCTGGCGTATTCAGCAGGCCCAGGCCCAGACCTGCCGTGGTTTTTATCTGGGCCTGCGCCAAAGGTTTGCCTTTGGCGGTAAGATCTTCATTTACTGTCTCGGGAAGGGTTATTGACCCTCTGAGGAAATTATCGTTGTAGCCGTACTTGAATCCCTTGGGATAGCAAAGCACGTCGTGGGGGTTAACTAGAGAGAGAATAAGGCAATACGGCTTTCCCTTTCCCTGGGAGCGCAGTTCCCTTACATTTTTCAGGAAGTCGATGGCCTGCTGTATATAAGCTCCGTCGTGGTTTGCAAAACCGCCACCGAAATTTTCGGGTGCGGTATCCTCACCGGCATCCGGGGCTTTCCAGCCCCTGAAGCCGTACAGCGCATTATCCGATGGATCAGGACTACCGCCATCGACGCCTTTGCTTACATGCCATTTCCCACGGTAATGTACCTCATAGCCATTACCAGTCAACATGCGCGCCACGTTGGGAAGCGTGCTGTCGAGGGTAACTTCACCTTGAGAGTATTTTCCACCTGCGGTAAGGGTTTGTGTTACATGATGCTGCGCAGGATAGAGGCCGGTCAGCAGCGTGGATCTGCTGGGCGAGCACATACAGGTATTGCAGAAGGCACGGTCAAAGCTAAAGCCGTTTTGTTTGAGAAAAGTTAGGGTCTTGAGGTTATCCTGCTCCCAGCTTTCTGGAAAATGCTGTGTGGCTCTTTCCTGGTCGGTAACGATCATGATGATGTCAGGCTTATCGGAGAGACTGGTAAGGCGTTCGCTGAAATTCATAAGTTTATTGGTTTGAGTGAAAATTGGAATAAAGCATATCAAGATACGAAGGATTAACAGACACAGCAAACCCTATTTCGTTCCCCTGAGACTTTGTATCCTGTTGGTTCTAATTTTTTAATGTTAATTCTTGTTTCCATTTCTTAAAAACGTATAGGGTTATTTCCTGTAAAATTAGAGCAATGACATTCGTACTAAATATACCAATTACAAAATAAAGGGGAGTCCGTGAGCTCAAGGAGTGTATAACAGAATTTATCCACCAAAGTTTGTACAATGGCTATTCTTTAGGATAGTAATCAACTACAATTAATTTCTCGATGCGTGTTGAAAGCTTTAAAGGATTTGGCGGCAAAGTCACAAGAGAATAAAATCCAAAATTCTTTAAGCTCAAATCTGGAGCATGAATTGCATTTTTTACGCTAGCAAATGGTTTTATTATTATATTTGCGCCTGCTATTAAGATTTATCCTTTAACGGCACTTATTATTGGTCCCGTAGTTCAACGGATAGAATAGAAGTTTCCTAAACTTTAGATATGAGTTCGATTCTCGTCGGGACCACTGAAAAGAGTAACAAAACGCAAAAAAGCCTGCAAATCATCGATTTGCAGGCTTTTTTGTTTTAGTGAGGTACCAAATTATTCAACTTTTACCGTTTTTAAAGTGAGTAATTCGGTGAGTCACCACTTTGAAAATGCTGACTCACTGGATATGGGGTAAGTTTCTGATAAAGAGCATGTTCGTTAAATGTACATCTTGTTTATAGGTGGCTGCAATTCTAATTTTGTTCACATTAAAATGAGTAAATTATGAATGCAAATTATTCTTTGCTTTTTTATCTTAAAAAGCCGAAAAATTATGTTCCCGGGGCACATAAGCCGATCTACATGCGAATTACTGTAGAGGGGATCCCTAAAGAGTTGTCTATCGGTCGAGATTGTGATCCTAAAAAGTGGTCCTCTAGAGTCAATAGCGGTAAAGGTGATCGAGAAGATACCCGGTTGCTTAACCGTCACCTGGAAAGCTTGGAAACACGTGTTTGGGGATTATTCCATATGTGGCCACCTCTTTCGCGGAACGTGGTTCTTCCCCAATTTTGGTGGTAGAACAAAACCTCATCGTGCATCGGGCTCTAAAATATGCTTTTCGGTCGTAATAAGAGTTTTCTCGGGGGAAGGAAAAACCGGGAAATCGACCTGACCACCAAAATTGGGGAAGAACCACTATCTCCGAAATATACAGTACAGCAAGCGGAACAAGCAGAGAATGTAAATGACTGGATAAAAAATTAACGATCGACCAGAGAAATTCATATTTTCGCGAAAAAAAATATTTTAAACAGAGAACGCCGAAAATCTTAAGAGTAGGCACAGCTAATAATTATGAGAAAAATTTTAACGCTCTTGTCCATTACGACAATGATGTGGTCTTGTGAAAAGCCAATCGAACTTACTCAAGATTCAACGAAGATCAACCGTTCAAAAATGTCAGTCATGGGAACTTCGGGGGCCGGAGATGGCAATTGGGATTTGCTGGGTTACGGTTATGATGTTACCGGACATTATGCTAACTCCGAATCTTCTACATACGAGATAATCGATGTTGAGAGGCTGAAGCTTGAGCATCCGACTTACATCAACCAATCCGGCGCAGAGACCGGAACACACACATTTGAGGCTGGGCAGCATGCTGAGGAACTTTCATGGAAGCTTACCAATAAAGCGACCTTAACAGGAGGTTTAGGGATGTTGTTTGGAGGGACATTTGACTACAACGGCTCTTACGAGGAAAAGTATAATAAAAAAAACATATACGCCACCTATAATTCGCTAGCGACTAAACGGAGGGTCAAGATGATCGCCGATGCAAGTATGCTAAAGAATTACCTTCATCCAGGGTTTGTAACCCATCTCGCGACACTTTCTGCCGCTCAGCTAGTAGATCTATATGGAACCCATATCCTAACTGATATTAGGCTCGGTGGAAAGCTGGAACTTATATACACATCTCAAACAAAAAGCCTTAACAAAGTAACTGCCGCAGGCGCCGGAGCAAAAGTTAGCTTTACCAAGATTTTCGGTCTCAACACGGAAGGAACGTATGATAGAACCGAGTACGAACAGAATTTTAACGAAAAGGCCTTTGTGCGAACCGTTGGAGGTAATGCTGGAGCCGCAATTGTGGGCACTGTGACCTTCAACTCGACGGGTACGCCTAGCTTTACCTTCAATCCGGCAGGCTGGAGTGCTGGTTTGACAGACGCTAACGCAGAACTGATTGACATCACGGCTGGGGGCCTTCTCCCGATTTCGGATATAATAGCCGATCCGGCAAAAAAGGCGGCAGTTGAAGCCTATGTTAAACAATACTTGCTGGATAACCAGATGAAAGTCAGAGACTTTAGGCTGTTGCCAGGCGGAGGAATTGACATCGGAGCAGGGAGCAACGGTACTACCTACATGATCGGAAATGCCTATGGTGGATACAAACTTTACAAATGGAACGGATCCGATTGGACTGACACGAACAGAAGTTCTCTATCTAGGGTAAGTGTCGACCCTTCGGGCAACCCTTGGGTGATAACCCAGTCGCAGTACATTTTCAGATACGCAAATAACTCGTGGGTACAGTTGCCCGGGGCTGCCACCGATATCGGTATTGGGGCGGACGGAAGCGTATATATTGTCGGAAATGCATATGGTGGATACAAGTTGTATAAGTGGAACGGCAGTGACTGGACGAATATTCCAAAGCCTACAAAATCCCAGAGAGTCAGCGTCGATCAGCTTGGCAGGCCTTTTGTAGTAGATCAGTCTGGAGCGATTTATAAATATTTAAATGGTTATTGGACCCAGTTGCCTGGCGAGGCGTCCGATATCGCTGTAGGTAGCGACGGGAGTACATATATTATCGGAAATGCTTATGGGGAATATAAAATTTATAAATTTGGAAACGGCGATTGGTTTGAATATCCAGGTGGCAACGGCAAAAGTGTTACAGTAGGCTCAGATGGGCTGCCTTGGATTACTACTCAAAATGGTCTTTTATACAAATATAATTAACTAGGAACACCATAATTAACTCGAAATGTTTAAATCTTTCAGGAGGAAACTAAAACAATACAAGGAATATACCCGAAATAAGGCTGCCTATGACCAGTTTGAAGAGTATGTGAACAAAAAGACCTTTTTGCCCAGCCTTCATATCATTAAGCAGAATAATATTTATGCTTATAGGGAAAGGTTCGGAACCAAAACGCTGGTCGAGACGGGCACCTATTTGGGAGAGATGGTTGAGGCTCAAAAAGGGCATTTCAATATGGTATATTCCGTGGAACTCAGTCCTGATCTTCATCGCAAAGCCGTTGAAAGATTTAAAGATGATAGTAATGTGAAAATCTTACAGGGTGACAGTTCAGTTATTCTTAAGGACATCTTAAGAGAGTTGAACGGACCAGCGTTGTTCTGGCTTGATGGCCATTACTCTGGGGGTTCTACGGCCAAGGGTGACAAGGATACTCCTGTGTTGTCAGAATTAGAACAGATTATCAACCACCGTGATGACCATGTTATTCTGATAGACGACACAAGACTTTTCACTGGAGATAACGATTATCCAAGTATTCCGGAGTTATGTCAATTCATTCTTGCGATAAGCCCGGGTAAAGAAATCATTATAGCGGACGACATAATACGTATTACGCCAAAAAACACCCGCTAACATTTGTGCAAAAAGAGGGTAGCTAAATGTGATCGCTGTACAACTTTCTTTTAAATGGCTGAATAACTATTTTGCAAGGCTAATAGTTTATTCAGCCATTTTTAATGATACATTGCAGTAATTTTACGACATCACAATTTTATGGGTGTCACCGATTTTAATAGGTATGGTTGGTGATGCAATGCTCTCGACATCTAGTCCATTATTCTAATCCGATTTCTTTTTTGGCCTTCATCACATCCTGGTTAAATGCTCGCCAGCTTAGCAATCTCCCTGATGGTATAATGTCCGTCTTTAAGATATTTGACCAACCTGGGTAGTAGTATTGCAAAAGATTTATTTTTTTTATATATTAGTGCTATAGCAATTGCAGCTAAAAACGTATTCAAGACTAGTGAGTTATTCGGTGAGTAGGGAATTTTATCGTTTATAATTCACTGACAGTATGATGGTTACCTGAAGAGTTCGATTCTCTGTAGATCTATTTGTTTGAATTCCTTGTCGGTTTTAATAGATAGTTCTGCAGATATTATTTATCCGTTTTAGTACTGTCAATTATAGTTAGTTCATCACTAGGAATCTTAATAAAGTTATATTCTGTAGCATCTACCGAGTCTTTCTCCAAAAAGCAAAATTCCCAACAAAGTTTATCAAATTGGCTATTGTATTCAAAATTGACCAGAAATTTATCTAGATTGTATTTGCGCCTTTTTCCTTCTTTTAGTGCAAATACTTTAATTGAATCTCTCGAGAGAAATAATTTTTTACTTCCGACTCCATTTCTTGGCCAGTTGAGTTGTAAAATTTGTCCATAATCATCTAAATGAAGGACTATATTATAACGGATGACGCCTATGGATGCATTTTTCAAATAAAAATTAAGTTCATACTTCGGAACGATCCAGTGCTTCTTATGAGGACCACCATCTTTAAGATAACTGGGAATATCAACAATTTGAGCATTAACGAAGTAGAGGGAATCTTTAAAGTCCCCAAACGATTCTTCCATTAGTGCCTTAACACTCTTTTGTATCTTGTGTGGGAGCTTATTTAATGATAATACTGTTTTGGATGCCTCTTGATAGGTGTAGGCAATCCAATCCTCTTGATGAACAATCATTTTTTCCTGACTGATGGCTGAAAGCCAGTGGAAAACCAATACTAGTGCAATAATAGAAGGGCGTTTCATTTCTAAATATATTAATTTGAATAACAATGCTCAAATCTTCAAAAGGGTTTGCATTCAGTTTCGTCAAGATATTTGAGACCCCTCTTGTAAATTTTAAGTTATCGGGAAATGAAGAATTCTTAGAATAAATTAAAGGTAAGAAAATACCAGTAGCCTCCCTGGTTGATGATTGTCCATGCCAAGAGCTTATGTGTTTTGGGTTCGAAAAGAAGTGTTCCTAATGGTATTTGGGGGGTTTTTTTGTAGTAGAAAGTGATCGCAAAAGGGAGTAGATCTTCCAGTTCACCTTTTTTATCAAAATGTTGAAAATAGGCGGTGTCAGTTTTGAACAAGCGCGTTGGTCTTGCATCTAGATTTTCTATGCCAACAGAATCAACAAATCGAAATACGCGGGGGAAAAGTGCATCAAAAAACTTTATTCTCTCGTTTATTTTTGCTTTTGATGTATCAGCCAGAATATTATCGAAGTACACAAACTTTTCAAATACCTCCGCTCTTTGGGTTGAATCGTATTTCTTGTGTTCAAAATTCTTTAGTAATGATTTAACAGTCGCATAGTATTTTCTTTCATCTGGAGTAAAGTCTTCCTGTGCTGAGCAATTGCAGGCGAAAGCTAATAAAAGGCAAGTCGTGATAAATTTTATCCTTAGCTGGCGTTGTGGTTTCATAGTCGAAGATAGACCGTTTTAATTTGTGAGGTTTTGACAAATGTCAAAAAAATCACTTTTGTTGTCTAATTCTGCTCAAGGTCTCTTTCGATATGCCTAGATAGGAGGCTATATGACCCAGAGAAACACGCTGGAAAAGCTGAGGATTCCTGTCAAACAGGTTTTCATAGCGCTCTCTTGCATTCAACATCCGTAATTCGTTAGCACGTATCTCGTTATGCATATGGTAAGATTCGGTTAATTTTCTGCCTGAAAAGTTGAATTCCATATGCTTTATGTACATTGTTTCTAAGTCTTCCCGTTTTAATGCAATAAGTGTACAGTCTTCGAGAGTCTCGATATACTCGAAACTTGGTTGGCCGGTATAGAAACTAAAAATGGATAGCACAAGCTCGTTCTCAAATAAAAACCAGGTATTGGTCTCCTTGCCCTCTTTATCAAGATGAAAAATCCTAACGGCGCCTTTCACGACAAAATATATGATGTTGCTCCGTTCACCTATGCTTAAAAGCTTCAGCCGCTTTTTGATACTGAAAATATGGCTATTGGATATTATCGCTGCCTTAATTTCTTCACTTAGCGGATAAATGGAGTCAAAAAGATTAAAGAGTTGTTCATATTCGTTACTCGGTACTATTGTTGACATAATGATGGTTTTTATGTTTAACTCTTACAGGATGAATATATCAAATATAAAGATTGAAGTACCCACGAATATTTAATTGTGGGAATAATAAGACCAGTTTTTCTTTAGTCTAATTGGTCCTGTCTATTCCAAATGGGCTTTTTGAATGAGCAGAATTTTTACTCCCGTTTTTGTGATTTGTGAGCAGTTTTTGACAGTCTGAAGTTGGTTCCTGGTTCTTTTGGTTTCTGTTATTGAAAAGGATATTTTCCAGTCAGTGAGTTATTCGGCGGGTAACAAGTTTTATCATTCGTAATTCACTGAAAATATGATGGTTATCTGATGAGTTCGATTCTCGTCGAGACGAATTGTATACTAATTAACGTAACAACCTCTCAATTTCCGTCTGGATTTTAGCATTGGATAACTGGCGTCGGCATTAGCCACGTTACCATTTTTGTCAAAGATCAATTATCGGCTCATTATCGGTTCTTTTCGGCTCATAGCGGTTCAAGCTCTTCTTATTTTGTGAGCTTTTGCCTTCGATCGATTTGGATCGAAAGCTAGCAATATTTATGGTTAATTATCGGCTCATTATCGGTTCTTTACGGCTCATAGCGGCTCATGGATTGCTTTAATTTTGTTATATTTGTTTTTATGAGCAAGGTTAATGTACATACAGAAACACTCGATCTCAATTGGAAGCTGATCGGTTTAATTAGTGAAATAGACCGATTTGATGCGTCATGGCAAGCTATCGAACGGAGGGAAGGGCAGAGTCTGAAAGAGCTGAAATCAATTGCTACAGTCAGAAGTGTCGGGGCATCTACACGAATTGAAGGATCGAAATTAAGTGATGAAGAGGTTGATGTTCTTTTAAAGAACATGGACA
This sequence comes from Pedobacter sp. GQ55, assembly GCF_059758925.1. Lineage (NCBI taxonomy): Bacteria > Pseudomonadati > Bacteroidota > Sphingobacteriia > Sphingobacteriales > Sphingobacteriaceae > Pedobacter > Pedobacter sp. GQ55. The sequence goes on along the minus strand of NZ_JCAXEI010000008.1, from coordinate 188,698 downwards.
TATCGAAACTTGAAGAGCGGGATCAGCAAGAAGTTGTAGGTTATTTTGAAGTCTTGGATTTAATTGATGAACACTATGAGGATGTGCCCGTATCTGAGAACGGACTTAAAAACCTTCATAACCAGCTTCTAAAATACAGCCAGAAAGACGAGTGGCATAAAGGAAATTATAAGCAGCACACCAATGCTGTAGAAGCTCATCTTGCTGATGGTACCAGCCAGATTATTTTTCAGACAACGCCGCCGGGATTTCCAACGGACGATGCAATGAGGGAAATGATTTCCTGGTATGATACCGATGTAGAAGCTCACCCACTGGTTAGATGTGCTTTGTTCTGTTATGAGTTTGTTTCTATACATCCATTTCAGGATGGAAATGGCCGCCTCAGTCGTTTGCTAGCTACACTACTGCTAAGAAAATTTGGCTATCAATGGATTCGGTATGTCAGTTTTGAGCATGAAATTGAAAGTCAGAAAACAGAATATTATAGAGTTCTGAGAGCTTGTCAGTCTCAAAGACCGGGAGAGGATGTTACCGAATGGATTGGTTTCTTTCTATCTTGCCTTAGAAATATACAAGAAGCTTTAATGCGTAAACTTGATACGCGTAGTGTTGAACAAAGTATTTCAGCTAGAGAAAAACAACTGTTACATATTATAGAGAGCAATCCGGGAATTAAAACAAGTGACATAGCTGTAAAACTGGATGTCTCAAATGCAACGGTAAAAAGAATGCTTGAAAATCTTATCGTTTTAAGGATGATTGAACGTCAAGGTATAGGACGGGGCTCATATTACACCTTGTTATAATATCTACCCTTCCCAAAGACTTACATTCTATTTAAGTTAAATAATATGAAGATCAAAATAATTTCTTGCTTAATATTTGGAATAATATTTAATAACGTTGCAATGAGTCAGGAAACGGCTCTAACGAATATAGCTCAAATTGACTTAAAAGGGACAAAAAGGATCGATGTTGCCAAAAGCAAAAATTCAAGAATTGGTAAAAGTAAAAATTCAGTAATAGGTCGCACTGAGCCTAATGTTGGTGAAGTCTATGAACTAAATGGCATGTTCCTCCTTATAAATGCTGCAAGTGGCGAATTAAAAAAGAATCATCTTGAAGAAATGGATAACGGGTTCAAAGAAATGAATAGTTGGACCCCTGGGAAACCTTATAATTCAAGAATTAAAATATTTGATCAATATAGAGTCCTTGTTATAGATTTTGAGTTTGATGATGACAAGACAGGCAGATATTCTTTTTTTGCTGTAAGCAAAAACAACAAGAAAATATTAAATGGTGTATTGGAATATGAACTCGCCGATAAAAAGAAGGCCACGGAACCTATCAATAGGATTATAAAAGATATAAAATTTAAGTAGAAAACGGTTTGTACTGTAATCTAAGCTGAAGGACAAGATAATGTTGGAATGGCCGATTGGATTTGCAAAAGTTCTGGCTCTTACGTAAATTAGCAGTATAGCAATTGCAGCTAAAACGTATTCAATACCAGTGAGTTATTCGGTGAGTAGTAGATTTTAATATTTATAATTCATTGACAGTTTGTTGGTTACCTGAAGAGTTCGATTCTCGTCGGGACCACAAAATTGGAAAAGCCTTAAGAATTATCTTAAGGCTTTTTAGCATATATCGACAATACAGGACTTTAGGGGTTTATTTTGACTTCAATTAACTTAATTTCGGTGATTTCTGATTTGGATATAAAGAACTGTACATGCAGATTTGCATTAGTAGTTTTTTCTATCTCGATTTTACGCATTGACATCCTGTATTTCAACTTCGTTGTTAATAATCAATTAAATATCACATTAAGAACACCTTTTCCATCATCTGCTTCTACGTATAGGGTGTCAAAATCATCAAATATATAACATTTTAGTATCTTGTGCTGCATAATCATGTAGCTATCACACAGCTGATTAAATAACAAATTAGGCCCTCGACTTTTATTAAGTCTAGTTGTCACAAAAGATTGTATTTTTTCAATATCGATATTGTTTTCTCTCCAAGTGGCGTCCATAAAATCAATCTGTCATAATCAGTTGTGGATATTGCAAAATATATTTGAAATTAATCCTGCAATTAGCCTTTCAGAATTTGGATAAGATCATCGTTGATGTAATATACCTCTTTTCCATCTTTAGCTGGGCTCAGGATTTTAGCAGCCACCAGCTCGCCGAAGTATTTGGTCAGCGTAGTTCTTGAGGTAATGCCCAATAATTCTCCTATGAATTTTGGCTTGATGTAGGGTTGGCTGAAGACCGCCTCATTGACCTCTTTGTTGTACCATTTAATGGTTGTCTTGCCATGGGCAAGTGTCGCCTCAATTTGGTTGAGAATACTTGTGATTAATTGATTGGTCAGCGCTGCTGTTTTCTCTACAGCATCTAACATGTACATCACCCATGGCTTCCATGCACCACGCTGGGTAACCCCGCTCAGATGGTGGTAATAGTCGTCCTTGTTGATCATGATGTATTTGGAAAGATAGAGTACTGGTTGCCCTAATAGGCCTTTGTTCACAAGGTATAAAAGGTTCAAAATCCTACCGGTTCTTCCGTTTCCATCTGAAAATGGGTGTATGGCTTCAAACTGATAATGGGCAATGCACATTTTGATCAGAGGGTCGGTAGGGTATTTCTTATCGTCATTTAGGTACTCGATCAGATTTTCCATCTTGGCTTCAATGATGCCCGCTCCTCTTGGAGGAGTATATATTACCTCGCCCGATCTGAATTCGCTTTGTCCGCGTCTAATCACCGTAAGGGTCTGTGGTGGCCTTATTCCAGCTGTAGAGTTCTTAATCTGTCTAAAGATGCTAATGATACTATCCATGTCCATCTTCCCTTTTTCTTGGGTGATGTTGTATCCTTCCCATAATGCCTCCCGATAGCGAAGTACCTCCTTTGTAGCTGGTTTTATATTTTCTTCCCGAATAGTTTCTGACACCGCCTTGTAAAGTTCATCTTCGGTGGTAAATATGTTCTCGATTGCTGTAGAGGTTTGTGCCTCTTGAAGTGCAATGGTATTGATGAGCATGGTAGGGTTTGGAAGTCTATGGATACTGGAATTTGTAGTCGCCAAAGCACGGGAAGCAGTGACGAGTTTCTTCATCACTTCAACATCTTCTTCCATATTTTTAAGTGGAGGTAGAAATGGAAGATCGTTGAAAGGCTGTGTTCTATCGTATGGCATATGTTCAGTTTTTCGATGATATTGAACTTATAAACAAATATACACATAGTGGTTGGACATATAAGTACGACGTGTTCAGTTTTTTAAAAAATATGAACACGTCGTGAAAAAGGATAAGTAAATGGACATAAAACCACCATATGTTCATTTATTTGATAAAATTGGACATATAGGTGCGAACGGTTTAACCCATACTACAATACTAAAAAAGTTTGAAATCCGTCTCGCCGAGATATTTAAAATCCTCCTTCATGACCTAGAATGTCAATAATTAGCTGTAAATCTTCCAAAAATAAGTTTGAAATCGGTGTCGCCGAGACCACTTCACGGGAAAAATCGGAAAAAAGTGGTTCTTTCTCGTTTTTGTTTTCCTGTAACTTGTTGTTAATCTGATATATTAAGGCCGTCGCTTCGTTCGATTTGGGAGTTCGATATTTTTTTTCATAAAGATGCTGTTTTTTCCGAAACTAACACCTCCATTTTTAAGTGTACATCACCTCCATATAGAACGGTTTTGGGTCAGAAAGTGATTCTTATGTGGTTATTGTATTCTTTTTACCCCATTCTGCTAATAGCTGCATCACATCGTTGAGCGACATCCCCTTTTCAGTGAGTGTATACTCCACCTTTGGTGGGACTTCGGCATATACCTTCCGATTTATGATGCCATCGGCCTCCAGTTCTTTTAAATGCCTGGATAATACCTTTAGTGCTATACCATCAATTGCTTTATGCAACTCACCAAATCGCCTCGGACCTGATAATAACATCCAGATAATAACGGGTTTCCACTTGCCGCTTATGATACTGATTGACTCTATTATTGAGCAATCACAATCCAGCTCTACTTTTTTTTCAATTATTTTTTCTGCTAACATGTTCATAATGAGCGTTAGTGTCTTAAATGTCAATACTTGACAAATGTGCCATTACTTGACAAAGGTAAAGTTATGGAATAGTTTTGTTTAAAAAAGTGAAAATGAAAATATTAATAATAGGTGCCACAGGTACCATCGGAAAACACATAACCGCCGCATTACAAAAAGATCATGAAGTAATTAAGGCTGGTATAAAAAGTTCTGCTATACAGGTAGATATATCGTCAACTGAATCCATAGAAAACTTTTATAAAAAGGTCGGAAAATTTGATGCCTTAATTTGCACTGCCGGGGATGCACAGTTCGGACCTCTGATTAGTATGAAAGAGGCTGATTTCAGAATTGGTGTAAACAGCAAATTGATGGGCCAGGTTAACCTGGTATTGATTGGGCAGCATTATATCAATCCGAAGGGCTCGTTTACCTTAACATCAGGTGCGTTGGCCGATGATCCGATTGTTATGGGAGCAAACATCAGTACGATGAATGGAGCGATCAATGGATTTGTAAAGGGCGCAGCGATAGAGTTGGAGAACGGCGTGCGTATAAATGCGGTTGGGCCTGATATAGTTGAAGAATCTACGGCCTATTTTTCATATTTCCCGGGACATGTTCCTGTCACAATGAGCCGGGTTACACAGGCTTATGTCAAAAGCGTGCTGGGCGGACAAACCGGCCAGATTTATAAAGTGTTATAACAGGCGCTCAAAAGATAAAAATGGTTTGTCTTCAATAAATGAAATAACAAACAAGTAAAATAAAAATTATGAAAATACTCATTTTAGGGGCCACTGGTAGAACCGGTCGTCTTATTGCTGAAGAGGCACTAAAGCAAGGATATGATTTAAACGTTTTGGTACGAGATAAAAACAAAATATCCTTTAGTTCAAAATCAATTAAAGTATATCAGGGAACACCGACCCGTCGAGCAGATTTAGCAGCTGCAATGCAAGGGTGTGATCTAATAATAAGTGCTTTGGGTATTGTCAGAGCCTCAGATGCTCCCTGGTCTAAATTAGTAACTCCCTCAAATTTCATATCTGAAAGCATAAAAAATGTGATAGCCGAAGCGGATCAACAAAACCTAAAACGTTTAATTACGGTCTCTGCGTGGGGTGTCGGAGAGACCAAAAAAGAGATCCCTTTTTGGCTCAGGTGGTTAATTAACTACACTAACCTCCGTCCTGTTTACGCGGAACACGAATTAGAGGAAAAACTATTAGCAGCTTCAAACTTAAATTGGACGGCTGTACGGCCTGTTGCCTTAAGTGACTCCAGAAAGATAAAAACTTTAAAGGTGAGTTTTAATAACTTTCCTAAACCAAGTTTACAAATCAGCAGGCAAAGCGTAGCTAAATTCATGGTTGATATAGTAAAATCCGATAAGTACGATAGGAAAAGCCCAACCATTTCTGAAAACTAATGTAGCTGGGAGGTGCAAAGCCGCTACCTTGGCACTTGCCATTGGTCGGTTTTGTCCCAATTTTTTATGTCATTAAAACGTATAAGCACAAAATTAGCATAATATGAAAGCATTCAAAATAACTGGATTTATCCTACTCGGATTGTTGGTAGTAGTGGCTGCCACCGGCATTTATGTAAAGGTAGCATTACCAGACACAGGCGCAGCGCCTCAAATTAAAATAGAACGCACAGCAGAACGAATAAAACGTGGCAATTATTTAGCCAACCACGTTTCTGTTTGTATGGACTGTCACAGCACCAAGGACGAGAGTTTGTTCGCAAGCCCGGTGGTGGGCGGCTTCGGTGCTGGCGGGGAAAAATTTGATCAGCAGATGGGCCTTCCCGGAAAGTTTTACGCATCTAACATAACCCCTTATAAATTACTCAGTTGGACGGATGGCGAAATATTCAGGGCGCTAACTACCGGGGAGAACAAATTTGGCAAAGCCGTCTTTCCACTAATGCCTTGGGACCATATAGGGCAGATGGATAAAGAAGACGTGTATAGCATTATTGCTTATTTGCGTACACTTCCTGCAATTAAAAAGGATATACCGGCGTCAGAAATTGACTTCCCTGTCAATTTTATCATTAATACCATGCCACATAAGACAAATTTAGGTAAGCTACCATCGGAAAATGATACCATCAAATATGGCGCTTACCTAGTTAACGCAGCGGCTTGTGTAGATTGTCATAGTAAAAGATATCACGGTGATATAATCCCAGGGACAGAGTTTGGCGGCGGGATGGAATTTAAACAGCAGGGAGGTGTTGTACATTCTGCAAATATCACACCAGATAAACTAACTGGTATAGGATTATGGAGTAAAGATATATTCATCCAACGGTTTAAAAGCTTTGAGGGTAAAGAAAAGCAAGCGACTAAACTTAACCCCGGCGATCCACATATACCAATGCCATGGTATATGTACGCTGGGATGAAGACCAATGATCTTGCAGCTATCTATGCCTATTTAAGGACTATCAAACCGATCAAAAATCAGGTTGTTGCGTTTCAAAAATTGTGATTTGTTAACGCTCCTTGGCATGTGATTTTTCATCCAATGCTTAGAATTAGTGGTCTTAGTATACTAGCGTCTTTTGATAATTAAGAGATGCTCAGCACGTAAAATTTCAAATAACTTATCACGCCCTATTTTTATGTTTTTACTTTCCATGTTCTCCCGCAACATAAAATGGAGTTTTCGTACCCCGGTCCGGGGCAGCTGGCGACGGATATCCAGAACCATTTCTTTAACCTGTTGATGCTTCAGTATTCTTTGCATGGCATTCTTCTTGCCTTTGTAAAAGGCCTGTTTTGTATAGCCAAACAGTCTGCACAACCTAGAAATACTAATCTTGTCATATAGAAGTGCTATTTCCTGGAGTGCCTGGCGCCAGACTTTTTTCGGATCTCTATATTTATATTCACGTTCGGCGATCTCTACAAATTTTTTATATACAGCAAGTTGAAGCTCTGCTTCTTTGAGTTTCTTTTCAAGAACCTTGTTTTCTTGCTTTAGTTCAGCCTCCAGTTCCTTGATATGTTGTTGTTCTTTATCGTTCATCGGTCTGCCTATACTTTTGTAAATTGGATAGACTAATTTACCATATTTTCTTAACCAATTTTGGATGCAGTGATTACCCCGGATATCATACTTACGCTGCAGCTGACCCTTGTTTAGACCCCCAGATTCATATTCGCTAACTACTAACTGTTTAAAGTTTTCACTGTAACGCCTGGGTGGACGTTGTTTTCTTTTAAAATTATCATTGACCATTTTTTTAAGATTTTGGTCAACCTTTTTCAGGACTCAACAAACTGCAAATAGCCCCACATTGCTTACGACCCTCGACAAAAAGTTCTTTTTGGGCCTTGGGCTTGACGGATTTGCCAACTATTATTATTGGAAAACGACATACCAAACGAGGTCATTCTAGCAAACCGCTGTATAGCGAACGGTACCTACAGTGGTGTGAGAAGACAGCAGGGAAGCTAACTCCCTGCTTCTTAGTCGATTAGGTGTTAAAGACTAAACTCTTTTACTAGAACCATTGTGCAATTAGCCGTTGAATTTATTCTGATCGCTTTTATTGCCTGGTATTCTGCATCATTATAGCAATTCACAGCCGCTTCTTCTGATGGGAATTTAACAATTGCATTCATCTTCCTAGCTTCACCTTCCATAACTATAGGTGCTACATCCGAAGCTAAAATCTCTGCACCATATCGCTGCAGTATTGGGTATACTTTTGGACCATATTCCTGGTATAATTCTGTGTCTACAATATCGTAGCTGTTCATATAATACACTGCCATATTAATTTGAGTTAAGGTTAAATTATTAATAGATATATTCAGGAGGTACAATTCCATTGCACCGCAAATAAACGGTTGCTTGTCCGCGATGATGTGTGATGTGATCAAGGGCAGCATAAACGCCATTTATAGCTCCTGAATCTTCCTCCATATGAGCTATGGCTGCCCGTAAGGCAGCAAATGCTGTGTTCAGATAAGCTATAGTTGAAGTTTTGTCTTCTGTTGGAACGGGAGGTGCCCATGCGGTATCTTTCTTTTTAAGGTAATTGTCTCCATACCAATGTATCCCATACCCAATATGATGCAGGAGTTCCTTGAAATTCCAGACAGGATCAGCCGGTTTAAAATGATACATAGCTTCGGGCATCATTTCAGCAACACTTAATGTGTAGTTTTTAGCCTGTTCCAATGTTGATAATAATTGCGTTTTCATAAAAAGTGATTTTTGTGAAAGCAAAGTTAAAGCCTGGATTCGGCTAAGATTTAAGGAAAATTGCGCTTTTTATTTTCGGGTAGAAGAAGGAGACACGCCATACATTTTTTTGTATGAGGCAGAAAAATGCACCAAACTGTTAAATCCTGCTAAGAAAGCAATATCAGAAACAGGAGTTGAAGTATTGCAAAGTTGAAGGTGGGCGTACTTTAAGCGTACACGCAGTAAATATTGATACGGTGTAACTGTAGTGATCTGTTTAAAGAGCCGGTTAAAATGAAAAGGGCTTAGATAGCCCAATTCTGCAAGTTCGGACAAAGAAATATCTGCAGTAAAATTTTCGTTTATGAACTGTTTAACTGTTTCAATAGTCGGCAAGTAGTTCATCTTTTGTTTAACCGTTAGCAATGGTGGTAGTGCAGGTTTTTCATACGTTAAAAGTACCTGCATGAAGAGCTCAGTCATTAGCGTTTCTACCCAGAGCCGGGGTAACCGAACTGTTTGTAAAAGCTGAAATATGCAATGATGCAGGTATTCCGTTTCGGGAGTGGCCTTAACCAAAACAGATTGAATATCAGGATTGTCAAAAAACCAGGATAGTGCACCAACTTGTTCCTTTAACTGCTGTAAGCTATCCTCTGAAATAGAAAAGATAGTACATTCGTCGGGAAACTTATGATCATGGCCCACCCTATATTCATAGCCGGGCTTATTAATTAAAAAAAAACCATGGTAAGCATCCAGATTATTTCTGAATACTTTGAATTGAAAATTTCCAGTTCTGATGTAAGCAATAACAAAGTTCTCCTGATGTTCTTTACCAGATACTGTGCAGTCAGTGCACTGGCATAAAAAATTATGGACGACACAAATATCTGATTTATAAAGTGTTTGTATTGTTGCCTCCATTTTTGTATTAAATAGTTCCTAAAAGTGTTCGTTAAATGTACATCTTATTTGCATTGCTTAAAACTTGCATTTGGAGGATAGCTAAACGTGTTTGGAATTACCCAGCGTGCTTTATATATCTTCAGTCCACTTTGAACAAATATACTGTTTCCTTTATTGTCGAGTACCTCATCTGCCCACCACGATTCTTTTGGGCGTAATACTATTGTGGGAAAATCGATGGGACCGGAAGAAACACTTTTGATATTCTCTTGAATAACATTGGCTTGATTGAGCTGTTTTGTTGCAACGTCAAATTTATAAACGTTTTTGATATTGGTTAACCAAAGAGAATTTTCGCCATAAACAGGGAAAAGATCATGTGCTTCTGTGCCTGGTAGTGATATAGTTTCTGTTAATGTAAGGTCGGGCTTTGAGCAATTGAAATTATAACTGAATGATTTTAGATGATTCATGGCAGCCGACCAAAGCAGTTGATTTTTTTGATCCCAAACTACATTATGACCAAATTCAATAGGGATAATCTTTGTGTAAACGTTATCAGGAAAATTAAGGGTGTCTACTTTGAATAGCTTTAAATAATTGTCAGTGCTCGAAGCACTGACAATATTTCCATCTGGTAACAGTTCTGCAGAGTGAGGATTACCTCCTGCGTATGCATAAAAAATCGTCTTCTTATCTGCAATCCTTATTAGTGCTACACCCCCTCCGGAAGCAGTTGTAAGGATGTATTTTCCATTGTATACTACCTTAGCGTCGCTGGGGTTGGTGAACCATTTCACGTGTTCTGGTTTTACGTTGGATGTTGCTGCCTTCCAATCCCAGAAAATTGTTTTTGATGGCACGTCAGCAATGGCAATTCTATTTTGAGATTGCTCAGAAAGCACAATGCATTTTTTACATTCTGCAACTGTTGCCGGGGGCTCCGGTAGATTTACCGGGGGATCTTTCGGTATTATAGTATCTCTAGCTTCTTTTTTTGCGCATGCTGAACTTAAAAGCAGAAAAGAGGCAATAAGGACTGACAGTTTTTTCATGTTCTTTAGTAGTTTGGATTTTGAACGAGGTTTGGATTTAACTCCATTTGTTTTTGTGCAATTGGCCACCAGTAATCTCTATCTGAATTAAAGCTACGGGTTACTATTTGTTGGTTCTGAGCGTTAAATATAGCACCAACCATTACCTGTTCGGCTGTTTTCCATCTTCTGATGTCTGTGTAATAAAATCCCTCGCAGGCAAATTCAATTCTTCTTTCATGGCGAATAAGTTCACGCATTTGTTCCTTTGTTAATGAGGCTGATACCTGGTAAGGATCCAGGCCTGCCCTTTGGCGGATTTTTTCTACCGCATCTCTAACGGATGCATCGGGAGCTGCCAGGATCTCATTTTGTGCCTCGGCATACATTAAAAGGATATCAGCATATCTGACCAACATGTAATTTGTTTCGGACCGGTAAGCAGAATTGATGAGGTTACTGCTTTCTTCCTTATCGTAAATGCTATATTTTTTAACGCCGTAGCCGGTTTGTTTGAATGGGCTTGTCGGCGTTGTAACGGTACCAATATAAGTATCACCAGGGTAAACTATGGTTTGATACATTCTAGGATCGCGGTTTTCATAAGGTTTGGATGCATTGTATAGAGATGATTGTGATGGCGGCAGGCCATCTTTCATATCGTAGGCATCGATGAGGCTGCGTAATGGCGCATTGGTGTTATACTGGCGGTCTATGAGGTCAAAAGAATTGCCAAATCCTGTGGTTACTATGGTGTACTGAACATCGAAAACAGTTTCCTGTTTATTTTCATTGGCGGGTAAGAATAGTTGTCTGTAATTTGGAAAAAGGCCATATCCTGTACCCGGCAAGTCTATTACGGCTTTTGCTGCGTTTGCTGCTGCTGTCCATTTAGCGGCGTCATTTGTTGGGTTGTTAAGCGGACTGGCTTCAAATAGCAACATCCGTGCTTTTATGGCGAGTGCGGCACCACTGGTTGCTCTGCCGATATCATTTCCTGTATATTTTACCGGTAAAACCGTTGCTGCTTCATCAAGATCTTTGATTACCTGCTGCACCACCTCGGCGCGGGTATTTCTTGGTAAGCGGGCTTGTTCGTCAAGATTGGGAGCTGCGAGTATTAGGGGGACACCGCCATAGTAGGTTGCCAAAATAGAGTAGTAAAGACCCCTAAGAAATTTAGCCTCTGCCTTCATGCGATTTTTCATTGCGTTTGACATGGAGATGGGGTCTATTTTTTCAAGGAGCATGTTACATCTTCCTATTCCCCTGTAGCAGTCCTGCCATCTTGTTCCGATTACGCCGGTTACGATATTGCCAATGTCTGCATTGCTGGCATTGTGTGTACCAAGTGCAATTACACCAAAACCTGCAGAATTATCATAATTGTACGCATTTGGTGTTGCTGTTTCCTCCCAAAGGGGAGTAGCATAACCATATAACCCATTAGAGGTTAGAACCTGGTAGCATCCTGTGAGCCCGGCCTGAGCTGTTTTTTCGGAAGTCCAAAATGTTTCTTCGGTGTATCTGTCGTTCGGCTCAGTTTCAAGTGCGTTCTTACATGACACAAGCGCTACCAGTAACAAAAGCATAATTGATATCTTTTTCATCTGTATATTTTTTTTAAGGTTAAAAACCTGTCAGATCATTAAATTAAAATGTTGCGTTAATTCCAAAGTTGAATGTTTTCAATGTTGGATATTCATAAAATGTATCCGATTTGATGTCTTTTTCAGGATCAAATCCTTTAAACTTGGTAAAGGTTACAAGGTTCTCTGCGTTTACAAAGAGCACAAGTTTTTTTAAGGCTATTTTTGAGATCCATTTTTGCTGGAAATCGTATTTTAGCTGCAAGCTTTTAAGTCTTAGATAGGATCCATCCTGTAACCAGAATGATGACGAATTTGCTGTTGAATACATTTCAGGAGTACCTGTAGCTGTTGTAAGTATCGGCAATCTTGCGCCGGGATTTTGAGGAGTCCATGAGTCTGTTGCCCATTCTTTCGTTACACCTGCGCCATTATTGAATGGTTGGGCCAGGTTTACCGTTGGATAGAGGTCTATTCCTTGTACTCCTTGGAAAAAAGAGGTAAGGCTTAGATTTTTATAACCAAGATTTACGTTAAAACTATAGGTGTATTGCGGGGTAGATCGGCCGGTGATTATCCGATCGTTGCCATCAATTTTATTGTCGCCGTTGATGTCTTTGTAGCGGATGTAACCTGGTTTTACAGCAGTGCTTATTTTAGCGCTGTTGTCTACTTCCTGTTGATTTTGGTAGATTCCATCAGCTTGGTAAATATAATAGGAGTCTATGGGAAATCCTTCCTTAATTATTCTGCGGCCACTGATGATGGTCTCTCCACCAAGGTCTACTACCTTATTTTTTACATAGCTAATCCCACCGGATATTTCGTAGTTGAATTTGCCAATGTTATTGCGATGTGATAAATTGAGATCGAATCCTGTATTGTCCACCACCCCAACGTTTTTTGTAGGACCGGTTAAGCCGCCAACTTGCTGAGGAATGCTAACAGGACGAAGGATGCCTGAGGTTCTTTTTTTAAACACATCGAAAGTTATTCCAAGCATGCCTTTCCACGCTTCCGCATCAATTCCAAGGTCTGTTGTCGTGGTGGTTTCCCATGATATGCCCGGATCATTGTACGCATTTACGGATGCACCGGAATTGATCACATTGTTGAAGGAATAATCAGCGCCAAGGCGAACCGCATTGAGATAACTGTAAAGGTCTACCGCCTGATTTCCAAGTTTTCCCCATGAACCACGGATCTTTAGCTGATCTATAGTATTGCTTTTAAAGAAGCTTTCCTGATCAATACGCCATGCTGCGGATACCGAAGGGAATGCCCCCCATTTATTTTTATCTGAGAATCTTGAGGACCCATCATAGCGGACAATGGCTTCAACCAGGTACCTGTCTTTAAAATTGTAATTTAGCCTGCCAAAATAGGAGGCCAGAACATCTTTGGTTCTTGTTCCAGATGTCGTGGGATTAATTGAGCCCGCAGAAAGATCCGTTAGCGTGTTGTCGAAATATCCTTCTATCTGTCCGTTAAAGGATTTGCGGTAGAAGTTATTATAACTAGTTCCTAACACAGCGGAGATGGTATGGCTGCCGCCCAAAGTTTTGTCCCAGCCCAGCGTTTGATAGAAGGACATATTTACCTCATTTTCATTGTATTCGTATGAATTTGGGTTTATGTTGTAATTATTCGGTGCTCCGGTTATTGGGTGATAGGATATGGCTAATGGCGTGAAAACACTTGCATATCCGTCTAACCTGTCGATCCCGAAGTTAATGCCATATTTGAGATTGAAGGGGAGCTCATAATCGGCAAATACTTTGGCCAGGATCCGTTGGGGTGTGCGGAAATCCCGGCCTTCCTTTAACAGCATTAAAGGGTTTTCAATAGTGTTTCTTCCAGGGGTAGGGAAGACCACTGAGCCCCATCTACCGTCTTCCGTGTAGGGAGTGAATATTGGAAGCACTCTTGTTAGTCTTGTGAAATAGTAATTGGTTGCATTGCCTCCATTACCACCGAAAGCAGGCTCTGTGTAGCTGCGGTAATTACCGATTATATTAGCACCTACCTTTAATTTATCCGTGATATTGGACGATACATTTGTGTTTAGTGTATATCTGTTTGCATGGTTTGCATCAATAAGTATTCCGTCTTGATCCATATAGCCAAGGCCTATGTTATATAATATTTTATCTGTACCTCCGGATAATCTAATGTTATGTTGCTGCAGATAGCCGTTTTTTAATACTAAATCAAACCAGTTATTGTTTGGGTAGGCGTAGGGATTTGTGCTCATCCCATTTTGGTATTCCTTAATCTGTGCCTCTGAATAGTCGACTGCTGCCGCTGATTTTCCTTCGTTAATAAGTGCCTGGTTTTTGAGTTGCATGTATTGGATGGGGTCCCAAAGAACATCAGGTAGTGCAGTGGCATTCTGAATTCCGTAATTGAAATTATAATTGATTTCTGTTTTACCACTTTTGCCAGCTTTCGTAGTTATCAGTATTACGCCATTGGCACCTCTCGATCCATAAATTGCAGCTGATGCGTCTTTAAGAACAGTTATTGTTTCTATAAAATCAGGATTGATCTCGCCCAAAGGATATTCAATCCCATCTACTAGTACTAGCGGATTGTTATTTCCTGATGAGCCTATTTGACTGACGCCTCTGATCCTGATGGTGCCAACGTCCTGACCAGGCTTACCCCCTGCTTGATTTACCCAAAGACCGGAAACGCCTTGTAGTGCCTGGCTGGCGTTAGTAAGGGGTCTGTTCTCTCTTGTTGCCATGTTTAACACGGATATTGACCCAGTCAGATTCACTTTTTTTGTGACACCATATCCTACCACTGCAACCTCGGTAAGTTGTTGTTGATCTTCTTTTAAGATAACATCGATCTGTGTTCTGTTTTCAATTTTGATTTCCTGACTGATCAGACCGACATATTTATAGATAAGCGTGGAATTAGGATCGGAAACGACAATACTATATTTGCCGTTGACGTTTGTAGACACGGTCTGATTTGTACCTTTTATTGTAACATATACACCGGGTATAGGATTGCCACTTTGGTCTGTTACTTTTCCTGTTACCTCAATATCATTTAGTCTGTCTATGAAACGATCTATAAAGCTCTTTTCTTGTTCCCTTATAACTACAATCTTGTCTTCTATGGTGTAGGTTAATGAAAGACCTTCCAGACATTTATCGAGTGCTTCTTTGAGGGGTAGGTTATTAAAATTTACATCAACTTTTTGATTGCTTTTTACTTTTTCTGCCGACCATAAGATGTTGTAGCCTGTTTGTTTATTGATCTCATTGAAAACATGCTTAAGCGCGATGGATCTTTGATTGAGCGTAATGCGTTGTGCTAGGCCTGAAGCACTTACCTGCATTAATGCTGCGAGTATTAAAATTGTTGTAATTTTCATAATCAGCAGGAATTTCCTGGTGTAGCCGGTGGCCGTACAAAGAAAAATCGTAAAATTTTTATACATTTGTTTGTCTGTTTAGATTAATAAATATTGTGTTCGCAATGCTTTTTGATTGATCAGATATTGAATCAGGAACATCGCGAGTGTTCCTGACTTTTTATCCAGATAACCATTTTTTGAGGTGGTGTTAAGCAGAATTTTCTTTGTTTTTCATGTTTTTTTGGTTTTGGTATTTGGTTATTTTTTGTCTAGTACCCTAATTTTTTTACCATCTATCTTAAATCTTACTTCATTTGTTAATTCCAGCATTCTGAAAAGTTTTGAAACGTTTGCAAAGCGTGTTGTTACTCCGGCAAATGGTTCATTCTTTAATTTTTCATTTTCGTATTCTATCTCGACATCGTACCACCTGGATACTTTACGCATGATGCTCTCTAATTTTTCGTCGTTGAAACGGAAGTAGCCCTCCTTCCAGGCGATCGTTTCGTCTATATCTGCTGGTTGTATTTTAAGTTTGTTGAAAGAGAGTAAAGACTGCTGCCCGGGTTTCAATACTGCACTTACAAGATCTGCATGGGTATTTTTCTGTGAAGAAGTGGTAAGTGTATTTACTTTAACCGAGCCCTCCAGTAATGTGGTTTTTGTTACGCTTTCATCGGTGTAACTGTTGATGTTGAAGTGGGTACCCAACACGGTTATTTCTTGTTTGAAGGTTGTTACTGTAAAGGGTTTGTCTTTGTTTTTAGCCACCTCAAAATAAGCTTCTCCGGTAAGTTCGATCTTGCGTTTTGGAAGATTATTAAAGGAAAGAGGAAATTTAATAGATGAGGCTGCATTAAGCCAGACTTTGGAGCCGTCAGGCAAGATTATCTGATATTGTCCACCACGAGGGGTTTCAATGGTATTGTATTCAATATTTTCTGTTAGCGTAGCTTGTGTTGAGCCGGTAATTTCATATACTAGTTTTCCGTTTGCTGTTTTCGTAATATTGATTCCTGTTTGCTTAGCAAGGTCACCATTGGCTGCATCTGCAAGCGAGATCTTTGAACCATTGGCTAAGGTTAGGTAGGCTTTGTTTTTACCTGGTGGAATATCTCTTTTAACTACGTTATCCGCAAAGGACTCCTTGTTGTTGTTGTTTTTGTAATAGTAAAATCCGACTCCAAGACAGAAAGCAACTGTTGCCGCTATACTAATTCGCCTCCATATGTGTATTGAACTTTGTTTTTGTCGGTCAGATGCTAATTTTTTGCGAATAGACTCGAGTCTATTGGTAACTTCTTTCTCGGAAAGGTCGTTACTTTCTTTTTGCTCATAGCCAATATACCAGCTTTCAAGCAGGGCCATGTCATCGGGAGTGCTTTCCCCTTCTTTATATCTATCCCAAACTTCTTTTATCTCTTTACTATTCATAACCGGATTGCACAGGCATTTTTAATACAATACAGGTATCAAGGATAAATCGGGTACAGGAATTAAAAAAATATTTTGATCTTATTAAAATGTAAAATACAAAAGCTGCCTATAAGTACTATAAAGCCAATACGCAGGCGGAGAACTTTAAGTGCACGCTTAATTTGCGTTGCCACAGTATGTTCGGATATGCCAAGTAGTTGGGCAATCTCCTTGTTTTTTAAATGTTCTTTTCTGCTTAGCACAAAAATCTCTCGCATTTTTTGTGGGATAGCGCTTATTTCACTTTCAATAAGTTCAGACATCTGACGTTCGCGGATGCGATGATCGGTTTGGATGGTTCCGTTTTCTGCGAAATGTTGAAGAGACACTTCGTAGGTGTTACGTACTTTTTTATGTGAGAAGAGATTAAATATTTTGTTTCTTAAGGTGGTGTAGAGGTAACCAGGCAGATTACCATCTTCGTTTAGTTCCTGTCTGGAATTCCACAGGGTTAAAAATACGTCCTGAAGTAAATCCTGAGCTTCATCCGGGTCTCCAGTTTTTTTATACGCATGATGGTAAAGAATGGTTTTATATCTATCATATATTACTCCGTAAGCCAATTCGTTGCCTTGTTTAAGGAGCGCAACTAGTTGCTTGTTAGTATATTGATTATACTTTTCCATTGATTGTCGTATGTTTTGTATTCCAAAGGAATAGCTTTCAAATGTAGCGGGCTAATGTTAAATATTTATATCGATAAAGTTAAATTCCAGTATTTCTCTGATTTAGGTATTGGGAAACAGGAGGTTTAATTTGGTTTGTTTTAAAGTTATATATTTTGCTTGAAATAGTTGACTAATTGAAGTATAAAGATGCAGCATTCCGTAATACGGAACTCCTAGAAGGTATTTCAAAACGTATAAAAATACTCAAATGGTTGGTTCGAGGACTTTTTGTTTTATTCAAGTTAGTGAACTAATACAGCGTTGATTTGTTGATATAGCGCTTCTTTGTCGCTTGGGCGCAGCGCCTTACTTACAGCGATCTTTCCGTCTTTGTCAAAAATGAAATATTGTGGATAGTATTCAGATTTATCTTGGCTATCTGCCAATAATTCTTTCCATAGTGGAGCTATAGTTTGCCTGTTCTTACGGAAGTGAATGCCTGTTAATTCATTCACTTTAATAAACTCTTTCCAGATGAGATCACGATCTTCCTCATCCATATCCAGATAAAGAAATATAACATCCTTATTTGCAAAAGCAGATTTGAGTTGGGGCATAAACTTAAGCTCCTCTTTGCAGGGGCCACACCATGTGCCCCAAACATCCAGATAAACGACTTTGCCTTTATACTTAGCTATAACATCATAAACTGACTGTATTTTGTGGTAATCCTTTAAAACCACGATATCTGTATTTGATTCGTTCTGAGCAAGCATTTCCTTTAATAAATTTACTTTTTGATTAATCTCCTGATTAAATCTGCTTTGAGGAAACCGCTTTTTAAATACCTCTGAAAGGGCTTCTGTTTGCCTTAGATCTTTATCATAGTATAAGTTAATGATCTGCTGATATGTGTACTGTTCGGTGACCGGTTCAGGAAAGTTCTTGGTACAGCCCACCCACCTCCAATATGGCTTTCCATATTTTTTTACTACGATATTGGCACTATCTAAACTGATCCCAAAGTAGGGGATTGGCTCCGTAGGTTTGATGCTATCTTTCTTAATCTTTAAAAAGGCTTTGGTTTCCAGGTAGCGTAGGTAGTTGTCGGCATAGGAATAATACTGAGGGCCGGCAGGAAGAACTTCAGGTTTAATGATGCTATTATCAAAAACATTAATAATCATGCTGTCAATAGTAGACCTATTATTGAGCTGTGTTCTGGCAAAATCATTTAGATAATTGTAAGCAACATACTTTACTTCTGATGTGATCAGCTTTTTGTTCTTCAATGAAATTTTTGAGGTGTTTATGATGTTTATTTTTTCATCTCGTTTTGCAAAATAAGGTTGGACCAGCCTGGTATTCAATTTGGAAAAGCTAACACCCTGATAAAGCTGCCTGGCCTGTTCTTCCATGAAAACAGGATTTTCCATTATATTGATTTTTTGCAGAAGCTTGTTTTCTGACAAAGCTGTACCTGATAAGAGCTCTAGTTTTCTATCATTTTCATTTATACTAACTGTTAAGGTTTTATTCTTGGTGATCAGAAGCAAGTAAAACTCTCTTTGAAAGATCAAACTGACAAAATTTTGTACTTCAGTAGATAAGGTGATATTGAATGTGCCGTTTTTAGCTATAGGAATGGATATAGAGTTCTCTTTATGAAAACCGTAGATCAATGGGGTGTTGACAACTAAATCTTCCTTACCGGAGTAATTTGTGATCTCTCCTCGGAGGTTAAACTGGGCTGAAGCCTGTGTAATAACAAACATTAAGCAGAATAGGGCAATATTTTTTTCCATATAAGATCGTTTTCTAACACACAATTATAACCTTTACACGAACTGATTTATTAAAATGTGATGAACAGCGGTAAAAATGTGATGAATCAGGAAATTCACTTAATGAATGAACTCACTGTCGTTTCCTTTTCAGATCCTTGACGATGTATTCAACCCATTGCTTTCCTGGTATTTTGAGTTTAACATCAGGACTAAGACCAACCTCATCAATTGGATTTTTATCGGTCCAGCCCGATTTTGAAACGGGCATCATTAGAATTAGCTCTTTACACGGAAGTGGGGTTGTTGAAGTCGGGCCCTCGTAATCCATCATTCCTACGCTATTTGAACCGTATCTTGTGGTCTTTTTGCTTTGTTTCATCAATTGAAAAAAGTATTCTGTAGAACTTCCGGAAAGCTCGTCAGTTATTAGCGCCACTCTGGAGGGACTTCCGAGAACAGAATCAACTGGAATAGTTAATCCAGGAACCTCATAAAAGGTGCTTTTAGCGGTTGGAAGCTCTTCGTAGATTTTTTTAAGCATGCTTATATATTCATTGGGATAATATTTCTTTGCATCCTCGGGCAAAGGATTTTTTACAAGATATTCAAGCTCTGATCTTTTAATCTGAACATTGTCTTTTGAAATGCGGAGTAAGGGATCGTCCTGTTTAATAGGGTTGGTCATTACATAAGGTAATAGAAAACTCCAGCCGGAATTGCCTCCTCCATTTCCACGGAGATCGATGATCAGGTATTTACTATTTCTAATAGCCTTGTCGTTTGTTGCAACCAATTTCTCAATCTTACTGTCGTTGTTAAAGAAGGTTGGAATTTTGATGTAGCTGGTTTCTTTATCTAACTGATTAAAATTTAATCCATTGTTATTGTTTTTCCATGTGTTTAACTCGCTTTTTTCGCTAGCACTCATTTCTTTTGGTGAAATCCTTCCAAAAAGTGAAAAATTCCACAATTGCAGTAAGCCGCTTCTTTGCTGAGCATAAAAATCTATACTGTTAAATACATTGTATTGTTGTAACAGATAACCCTTTTTGTGGGGCTTTAGCGTAAAATAAACCAATCCTTTTGGAAGCTTTTCATCCTTTGCCTTAAGGATAATAGCTTTGTATACGTTGCCTGGAAATTTCTTTATCCCTAGGGTAACTGAGCTGTCTGGATTAGTCCATATGCCTTCAACGCTATTGCCGGGTTTCAGGGTTTTGAAGTAAGATTCATCAATGGCTTCTGTCTCATTGTCGGAATCATTTTTATTCAGGTAGGTTAATGAAAAGTGTTTATCCTTAAAAAATCTTATATAGTCTTTTATGACGTAGAAACATTTTTTTGCATTGCTTTCATTCCCTGCTTTTGTGCGTAGATTGGTTACCAGATTATCATAATCGGGTTTTGTCTTTGCGTTGATCTTTGTTGGGAAGCCCGCATAGTTTATTTCAGTTTTAACAATGGTTTCATTTAAGTTGTCCAGACAGTTGCAAGATAGCTGTTGTGCCACTATTAGATAAGGGAATGCAAGGATAATAAGGAGGGCGCTCAATTTTTTCATTACAGTAATTTGGTCGAGGATTAATATATTAAAGTTATCAGGTTTTAGTTTTTATTACAAGTCTTAAATTAGATAAAACGCGTAAGATTATTATCTCAAAAAATTGTCACCAGAATAGAAATGATGTAAATTGCGCAAAAATTAATTATGAGCGCAATAAACGTTATTCCTGAATACAAGGATTTTAGTGAGTTTTATATTCAAGCAGTTCTTCCTTACAAAGAATTAAACCCGACTCATATTAGGTTGGATGGAAAAATGCTAGGGAGTACAAGAAACGTTTCCGCTTATTTTTGGTATTTAGATAAAAAATGGAAAGTTGGTGCCGATACACACATAGATCGACTAAAGCGGGCTTTTGAAGCATGTGAAGCAAGTGACGAGCCATTCGTAATAAAGCAGACTAGAGATAAAAAGGGAGAGTATTTAGAGATTAAAGGACAGCCTATTAGAGATAAGAAGTTCTATGTTTATAAAGCGGGATAGAAAGTAATCGTTATAGCTAAAGGCCATATCTACTGATTAAGATTAAATCTATTCGATGGTGATCTTTCTTATCTTATTACCAGTTTTCTTTTCAAAGTTATAAGTGGTGACATAAAGATTCCCGTCACGATCTATAGTGATTCCTGTGGGGCCATCAAATGAGGCACTTAAACCTATGCCGTCAACATCTTTAGGTTGACCGTTACCAGCAATTTTGACTATTCGTCCGTTCTTTTCGATTATTTTAATGCAATTGTTAACATGATCTGCATTATAAAAATTTCCCTTAGAATCTATTGCGACTTCCCATCCTCCTAGATTCTGACTTTTAATCTCCGCTTTTATGGCGCCAGTTTTTTCTATTTTATAAATGCCAGATGATGCTGAACTTATATCATAAGCTGCAACATACAGTGTATTGTTTTTATCGAAAAGAATGCTTCGTGGCGTCACTAGTCCTTGGGCAAGAATTAGCGAGTCTTTTCCGTCAGTACTAAGTTTCATTACCGTGCCCTTGGTATTGTTAGTTATGTATAGAAATCCATCATTTCCCATAACTATTCCAGTGGTAGGCATTGTCCCGTTATAAATTACTGTAGATTCCTTTTTGGCATCTATTTTTAAAATATGATTATTAAAATCTGTTACATATAAATCTTGCTGATTATTTCCAAGAGTTATATTGTAGGGAGAATAAAAATTCTTTCTATTTACTATAGAAGGAATTTGAATACTTGAAACAGATCGGTCGCCGGCAGAGATTTTTCTAATAAGTCTGTTATAACTGTCTGCTACGAAAAGATCCCCATCATTATTTACAGTTATGCCCCAAGGACAGTTGAAGCTTGAGGATAAGCCTGCACCATCAGCATTTCCTATTTCGCCACTACCCGCAATTGTAGTTACCGTTGCTTTGTATTTATAGGAGAAATTAGGGCCAGAATATTGTTTTCCACCTACGCTAACGCTTACAGAACCTGAGCCTAACATTCTAGGAATAGTTACTTTTAATGTGTTATTATCAACCTTAACAGCTGCTAATTTTTTATCATTTATTGTTACCTCAGGGTTTGAACCGAAATTCTTTCCGGTTATAATAATAGAATCATTATAACCAGCTTCTGTGGGACTTATTGATGTCAAAGATGTTTGAGCTGAGTTATCATCTTTCTTGCATGAAATTAAGATTAGACTAGCGTAGAACAAGATGAGGAGCTTGTGCAGGCGTAATTTGAGATGCGTTTTCATAGAATTGATTTTTACTAAAGATAGCATTTTAAATGATAATTATTATAAAACAAGATATCTATTAGATGTACGCGTAATTTTTCCATTATAATTACTAAGTTTACTTCGAAATGACCTTAATAGTAACCTAAACTTAGTGATTGTGGGCATAACGCTTACTAATTCGCAATCTGCTTTAATATTCTTTTGGCCGGGAGCCACATTAACCCAATATTTTTATGCTTAAAACTAAATA
Source organism: Pedobacter sp. GQ55 (assembly GCF_059758925.1). NCBI lineage: Bacteria > Pseudomonadati > Bacteroidota > Sphingobacteriia > Sphingobacteriales > Sphingobacteriaceae > Pedobacter > Pedobacter sp. GQ55. The sequence goes on along the minus strand of NZ_JCAXEI010000008.1, from coordinate 166,090 downwards.
CTTTAAAATTTACCTTGCTGTATTCTCAACAGTTTGCACTTCTGTTGTATTTTATGCCTGCAAAACGGTAGTGCCTAAAACGCCTGCTGCTACGGCTTCTAGTGTTGCTATACCCGCAAAACCTGCCCGTATCCTGGTGTTTTCAAAAACCAAGGGCTTTTATCATGGTTCTATTCCAGCTGGTATTGCTGCTATACAAAAGCTTGGAAAAGAGAATAATTTTATTGTAGACACAACTAAGAATTCAGCCTATTTTGTTCAGGATAGTTTAAAAAACTATAGCGCTGTAATCTTTTTAAGCACCACTATGAATGTATTAAATGCCGATGAGCAGGTAGCTTTTGAAAGCTATATTCAATCTGGTGGTGGTTACGCCGGAGTTCATGCTGCTGCGGATACGGAATACGATTGGCCTTGGTATAATAAGCTTGTTGGAGCTTATTTTAAAAGCCACCCGGGTAATCCTAATGTGCGTAAGGCAACTATTGATGTGATTGACACGACCCATATATCTACTAAAGGCCTCCCAAAAAGATGGGACCGTACAGATGAATGGTATAACTATAAGAGCATACAAGACGATATAAAGGTTCTTGCTAAATTAGATGAAGATAGCTACGAAGGGGGAGAAAATGGAGAGAACCATCCTATTGCCTGGTACCATGAATTTGATGGTGGCCGTGCTTTTTATACAGGCGGAGGACATACCGACGAAAGCTTTAGCGAACCGTTATTTTTAAGTCACCTCCTTGGGGGTATTAAGTATGCCATTGGTACCAATGTTACATTGGATTATTCAAAAGCATATGCAGTTAAAAAGCCAGAGGATAACCGTTTTACTAAAACAGTTTTATCTAATGATTTAAATGAGCCTATGGAGTTATCTGTAGCCCCTGACGGCAGGGTGTTTTTTATTGAGCGTGCCGGCAATTTTTACGTATACAACCCTGCCGATGGTAAAACTACATTGGTTTACAAATTTCCAGTAAAAGCTGTAGATAAATACCTTAATGGTTTGTTGGGGATGACTATTGACCCTGATTTTGCAACAAATAACTATTTGTATTTCTTTTACACTGCTTCTACGGGTGATAAGTACAAACAACATATTTCTCGCTTTAAAATTAGTAAGGAAAATGAGCTTGATCTTAAATCTGAGCAGGTGATTATAGAAGTTCCAATTGATCTTGAAGTAAGTGCCCATACAGGGGGTTCTTTAGCCTGGGATAAGTACAAGAATCTATATATTTCAACCGGGGATAATACTGTGCCTTTTGAATCGGATGGTTTTGCTCCTATTGATAGAAGGGATAATCGCTTAACGTTTGATGCAGAAAGATCAGCCGGAAATACAAACGACTTGCGTGGCAAGATCCTGCGGATTCATCCTGAGGCAGATGGAAGTTACACTATTCCTGAGGGAAATTTATTTGCTAAAGGAACACCAAAAACACGTCCTGAAATTTATGTAATGGGTTGTCGTAACCCTTATAGGATGTCTGTAGATCCTGAAACTTCTATCGTGTATTGGGGAGAGGTTGGGCCGGATTCTGGTACTGATGGACTACAGGGCCCACGTGGATACGATGAATTTAATCAGGCAAAAAAAGCTGGAAATTATGGCTGGCCATATTTTGTTGGAGATAATAAAGCTTATAAAGAGTATGATTTTGCAACCAAAAAAGTAGGAGCTTTCTTTGATGTAAACGGCCCTGCAAACAATTCTCCATATAGTACTGGGGCACAAATATTGCCGCCGGCTCAAAAAGCTATGGTGTGGTACCCTTATAACAGATCAGAAGAATTTCCAGCTCTGGGACAAGGCGGGAGATGTGCTATGGGTGGCCCTGTATATCATTATAATGCAGCGCTTAAATCTGACACAAAGTTCCCTGAGTATTATGATAAGGCACTTTTTATGTACGATTGGATGAGGAATTGGGTGTTTGCAGTGCGTTTGGATGAGAATCAAAACTATGTACGCATGGAGCCTTTTATGGAAACCAATGGCGATTTTAGACGTCCAATTGATATAGAGGTTGGACCAGAAGGATCATTTTATATGTTGGAATACGGATCGGTATATGGGATAGATAACGTTGATGCCCGTTTGGTTCGTATTGATTACAATGGCGGAAACCGTGCCCCGTTTGCTAAAATTGAAACAAAAGATACTATTGGAATTGCTCCATACAAAGTTGCTTTTACCTCGAAGAGTTATGATAATGACGATGATGATAAACTGTCTTACGAGTGGAGCTTTGAAGGAAGCAAGATCGCATCAACAGAACAAAATGTTAACTATACATTTCAAAAAAATGGCATATACAACGCTATTTTAAAAGTAACTGATGCAGCAGGTAAAAGCGGGTTGGATACGGTTGTGATTAAGGTAGGTAATACGATGCCTCAGGTGGCCATAAATACAACCAGTAATAGTTCTTTCTTTTTCCCTAAGGCAACTAACTTTAATTATAAAGTTGATGTAAAGGATAATGAGGATAAGGCTATAGATGCAAAAAAAGTAAAGGTGAACCTTGATTTTATTGCAAAGGTAGAAAGTAACCAGGCATTGGTAGGTCATCAGGAGATTACACCAACATACAATTTTGGTAAATCTTTAGTTGCTAAAAGCGACTGTAAAGCCTGCCACCAAATAAATGGTAAATCAGTGGGCCCTTCATTTATGCAGGTTGCACAGCGTTATACGGGTAACAAAGATGCTGTAAGTCGCTTGGCTAAGAAGATCATTGTTGGAGGTGGCGGTGTTTGGGGAGAACATGCAATGAGTGCACACCCCCAGATTTCTAATGATGATGCAACTGAGATTGTTAAATATATTTTAAGCTTAAGCGCAAAAAAAACTAATGCTGCGTTGCCACAACAAGGAGCCGTTGCTTTAAAACAGCATTTAGCGAATAAAGATCAGGGTAGATACATTTTCTCTGCGTCGTATACTGACAAAGGTGGAGCGATAACTCCTTTAACAAAAAAGGAAACGATTGTGCTGCGTCCGGCAAAAGTACAGGCAGAAGATGCAGATGTTTTTAATAACGTCGATAAAAATGACAGGTATGTCGGTAGCATTCATAACAAGTCTTATATCGTGTTTAAAAATATTGACCTTAAGAATATTGGCAAAATTACCTACTATTATGCTTCAGCAAATCATAGTGGAACTATAGAGCTGCATATTGATTCTCCAAAAGGAGAAGTAATTAGTACGGTTAATTTTACCTCAACAGGTAATTGGGAAAAGTATACTGAGTTGAGCACTTCAATAAAAAATCCAGGTGGCAAACATGATCTTTATTTCGTGTTTTTAAAGAATACCCCACCAAATAGGGATTTAATAAGTGTAGACTGGATCAATTTTGAATAAGTATTTATGGTAAAGTATTTTGTCTTTTTATCGCTGGTATTTTTGGTTCCGTATTGTAATGCGCAACAGGTGATTCCATTATATCCAGATAAAGTGCCAAATTCCAGATCTGTAACAAATGATGAGCAGAGGGTTGCTAATCCAGGCGTAGATAGTCTTACGTCTAACGTCTCTGTTCCTACCCTTTCTGTTTATTTGCCTCCAAAGGGCTTGGCAAATGGAACTTCTGTTATCATTTGTCCTGGTGGGGGATACCATGTGCTACTTACAAAAAGAGAAGGCAGTGACGCAGCCAGAGCGTTTGCGAAAATGGGGGTAACAGCTTTTGTATTAAAGTATAGGCTGCCGAACGATAGAACAATGTTGGATAAGTCTATCGGGCCTCTGCAAGATGCCCAACAGGCAATTAAGATAGTGAGGCAGAGGGCTAAAGAATGGAACATTAACCCCAAAAAGATAGGTATTCTGGGTTTTTCTGCCGGAGGCCACCTTGCCTCAACTGCCGGAACACATTTTAACACCCCGGTTATAGAAAATGTGGAAGAAATTAGTGTTAGGCCAGATTTTATGCTGCTTATAAATCCGGTGATTTCTTTTACCGACAAGATTGGTCATATTGGATCCAGAGACAATCTTCTTGGGCCATCTCCAACAGAAGATAAGATAAGGCTTTACTCTAATGAGTTACAGGTAACAGAAGAAACGCCGCCAACGATTTTAATTCATTCGGATGCTGACAGGGTTGTACCTGTAGCTAATAGTGTTGAATTTTACAGCGCGCTTAAAGAAAACAAGGTATCTGCAGAATTGCATATTTATGCAAAAGGAGAGCATGGTTTTTTGACTGCTCCTTCTTTTGATGAATGGTTTGGACGATGCATTTTCTGGATGAAAAGCATGTCTTTGATCTGATAGTAAAATAAAAAAGAATATTAGGATATATTTGCTGTATGTCATCACATCATATCATTCGGGAAAAACAAGAGCCGGCACTATATATCCACTATTTAGGGGCCTTTAATGAAGAATATTTAGGTCAGCTGCTGGAATGGAGCCCAACTTTAATAGTTAGTGCTGCGGTTTATGAGAAGGTCATCAGTCTTGGATTAAAAGTGGATATTGTGGTCAATTCAAATGATCAGGATTTTCAGGAAAATACCAAAGTAATTCATGCTAAATCAGAAGCATTAGATGCTGTTTTAGACTATTTGATTGCTGAAAAATATCCTGCAGTAAATGTTATTGATTCAAAAAGCGACTTAAGAGAACTGGGAAGTTATATTGATGCGATAAACATTGTGGTCTTTACTGAAACTGAAAAATCTTACGCGATTAAATCGGGATTTAAAGTATGGAAACCTAAAGGCAGTATTTTTAATATTGAAGTTGTTTCTTATTTTGAAACAAGTAATTTAAAGCAAACAGAAAATAATGCTTTTGAGGTAATTAATGACGGATTTGTTGAGTTCATATTCAACGTACCATATCTGTTTATTAGTGAGGTATTATAATTAGATAAAGAAGTTTTTATGATAATTTTAAGGAAAGCAAAAGAAGAGGATATTGCTACTATTCAGGACCTGGCAGATAGGACATGGCGAATTACGTATACTGAATATCTTTCAACTGAACAGATTGACTATATGTTAGAGAAGATGTATAACCGGGGAGAGTTGCTTTCGCAATTGGAGAAGGGACATACTTTTTTGATAGCCGAGGAAGATGATGAAGACCTGGGTTTTGCAGGGTTTTCGGTAATAGATCCTGAAAAGCATTCCTATAAATTACATAAATTGTATGTTTTGCCTCAAACGCACGGGAGGGGTGTAGGTAAGTTATTGATAAACGAAGTTTTTAACCTGGTAAAAAGGGCGGGGGGTAAATCCCTTCAGTTAAATGTTAATAAGAACAATAAGGCCAAAGACTTTTATGAAAGAGCAGGTTTTATAATAAAAGAAACCGTTGTCCTTGATATCGGAAACGGTTTCGTTATGGATGACTATGTCATGGAAAAACCCATCTTAGAGGCCTAGTTGTTTTCCAGTTTAGGAATTCTTGTTGGCGTATCAATACCTTTTATAATGCTTATTGCACTCTTGGCAATACCTTTAATGGTCGACAATATATTGTCTGCATCAAGGGTGCTGTATTCGTCTTTTACGGTGTGATAAAACTTATCGGTATCTATTTGATCTGTGCTTATCGTATGTGCCGGAACGCCAAGGGCGGCTAATGTTGCATTGTCGCTTCTATAGAATAGGTTTTGTTGTAGATAAGGGTCAGGGTGAAAAGTAAATTCTGTTCCTTTTAAGTTTTTCTGTAAAATCTGGCCAAAATCAGATTTATCGTAGCCTGTTATAAAGGCTGTGTTTTTACCAAACTTACTGTCTTTACCAATCATTTCTATATTAAACATGGCTACAACATCATCCGGATTTAATTTTTCCGAAAAGTGTCTGGCACCAAAACCTCCAATCTCTTCTGCTGTAAAGGCTACAAATATTAAGGTGCGCTCATTATTGTTTAACTTTTTGTAGTACTTGGCTAAAGCAATCATTGCTGTTGTGCCTGATGCATCATCATCTGCACCGTTTGCAATACTGTCTTGTCCATCAGCTTTAATAATACCAAGGTGGTCATAATGACCCGAAAAGATTACTAATTCTTTGGCTTTTGATTTGCCGGGAATCATGCCCGCAACATTGAATAAAGGCATTTTTGCGAAAGAATTTTTCAAGTTTACTTTAAAACCGCTTGCTACGGTGTTCTTATCAAGGACAAAAACAAGAGCAGTTGACTTGGCATTTAAATCTTTTTCGTCCAATATGCTACCCTTGTCAAGGTACCCTTTGATTCTGTTAAAGGCATCTGCAAATTTTGCATCAACCAATATCAACTGCTTCTTCCCGCTTCTGCTAATTGGCCTGAACTGATCCATAAAGGGTTTAGAGGGGTCTAATTTTATCCATCCATCGCTGTTGGTGTTGTCAAAAGTTAGGGTTTCTGAGGTATTCCCAAATACCAATATGTTTGCCGGATCAATCGTTGCGCCGTCAATTGTAACAGAGGTAGCCTCGGGTTTCAATTGATATTTGAAGAAGGATTGGCGATAACCATTTTCTCCTTCAAGGTGTTTTAGTCCGATACTTTTAAACTCAGATTCAATAAAAGTTGCAGCTTTGTCTATGCCTGGTGTAAATGTTCCCCTGCCCTGCATGTCATCACTGCTAAGGGTTTTGATTAGTCTGTCAACATAATCTTTTGTAATTATTTTATTGATGTCCTGTGCGTTTGCCTGTTGTGCAATTAGAAGCACAAAAAAGAAGTAAAGAGCTTTTCTCATATATGTTAGTTAGAATTCAATGCGTTTTTTCTTTTGTTTATCTCTGTTGAAACACGTGTGTCATGAACGCCATCGATAACAGTTATCTCATAGTCTTTGTCTTTATCAGATTCGTACATCTGGGCAGTTTCTATATTTTCTACAGATCTGTCATATGGTCCTCTACTGCTCATCAATTTAACAAAAACAGGTAAGCATTCAAAGAAAATAAATAACAAGCCAATAAACGTTATCGCGAGTGAAGTATTTACATCTTTTTTACCATTTGGACCAATACTTAACTGACCTAAGGCAGAGTTCCTGTCGGCAAAGCCTGCAATACTGGTTAAGCTATCCAGTTGTTTGCTGGTATATAGTTTCTCACTCATCAGGCCATCAAACTGCTTTCGACCATCTACAAAATCCTCAAGTGTTCTAACGCCCGCTGAAAGTGTGTCCAAATCTTGTTCCCGCTGTTTCAATTCTGCTTCTTTTCTTTTGGCGTATGGTCCATACCCCATAATTCCGGAAGTTTCAGTTGTTTTGTTCCCAAAAATTTCGAAGTTTAGCTTTTGTCGGTCTGTCTTTATTGCGCTCTCCATGGAGTCGCGCTGAGCCTTAGTTTCTTTCAGTTTAGCCAGTTCGATTTTATACTTGTTGCCAAAGGCTACGTTCAACGTGTCGATTTTAGACCGTTGATTGTTTAAATAAGTCACCTTTAAACGTTCTTTGATCTCCTTGTCGAATATTTTTAATTCCAGTGGGCGGGATATAACAATCCCGATCATGATGGCCAATAGAATACGTGGAGTGGCTTGTAATAGCTGTTTGCCGGTGGAAGCACTTTTATTAATGCTTGACACGATATAACGATCCATATTGAAAATAGCGAGTCCCCATATTAACCCGAAAAGAAAGGCAAAAGGGAGTGCCGTTGAATCGCCTTTAAAAACGAAATACATGGCATACCCACCAGAAAGTGCGGCAAACAATCCGGTAAAGAAAATGGTGGCTCCGATGCCCACATATTTATTCTGCTCCGTAGGATGTTTTTCCAGGGTAGCAATGTGTACTCCTGAACAAAACCAAAAGAAACGTGATATTGAATTCATGATGTTACAACCAAAGTTAGCAAAGACTTACTATTAAACGCCTGACACACTTAGTTGTTACAGTTATTCACTTTTTTGTAATGTTTCCCGCCACAATTATGGATACTTGCGTAACTTTATCTAAGTTTGAAAAAATCGAAATAATATGATTAAGGAAATAACGGTTGAGGAGCTTAAAGCAAAGATTGATAATAACGAAGATTTTCAATTGATCGATGTTAGGGAGCCATTTGAGTATGAAACATCAAACCTTAACGGGTTGAATATCCCTTTGGGAGGTATTTTAATTGAAGCAGATAAAGTAGCTACTGATAAACCAGTAATTATGCAGTGCAGAAGTGGTAAAAGAAGTGCTGCGGCTGTAACGCAATTGGAGCAACAACTTGGTTTAACCAATTTGTACAACCTTAAAGGAGGCATTCTGGCATGGCAAGAGGCGTTTGATCCTGATATGCCTGTTTACTAGGATATGGGTAAGAAAATCGCTTTAAACGTTTTTTATAATCTGGGGGTTATCCTGTCGGGTTATGGGATATTTTGGGCTTTTAAAAATGAGAAATATCTATTCGTGGCACTTTTTGTGGTTACTGCGGGGTTTTTTCTATATCAAAAGCTTCAGCTCATAAAAGAGATGAGAAGTAATCTTAAGAAGTAACAAAAAGATCTTCGGGAATACCTTCCAGGCCAAGACCTGGAAGGTATTTTAATAAATATTTACCAGCTACCATTTCCGGAGCTTTAAAAGGATTGTTTTTGGTTAGCCATGGACCATCCAGATCTGCCCAGTCGCATAAAGGAGCAAGGGCAACTCCTGCCTGCGTGGCGCAAGATGTTTCGCTCATGCAACCAATCAGGATTTTCATTCCAAAAGAACGTGCCTTAAGGATCATTTGATGGGCCTCGTACATACCTGCACTTTTCATCAGTTTTATGTTTATGCCATGATAAGCACCTTTTAATCCGTCCATGTCTGATAAACGTTGTACTGCTTCGTCGGCTAGTATGGGGATAGGACTTCTGCCTGTTAGCCAGGCATTTCCCTCCAGGTTGGTTTTGTCCATTGGCTGTTCTATCAGCAAAGCCCCTTTGTCATGCAGCCAATAAATCATATCTATAGCTTCAGTTTTGTCTTTCCAACCTTGATTAGCATCAATATACAGGGGTAAATTACTTACGCTTCTAATGGTATTGATAAGCTCTTTGTCGTTGTCTCTGCCCAGTTTTATTTTTAGCACTTTAAATCCTTCGGCATCTGCAACTTTTTCCCTTAAAACATCCGGAGTATCTATGCCAATGGTATAAGACGTTAGCGGCATTTTTAGCGGATTTGCACCGTAAATCTCATAACATGGTTTGTTTAAAATTTTTCCATTTATGTCATTCAACGCAATATCTATAGCGGCTTTTATAGCAGGGTGACCGCTTTCAATTTTGTCCAGATATTCTATTATTTCACTGAAATTAAAAGGATAGGTGAATCTTTTCCAATCCACTTTGTTTAAAAAGGCAGTCGCACTTTCTACACTTTCGCCCATGTAAGGAACCATTGATGCTTCACCATACCCATCAATTCCTTCGTGTCTAAGCTTTATCAGCATAACCGGAGTGCTTGTTCTTGAGAATTTAGCTATAGAGAATGGATGTTTTAATTCCAGTTGATATGGTTTGGCGTTTACCTGCATGAGCTAAAAAAGCTTTAAGTAATATCAAAGTTAAAAAAATAGGAGCTGCTGCTAATGTAAAAATAATATGCCTAATATTGCGCCTTGTATGAATAGCACAATATATCAACCGTTTAAAAACTTCGATTTTAAGTATAAAAACTGCTTTCTTAGTGGAGATACATTTTCTACGCCTGTAACAGAGATTGGTATTTTGCCAGAGTGGCTTTTAAAAGTGGCCAACTTTAGCGGAGAGGAGCAGATTAAACTGCTTGATGAGAGTATTCGTTCATACAATAGCTTAAAAGTTCCATGTAATACGGAAGTGTTAACTCATTTCATTGAGCCCCTGGAAGAGAAGATCTCTAATGCTTTTCTAAAGGGATATCAGGCTGTTTCTAAGCTTGAAGAGGTTGAGCTGTTTAGGTGGATTGGGAAGTTCATGTATAGCCTTATTTATGTAGAAATGCATGCTGCTGTTCGTCAGCAACAATTAAGTGCTGATGGAGTAAATATGTCGCAGGGACTGATGCATAAATTCGGCAATTTACATACCATGATTCAGGGAATTTATACTGATGTGGTATTTGAAGATTTTACACCCTGGTCCATTGTCGTAGTTCCACTGGAGCAGCAGGATACAGCCTTTAGTTTTAGGGATGAAATCAATACAATGACTTTTTCTTTGAAATTGAAGGACTTTGGTATTGTTGCCTGTCTGCAGGATAATGGAACGAATAAAAAATACCATCAGGAATTGCTGGATCAGATTGGAAATGCGGCGTTATCACCCCAACAATTTGAAGAGCTTTGTGCAAGATTTTTTTATTCGGCATATTTATTTAACAGGTTGCCGGAATATGCAATATTACCAGTTGAAGGTTCTATTTATATTGATGCGATGCCATTAAGGGGGACTTTGAATAAAGCTCTTTTTGATCATTGGCAACACAAAACCTATGCTCAGGTATTACAGGATTTTTGGAAGCCATGGGATCACACACTTTTCGAAATCATTAAAGACCCAACAAATCCAATCAGCTATTTTAATCCATCTAGCTTACCATCTGCTACTTAACCTATTTTTGCCATTAGCTGACTTAAGAAGTGAGGGATTGCTCCTGGAACAATTAGCACGGTAACAATTAAACCTGCAAGTGCGCCAAAAAAGTGTGCATCGTGGTTTATGTTGTCTCTAGATTGTCTGGATGCATACACGCAATACAACAGGTATAATGGGCCAAATATGATCGCCCATATTGGAATAGGAAGAGGAAATATGATCATAGAAGAAAACGGTTGAAATAGAATGTAGCTAAACAATACAGCGCTTATTGCTCCTGATGCGCCCAAACTATTGTACCACATGTCGTTTTTATGTTTTATGACAGATGGTATGTCGCTTAAAATTAGACCCATAAAATAGACTACACCAAATTGCCATGAACCTATCATTGCCTCGAGTTGAAAAGCAAAGAAAAAGAAGGTCATCATATTAAAAATCAAGTGCATCCAATCGGCATGAATTAATCCACTTGTTACAAGGGTATAAACCTTATGCTTGCGCGACACACTATACGGGTGTAACATAAACTTACCGAATAACCCAGGGTCATTAAATGCGTATATACTTGTTATAATAGTAAAAACAAAAATTATTGAGGCTACTGGTGTATGCTGAAGGTATTCCATTCTTATTTAAGGATTAATTTAGTGTCGTTTACCAGACGGGCTATGGGGTATCGGGAGTGAGTTTTTTCGTAATAATCAGAATTTTTATAGACAAAGTCAAGCTGTGCCTCAGCTTTTTTACCTAAACTGCTGTCTTTAGCCTTTTGAGCCTCAAGTTTTTTCTTTAGCTCGGGATTTTGCTTTAATAGTTCGGCTGCAGTATCCTCAAAAATGTAAGCACTGAAATGCTCTTTCATTCCTAGTATAGCATCAAAGAAATTCCAGTTAAAGAAGGAATCCATTGCTTGGGGTTCGAGTGTTTCAATGATATATCTGTTAACGGGCTGGTTTGTATAAACCACATAGTCGCCTTCATAAAACTGCAAGGTCTGTTTTATAGGGTTGACCTTTACATTAGAATGCAGGTAGTGCCCTTCAAATGGACTATTTACTGTTTTGTAGTCGGTGATGTAGTACGACTCAATATCGATTTGAGTATCTTTCTGCAGTTGCTGTACTTTTACATTGTTAAGCTTCAGAAGGCCAATTATTTTGTCCCAGGCCTTTGGGATAACGTACGCAAGCGGCTTTGTAACGGTAACAGACGGCTGATAAGTATTCCAGTACTTTATGGTTTTCGTGTAAGGCTCATTTCTGTCATAATACAGCCGATCTAATCCGCTTACCACACTTGGTTTTTGTTTTGCCGTATACCCTTTAAACTCCAGATCTTCTGCCAGATTTTCATTGAGTTTCCATTCTATAGGAAAGGCTGTTTGTTTTGCAGTTTCCTCATCTGCTTTTTGTTTATTCTCCCCAATTACTTTTGCATCCCGGACTACTACGTCGATATAGATCTGCAAAAGCCGATATGTTGCATCAACCCTATTATGATAATCTTTCAGCATATGTGTTTCTGGCATAAAGCCAATTGTATTGTGCAGTGTTGTGTATCCGGTAGAATACCTGGCCGATTCTAAAAAACCTGTAATCCCGGCGTCTGGTGTTTCTTCAACAGAATTTACATAAGGGATCATCTCATAACCAGCTTTTTTCATTCCTGCATATAGAGATGGTAGCATGGTTTTAGTCATGTATCCGGATAGGATAGGGTTTAACTTGTCTTTATGTGTTGGAATCAGGGTCATTACATATTGGTAGTCTGCACCATTACTGGTGTGTGTATCTACGAATATTTCCGGTTGCCAGCGATTAAAGATTTCCTGAAAGGAGTAAGAATTTTTAGAATCAGTCTTTATGAAATCCCTGTTCAGGTCGTAATTTTTACTATTTCCCCTAAAGCCATAAGCCGCAGGGCCATTTTGGTTTGCTCTGGATGTACCTGTTCGGTTAAAGCTGCCATCTATATTATAAATAGGGATGATACAGATCACCAAGTCTTTAGGTAATAAATCTCGTTTCAATAAATCTCTGGCCAGCATCATGCTGGCATCTATACCTTCGGGCTCTCCTGGGTGTATGCCATTGTTTATTAGCAAAATACGCTTGTTGCTTTTTCTTATGGCAATAGGGTCAAATATTTTGTCTTTTGATAAAACCAAAAGGTGCAGAGGCTTACCAAAGTCAGTGTTCCCATAACTCAGCAACTTTGCCTGTTCGTATGTCTTATCTAATTGTTCATAGTGCTTAATGGCTTCATAATAAGTTGTAGTTTCTTTTTTGCCACTTAATTCGTATGGCGTTAATTGTGCTGATGTATCCATAGCGATTAATAAAAGTAAGATGATGAGGTAGGGCTTCATTAGCGTTGGTGATGCCGGTTTAATACAGTGTTTTTGTAGAAAGTCCCATTGGCCCAAATTGATACCTGATCCCAATAGAAAAGTAAGTGTAAATGTCTGTATGGGAAGCTTCTTCTCTTCCATCTATCCCTCCATCAAGGCTAATGGTACTTTGATAGTTTGCATTGATCCCATATCTATAGTAGCCGGCCTTATTAGGGAAATAATAAGTGTATCCAATATTAAGAGGTATAATGATGTCTTTTGTTTTCGGCGTTTCGGCGCCGCTTATGTTATTTAATATCCCTCCCAGACCAACGCCCATATATAACCCTTTTATAGTGTTAGAAAAAGCATTTCTTTTATAATCAATTAAAGCGCCCAAGTAGAGTTTCGTATTAATTGTTAATGATTTGTAAGCGTTAACAAATTGTGGTGCCCCAAAGGCAGGATCTCTGCTTTCACCTTTAATCCGGCCTATCTGCCCTTCTCCGCCAAGACTAATGAAAGGAGTGAAAAAGAATTCACCGACACCGTAAATAGACTTTCCAAACTGGTGCTTTTCATAGTCTGTAAATGATTGGGTAAGACCGCCACCACCACCCAGACTAAGTTTGTAAAAGTTAGATTGCGCTGTAGCTGTTAAACAAAGTAAAAGAGCCAGGAGTGAGGTAAATATTGTTTTCAAAGTTTCTTGTTTAAGTTTCGAACCTATTTAGTAATCTTATATATAACTTTGTTTTTTTCTATATGAATATGCTAAAATATCAAAATAATAACAAAACACTTCAAGGTAGGTTCACAAAGTACGTTCAAATTGATACACAATCAGACCCGTTATCTGAAACCACTCCATCAACAGCCAAACAAAAGGACCTGGGAAAGGTTCTTGTTGCAGAACTTTTGGAAATGGGAATTATAGATGCGCATCTTGACGATTTTGGTTATGTATACGCAACGATACCTGCTACTACAGAAAAAGAGGTTCCTGTAATTTGTTTTTGTTCGCACATGGATACTTCTCCTGATTGCAGCGGGAAAAATGTGAAACCCATTATTCATTCCAATTATCAAGGACAGGATCTGATACTTCCTGATGATGAATCTATCATTTTAAAAATGGAAGAACATCCAGATTTAAAAGATCAGATAGGGAATGATATTATTACTGCAAGCGGAACGACACTTCTTGGAGCGGACAACAAGGCCGGACTTGCCGAGATCATGGAAGCTGCTTCCTTTTTAATATCGCATCCTGAAATTAAACACGGAAAAATCAGAATCCTGTTTACACCTGATGAAGAGATTGGCCGCGGGGTGGATGAAGCAGATTTGAAAAAGCTTGGTGCTGATTTTGCGTATACAATTGATGGCGAAACTTTAGGCTCAATAGAAGATGAAACATTTTCTGCGGACGGAGCCGTACTAACCATAAACGGTGTGAGTACGCATCCAGGCTTTGCGAAAGGGAAAATGGAAAGCGCCATAAAGATCTTATCTGACGTAATTAGTGCGTTACCTGCAGATTGTCTTTCTCCTGAGTCGACAGAGCTTAAAGAAGGGTTTATCCATCCAGTTACTTTTGGTGGAAGTGTAGAGCGGGCCGAGGCACGTTTTATTCTTCGCGCTTTTAATGATGAAGAATTAAGTGCTAATGGAGAATTATTGGACGCCACAGTTCAAAATATTATTGAAGATTTTCCAAACGCTACCTATGAGCTAAAAATAACCCCTCAGTACCGTAATATGAAACAGGTATTGGATCAATATCCTCAGGTAATTGAATACGGTATTGAAGCTATTAAAAGAGCGGGAATTGTGCCTAAGCAACAAAGTATCAGAGGTGGTACTGATGGTTCACGACTTTCATTTATGGGCTTGCCTTGTCCTAATATTTTTGCCGGAGAGCATGCTTTTCATGGCAAACAAGAGTGGGCATCGGTACAAGACATGGAAAAAGCAGTTCAAACCATTGTAAATATTGCCTCCATTTGGGAAGAAAAAGCTTAGGCTAATGCGGTAAACGGGTTTTTAATAATCCGTAAACAAAGGTGCCCAATAGTGAGCCAATTATTACTACGATCATCACCAGGTAGCCTTGTCCGAGCAGCACAAAAACTGGGCCCGGACAAGCGCCGGTAAGTGCCCATCCCAATCCAAAAATGGTGCCGCCAAATAAGTATCGGCGCCATGATTTTTCCTTATCTGTAAATGAAATTGGCTTTCCTTCAACATCACGGGATTTCATTTTTTTCATTAGCCAAACCGCAATTACGCCTGTAATTACAGCGGTACTCATAATGCCAAACATATGGAATGATTGGAACCGGAACATTTCCTGAATGCGATACCAGGAAATGGCTTCTGATTTACTCATAATAATGCCAAACAGCGTGCCGGCAAGGATGTATTTAACTGATTTCATCATGAGTTAAGGATTAAAATAGAAGTGGAAAAATTAAGTGAGTCATCACCAGGCCGCCAATAAAGAAGCCGATGACCGCAATAAGAGAAGGAATTTGCAGGTTAGACAAGCCGCTAATGGCATGCCCCGATGTACAGCCGCCTGCATAACGTGTTCCAAAACCAATTAAAAAACCGCCTCCAAGAAAAATCAGCAGTCCTTTTCCTGTTGCCAGAAAATCCCAGTTAAATAATTGTGAAGGCACTATATTTCCGTCAAACTGAATATTAAGCTTTTGAAGATCCTGAATTGTTGCCTGCGATAAATTTAAAGGAACATCTGACTGAAGCCAGTTCGCAGAAATGAAACCGCCAATTACGGAGCCAATCAGGAAAAGTAAGTTCCATCGCTGTGCTTTCCAGTCAAAATTAAAAAAACTCACCCATTTGCCTGCTCCAAGCATGCTGCACATGGTACGCAGGTTTGATGAAAAGCCAAAGGATTTGCCAAAAAAGATCAGAATTACCATTATAAAACTGATGGCCAGGCCTGATGTATACCATGGCCATGGTTGTTTAATAAGTTCAAACATAATGTTTATTCGTTTGATGTTAACCGTGCTAAATATTGATCGTGATCGTCTTCAAAAATTATTTCGGCATCCCAGCCCGATTGCTGAGCAATATCTTTAAGTGTCTTTTGGTCTACATATACCCATTTAAACCAATTGCCTTTAATGCTTTTATATTCGTATCTGAAACTCACCTCTCCATAATAGCCGTTAAGAGGAAAGGGTATTTCCTGATAGAGATAGGATAGGTCGGAACTATCAAATACCAGTTGGCCGCCGGGGTTTAGTAAGTGTTTAACGTGCTTTAAAAAAGCTTTCAGTCCTGCAATTGACCCTGTAAGGCCAATGCCATTCATCATAAAGAGGAGCGTGTCGTAAGTATCTTCTTTATAGGTAAGTATGTTTCCTTCGATGGCCTGTTTTAACCCGCGTTGTTTCATAATGGTAACGGCAGGAGCAGAAATATCCATCCCGGTTACATTTAGCCCGCGTTTTTGCAAAATGAGGGCATGACTTCCCACGCCAGCACCAACATCAAGTACTTTTCCATTACACAGTGCTAAAGCCTTAAGCTCCAATTCTGGCATTTCATCTTCACCTCTAAAGTAAACATCTACCGGCATCTCCTCCGGTTCATCATAGGAATTATGCACCCATAAAGTTTCAGCGGGTGGTTTTGTAAATTGATCTTTTAAAGCTTCACCGAAAACATCCATAAAGGCAAAGATAAAAACCTTTGCCTGTTATAATTGAAACTCCTGATGATATTCGGGAATGTTTACACTTTTAAAGCCATTGCCGATTATGCGTTGCGCAAATTTTTGCTGTACTTCATATTCCCCATGAACAAGAAATAGCTGTTTAACTTTTGATGGGTCTTGTACCGATAAAAATTGTAATAGATCTTCATAATCACCGTGTGCACTCATGGATTTTATAGAGCGGACTTCGGCTTGCACATCATACTCCTGACCAAATAGCCACACTCTTTTTTGTCCGGCAATTAATCTTCCGGCTAAAGAATTAGCCGTTGCATAACCGACCATTAAAATGGTGTTTTTCCGATCGCTGACGTTGTTTCTAATGTGATGTCTGATCCTGCCGCCCTCTGCCATTCCGGATGAGGATATAATTACGCAAGGGCGATCATCACCATTCAGCGCTTTCGACTCTTCAACACTCTCTATAAATTTTAAACCTTTGAAATCGAAGATATCATGATCTATTTTGAAAACCTCTTTAACGCCATTGTTGTATACTTCAGGATGGTCTTTTAACACCTGGGTTGCTTCAAGTGAAAGGGGGCTGTCTACATAATATCGAACATCTGGTAATTGATTTTTAAGCTCGAGTCCGTTTAGTGCATAAAGTAGTTCCTGAGTACGACCTACACTAAAAGCCGGTATAATTACTTTTCCTTTTTTAACCTCGCATGTATTCTTGATAATTTGCAATAACATGTTCTCTATTGGCTCCAGGTCTACATGTAGGGAATCGCCGTATGTAGATTCCATGATGATATAATCGGCCTGAGGAAATGTTTGTGGGCTTTTTAGCAGCAAATCACCATAGCGGCCTACGTCTCCGCTAAACGTGATATGCGTTATCTTACCATCTTCAGTTATTTTTAGATGTACAGCTGCGCTGCCAACAATGTGTCCTGCATCGGTAAAGCGCAGGGTTATGTTAAGGTCTATCTCAAAATCCTGATCATATGGAACCGTTTTAAACAGACTAAGCGTTTTGTTAACATCCCTATCTGTGTACAGCGGCATTTCCTGATCTTCTACGCGCTTAATTTTCCTGTTTGCATATTCTGCATCCTGCATTTGTATTTTTGCCGAATCCAGTAATAAGATCCTGGCCAGATCACGCGTTGCAGGGGTGCAATATATAGGACCATTAAAACCTTCCGAAACCAACTTTGGTAGCAATCCGCAATGGTCTATGTGTGCATGAGATAAAATCAGGTAGGTGACCTTTGCAGGATCAAAGCCGAAGGATTCATTTAAGCCCTCTGTAATGTCGCCCATGCCTTGAAAAAGGCCGCAGTCCAATAAAATTTGAGTCTTGTTATTTAGGGTAATAAGGTGTTTACTACCAGTTACAGCACGTGCTGCACCATGAAAAGCAATCTTCATTCAGAATATATTATGCTCTTACTTTTGAAATAGTATCCTTCACCTTATCTGAAACATCTGCAAGTTTGTCTTTAGAAGAATCTAATAAATCGCAGAACCAATCGGTTACTTTGCCTTTCATTTCACCATCTTTATCTGATGATAGTATTACTGCTATTGCTGTGCCAAGAGCTACTCCTGCCAATATACCTGCAATTATTTTAGTTTCTTTCTTCATAATGATATTCTTTTATGAAAGTTAAACAAAAATAGAGCCGAATGGTTCTCTTGTTTTACATTTTTCTTAATCTATGGGCTGCGGTCCCTGCAATTGAATCAGTATCTTTAGCAGATGTTAAGATCCATATCTTATATAAATATTGTGTTAGCTATTGTATACTTTTTGTTCTACTTGCTAAACAGCGCATCTTATACAATGCTTGGGATTTTCATATTAATTGCTTTTAGCGCATTCACCATCAGGAATGCCGAGAAGGAAATAAAACCCAATGTGATACATCTTATATTAGGACTGCCAGTGTTGGTGTTTGCTGGTTTTTTGGCAGTATGGACCTACAATGTAATCGCGTCTTCATTTGAACATGACTATTTTGGGAATAGCTGGCTATACATTGTCATTAGTGCCTGTTTAATTACAGGGATAATAATTCAAAGTGTACTATTGCTTATCTCCCGCCCTTAACGCTGTTCTGGAGATCTTATCGCCTAGTGTTTTTCTTTGGTTTAAGCAATAGAATAATTAATTAAAACAGAAGTATAGTGCATTGTTTGGAGCAAGGTAACATCAGGAATTATTCAATCTACCTGGAAAAGATAGGTGATGCCTATTATTTGTTCAGCTATTCTGAATATACAGGTGCCGATTTTGACGCCGATATGAAGAAGATGGATGATGACCCCGAAACCCAGCGATGGTGGAAATAAACCGATCCTTGCCGTCTAAACCTTTGCATGAGACCAGCGATGAGGAATGGGAAAATTTGATGAATGTGAATTTGAAGAGTATACTCTATACAACCCGATATGGATTTGAAGCATTAAAAGAATCTAAAGAATGTATTTTGAATACAAGTAGCCTTGTTGGAGAAATAGGTCTGTAAGAGAGAGCCGGATTAAGCTTTAATTACACAATTGAAAAACAAGGTTTAAACGGTTTTTGATTGTATAAACATCGTATTAAGATCGCATAAACATCCCTTAAAAATTTTTGACGGAGAGGGTTTCCTGTTATTATTCTAATAATATTTCTTCAACTGTTTGACAATTAAAGATATTACACTATCTTTGCAGTCCCTAAAATTTAGGGGGAATAAATAATTGTTAAACAAATTAAATACAAGCAAGTGAATACGTTAAGTTACAAAACTGTCTCTGCCAATGCAAAAACTGTTAACAAACAGTGGGTTGTTGTTGACGCACAAGGCGAGATTTTGGGGCGCTTGTCATCGAAGATCGCAATGATCATCCGTGGTAAAAACAAGCCTGAGTATACCCCACACGTAGACTGCGGTGATAACGTGATCGTTATTAATGCAGACAAGGTTAAGTTGACCGGAAATAAATTTTCAGAGAAAATTTATACTTCTTACACCGGATACCCAGGTGGTCAGCGTTTCATTTCTCCAAAAGAGTTAATGGCTAAACACCCAAAACGTGTTATCGAGAAAGCTGTTCGTGGTATGTTACCTAAAACTAAACTTGGTGCTAAATTATACACCAACTTATATGTTTACGCAGGTTCAGAGCATCCGCACGAGGCACAATCACCAAAAACCATTAAACTTTAATTAAAGAAGAAATGTCAGTTACAAACACTTCAGGAAGAAGAAAAACAGCTGTTGCACGTATCTATTTAAAAGAAGGCAACGGCACTATTACCGTAAATGGTAAAGACCACAAAGTATATTTCCCAACGTTACCATTACAATACATCGTTAACCAATCGTTCGAAGTTTCTGAACTAGTTGGTCAGTATGATGTAAATGTAAACGTAGCTGGTGGAGGTGTTAAAGGTCAGGCAGAAGCAGTTCGTTTAGCTATCGCTAAAGCTATTGTTGAATTAGATGCTGAGAAAAAACCAGCATTACGTGCTAAAGGGTTAATGACCCGTGATATGCGTATGGTTGAACGTAAGAAACCAGGACGTAAAAAAGCACGTAAGAAATTCCAATTCAGTAAACGTTAATCTTAAGGAGACAAAACAATGGCAAGAACTACATATCAAGACTTATTGGATGCAGGTGTACACTTTGGTCACCTTACCCGTAAATGGAACCCAAAAATGGCGCCTTACATTTTCATGGAGCGCAATGGTATCCACATTATAGATTTAAATAAAACTTTAACTAAAACTGAAGAAGCTGCTTCAGCAATCAAACAGATCGTTAAATCTGGTCGTAAGATTCTTTTCGTAGCGACTAAGAAACAAGCTAAAGAAATTGTTGCTGAGCAAGCAAAAAAAGTAAACATGCCTTTCGTAACTGAACGTTGGTTAGGTGGTATGTTAACTAACTTTGCTACCGTACGTAAGTCAATCAAAAAGATGGTAACCATCGATAAAATGACTAAAGACGGTACTTATTCAATCCTTTCTAAAAAGGAGCGGTTAATGATTCAGCGTGAGCGTATCAAATTAGAAAGCTTATTAGGTGGTATCGCGGATTTAAACCGTTTACCAGCGGCTATCTTTTTAATTGACGTTAAAAAAGAGCACATCGCTGTTAGCGAAGCGTTGAAATTAAACATTCCAACTTTTGCAATGGTGGATACTAACTCTGATCCTTCAAACATCGATTTCCCAATCCCAGCGAATGATGATGCAACTAAATCTATCTCTTTAATTACTGATGTTATCATCAAAGCAATTGAAGAAGGTTTAGATGAACGCAAGCGTGAAAAAGACGAAGAAACTGAAAAAGAAGCTGTAGCTGCTAAAGCTGCTGCTGATGCTCCTGAAGCTGCTGCTCCTGGTGCAAGAAGAAAAAAAGTAAGTAGCGAAGCTGAAACCGAAGAAGGTACAAGCGAAGAAGCTTAATTAATAATATAATTTGGGTTGTATGCTGTGCGTTGGAGGTTTACTTACAACAATCACGTACAACCCATAATTTTTGATAATAACTTAAAAAGGAAATAAAATGTCTACAGTACAAATTTCTGCAGCAGATGTAAACAAATTGCGCCAACAAACCGGTGCTGGTATGATGGACTGCAAAAAAGCATTAATCGAAGCTAACGGTGATTTCGAAGCTGCGGTTGATTACTTACGTAAAAAAGGGGCTAAAGTAGCAGCTTCACGTCAGGATCGTGATTCTAACGAAGGAGTTATTATTGCTAAAGCTACAGCTGATGGCAAACGTGGTGTTGTTGTTGAATTAAACTGCGAAACTGACTTTGTTGCTAAAAACGCTGATTTCGTTGCTTTAGCTAATAAATTCACTGATTTAGCTATCGATAAAAACCCAGCTTCATTAGAAGAGCTTTTATCTTTAGAAGTTGATGGTCAGAAAGTTTCTGATATCATTATCGAAAACACTGGTAAAATCGGTGAAAAAATCGGTATCTCTAAATTCGAAACAGTATCAGGCGAGAAAGTTGTTCCTTACATCCATGGTAACTACCGTTTAGGTGTTTTGGTTGCTTTAAATCAAGCTGTTGCTGGTGTTGACGAAGCTGGTAAAGATGTTGCGATGCAAATTGCTGCAATGAACCCAGTTGCTTTAGATAAAGCGGATGTTGATGCGACTACTATTGAGCGTGAAACTGAAATCGCTAAAGAACAAATCCGTGCTGAAGGTAAACCTGAAGAAATGGTAGAAAAAATTGCTGCTGGTAAATTGAATAAATTCTACAAAGACAGTACTTTATTAAACCAGGAATTTGTTAAAGATTCATCTAAAGATGTTCGTAAATTCTTAAATGATACAGCTAACGGTTTAACTGTTACTGCATTTAAACGTGTACAATTAGGAGCTTAATCGCTTTTAGTTTGATATAAGAAAGGTTCCTTGTTTTCAAGGGACCTTTTTTTGTGCCAGAAACATTTAATAATACCTTTTTATAATCTAAAAAAGTTTTGTCTAAGTTTGGGGCATAATTGTATTTGTATGTTAGCTATTAAAAATTGTAAGTTCTTTGCGGATGGGCTGCTAGTTGCAGGTCAGAATATCTTAATTGACGGGGGGGAGATCGTAAAAATCGGCACCGAAGAGATTCCAGTCGGATACGAAACTGTAGATGCCAAAGGAAGCTATCTAAGTCCTGGTTTTATTGACCTTCAGATTTACGGTAGCGGGAAGGATCTTTTTTCTGCTTACCCAACAGCAGATACCCTAAGGCAAATGGATTTAGACTTGCTAAGTAAAGGAACTACAGGCTTTTTAGCCTGTGTAGCAACCAATACTCCAGAGGTTGTTCACCAGTCTATCGCTGCGGCAAAAGCTTATCGTAGCGAAGCCAAAGGATTTCTTGGCCTGCATTTGGAAGGTCCTTACATCAACGCAAAGCGCAGAGGAGCCCATATTGAGAAATACATTTGTAGAGCGACCCTTGATGAGGTGAAAAGGTTACTTGAATACGCAGATGGTACGGTAAAAATGATGACTATAGCGGCCGAACTTCAGGATGACGAGGTTATAAATTACTTGCTCGATAATGACATCGTATTATCATTAGGCCATAGCGATGCCAATTTTGAGCAAGCTACTGCAGCCTATGATATGGGTTTTAAAACGACAACGCACTTGTTTAATGCGATGCCTTCTATCCATCACAGGTCACCGAATTTGCCTGCGGCAGTGTTTAGTCACCCTACAGCAATGGCAAGCATTATTGCAGATGGAAATCATGTTGATTTTGAAATTGTAAAAATGAGCTACAAGCTGCTCAGAGAAAGAATGTTTTTAATAACTGATGCGGTTACTTCATGTAATATCGGCCCTTATCAGCATCAGCTTTCTGGTGAGAAATTCATTACTCCAGATGGAACTTTATCTGGATCTAACATAACAATGTTACAAGCGGTACAAAACTGTGTAGCGCACTGCGATATCCCACTGGCAGAAGCCTTGAATTTAGCCACGCGAAACCCTGCAAGGCTTATGGAATTGGATGCTAAGCTGGGGAATTTAAAGGTTGGAAATAAGGCCAATTTGGTATTACTTTCCGAAAAATTAGACCTGTTAAAAGTTTTTGCAGAGGGAGTTGAACATTTGAGCCTTATTAATTAAAACAAATAGTTATTTTTGGAGTCATGAAGTATAAACGGATCCTATTGAAATTAAGTGGCGAATCGCTAATGGGCGATAAGCAGTATGGTATTGATAATGAGGTTGTAAGGCAATATGCTGAAGACATTAAGGCAGTACATGCCAAAGGCCTTGAAATAGCAATTGTTATCGGTGGTGGTAATATTTTTAGAGGTTTAAGTGCTGAAAAATCTGGGATGGACCGTGCTCAAGCCGATTATATGGGTATGCTAGCCACGGTAATTAACAGTATGGCCTTGCAAGATGCACTTGAAAAAGTAGGTCTTAAAACAAGGTTGCTTACCGCAATAAAAATGGAACAGATCTGTGAGCCTTTTATTCGCAGAAGAGCTGTACGCCACCTTGAAAAAGGACGTGTGGTAATTTTTGGAGCAGGTACCGGTAATCCTTATTTTACTACTGATTCTGCGGCTGCGTTACGCGCAATTGAGATAAAAGCAGATGTTGTTTTAAAAGGAACCCGTGTTGATGGTATTTATACCGCTGATCCGGAGAAAGATCCTACGGCTACTAAATATTCTGAAATTACTTTTAAAGAAGTTTATGCTAATGGGTTAAACGTAATGGATATGACTGCCTTTACGCTTTGCGAAGAAAATAAACTCCCAATTATTGTTTTTGATATGAACAAAACAGGTAATTTCATGAAAATCGCAAATGGCGATGGTATTGGTACTCTTGTTAAAAACTAATAGCAATATTTTATATAAGTTTGGTTAAATTTTACACATCATGAATGACCTCATAAAGAAACAATTACAAGATGCTCAGGCTACCATGGAAAAAGCCATTTTGCACTGCGAGTCGGAACTGACGAAAATCCGTGCAGGAAAGGCTTCTGCTGGTATGCTGGATGGTATTATGGTTGATTATTACGGAAATCCTACTCCTTTAAGCCAGGTTGCAAGTATCAATACTCCTGATGCTCGTACATTGCTTATACAGCCTTGGGAAAAAGCTTTGCTAGTTCCTATTGAACGTGCAATTATGGAAGCCAACATAGGTATTAACCCTCAAAACGATGGTATTATTATCCGTTTGGTTGTTCCTCCTTTAACTGAAGAGCGTAGAAAAGATTTGGTAAAAAAGGTTAAAGAAGAAGCTGAAAGAGGCCGCATTACTGTTCGTAACATCCGTAAAGATGCTAACGAAAAGGTTAAAAAATTGAAAGGTGAAAGTGTTTCTGATGATGAGATCAAAACAGGTGAGGCTGAAGTTCAAAAAATTACCGATGCTTACATAGTGAAAATCGATAAACACGCCGAAGCAAAAGAGAAGGATATCATGACTGTTTAGGTCAGGATTATAATTTATACGTAAATTAAAGGGAATGAGCTTAATGCTTCATTCCCTTTGTTTATTTTTAACAAATTTTATTTATGAAAATCTTATTCAGCTATTTAAAAAACTATAAAGGTCTGATATTTCTGGCCTTGTTTCTGGCTGCAGTTAATCAGATATTTTCTTTTCTTGATCCTTACGTTTTTCGCTTAATCATTGATAAATACGTTACTAACTATAAGCATTATAGTACCGACGAGTTTATAAAAGGTGCCGGCGTACTTATTTTATTGGCTATGGGAGCTGCAATGGTATCCCGTATTGCTAAGAATTTTCAGGATTATTACGTAAATGTTATTACGCAAAGACTGGGAGCTAAAATATATTCCGATGGCCTTGCACATTCTTTGGAGCTGCCTTATCAGGTCTTTGAAGATCAGCGCAGCGGAGAAACATTAGGTATTTTACAAAAAGTTAGGATTGATACGGAGAAACTGGTTCAGGCGGTAATAAATGTTTTGTTTACAAGTATCATCGGGATCATTTTTGTGACCGTTTATGCCATCTCTGTATATTGGGTTATTGCAGTGGTGTATTTTTCTTCGATTCCGTTACTTGGATTTTTAAGTTCGTTTTTAAGTAAACGGATTAAAAAAGTTCAAAAGAATATTGTAGCAGAAACAACATCACTTGCAGGTTCTACCACAGAATCGCTGCGTAATATTGAGCTGGTGAAAAGTTTAGGACTTGCCAAACAGGAAATAAATAGGTTAAATACTACTACCACAAAGATTTTAGGACTGGAGCTTAAAAAGGTAAAATACATCCGCAGTCTAAGCTTTATCCAGGGAACGTTTGTGAACCTGCTACGTAACGGCTTGCTCTTTTTGATGATGTACCTGATCTTTGCAGGAAGAATCACGGTGGGTGAATTCTTCTCGCTGTTCATTTACTCCTTCTTTATTTTTGGTCCTTTGCAGGAACTGGGCAACATCATTAATGTTTATAGGGAAACAGAGGTATCGCTAAATAATTTTGAGCGGATAATGTCTATTCCAAAGGATAAGAAACCTGATAATCCAACATCAATTGCTAAAATCAGGAAATTAGAATTTGATGAAGTTAGCTTTAAGCACCAATCGGCCTCTACTAATGCCTTAAACAGCATCAATTTCGAAACAAACCTTGGAGAAACGATTGCGTTTGTGGGGCCATCAGGTTCTGGTAAAACTACGCTTGTTAAACTTCTGGTAGGCTTATATGAGCCTAAGGAAGGAGCCATTAAGTATAACGGAGTTACGGCTACAAACATAGATCTTGATGAATTGCGAGAAAAAATAGGCTTTGTAACACAGGATACGCAATTGTTTTCAGGAACAATAAGAGAGAACCTGCAGTTTGTAAGACCTGATGCAACCGATGAAGAGTGTATGAAAGTATTACATCAGGCAGCTTGTCAGAATTTATTGGCCAGAGCGGATAAAGGTTTGGATACCATGATTGGTGAAGGCGGAGTGAAGGTTTCCGGGGGTGAAAAGCAACGTTTATCTATAGCCAGAGCATTATTACGTAAGCCGGATATCCTGGTTTTTGATGAAGCTACCTCTTCGTTGGACTCTTTAACGGAAGAAGAAATTACGGCAACAATAAGAGAGGTTTCTGATATAGATAACCACATGACGATATTAATTGCCCACCGCTTATCGACAATTAAACACGCCGATAGGATCTATGTATTGGAAAGAGGGAATGTAATTGAGCAAGGAACCCACGATGAGCTAGTGCTTCAAAATGGCTTGTACTATGCGATGTGGAGACAACAGGTGGGTGAAAGATTCTCTATTGCTTAAGTATTCTGCTCGTTTATTTCGTTTAAAGTTAGCTTGGTTAAGTTTTTTGTTTTGAGATAAGTAACGCCTGCAACAAGAATGGTCATGCTGCCTCCAAATACTACGGCAGGGACTGTTCTCATTAGTTTTGCGGTTAAGCCTGACTCAAAAGCACCTATTTCATTTGAAGAGCCAATAAACATGCTGTTTACAGCGGATACACGACCACGCATATCATCTGGTGTTAGTAATTGCATTATGGTAGACCTGATGATTACGCTAACGCTATCAAATGCACCTTCTGCAAATAGAAGTACAAGGGTTAAGTAGAAGTTTTTAGATAGGCCGTAGCAGATGATGCTGGTTCCAAATCCTGTTACCGCAATTAAAAGATTTCTCCATGGCTTATTCATAGGAGAAAAGCGCGTCATGACCAGCATGGTAAGAACAGCCCCGCCAGAAGCGGCGGCACGCATAAAGCCCAGGCCTTCTGAACCTACTTTAAGGATGTCATTGGCAAATACAGGTAATAGGGCAACTGCTCCACCAAAAAATACAGAAAACAAATCAAGGCTCATTGCGCCAAGCATCATTTTATTTTTAAAGACAAAATGGACACCTTCGGTAAGGCTTTTTACTATACTTTCTTTTGGTACATAGGTTGGCTGATGTGGTTTTAAAAAGAAGATGCAGATCAATGAAATGGAAATGAAGGCAATAATTACATAGTAAGTCACTGTGATGCCATAGAATCCATAAATTAACCCTCCTGCTGCAGGGCCAAGTATAGATGCCAACTGCCAGCTTGAACTGTTCCATGTACTTGAGTTAGGATACAGTTTTTTAGGGATAATCTGCGCCATTAAAGAGAATGTTGCCGGACTGAAAAAACCTCTTGCTATAC
This sequence comes from Pedobacter sp. GQ55, assembly GCF_059758925.1. Classification (NCBI taxonomy): domain Bacteria; kingdom Pseudomonadati; phylum Bacteroidota; class Sphingobacteriia; order Sphingobacteriales; family Sphingobacteriaceae; genus Pedobacter; species Pedobacter sp. GQ55. The sequence continues at coordinate 138,806 of NZ_JCAXEI010000008.1, read as the reverse complement.
CTATCCCGAATACCATAAGGTACATGATTGGTACGATATAACGTGTGGGGATATAGGTGTGCATTTGCTTTGTAGTTGCGATGAGCATCACCAGGGAACAAAGAAATACTCCGAAGAATATCTTGAGTAAAAGCCCTCTTTTTTCTGATTTATCTGCAACATATCCTCCGTATAATGCTATGCTGATTGCAGGAATGGCTTCGCAGAGACCAATTAATCCTAAAGCAAGCGGATTATTTGTTAAATGGTATATATGAAATCCGATAATAACAGCTTGCATTTGATATGCGAACGTAAAAAAGAAACGCATGCCGAGGTAAGATCTGAACTCTCTGTAGCGGAGGGCAGCGTAGGGATCTGGTTTTTCTATGATTTCGGTATTGTCCAAAAGGAAAAATGTTTTGGACAAATGTAGTTGATAGGCGAATAAATTTTAAGATTATTTTTCTCGCAATTACATAATCTTGTCATAAAATGTGAGATATGCTTCTCTCATATCCTCAGCCTGATTAATTGCGGCTGACGCTGCTATTCCAAAAACACCTGTTTCCATAAGTGCTTCTATATCATCAGCAGTAACACCTCCAACGGCTAAAACAGGTAGGATAATGCCATTTTGATTTAGGGCTGCCATTGCTTTTTTATAGCCCTCAATCCCAATATGAGGGGCATTGTTGGGTTTGGTTGTCGTATCGCGAAAGGGGCCAAAGCCGGCATAATCTGCTCCCTCTTTGGCAAGCCTGATTAAACCGTCAACTGTGTTCGACGAACCTCCGATGGTTACCGCTTCTCCTAATTGTTCTCTTAGTTTTGTGAAATTGGCATCCATATCTTCAATGTGGAAGCCTTGTATATCGGCTTTGCCATTAAGGTGAATGTGATCTGTAACAATTAAGGTAGCCCCCCAATCGTCACAGATTTCAGCAATCACATTGATATCTTTTAATAGCTCATCGTCATTTTTAGTTAAACAGCGATATTGAATCCACTTTGCTCCAGCCTCGCAAGCTATTTGTGCCTGTTCGATATGGGTTAACTGATCAATGTCGTGCGTAATAAAATGTAGTCTTTCGATGAACTTCTTCATAGGATTAAAATTTCAAATTTAGCGAAAGTAAGAAATTAGTTCCGGCCTGAGGGAAGTAAAAGTTCTCTGTTGTGGTTCCCCATGGATAAATTGAACTGTAGGTGTAACCATTGCTTTCGTATTTTTTGTTTAGAATATTATTGGCAAGCAGGCCTATGTTTATGTTTTTGATTCCTTTTAAGCTGAAGTCGTAACCAAGCCTTGCATTGTTTACCCAATAAGCATCCAGTTTACGGCTTTCGTTTTGAGTATTGTCCATGTATTGCTTGCTTACGTATTTGCTTTGTAACGCAATGGCAAAGCCAGCCACTGGTTTGTAAACCAGTTCTCCAAATATCACCGAGTTTGGCGAGAAAGAAATATCTGGGTTGGCATAGTTCGTAGCCTGTACATTAATCAGGTTAAAATCATTATCATATTCTGATACATAGTCTACATAATTCTTGATCTTATTTCTGCTGAATGCTGCGTTAGCATTAACGGCAAAGTGAGAACTGATAATATAAGACGCGTCTAGCTCCAGTCCAATCCTATAACTTTTATCTACATTTTGGCGGTAAGCATCAGAATATTCGTTGATTTCGCCTGTAAAGATCAGCTGATCTTTGTAAAACATTCCATATGCATTTACGCCAACATTAAAATCAGTGTTTTTAAAACGGTAGCCTGCCTCTACATTGTTTAAGCGTTCTGGTTTAGGAACGGCCAAACCTTCTTTTAAATTGGTAAAATCATCGCGGTTTGGTTCTTTATTTGCAACACTAAATGAAGCATAAAAGTTACTTAACTCATTTAAGAGATAAGTAGCCCCAACTTTAGGATTAAAGAAATTGTAGTTGTTATTGTAATCTAAGCTCTTGCGATTCTTGTCAGTTCCTGAAATATCATATTTCACATTTCTGTATTGTAAATCTGCGAACAAGCTTAACTGAGTTACCGGATTATAATTTACTTTGAAGTAGCTATTGAAGTCGTCCTTATCTCCTTTGCCATCATAGTAATGGTAGTCGTTTGTTGAGGTTGATGCATATTGAGCCCATATTACTTGTCCAAAATGTTTACCTCTGTATTGGTTGTAAGCACCGCCAAGTGTGAAATTTAAATTTGACTCTGGTTGGTAATTAAAGGCATAAGTAAGGCCATAAAAGTTGTTATCTAACCAGCGACGGCGAACAAGATCAGTTCTTTCAATAGTTGTTCCGCCTGCTATAACATTTGGTAGACCATAGTTTTTAAGTTTCTGATTGTTTTTATATTCTTCAAAATATCCTTCTCCCTGGGTTAAGTGTAATGCCCCATTGAACGAGAACTGTTCGTTGAACTGTTTTGCGTATAAAGCTTGATAGTGGTTTTGTTTGTAATTATCGTTTTGATCCTTATAAAGAAACTGATTGTATTTTCTGTTATCCGAATTGAACAGGTTTAAAGAATCTGCTTTGGTATTGTACAGATAGCCAAGGTTATTGTTGTAATGTTCTTTTAAACCTTCAATGTCTCCTCTGAGTTTTGCTTCAGGAACACCATTCCATGCCTGGTAAGTTTCTTCAGTTCCTGAAAATACGTTTACACGTAGTATGTCGGTTTTTCCATGATATGCGCCTGATAAGAAGTATGATTTAAGATTGGATGCTGCACGGTCGATAAATCCATCAGATTTAATTCTTGATAAACGGCCATCAAAGCTCCATTTACCATCTATAAGACCGGTACCTACTTTAACGGTATTTTTAAGGGTGTTATAGCTCCCGTAAGTATTGTTTATTTCTGCGTAAGGGACTTCTGAGCTTGATGAGGTTTGGATGTTTAAACTTCCGCCAAACGCACCAGCCCCATTTGTTGAGGTTCCAACTCCGCGTTGGATTTGTACGTTGTCCACAGAAGAAGCAAAATCAGGCATGTTCACCCAGAATGTACCTTGGCTTTCACTGTCATTATACGGGATTCCGTTTACAGTAACGTTTATCCTGCTCGCATCACTGCCTCTTATTCTAATACCTGTATATCCTACACCTGCACCGGCATCAGAAGTAACAACTACCCCTGGCGTGTTGTTTAGTATGAAAGGAAGATCCTGTCCGAAGTTGTTTTGTTCAATGTCTGCTTTGCTAATGTTTTTATAGGTAGTTGCAGACTTTTCATTTGCTCTGGTTGCTTTTACAATAACTTCGTCGGCAAGGAAGGCAGATTGAACTAATACAAAATCAAGTGTTTGATCGGCATTAATTGTAATGCTCTTTTCTATTGTTTGGTAGCCAAGGTAGCTTACTACTAACGTATAATTGCCTGCTTTTAAATTGGTTAATTGATATTTTCCCTGTTTATCGGCAGTTGTTCCGGCAGATTTATTTTTTAGCTTAATAGTAGCACCAGGTAATATAGCATTTGATTTTTCGGATACGCTACCCGAAATGGTTAATTGCGCTTTTACCAACACCGGCAATAGCAACACAGCAAGTGCTGTGATCATTAATTTTTTCACTTTATTGTTTCTTTTAGTTAAACCACTGTAAGTAAGGGGTACTTACAGCCCAGTTAAACTCCATAACTCCAATCCCTCCGCCGGCATTATCCGGATCAGGTGCATATATCTGTTTACAGATATAATGGGTATGCTCTCAGCCTGTTTTCGTGTTTTTTACAAAACAAGGCACCCCTTTTTGATGGTACAAAGGTATTGATTTTTTTATCAGAGTAAAAATGTTTGAACAGCTGTAATTGCGTTATTTAATCTGTCCTCTCCCTGGCCGCCAACTTTAACGTATACTGCATTCAAGGCTTTAAGTTCCTGATGCCATACCTGCATAAAATGTTCTCTCTTGTGTGGGAAATCACGAAGGGGGTCTTCTTGCCAGGGCAGGTCAATATCCATCAGCAAGTATAAATCGTAGTTGTATTTAGGGAGTGCATCAAGAACAATCTGAGGAGTTTCCCCAAAAACTTCGTCGCTCCATATTTTTACAGTAATAAAGGTTGTATCGCAGAAAATAAGCTCTTTTTCGGCTATGGCAAGTATGGAATCTTCGAGTGCCAATTGCCCATGAAACATGTTTACCTCATCCTGTAAATTGCATGGCTCGGTTAATGCGGCACAGTAATACCTTGCGTATTCAGGCACCCATAAAGTATTGAAATGTTTTGCAAGCTGCTGGGTAATGGTTGATTTTCCGGTACTCTCCGGGCCAACAATGGCTATCTTTTTAATGGGTCTGTTCACGGTAGGTTCTCCTCCAATCTAAATAGCCTACAGAGGCAATATAAACATACAATGCATACATAACTGCTGTAGCGTACAGGTCTTTTGAAATGTACATGCCAACATATATGATATCAACAAAAATCCAGATCAGCCAGTTCTGTAATACCTTCCTTGCAAGAAATATCTGGGCTATTAAGCTACAGGCAGTACAAAAGCTATCCAAAAACGGGAACGAGGCATCTGTATTCTTTTTAAGCACAAAACCCAGTATTAATGTAAAAACAATTACACCTAAAATAGAAAGTATGATTTCTTTTTTGGTAATGATGGTAATTGGACGAGATACTTCGGGATTATTTCTGTTCTTGCTCCAGAAGTACCATCCGTAAACATTCATGGCGAAAAAATAAAACTGCAGACCCATATCGGCATACAGCTTTGATTCGAAGAAGATGAAGATATAGATGACTACACTTACTATTGCAATGGGCCAGTTGTATATATTGTTTTTGGCGGCAAGCCATACACATAGTATGCCGGTAAAAACACCTAACCATTCCAGTAAACCCGTTTGTAAAAATAACTGAGTGAAACTATCCCTTAAAACATCAAACATTTACCAAAAGTAAAAAAAAATCCGGCAGGAAGAATTCCATACCGGATAGTAAACCAAACAAACTATTTATCTTTTATTGCGCTTTAGGCGACGATGTGAAGCCTATTGATGTTCTTATGCTTACATCAGCGCTTGTATTATTCCTTAAAACATATTCAACTCTTACACGGAGACTTGTTCCTTTGATGTAATCGTCCAAAAACTTTGAATTATCTATATCTAACGCAAGTTCAGAGCCAATGTTCTCTTGTATGTCACTTCTTGACGCAACCATGACCTCACCCCCGTTTTCATTTGATATGAAAAGCTTTACAGACTTAAACATACCCAAGCTTTTATTGCTGGGATTGCTGGCGATCATTTTTGCAGAGGCAATTCTAATTTCTTTTATATAATTGGTTCCGTTTTTATTTCCAAAAACATCATCAAAACTTGTTGCCGCAGATTTTGCAGATATAGGCGTATCGCTTTTGCTTGAGGCGGGGATAACTATTGTTGCTGTGTAAGGAAATGTAGATTTAATAATAGATTGAACTGTTCCGCAACCAGCCAGAATTACAGTGATTGCAAATAAAAATGGTAATATCTTTTTCATAGCTAAGGATGTGCAAATGTTATTCCACCACTTTAAAACACTTATTTTACATACTATAACGAGGATTTTGTAGTTAATTATATACAGATTTTTCGAATTAATTGTCGGTCGTGTCCAGTAATTTTATTTTTATTAAAACAATTCGTTTACCTGTTTGTAGTTAACAAGCATTAGCTTATAATACGATATGAAACAATGATACTAACTAATTGATGGTTAAATATTACTGATTAACAGAAGTTTAAAAGGTTTCTTTAATCAGAAAACTCAAATTCCTATGAAAAAGTTAAGTGTGAATTTTTTTGTAATTGCAGCGTTTTCGTTGTTGTTATTAGCTTTCGTTACCATTAAGGATGGCGGAATCAAAGGTAAGGTATCTCCTGCAGATAGTGGCGCGGTACAAGTTGTTGCCGTGTCTGGAACGGATACATTAAAAGGCGATCTTAGTGGTGGTAGTTTTACCATTAATAATGTAAAACCAGGAACCTATACTGTATGGGTTAAAGCTAAACCACCGTATAAAGACAAATCAGTAGAGAACGTTGCTGTGGTTGATAGCACCGTAACCGACGTTGGAGAAATAAAACTTGAACAATAATTCTATAGATTAAACGCAGAAAACGGGGGCATTTAGCCCCTTTTTCGATTTATAAGGGTTTTTGAAAAAATACCTGATTTTTAATGTTCAAAAGCGTAACTTTGCATCCCGACAGAAGAGTCGGGAATCTTTAATGATATCAAAGAAATCTCTAAGACGATTCCGGTCTACAATAATTGCATTTTTTACCCTTATAACTTTAGACTTTTTAAAGCCTTATGCCTAAAGACACCTCCATACGCTCGGTACTCATCATCGGATCAGGTCCTATTATCATCGGTCAAGCTTGTGAGTTTGACTACTCAGGATCTCAAGCCGCCTTATCTTTAAAAGAAGAGGGAATCGAAGTTTCGATCATTAATTCCAATCCTGCAACCATTATGACCGATAAAGTAATCGGTGATCATGTTTACCTATGGCCATTGACGGTAGATTCTATCGAACAGATCTTACAAGAACGTAAAATTGATGCAGTATTGCCTACCATGGGTGGTCAAACGGCATTGAATCTTTGTATTGAGGCATCTGAACGTGGAATATGGGAGAAATATGGCGTAAGGGTGATCGGTGTAGATGTTGCTGCAATCGAGAAAACCGAAAACCGTGAAGCCTTCCGCCAGTTAATGGTTGATATAGGTGTGGGAGTTGCAACTTCAAAAATTGCCAATTCTTTCCTCGAAGGTAAAGAAGCTGCCCAGGAAATTGGTTATCCATTAGTAATTCGCCCTTCATATACATTAGGTGGTTTTGGTGGGGGTTTCGTACACAAGAAAGAAGAATTTGACCAGGCTTTAAAACGAGGACTTGAAGCTTCTCCTACACATGAGGTGTTGGTAGAACAAGCTGTTTTAGGTTGGAAAGAATATGAATTGGAATTGTTAAGGGACAGTAATGACAATGTGATCATTATCTGTTCTATTGAAAACTTTGATCCGATGGGCATCCATACGGGCGACTCAATTACAGTAGCTCCGGCAATGACTCTGTCTGACCGTTGTTACCAGGACATGCGTAATCAGGCAATAAAAATGATGCGTGCAATAGGAAACTTCGCCGGAGGTTGTAATGTGCAGTTCTCGGTTAATCCTGATAACGATGAAATTATTGCAATTGAAATCAACCCAAGGGTATCTCGCTCGTCAGCATTGGCAAGTAAGGCTACCGGTTATCCAATTGCTAAAATTGCAGCTAAACTGGCTATAGGCTATAATCTGGATGAATTGGAAAACCAGATTACAAAAACTACATCAGCATATTTTGAGCCAACACTTGATTATGTGATTGTGAAAGTTCCCCGTTGGAACTTCGATAAATTCAAAGGCGCTAATACGGAATTGGGCTTACAGATGAAATCTGTAGGTGAGGTAATGGCCATCGGACGTACTTTTATTGAAGCGATACAAAAAGCTTGTCAGAGTTTGGAAATTGGCAGAGCTGGTTTGGGTGCTGATGGTAAACATAACCGTAGCATAGAAGAGATCATGCATGGTCTTGAACATCCAAGCTGGAATCGTTTATTCTTGATTAAAGATGCTATGAGTATGGGGGTACCATTAGAGTCAATCCGTAAAGTTACGCGTATTGATAAATGGTTCTTGTCACAAATACACGAATTGGTTCAGCTGGAGACAGAATTGAAACGTTATTCGCTAAATAATATTCCTAAAGATTTCTTCTTTACCTTAAAGCAGAAAGGTTTCTCTGATATTCAGATTGCTTATCTGCTAGGAAATGTAACGGAAGACGAAGTTTATGAGCGTAGAAAGTCATTAGGCATCAAACGTGTTTATAAAATGGTGGATACTTGTGCTGCTGAGTTTGCTGCACAAACGCCTTATTACTACTCTACTTTTGAAGAAGAGAATGAATCACTTCGTTCAGATAAAAAGAAAGTAATTGTATTGGGATCTGGTCCTAACCGTATTGGTCAGGGTATAGAATTCGATTACTCTTGTGTGCATGGTTTGCTCGCCGCCAAAGAGAGTGGCTTTGAAGCAATCATGATCAATTGTAACCCTGAGACGGTGTCTACAGACTTTAATATGGCTGATAAGCTATATTTTGAGCCGGTATTCTGGGAGCATGTGCGTGAAATCATCGAGTTGGAGGATCCAGTAGGTGTTATTGTTCAATTGGGTGGTCAGACGGCCTTAAAAATGGCTGAGAAGCTTCAGGAGAACGGCATAAAGATCATTGGTACTTCTTATAACGATATGGATGTTGCTGAAGACAGGGGACGTTTCTCTGACTTGCTCAAAGAATTGGACATTCCTTATCCAAAATATGGTGTTGCAGAAAATGCTGAAGAAGCAATTGTTGTAGCAAATGAAGTGGGGTATCCAGTATTGGTTAGACCAAGTTATGTGTTGGGTGGACAGGGGATGAGCATCGTGATCAACGATGAAGATCTTGAAAAGGCCGTTGTTAAATTATTAGGCGACCTTCCAGGTAACCGCGTACTGATTGACCACTTCCTGGACAGAGCGGAAGAAACCGAATCGGATTCGATCAGTGATGGCGAAGACGTTCATATTGTGGGATTGATGGAACATATCGAGCCGGCTGGTATTCACTCTGGAGACTCTAGTGCTGTATTGCCGCCTTTCAGTTTGTCTGAAAAGGTAATGAACGACATGGAGACTTACTCTAAAAAGATTGCGAGAGCCTTAAATGTAATCGGTTTATTAAACATTCAGTTCGCAGTTAAAGACGAAAAAGTATATGTAATTGAAGCCAATCCAAGAGCGTCAAGAACTGTTCCTTTCATTGCTAAGGCTTATGATGTTCCTTACATCAACATTGCCGCGAAAGTGATGCTAGGTGTCAATAAGTTGAAAGATTTTACCATCGAGCGCAAACTGGAAGGTTATGCGATTAAAGAGCCTGTTTTCTCTTTCTACAAATTCCCTGAGGTAACTAAAGAATTGGGCCCGGAAATGAAGTCAACAGGGGAGTCCATCAGATTTATCAAAGACACTGAAGATCCTTACTTCAGACAGCTTGTTAAAGAAAAATCAATGTATTTATCTAAATAATATAAAGTCCCGAAAGGGACTTTATTATTTATAACTAATTTTATTCTTTTCCCCAGATTCTGGTGTTAAGATCCAGTTCGCTGATGATGGCATACATAAAGCGGATGATGCTGAGGTCTTCATCTAATGATTTGGTGGTAAGAAGACTTTTAAATACAGGAGGTTCAAAGTAGTCCTTTTCTAACGGGAAAGCTATGTAAACGTAAGAACCGATAAAAGATACTGAGATTGTAGCGGCACTTTTGTCATTTAGCTCGCATAATCTTTCCATCATTGCAGGAGTAAGAATATATCTGGCTTCTACCTGATCAGTTGAATAGGTAACAAAGGCCTTGTTAAATTCAATATTCTCAAGCTTTACAAGCTGTTTACTTGACGAGGAGAAGATTGGCATTTTATCAGATATCCAGGCACCCAGTGCACTTCCCATGTCCTTTGGCTTAACTACTGTTAGGCCATTAAAATGTTTGTTGAAATCGGCGCAAAATACAATTCCTTTTAAGATGGTGTGCCAATGCTCTTGCCGGCCGTTTTTTGTTCGCGTCTCGGTTTTATATTCTGCATGAACTTCAGAAAAAGAGAATCTTGTTTTTCCTGCGTTGCCATAAATTTGATCCTGACTCCTGTATCTATCCGGGCGTTGGGTGAATAGCTGAGAATTAATGAAATCGTTTTCTGGCAACCCGTACTTATATTCAATCTCTAAACTTGGATCTATAGATTTTAATACCGTGGCGACTATTCTTTGTTTGAATTCATGCCTGTAGTCATTAAACTTTTGGCTTGAATTACTGAAAAGAACGATAGATGTAATTATGGACGCGCCACCACTTATGGCTCCCGCGATCATCAAGCTGCTTAATAAAACGCCGATTGCTATAAGTACTACTCCCCCAGCAAGAAACAGGTAGGCCTTTGTTTTTATATCGGAAACCTTTTTTCTCTGTATTTCTAGCTCATTAAGTATGCTTTGTAAAGCGGCTCCTGTTGCAGTTTCTTCTGCCATTAGCTATTAAAAAGATCTTTTGCACTTATGTTTTTACGCTCTTCTTCCGTGTTTGCCAGTACAGCAATAGGCTGATAGTTCATCATTCCGGCAAAAATACTCCCAGGGAACATCATAATGGCATTGTTATAATCGGTAACAGAGGAATTATAGGCTCTTCTTGCGGCCGCAATTTGCTCTTCGCTTTCTGTCCATGTGCTTTGTAGATTCAGGAAATTCTGGTTTGCTTTTAGATCCGGGTAATTCTCTACGTTTACCATTAAACCCTTAACACTTGAGCCTAGTTGCTTATCCAGGTCTAATCTTTCCTCGTTACTTAAGTTTGGACTCGCGGCTTTGGCACGCAATTCTACCACTTTGGTTAACAGATCTCCTTCATACTGCATATACTGTTTTACAGTCTCAATTAAGTTTGGAAGCAAATCAAATCGCTTTTTAAGCATGGCATCAATTGCAGAAAAGGCATTGGCAACCTGGTTCTTTTTGCCGATCAGCGAATTATATATGCCGATCCCAAAAATTAGTAGCACAGCGATGATAATAGCGGCAATAATCATTATGATAAGGGTTAAGAGGTTAATTAATATTTAAATATATTAAAATTAAACATTCTCAAGCTAAAATTATTCTATGAAAAAAAATGGAATAAATAACCCTGTCTCGGAGAAGACAGGGTTTAATCAATCAATATTAAAAAGGAGAACCTTTTTAATTATTCTAAAAGTACAATTCCTTTGGCTTAAAATGAAAAAATCCTCGCTATCTTACGATAACGAGGATAATCATCCCTATTGTTTATTACCATTCATAAATGACTGATAACATGTAGGTAATTGCAATTAGCAGGCCAATCTGTTGTGTGTCTCTTTTTTTAGGGGTAACTGCCTTGTATATAGCATTCTGCGTGTTTTTATAGAAAATGTGCCAAATTTTTGAGAGGGAAATAATATCCCCAATGTGTAGAAACTAAATGGCAAATATACACGGCTGTTGCGTGGTTGATTATCCAAATAACAGTGAAAATACGTCTTCAATCTTCCTTACAGGGGTCAATTCAATTTTAAATCGATCAAGAATGAGACCCTTTAAGTTATAATTAGAAATAAAGATTCTTTCAAATCCAAGCTTCTCCGCTTCCAGGATGCGTTGTTCAATTCGGTTAACTGCTCTGATCTCTCCTGATAGGCCAACCTCTGCTGCAAAGCAGATTTTAGAGGATATGGCTATATCTTCATGTGAGGAAATTATTGCAACCATAATGGCCAGGTCAATTGCGGGGTCTTCAACTTTAATTCCACCAGCTATGTTCAAGAAAACATCACGAGTACTTAGTCTAAAGCCACACCTTTTTTCCAGTACAGCAAGGAGCATGTTCATTCTTTTAGTATCAAAGCCATTTGCAGATCGCTGTGGCGTTCCGTAGGCTGCTGCGCTAACCAATGCCTGTGTTTCGATTAGCATCGGTCTTGCGCCTTCTAAAGTGGCCGAAATTGCGATTCCACTCATTTCTTCGTCACGTTGTGATAGCAGAATTTCGGAAGGATTGGAAACTTGTCGCAAACCAGTACTGTGCATTGCATAAATTCCTAATTCAGCGGCAGCCCCGAAACGATTCTTGATAGAGCGTAAAATTCGATATACATGATGCCTGTCGCCCTCAAACTGCAGAACGGTATCAACCATGTGTTCCAGAATTTTTGGTCCTGCAATGGTGCCGTCTTTAGTAATATGGCCAATTAAAAATACAGGCGTATCCGTTTCTTTTGCAAACCGGAGTAATTCGGCAGTGCATTCTCTTACTTGGGATACACTTCCGGGGGTTGAATCGATATTAGCCGAATGAAGTGTTTGTATAGAATCGACAACAATAATGTCTGGCTCAAGTGTTTCAATCTGCTTAAAAATATTTTGGGTTGAAGTTTCCGTGAGGATATAACAATCTGCTTTAGGTTTGGTGGTGATGCGCTCAGCCCTCATTTTAATTTGCTGTTCGCTTTCTTCTCCGGAAACATACAAGATTTTTTTTCCCGAGATATTTAAGGCCAGCTGAAGCATCAGCGTAGATTTCCCGATTCCGGGTTCGCCACCTATCAATATAACAGAGCCGGCAACTAAACCTCCACCCAAAACCCTGTCAAGCTCAAGGTCACCTGTTAAAATTCGTTCTTCGGTAATGGATTGTATATCATCAACTTTAGATGGTTTATTTAAGCGTTGGGTGCCGGTAGATGTTTTCCAGGAAGGTACCTTCGCGCTTGTTTTCTCTATAATTTCTTCGACGAAGGTATTCCATTCATTACATGAAGGACATCGCCCGAGCCATTTTGCTGATTCATACCCACAACTTTGGCAGAAATATGCTGATTTAGTTTTAGCCAATTGATTACAATTTAATTCTACTAATTTATGCTTAATTCTATTAAAACAAACAGGCCCGATCTCTATGAAATCGGGCCTGTTTAGTTAATAAGTTAATTTTTACAATTTAATTTCTTCGTCTTTTGAAGAAAGAAAGTGAAACTCAGTCAAATTATAAGATGAAACTGATCTGATTTTAATTCGCTGTCCGAATTTAAAAAACCACTTCCACTGTAAAGAGATAAAGCCCTTTTTAATGAAAGCTTCGATATACGGATGTACACAAAGCGTAATATTTTTTTCGTTTTGCTCCTGCAAAATATAGGTCAGGTTATTTTCAATGTCATCCATTAAAACAATACTGGCCTTAATTTCCCCCGTACCGTCACAGGTAGGGCATTTCTCACTGGTTACAATGTTCATTTCGGGCCTTACACGCTGACGTGTAATCTGAACAAGGCCAAACTTACTTGGCGGCAATATGGTGTGCTTAGCACGATCCAGTAACATCAGATCCTTAAGATAGTCGAACAACATTTTACGGTTAACAGGCTTGTGCATATCGATAAAATCAATTACTACAATACCACCCATATCCCTTAAACGAAGTTGTCGGGCAATTTCCTTAGCAGCTTCTTTATTAACCTGCAAAGCATTGTCTTCCTGATTCTCTTTACTCGCTGTTCTGTTTCCGCTGTTTACATCAATAACATGAAGCGCTTCAGTATGTTCAACAACAAGGTAGGCTCCTCCAGCTAAGTTTACTGTTTTACCGAAAGAGTTCTTGATTTGCTTTTCAATACCGAAATGTTCAAAAATAGGCTCTTTATGTTTGTACAGTTTAACGATCTTTTCCATTTCTGGAGAGATTTCGTGAACATAGGAACGAATATCTTCAAACAGGCTATTGTCGCTTACATAAACATTTGTAAAGTCAGTGCTTAAAATATCACGGATCAATGTTGATGTCCGATCCATTTCTCCCCAAACTCGTTTAGAAGGTTCTGCATCAGGAAGCTTTTTAATAAAGCTTTCCCATTTAGCTACAGAATCTAAAAGGTCTTTTTGAAGTTCTGCAACTCCTTTGCCTTCTGAAACGGTTCTGATAATTACCCCAAAATTTTTAGGTTTAATACTTTCAATAATCTTTTTTAAACGATTACGTTCAGTATTGCTCTTAATCTTTTTGGAAATAGAGATTACATTAGAGAAAGGAACTAATACAATATATCTGCCGGCTATTGAAAGGTCTGAACTTAAACGAGGACCTTTAGTTGAAATTGGCTCTTTTGCTATCTGAACGGGTAAAACAAGATTCTTGCTTACTACTTCTGATATTTTGCCTGCTTTGTTAATGTCTCCCTCTAGCTTGAAATTATCCAGTAAAGTGCCATTAACAGAGCCGTTACGCTTGATTTTAGTTAGCTTAATTAAAGATTGGACTTGAGGACCAAGATCAAAATAATGCAGAAATGCATCTTTTTCATAACCAACATCTACGAACGCAGCATTTAGACCCGGCATGATTTTTTTAATGCGGCCTAAATAAATGTCGCCAACGGCGTAATTGTTGTTGATCTGTTCTTTATGAAGTTCTACAAGTTGTTTGTCTTCAACTAAAGCTATGGTTACTCCCAGTGGAGAGGAATCTATAATTAATTCTTTTACCAAAAGCTACAGATTTTAAGGCATTTAATGCCTTATTAACACATGGACAAATAAAAAAACATTGCAACAACGAAAAATAAGGCTAAGATCTTGTCGTAGCCTTATTTTCTGTGCAAAACAATAAGAAAAATTATTTTTTCTTATGTCTGTTTTTTCTTAAACGTTTTTTGCGTTTGTGGGTAGCCATTTTATGTCTTTTTCTTTTTTTACCGCTTGGCATAATCTTGAATTTTAAATATTTTTTTAATCTGTTTATTAATTTTTACTCTTTAGCTCCAATACCTTATCATCAATGAATTTTGATAATTTAGGATTGGCGGCTAGCTTTTTACTCTTAAGATAGGCATCAATAGCATCTGTATTTTTACCCAGGCTCTCATAAGCAGTGGCTAAATAGAAGTATGCATCCGGAGTAGGCTTAATGGCGATAATGTTGTTAAATCTGGTTATGGCTTTATCAAACTGACCAGATTTAATTGCGAATGTACCTAAACTCATATTCGCTTTCAAGTTCTTTGGGTCTTTTTTTACCACATCCATCAATAACGCAATACCTTTCATTGGCATTCCCATTCCATTAACAATGGTAATTCCCAGGCCTGTCTTAGCATCAGCACTTGTTGAGTCAATACTTACCGCATTAGTATAAGCAGCATTTGCTCTTTGTAATAATGCAGGTTGTAATATACTGTCTCTTGAGTTGTCAAATGCCTTTAAAAAACGGTCTCCGGTAATTAACCAACTGGCTAATGTTTTCTCTTGATTGGCTATAATCTCAAGGTATAAAGCGCTTGGTGTACTCTGTTCAACATCATCCCACTTTTGAGCAAGCACTTTAGCGGCTGCCACCTTATCGGTAGACGCTTTAAATGCGTTCTCAAGTGAAGTAATTTCAGCAGCAAAGTTTGGACTGATCAGGGTTTTACCAGAAGCAGAAACTTCTTCCAAACTAATTGGCTGAGGGGTTTCTGACGTCATCTGCCCTGCGGCTGGAACATTCGTTGTTTGCTCTTTCGGCTTAACTAAACCTTTAATATCCCTTGTAAACAAAAAAGCTCCAAGCAATACTATTGCTCCAATTATGATAATTTGTCTTGAACGGATATTGTTTAGCATAAGTTGATTAAGCTTCTATGCTTACTTTTTTAGAGTTGTTTTTTACTTTGTCAACAAACACCTTTGCCGGTTTGAAACTTGGTACAAAATGCTCCGGGATAATAATTGCAGTGTTTTTAGAAATATTTCTCGCAGTTTTTTGCGCTCTCTTTTTTACAACAAAACTACCAAAACCTCTAACATATACATTCTCTCCTCCGATCATACTGTTCTTGATCACTTTGAAAAATGCCTCAACGGTTTCTTGTACATCTACCTTTTCAATTCCTGTTTTTGTTGATATTTCTGAAATAATATCTGCCTTAGTCATATTCTATTATTTATTTATAGTGTATTATATACTTTATAAGTGTTTTGGGGTTGCAAAAGTATTGCTTTTTAATGAGATAGGAAAATAAAAGATGATTTATTTGTTTCATATTGTATCAGAGAATTGCAAGTTTTGCCGAAAACAAATTAATAACGCCGTATTTTTGTGTCTATGGCTTTTCAAACAGAGATAGTAAAATGGTATTTAAATCATAAAAGAGACTTACCGTGGCGGGGTACAACGGATGCTTATGTGATCTGGCTTTCAGAAATTATATTGCAACAAACCAGAGTTGAGCAGGGATTGCCTTATTTTAATAGATTTTTAGAGAATTACCCAACAATTACTGCGTTTGCTGCAGCTACCGAGGCCCAGATCCTTAAACTATGGCAAGGGCTGGGCTATTATTCAAGAGGAAGAAACATGCTTTATACTGCAAAGCAGATCCAGGATGTTTATAATGGTGAGTTCCCTACAAAATACGACGATCTAATTCGTTTGAAAGGGATCGGAGATTATACCGCTGCGGCCATCTCATCATTTTCTTCGAATGAGATGAAGGCAGTTTTGGATGGAAATGTATTCCGGGTATTGTCCAGATATTTTGGAATCGAAACGCCAATAAACAGCCCTGCCGGTAAAAAGCAATTCATAGAACTGGCTCAGAATCTAATAGTCGGACAGGAGCCTTCTGTATACAATCAGGCCATTATGGAATTTGGTGCATTGCAATGCAAGCCTAAATCACCTTCCTGCGAATCCTGTCCTGTTCAACCTGATTGTTTTGCCCGAAAAAATGATCTCGTAAACACGCTTCCTGTTAAAGAGAAAAAGCTTAAAAAACGCACACGTTATTTCAATTATTTAGTGTGTTTTAATGGAGATGAAATCCTGGTAAATAAAAGAAACCCGGGAGACATTTGGCAGGAACTGTATGATTTTCCTTTAATAGAAACTGATGATAATTATCTGGAAGCACAAGAACAATTTCTGACCATATTGAAGAATAACTTTGGTGACACCTGTACTATTACACCGTTAGTGCAGAAAAAACATTTATTAACCCACCAAACTATATATGTTCAATTTTTTGCTTTAGATAATTATATCATTAACTTTAATCAGAATGCAGAAATAAAATGGGTTTCATTAAGCGAGTTGGACGAATTGCCGCAGCCTAAAGTGATAACAAATTTTATAAGCTCTTATTCCGTAAATTAGATAAATCAGAATTCATGTCAGGTATTAACAAAGTTATTTTAGTAGGACATTTAGGAAAAGATCCTGAAGTCAGACATTTAGATGGAGGTGTGACAGTAGCAAGTTTCCCATTGGCAACATCAGAGACGTATAACAAAGATGGCAAAAGAATAGAGCAAACAGAGTGGCATAACATTGTTTTGTGGAGAGGTTTGGCAGAAGTAGCTTCAAAGTATTTGCAAAAGGGCAAGCTGGTGTATATTGAAGGTAAGCTTCGTACCCGCTCTTTTGAAGACAAAGAGCGAGTAAAGAAGTATGTTACAGAAGTAGTTGCAGAGAATTTTACAATTCTGGGCAGAAAGAGTGATTTCGAACAAACCCCATCTACGGGCGAGAATAGTACACCAAAAAGCGAAACGGATTATATAGATCCAAGTGATGCTTCGGGTGATTTACCCTTCTAACTAAATATAAAGCACTAAATCTGTTACTCTACGGTAACAGATTTAGCCAGGTTTCTCGGTTGGTCTACATTACACCCTCTTAATACTGCTATGTGATAAGATAGTAATTGAAGTGGGATGGTGGCCAATAATGGTAAAAATGCCTCACTGGCATCAGGTATTTCTATACAATAATCTACCATTTTTCTAACCTCAACATCTCCTTCGGTAACTATAGCCAAAACTATTCCTTTTCTGGCTTTCACTTCCTGGATATTGCTGATTACTTTTTCGTAAGATGAATTTTTAGTAGCGATAACAACCACCGGCATTTCCTCGTCAATAAGCGCGATAGGGCCGTGTTTCATTTCTGCGGCCGGATACCCTTCGGCATGGATGTAAGAGATCTCCTTGAGCTTTAAAGCGCCTTCCAGCGCCACAGGGAAACCACTTCCCCTGCCAAGGAATAAGCAATTTCTTGAATCCTTAAATTTCTCGGCAATTTCTTTGATAAGATCATTCGATTCAAGTGCTATCTGTATTTTATCGGGAATGCAATCCAACTCGGTAAGTAATTCAACCAATTTGGAATTGGTAAGTGTACCTTTTTGCTGAGCCATATAAAAAGCCATCAAAGTAAGCACCGTTACCTGGGCCGTAAAGGCTTTGGTTGAAGCAACTCCAATTTCAGGACCGGCGTGTGTATAAACACCCGCATGTGTTAATCGTGGTATCGAGGCACCCACAACGTTACACACGCCAAAAATCGTAGCGCCTCTTTCTTTAGCCATTTCGATCGCGGCCATTGTATCTGCCGTTTCTCCAGATTGAGAAATGGCGATCACAATGTCTTTTTCTGTAATAATTGGATTCCTGTATCTAAATTCTGAAGCATATTCCACTTCTACAGGAATTCTTGCATACTCTTCAATTAAGTATTCTCCTACAAGACCCGCATGCCATGAAGTACCGCAGGCAACAATAATTATACGATCAATATTTTTTAGCTTGTCGGCATATTCTTTTATTCCACCCAATTGTACTTTACCCTCATTAGGGTAAATACGCCCCCGCATACAATCTCTGATAGAGCGCGATTGCTCAAAGATCTCTTTTAGCATGAAATGTTCATAACCGCCTTTTTCGAGCATCTCAAGTTTTAATTCGAGTTCTTGAACATATGGTGTTTGTACAACATTATCGAGGCGTTTTATCAATAACTCATCCCGCTTAATAAATGCAATTTCATTATCGTTCAGGTAGATCACATTTTTGGTGTATTCAACAATAGGCGTGGCATCAGAGGCAATAAAATATTCCCCATCACCAACCCCAATAACCATGGGGCTTCCTTTTCTTGCTGCGATCAATTGATCTGGATGCTCTTCGTCCATCAAAACAATTGCGTAAGCGCCGTTAACCTCGCGTAGGGCCAGTCGAACGGCTTCCAGCAGATCTATCTTTTCGTTTTTGTAAATTTCTTCAATTAAGTGCACTAAAACCTCTGTATCGGTATCACTTTTAAATTCATGACCCCTGGTTATTAGCTCTTCTTTAAGCGTTGCATAATTCTCAATAATTCCGTTGTGAATTATGGTCAGCTTGCCATTGTTGGATGTATGGGGATGGGAGTTTCTATCAGAAGGAGCACCATGGGTTGCCCATCTGGTATGGCCAATTCCTGCTGTGCCAGATAAATCCTTACCTGCGGCAAAGTTCTCCAGTTCAGTAACCTTTCCCGCTTTTTTATAGATGTTTAATCCATCATCAGAAATAAGCGCAATACCAGCACTATCGTATCCGCGATATTCTAATCTTTTTAGTCCTTTAATAACTATTGGCCAAGCTTCTCTGTGACCGATATAACCAACTATTCCACACATACATACTGGGTTTAAAAAATATATCCTCCGAAATTAATGATCTCGGAGGATATAAACACAATAGTGTATAAATAAATTTAGCTAGTCAATTCTTGTATAATAGATGTTTAGCTTAATGCCTTTTTCGCCTGTAGCGGGAGTTGCAGTGTTTATGATTGACCTTGCTCCAGAAGTTAAAGAAGGGAAAACATTGTACTCAGTAAGTGAGCTAGGTGCCAGGTAAGTACCATAATCGACAGTCTTATTGTCAATTAAAGCCTGCAGGTAACTAGTTACAGTAAATATATATCTTTTGTTGGTGGTGTCATAGAATCCACCAAACGCTCCTTCCGATCCGGCATATGTCGGAGATGGGGTAGGATTGGCTTGTGTGGGACCCTCGTTGTCTGGAATGTTTGCTCTCTGACCGGCTATATCAAGTCTGTAAAGAGATAATCTCTGAGCAGCATTCCAGGGAGACACGTCAGTTCCGCTTTTAAGGTTAACAACAAGTTCTGCTCTGTTGATTACAACACGGGCTTCTGCATTGCCAGCCTTTACCTTATCTACAAAAGCTTTTAAATCAGGGAAAGAAATTTTATTTCTTACTCCAGAAAGAGCTTGTAAGTATGTAACATCAAATGATGCGGTTGGCGCATCTAATTGTGCTTTAACAGGTGTTCCTGTGTAATCATGTTTAACAGTTGCCGCAATAGGACCTGAGCTTGACGATATAGGGAAATTAACCGCTACGGTATCTTTCTCTACAACGCTTGTTCCAACCTGCTTTTTATAATAAATCTGAAGATTAGCATCAGTTCCTCCAAAATTAATAAACATTACACCTCCAGGACCACTTGATGAGGTCTTGTTTACACTTACCTGCAGGCCTTTAAAGACTGCTGAGAATTTAGTGTTTGTAGATCTAGATGCTGAATCTACATTTAAAATGTGTTCCTGAATAAATGAATTACTAAGTTTTATCCTTATTTGTGGAACTACAGCCTTAAGCGTATCAGGTTTTCCTGTTACAATGTCAGTAATCTTAAAAGGTGTTTTTGGCTTTATCTTAGTTGTAATAGAGCCTACCAGACTTTCTACCGGCCATACTTTATTACTTAAAAAGACCTTTTGTAAAGAAAGATCATCTTTAAGCTGGTGCACATTCAGGCTATAAACAGAAGTTGTTGTATCACCATAAAATTGAGTTGAGTAAGGTAATACCAGAATTGCCGAATCGACGGTTGGTATTCCTCCAAAACTATAACTAGTTGAAGGAAGGCTTACCGTCATAGAAAGGCTTGCTTCGGTAGTCCCAAAAGTAGCATCTCCGGTAATATAACCCAGGGGATGTCTTGCCAATCCAATTGATGCGGTAGCTGAATCAAGAACAGTTTTGGAATCAACCAGAACGGTATTGTCTAAAATACCTTTAATAGGAGAGTCGCCATCAGGTGTAAGGCCGATAGTATTGGCATCTTTACAAGATGCAAAAAGAAAAAGACCTATCAACAGGGTCAATAAGTCTAGTTTTATAAATTTCATATTTTAGAATACCTGAGTTTAAGCTATTGAAACCAATTCTTCATCCGAAATCTCTTCATATAATGAGTAGAAGTTTTCGAAATTTTCGGTTAAATTAAAAGCTAAAGTTGGCTTATTAGAATCTTTAACAAATTTTAACACATCAGCATTGATGTTTTCATCAGCTAAGACTACTGCGTCAGAATAAGTTACTGCTCCAATATGCAAGGCACTACAATCTGCTTTTTCAAATACTTTAGTATCCTCAACAGTCATAGAGTTCATTACTGCTTTTTTATACAGATCAGTATTCATTGTTTCAGAGAAACAGTCCTCATAAATTGAATACACCACTTTTGAATTTTTAAAAGTAGGATCGTTTTTGTAAGTAGTTTTAATGTATGCAGGTACTAAAGACGTCATCCAGCCGTGGCAATGAACGATATCTGGAGACCAGCCTAATTTTTTAACAGTTTCAAGTGCACCCTTACAGAAGAAAATTGTTCTTTCATCATTATCAGCGTAGAACTTGTCTTCCTTATCCCTAAATACATACTTGCGTTGGAAATAATCTTCATTATCCAGAAAGTAAACTTGCATCCTTGCTGCCGGAATTGAAGCAACTTTAATGATCAACGGGTTGTCATTGTCATCAATAATAATGTTCATGCCTGAAAGACGGATAACCTCGTGTAATCTGTTCCTTCTTTCGTTAATGTTTCCAAACCTTGGCATTAAAATACGGATTTCAAATCCTTTATCCTGCATTGCCTGAGGTAACTGACGGGTAATTTCTGAAATCTTTGTGAGTTCAAGGAAAGGCGACATCTCGTGTGTAACAATCAGTAGCTTCGTTTTGGCCATCTCCATATTCGTAAATAAAAATTTATGTTAAAGAAAAGATTATCAAGGGGCAAAGGTAAGCAAAATAATAACATTTATCAATATAATACGCAAGATGTTTTGTTGGGAATGGATAAATAACCAACTTTGCCCCCTGAAATTTTATAAGCTGGTTTGGAAGTATTAAATACTATTGCGGCGTTAAAGTCGTTGCTTAGCCCAATTAAGTTGGCTCAGCAGAAAATTGCTTTAGTGCCAACTATGGGTGCGCTGCACAAGGGTCATGTGTCATTAATAAAGATGGCTCAAAAGCAGGCCGATATAGTGGTTTGCAGCATATTTGTGAACCCTACTCAATTTACAGATCCTAAAGATTTAGAGAAATATCCGCGCCCGCTGGAGCATGATATGGCTATGCTTAAAGATGCCGGATGTGATGTGGTATTTATGCCTTCGGTGAAAGAAATGTATCCTACCGAAGAGAAATGGCATATTGATCTGGGCCCTGCAGAGTTTCTTTTAGAAGGTGAATTTAGAAAAGGGCACTACCAGGGAGTAACTCAAATTGTAAAAAAGCTGTTAGATGCTGTAAGTCCGGACGTTGCGTTCTTTGGACAAAAGGATTACCAGCAGGTGTTGATGATCCAAAACATGGTTGCCTATTTCAAGCTTCCGGTTCAAATCATTTCTTGTCCGATTATAAGAGAAGACGATGGACTGGCCATGAGTTCAAGAAACATACACCTTAGTGCTATAGACAGAAAAAATGCGTTGGTATTAAGCAAGGCGCTTACCTATGTAAGTGAAAATTTCAAGAGCAAAAGCATCCCTGAGCTTTTAGAAAAAGCCAGGCAGCTAATTGAAGAAACACCTGGGGTAGAGCTTGACTATTTTACGATTGCAGATGGAAAAACATTACTTCCTGAAACAAACAAAAATGATCAGAATATTATAGCTCTTGTAGCGGCCAAAGTAGGGCAAACAAGGCTTATCGATAATATGATACTTAGCTGAAAAACGGAAAACCATTCATTCAGAAACTTTATCTAACTTTGCGTTATGATTATCGAGATATTAAAATCGAAGATCCACCGTGTTAAAGTAACACAGGCAGAACTGAATTACGTTGGAAGTATTACCATTGATGAAGATCTGATGGATGCTGCCCAAATTATTGCAAACGAGAAAGTGCAGATCGTAAACAACAATAACGGTGAGCGTTTCGAAACCTATGTAATAAAAGGTGAAAGAGGAACAGGAACCGTTTGTTTAAATGGAGCTACAGCCCGTAAAGTTCAGGTGGGTGATATTCTTATCATCATGTCTTACGGGTCTTTACCAATAGAAGAAGCGAAAAAATATCACCCGATATTGGTTTTCCCTGATGATAATAACCATTTGCTGAAATAGGCTGTAATTACATTATAAAAAATAATACTATGCTACCATAGTAATTTGGTTGAGAAATACTAAATTTGGCGATACGTATTTTATTATTATATATAATTATGCTATTTCAACTAAGTGAAGAACAATTGATGATTCAGCAGGCTGCAAGGGATTTTGCACAAAATGAGCTTAAGCCTGGAGTTATTGAAAGAGATGAACACCAGAAATTTCCAGCAGAACAAGTAAAAAAGCTTGGTGAGCTGGGCTTTTTAGGGATGATGGTTTCAGAAAAATACAACGGTAGCGGTATGGATGCAGTTTCATACGTACTGGTAATGGAGGAACTGTCTAAAGTAGATGCATCAGCATCTGTAGTTGTTTCTGTAAACAACTCTTTGGTCTGTTACGGTTTAGAGGCGTTCGGCTCGGAAACCCAAAAAGAAAAATATTTAAAGCCTTTGGCATCCGGCGAAAAGATCGGAGCCTTTTGTTTGTCGGAGCCCGAAGCAGGTTCTGATGCAACATCGCAGCAAACAACCGCAGAAGATAAAGGCGATTATTACCTGCTAAATGGCACCAAGAACTGGATTACCAATGGTGGTACAGCCTCAACATATCTTGTAATTGCACAAACAAATAAGGCGTTAAAACATAAAGGGATAAATGCATTTATAGTAGAAAAAGGCATGGAAGGTTTTACGGTTGGCCCAAAAGAAAACAAATTGGGCATCCGTGGTTCTGATACACATTCTCTAATGTTCAACGACGTTAAAGTGCCAAAAGAAAATAGAATTGGTGAAGATGGATTTGGGTTTAAGTTTGCAATGAAAACGCTGGAGGGCGGCCGAATTGGTATTGCTGCACAAGCCCTGGGCATTGCAGCAGGAGCTTACGAGTTGGCATTAAGCTATGCTAAACAACGTAAATCTTTTGGTAAACCCATTGCAGAGCATCAGGCAATAGCCTTTAAGTTGGCAGATATGGCTACTAGTATAGAAGCAGCAAGAATGTTGGTGTATAAAGCAGCGTGGTTAAAAGACCAGGGGCAGTCCTACACACTTGCCGGCTCAATGGCTAAGCTTTATGCTTCAAAAGTAGCCATGGATGTAACAGTAGAAGCGGTTCAGATACACGGCGGTTACGGATTCGTAAAAGAGTATCATGTTGAACGACTGATGCGTGACGCTAAGATCACCCAGATTTACGAAGGAACTTCCGAAATTCAAAAAATGGTAATCTCCAGAGAGATCATTCGTTAAATAATCGTAATTATTATCTTTGTTTTTATAAGCTTATCATAGCTTGTAAAAACAAAGAAATATGCCCGAAATCCTCCTTTTATGCGTTATGTTGATTCCCCAGATTGTGGCTGGGATACTTGCGAAAAGTATGGGCAGGAAGTTTTGGTTCTGGTTTTTTATCTCCTTTCTTATTCCTATCATTTCATTAATAGTCCTGCTATTTTTAGAAGATAAAAGTGAGCAAAGTGGGTATGAACTGGCCGACCATGTAAAAGAAAAAAACATTATAAATCAATATTAAAGCATGAAAGAGTCAAACTCATTGAATCAGGTAGCCGAATTTCACAGAACATTTAAGCATCCTATAGAAAATTCGCCCATTATTCCATCAAAACAAAGAAGTGATTTAAGAGTTTCGCTGCTTGTTGAAGAAGTGAAGGAATTACAGCAAGCCATTGAAGAGAATAATCTGGTTGAGGTAGCAGATGCTTTATGCGATATACAGTATGTATTAGCCGGTGCTATTTTAGAATTCGGACTTGCCGATAAATTTAAAGACCTCTTTGATGAAGTACACCGTTCAAATATGAGTAAGGCATGTAAGTCTGAAGAAGAGGCAAATCAAACAATAGCCCATTATAAAGCTAAGGATGATAGCGATTCCTATTTTAAAGAGGAAGATTCGTTATTTTTAGTGTACAGAACTAAAGATAACAAGACATTGAAATCTATAAATTACTCTCCTGCGGATCTTCAAAGCATTCTTTAGAGAATGTGGTCATGACATGAGACTATAGAATATTCCGTCATCTCGATGATAGCAGAGATGACGGAATATTGAATCTAATCTTTATCGGAGCCTGCAATTGCTCCAAATATAGCCTTGATCAAGGCAATTACTATTGCTAAAAGTGCTGCTGCCCAAAATCCGGTAGTATTAAATCCAGCCATCAGGTAGTCAACCAATAATATCATTAAAACAGTGATAACGAACGACATCAATCCTAACGTAAGGAAGTTGATGGGGAATGTAAACAGGCGTAAAATAAGGCCAATTGTGGAATTTGCCAATGCAATTAATACGGCTGCAATAATTGCAGATCCATAACCATCTACCTGTACCCCGGGTACAATTCTGGCCCCCAGAAATACTGCAAGGCCCATTAATAAAATTTCGACAATTAGTTTCATAAAGCTTAATTTAGTGTTATGGTTAAATTTTTTGTTAGGATATTGATGGCATTTTGTGCCATTTCATTTGTTTGTTCGTGTACATCAACAAATAGTAAGCCACTTTTAATAGGTTTCTCGGCCGATAGTTCATCTATTGTGTTTGGTAATATCGATCAGCCCGGACTTTTGCAACTTAAAAATGCACCATCTGCCGACTCTGTTTTTTACGATATGATTTCGGTTTTGCAAACGCCATCTGAGAAAGATACGGCCATAAAAGAAATGCCCGTTAAGGGCCAAATACGCATTACTGGGGAGGAAGTGGTGTTTGTTCCTGAAGAACCATTTGTAAAGGGCAGGGATTATTTAATTATCACATATTTGAATGCGCGCTTTGGCAATGCCGAAGATATTATGAAGGGCGAGGTGAATTATAGCATAAAACCTTTGCAGAAATTATTAACCAGATAATAATTTCCGCTCACATAAGACACACTTAGTTCACAAAATTATTTGTGGATTTTGTGTGAAGGAGATGTGTAACAGGTGTGAAGAAACGTTAATCTTGTGAAGAAGTTGAACAGAAGTAAAAAGGGCTTTCTTTTACAGACAGAAGTGATTGTGTTATAGCATTTTTAATTTGCAAAAATATTTCTTACATTTGCACGGTAATAGAGGTAAGAGGGGGCAAAAGTCCCCTCTTTTCTATTACCGGTGAATTGGTTATGCAGATAGAAAAAAGAGTAACAGAATTAGTAGAAGAAAAAATTTCGGACAGACCGGAGTTGTTTCTTGTTGAGGTGAAAATGCTGCCAAATAATAAACTGATTATTCATGTTGACGGCGATGAAGGAATCACTATACAGGATTGCGCAGCCATTAGCAGGCATGTTGGTTTCCATTTGGAAGAGGAAAACACCATTGACAAAGCTTATAATTTAGAGGTTTCCTCTCCCGGAGTTGGTGAGCCATTGAAACTGAAAAGACAATACGATAAAAACATTGGCCGCGATTTAAGTGTAAAGCTTGCTGGCGGCGAAATAAAAGAAGGTAAATTGCTTTTTGTAGATGACAATGGCATCACTATAGAAGCAAAAGTGAAAGAAAAAGGAAAAAAGGCGATTCTGGTAGAAACCGGAATCGACTTTAAGAGTATAACAGAAACAAAGGTTTTAATTTCATTTAAATAAGAATGAGCAATATTAATTTAATCGATTCATTTCAGGAGTTCAAGGACTTTAAGAACATCGACCGCCCTACAGTGATTAGTGTGCTGGAAGAGGTATTTCGCAGTATGTTGCGTAAAAAATATGGTACTGATGAGAATTGTGACGTAATTGTTAACCCGGATAACGGAGATTTAGAGATCTGGCGTACCAGAAAAGTGATGGAAGATGGCTTTTCTGAGGACGATGATTTAGAAATTGAACTTGCTGAGGTGAAGCAGTTAGATCCGGATATGGAAGTTGGCGACGATTACATTGAGCAGATCACTTTAGAGAGTTTCGGAAGAAGAGCTATTTTAGCAGCCCGTCAAACGCTTGTTTCAAAAGTATTAGAACTTGAGAAAGATGAAATCTTTAAAAAATATAAAGACAGGGTTGGAGAGATTGTAACCGGAGAGGTTTATCAGGTTTGGAAAAAAGAAACACTGGTTCTTGATGATGAAGGCAACGAATTAATGATGCCTAAAACTGAACAGATCCCGGCTGATTATTTCAAAAAAGGTGATACCGTTCGTGCCGTAATCCTTAAAGTGGATATGGTGAACAGCACTCCAAAAATTATCATTTCGAGAATTGCCCCTGAGTTTTTACAGCGCTTATTCGAGATCGAAGTTCCTGAGATTTTTGATGGTTTAATAACCATTAAGAAAATTGTTCGTGAGCCAGGAGAAAGAGCTAAAGTTGCTGTAGAATCATACGATGATAGAATTGATCCGGTAGGAGCTTGTGTGGGTATGAAAGGTTCTCGCATACATGGTATCGTTAGAGAGCTTAAAAATGAAAACATTGACGTAATTAACTTTACCAATAACATTTCATTATATATCACCAGAGCGCTAAGCCCGGCAAAAATCACATCTATTAAATTAGATGATGAAACAAAACATGCTTCAGTGTATTTAAAGCCTGATCAGGTTTCATTGGCAATTGGTCGTGGTGGTCATAACATTAAACTTGCTGGTAAATTAACCGGTTATGAAATAGATGTATACCGTGAAGCTGGTGAAGAAGATGAGGATGTGGATATAGAAGAATTCTCGGATGAGATCGATAGCTGGATCATCGATGAGCTAAAAGCTATCGGATGTGATACTGCTAAAAGTGTGTTAGCACTTTCCGTTGATGAATTGGTTAAACGTACCGATTTGGAGGAAGAAACCATCAAGGAAGTGATGAGTATTTTGAAATCAGAATTTGAATAATACAAAAACTCATGACCTACAGATGAAATAAATAAGAATAAACGTTACTTTTGTATAAGAATTAAAGAAAAAATAGGATATCAATGTCAGACGACAAACCAATAATTTTATTTAAAGCAGTTAAGGAACTTAACGTAGGGATAGCTACGGCCGTTGAGTTCCTGGAAAAGAAAGGCTTTTCTGTTGAGAATAAACCCACTACTAAGCTCTCTCGCGACATGTATAATGCGCTGTTAAAAGAGTTTCAGGGCGATAAAATCGTAAAAGAAGAAGCCAATCAGATTGTTATTGGTAAAATTCGTCGTGATGAACCTGAAGTAACTGAGAAAGTTACTGAGGCACCTAGAAAAAATGTTGAATTCGAAAACGAAGGCGTTTTAATCAAGAATCTTCATTCGTACACTCCTCCAGCTGAGAAGCCTAAGGAAGAAGCTCCGGCTAAACCGGCAGCGCCAGAAACTCCTGCAGATAAAGCAGAAGAAGGCTCTTTACCTGGTGTTAAAATAGTTGGAAAAATAAATCTTGATGATTTAAATTCTAAAACACGTCCGGTTAAAGCGGAGGAAACTCCTGCGCCTGCTCCTGTTCCAGCACCAGAGCCAAAAGCTCCTGTTGCTGAGGAAGCACCTAAGGAAGTTGTAAAAGAAGAAAAACCGGTTGAGAAAGTTGAGAAACCGGTTGAAGAGGTAAAACAAGAAAGTGTAAAACCTATAGAAGAGGTTAAGCCAGAAGTGGTTGAACAACCTAAAGCTGTAGAACCACCTGTAGTGAAAGCTCCAGAGCCAGTGGCACCTAAAGTGGTACCTGTCACTCCTCCTACACCTAAGATTGAGAAACCTGAAGAAACGGAAGTAATTAAAGCTCGCTCTGTAAAACTGTCAGGTCCGAATATCATTGGTAAAATTGTTTTACCAACTACGCCTGATCGTAAATCTCAACCAGTAGCATCTTCGGCCGATAGCGCTGATGCGAAAAGAAAACGTAAACGTAAAAAAACTCCGGGTGGACATCCTGGACAGGGCGGCCATGGCCAACCTGCCAGCGGTAATCAACAAAGTGGACAGCCAGTGCAACAACAGGGGCAACCGGGTCAACAAAGACCTGCACCTCCAGTTGGCAACAGACCGGATTTTAGAAATAACACAAACAATACAGCCAACAGGCCTAACTTTAGGAACAGCAAACCAGGAGGCCCAGGTGGTCACAGCGGTCCGAAAGAAGAACCTACGGAAAAAGAAATACAAGATCAAATTAAAGCAACACTTGCTCGTTTAAGTGGAGCAGGTAAATCTGGTAAGTTTGCTCAGCGTGCTAAATTACGTCGTCAAAAACGTGATGATGTTGCCCTTTCAGCAGATGAAGCTGCAATGGAACAAGAGTTGCAGTCTAGAGTTTTAAAGGTTACTGAGTTTGTTACGGCAAATGAATTGGCCACAATGATGGATGAGCCGGTTACAAAGATTATCGCAACTTGTATGAGTTTGGGAATGTTTGTATCTATCAACCAACGCTTGGATGCTGAAACCTTAACAATTGTTGCTGATGAGTTTGGTTACGAAATACAATTCGTTAAACCAGATGATGAAAGTGATATTGTTATTGAAGAAGAAGATTCTGAAGACGATTTATTACCAAGAGCGCCTGTTGTTACCATAATGGGACACGTGGATCATGGTAAAACATCACTACTGGATTATATCCGTAAAGCGAATGTGGTAGCTGGTGAGGCGGGTGGTATTACCCAACACATTGGTGCTTATATGGTAACAACACCAACAGGTAAACAAGTTACTTTCTTAGATACACCGGGTCACGAAGCCTTTACAGCGATGCGTGCACGTGGTGCTAAGGTAGCGGATATTGCAATTATTGTTGTAGCAGCGGATGACGCTGTGATGCCTCAAACAAAAGAAGCTATCAACCATGCGCAGGCTGCTGGTGTACCATTAGTGTTTGCCTTTACAAAAATTGACAAACCGGGTGCAAACTCAGATAAGATACGTGAGCAATTATCAATAATGAATATTCTTGTTGAGGATTGGGGTGGAAACTTCCAGTCGCAAGAGATATCTGGTAAAAGCGGTTTAAATGTAGACTTGCTATTAGAGAAGGTTTTATTAGAGGCTGAATTGTTAGACTTGAAAGCTAATCCTAATAAACGTGCAACAGGTAGCGTAATTGAGGCTACTTTGGACAAAGGACGTGGTATTGTTACAACGGTTCTTGTACAGGCAGGTACATTGAAAATAGGTGATCCGATTTTGGCAGGTAGTTATAGCGGACGTGTAAAAGCGTTATTTAACGAACGTGGACAAAAAGTAGATAAAGCAGGCCCATCAGTACCAGTTCAGGTATTGGGTATGCAAGGCGCACCTACGGCAGGGGATAAATTCAATGCGCTTGAAAGTGAAGTTGAAGCAAGAGAAATTGCAAACAAACGTTTACAGTTGATGCGTGAACAGGGGCTTCGTACTCAGAAACACATTACTCTTGATGAGATTGGTCGTCGTTTAGCGATTGGTAACTTTAAAGAGCTTAACCTGATTGTTAAAGGTGATGTGGATGGTTCAATTGAAGCATTATCCGATTCATTACTGAAACTTTCTACTGAAGAGATTCAAATCAATATCATAAGTAAAGCGGTAGGTCAGATTTCTGAATCTGACGTGTTGTTAGCTTCTGCTTCTGATGCGATCATTATAGGTTTCCAGGTTCGCCCATCATCAGGTGCGCGTAAACTGGCAGAGGCTGAGCAGATAGATATCCGCTTGTATTCTATCATCTACGATGCGATCAATGAGATCAAGGCTGCGATGGAAGGTATGTTGGCGCCTGAATTTGAAGAGAAGATCACTGCTAACGTTGAGATCAGAGATACCTTTAAAATTACTAAGGTGGGTACAATTGCCGGATGTATGGTGTTAGATGGTACAATTACACGTAACAGCAAAATCCGTATCGTTAGAGATGGTGTGGTAATTTACACAGGTGAATTAGCTTCATTGAAACGTTATAAAGATGATGTTAAAGAGGTATCCAGAGGTTACGAATGCGGATTGAACATCCAGAACTTTAATAACATTGAAGTCGGCGATATTGTTGAAGCTTACGAACAAGTTGAAGTGAAAAGGAAGTTGTAAGTCTTTTATATTAGATATACTAAGGCGCTCCGAACAGGGCGCCTTTTTTGCGTTTTAGAAGCATTCCCTGCCAGTTTTTATTATGGGTTGGGAAAGGATTCGATAGCCACTTTGCTCCTAACTAGATTGGTCTTTTTCGTTAAAATACACAATGTCAATTGCATATCTGTACCGACCCTAATTGGCCTCCCGATAAAAAATTAGATTATGTAATTAACTTTTTAACTGCTTTATACTAGTATGAAAAATAATATCAGCGACAGTAACGCCGTAGACTTCAGCAATCTTAAATAATTGTGATGGTGAAAAGTCAACTTCATTGTTTTCCCACTTCCGATAGGAAATTCTACTGATACCTAATAAGTTTATACATGTTTATTTTTCACAGTGATGTATTTGTAAAGATTCAGAGCTGTTGACAGTACAAATGGGTGATGACCTTACGACTCGACTAATTATTTATTTTTTGAACCAAAAGCAACCGCAGCCATAAACTTGTTTTTCTAATAGCATAGTATCTGGATTAACCACTAAGCCGCCATCCTTTTCGTCTTCGGGGATAAGTGCAAACTCCTGCAGTTCCAGCTCCGTAAACAGTTTTAAAACGTGCTCCTTGCTGTATACGCGGTGGGCATTAAAGTATATTTTATCCGTTGCACCTATTGGAACGACAAATAGCAGTGTCCCATTAGGTGCAAGTACCCTTTTGAGTTCGTTTATTGCTTTTATGTCACCATCATAATCCATGGGATCACCATATCTGCCAAGTCCGACATGCTCTACGGTGTGCATGCAAGAAATCGATTCAATTGAATTGGATTCGAAAGGCAGATTCAGTAAGTCTCCGGCAAGCGAGTTAAGGTTATTTAAAACTAAATTTGCAGGCCTGTAATCATAAAAGTCTACAGGTACAAACGCGGAGAGTATAGAACAAAAATGTAAAGTTGAGGAAATATCAATATGTCTGGGAGGATTTATTTGTTTTATAATTCTGGTGGCCCAGGCAGGGTGGTAAACGTAATGTCGGTCGAAACCAGTTGTTGCAGTTGCTTCATCTAAATAAGGTGATTGTAAAGATTTATCTAAAGCGAATCTTTTTACGGTCGACTGTTCCTGTTTTTTTAACTGTTCAAACTGTCTATTGAAAGTTCTTTTCTTTTTTAATCTAGCACGCTGTTTTTTAAACATTATCTATGTTATTATAGAGACATTTTGTGTATTAATTTTTGAGCGCTTTTAAGATTGCTTCAACCCGGTTAAAATACGTATGATTTTTTAAGATATTGCGCTGCATCTCTTTGATCATCTTTATTCTGTCGTCCGGATGAGTCATATAGTAATGTGCTTTTTCAATAAAATCATCAGGCTGGGTTGCAATTACCAATTCATCTTCATTAAAATATTTCCTGGCGAGCAAGTTATCGCAAATTTGGAATCCACCAAGCATAGTTGAGGTAAAAACACGTTCGTTAAGTAATATTTTATTTTTAATTTGGGCTTCTGTATGAACATTTGGAGTGATAAATGAGCGGCTATACAATTGCCCGCTTTCAATCGTTTCAGGATTGGTCATATTATGCTCTGTATATTCAAGGTAATTACCGAATTCCTTTTTTAAAGGCTCTATAAATGACTTGTATGTTGTGAGGCGGTGACCAATGTTGCCAACCCATAAAAAGTCGAACTCTGGGGCTGATAATGGTTTTGTATATTTTGTTTTGTCTGCGCAATGGAGCAGTTGAATAACCTTTAAACCCAATTCTTTTTGATAACCTGAAAAAAATCTTTCATTAATCAGTTCGTCATGTTGAGACCAAATCAATATATTGTGTTTTGAACTGAATTTATTTAAGATCTGTTTGGTTTTTTTAAGTATTGTGTCAATCTGTGGCTCATAATCACAAGGTGAATAGAACGATCCCCAAAGAACAAGAGCCGTAGATTTGAGCCTATTTAAGGGTAGATAAGGAATATTATCCACTGAAGTGAATATAATATCAGGACTAAAAGTGATGAGTTTGAGCTTTTCTGCTGGCCAAAATGAATTTTGTAGCTTACTTATGTCAAAGAATCTAAAGGAGTCACCACGATCTATAAAGGCATTTTTAAAACCATTAGCCACAGTTTTAGCCGCGTAACTCCATTTGTTGTTTGTTTGATAGATGTAAGCAATTTTTTTCATTAAATGTATTTGGTTGATATTTAGAGAAAAACAACTACAAGCTGATCCAGTTTTCCGGAAATGACATCTGGACATGCGGATCGTTGTGATTTACCCATTTTTTAGGACCGATGACAATCTTATCTGGGTTTGGATTAAGCCAAGCTGCCCACCAGCTAAAACTACTATTGGCAATAATATTATGCTTGCAGGCACTCATTAATTGCATGTCAATATAGCTAGACAATTTTTTATTCCAAGAGATAAAGATACAATCATCAAGGTTTAGATTTTCTGTACACCAAAGGATGTCATCAGAGAAAATAAAGAAACTTGGAGAAGTTAAATTGGATTGGATGTAGCTGATCGCTTGTTTATAATATTCGGGGCCACATAATCCACCAAGAAGTGGGTCTTTTAGGTAGTCTCCCCTTCTGATGTGAATGGAAACGCTATTCTTGAGCTTAACCTGATCTAAAATTTGTTGGTTTTCTTTAGAAAGAGGGGATGTAAATTGGAAATCGCTTTTTATTTCACCGGCAATATCCTCGAAATATTTAAAATTTTGCCAGTACCCCCAATAATATGCCGTTCTTGGATTATTCAGAATAGATTCGTCGAATGAAAAGAGTGTTTTTTCTTCTATATAAGTATTCTTAAGACCGAGTGTTCTCCTAAGTTTACTATAAATCCATTTTTTATTATAATATAAATTACTCGTAAATGATGAGATCTTGTTTATTTTCAAACCAAAGATATTCTCTAATTCAAACCCATTGTGTAATGGGTAGTCGTTATAACCTTGCAAATCTGCTTTAACATTGGGGAATTTACTTTGTAAAGACTTATATAGGGTATATTGAAACATTTGATTGCCTAAACCGCCTAGAAATCTGATAATTTTCATGAATTGATTAATGTTTAGTAAAACAGGGAATGTTTGGTACAGGCACTGCCATTTTTATGTAGATAATTGGCCTATTCCTTTGATTGAGAGCTTAAATGCTTTTCTAAGCTGACGGAAACTCACATAAGACCATTTAAAAATATTCTTATTAAATAATAACGGGAGTGCATTCATCTTAGCTTTTTTTATATAAATTATTTCAAACCAGTAGTTAAACAACATCATTTCAAAGGGTATTTCAGGATATTTATTTAAAGAGCTGTTTGCTGCCTTTAATTTAGTGAATAAAGAAAGATAGTCTGCGAAATTAGGGGTACTGTAATCCCATTCTAATATACTGAAAAATGCATCGGTTAATTTTTTGTCGGGACTTATTTGGAGCTTAGTTAGCTGTTTTTCTTTGATTGAACGAACTTTTATTCGGCCGAGTTCCGATTGTACTATGGAAGTATTGCTGCCATGAATTCTGTATTTTACCAGAATGGAATCTAAGTTACCTACGGGGTATTTGTCTGAAATTCGTATAAATAGTTCATAATCCTCTGCCGGTGCATAGTCATTGTACCCGTTTAACTCTTTTAATACGGCAGTTTTATACATTACCGTTGAATTGATAAACGTATTTTGAAAGAGCAGCGTCATTTTTATTTTAGCGGGGTCGATAGGAACAGTAAATCGGTTATCAACCACTGGGGTACCAACCTCGTCAATAACAGAACCATGTCCGCCACATAGTGCAAAATCCGGATGTTCCTGAAAGAAGTTGTATTGAAGTTCTAAGCGGTTATGTATGGCAACATCATCACTATCTAATATAGCAATGTACTCACCCCTAGCTTCATTCAGAACAACATTCCTCGTATATGTTAAGCCTCGGTTTTTAGCATTGTGAACTAACCTAATCCTGGGATCTTTGAAATTGCTTATGATGTTAACCGTTTCGTCTGTAGAACCATCATTCACGATCAATAATTCAAAGTTTTTAAAAGTTTGATCTAAAATGCTTTGAATGGACTCCCTTATATAATTTGCTGCGTTGTAGGCAGCCATAAAAACGGTTATTTTTGGCTTCATGCTGAACAAAGATAATGTTGATGAGTGAGAGAGATTAGGATTATGACTGATAATTATGTAAAAAGGATATCATTTAGGCACTACAGACAATTCCCTTTTGTAGGCCTCATCAAAATCACATTCATCAGAAAGTTGCTTTATAGTATTAAAAGCGTTGTTACTAAAATTCTTTAAGCGCGCTCTGTTTTTGACGAAAACCTCTAGTTCTTTAACAAATAACATTGCAAGATCCTCTACGTTATCGAGATTTTCAACCAGAATTCCATTTTCTTTTTTTGCGGAAATATAATTTGAAAGCTCGCCCACATTCGTTGATATTGGGACAACACCCATGTTCATCCCTTCAAAAACAACAAGTCCCCAGCTTTCTCTGTGTGAGGTAAGCAGTAATAGATGTGCTTCCTTGTAATAGTTATTCAAGATGTTTTTATCGTGGACTTCCCCAATGATGAGTGAGTTTTGTGGAGCAGCTATTTCTCCTGCTTTAAAGTCACCTATAATTTTAAATTCAACTGGAAGATTTAATTGGTAACAGATTTCTGCAATCCTGATCAGCACATTTGGCCTTTTCTCAGGGCTGTTCCGGGCAACAAAAAGGATCTGCAATACGCCGTCATAATCTTTCGCAGGAAAAAAACCGTTAAAAGCAATTTTATTCTGAATAACTGTTAATCTTTCTAAATACTTATCTGGGACATTATTTAGTCGGTACAATTCTTTAAATTGTTGAATAAGCACGTTTCCTACCACTATTCTTTTGTTTATTCTAGGTACATGAGGGATGCTGTACCATTCTATTCCTTTGTCGTCATCGGTAAAATTATGCATAATATCTATTACCTGAACGTGAGGTTCTAAAAGAGGAACCAGGTCATACATAAATCTACTGCACCACCCAGAAACTATAGGGCTTTTCTGCGCGTTTATAGCTTTAGCTATTTTTTTGGATAAGTGTTGTTTAAGTTCTTTTTTTTCAGCCCATCTGCCTAATTCGATGACATCGGCTGCAGCTTCAAATTCTTCTTGGAATCCGTTAGTTATAGACCTGTCGGTAATAAAACAAAGTGGTTTAGGGTCATTAAAGAGATTCATTATATCCACATGGACACGCTCTGCACCTCCAAAAGACCAGGAGGGAAAGAAAAAGTAAATATCTCTTTTCTTTGAAAGTTGTGTTTTTATGTTAGAATATCTGGATAAAGCAGTAATATTTTCTGCAAATCTTTTAATCTTTTTAAGCATAATAAATTCTTTTGGACTCTTGTTTTTATAGTAGTAGATGCTAAGATTCGCTTACCCCTCCATGAGCTTTTTTATTTTCGAGGTAATAGAGTCTGGAGTAATAATCGATGGTAGCAGATAGCTCAGAATCTTCCTTTGTTTTGATTTCCTTTTGTGCGAATAAAAAATGTACTTAATCGGAGTGATTAAAGTTAACCTTATTCTATTAAATAGACTTAGCTTACCTGTAGGGCCAAATTTTAAGGCCAGGTAGTAATCATCCATAATTGCATTGGAATTAATAAAATTTTCATATAGTCTGCTCTTATAATTCAAGGTCAATCTTCCGGATGTGATGTAGTGTTTTAAAGATAAATTAGAATCATAATATAGGTAATATCCTTTAAGAACGATTCTTAAGCAGTATTCAGTATCCTCTGCAGACAATATACTTTGGTCATTTTTATTTATTAAAACTGAAGGGAATGTCTTATAGGTATCCAAGTAGAGTTGGGTTCTTGACGCTAATCCTGCACCCCAAAGTCTTGCTTTGTAAGTGACGTCTCCGGTGTTTTTAGCTTGTTTTCCAACAGCATAACCTTCTTTAACTTCCTCAAACCATTCAGGAAAGGAAATTCCATCCTCAGATACAGCAATGGCCTGACCGCCAACAGCCCCAATTTTAGGGTTTTTATTCAAAATATTAAATGCGATGTTCAGATAACCCTGACTTAACCAATTATCATCATCGCAAATTATAAAATATTCATATTTGGCGTGGGTTATTCCCTTTTGAAAAGCGAATAATTTGCCCGGTTTACTTTCGTGGATAACACTTAAGGGAACATTTGGAATATTGTATTGTAGCCATATTTCTGTTGCAAGAGCAGATGTCCCATCTGTTGACGCATTGTCTACAAGGATGATCTCCCAGTTTAAGTTCTTTTGAACAGCTTGAGCAGCAAGGTGACTTAGTGTTTCTGAAAGCCTGTGTGCTCCATTATATGTGCAAATAATAACGGTAATGCCTTTTTTCATTGAATTTTATTTCCTTCTTTTTGAATTAGCTAAATGTTTGTAATTCAATTAGCTTTTTATAGAGGCCATTATAGTTAATCAACTCCTGATGTGTTCCTGTTTCGATAATCTCTCCCTTATCAATAACAATGATAAGATCAGCACCATGTATTGTACTTAATCTGTGAGCAATTACAACTGAAGTACGATTTTCCATCAATTTGTTTAGTGCATCCTGAACAAGTTTTTCTGATTCTGTATCTAGCGCAGAGGTTGCCTCGTCAAGAAGCATAATAGGTGGGTTTGCTAGAACAGCTCTTGCTATGCATAAGCGCTGTTTTTGTCCGCCCGACAATTTGTTTCCCCTGTCGCCTGTAAAAGTTTGATAACCATTTTCGGTCTGTAGAATGAACTCATGTGCGTTAGCAATTTTTGCGGCAGCAATTACTTCCTCTTCAGTTGCGTTTGGTTTGGCAAAGGCTATGTTGTTAAATATGGAATCATTAAATAAAACAGATTCCTGGTTAACCATACCTAATTGAGAACGAATACTTTCTACAGTTAAATCAGCATAGTCGAGCCCATCAATTTTAATATGCCCTGATTTTGGGTCATGGAACCTCGGTATTAAGTCCATAAGGGTGCTTTTCCCGCCACCAGAAGGTCCTACTAGCGCTATAGTTTTACCCTTTTCAATAGTAAGATTGATGTTCTTCAACACCTCTTTTGATTCATATGAAAATGAGACATTTTCAAAAACAAGAGAATTGTTGAAAGCAGATATTTCTTTTGCGTTGGGCTTATTGACCTGTTCTGGCTTGGTATCAACTAAATCGAGAACGCGCTCTCCGGCAGCTATTCCGGTATGGATTCCGCTAAAAGAATCAGTAAGGGCTTTGGCTGGGCGCATTACTTGTGAAAATATAGCTATATACGCTATAAATTGACTCGTTGATAGTGCACCTGGCTGATGGCTTATAATTAGGCGGCCACCATACCAAACAATGAATGAGACCATTACTATACTTAAAAACTCAGACAAAGGGGAGCCAAGTTGTTGGCGCCTTACCATCTTACGGTTTATGTTGGAATAGAAAACATTTTCATTATGGAATTTTTCTTTTATTCTCTCAGAAGCGTTAAATGCTTTAATAATTTTTATTCCACCTAAGGCCTCATCTAAAAAACCAATCATTTTTGCAAAAGACTCATGGGCTTCCTTGGCCTGATGTTTTATTCTTTTTACTATTTTACTTATTACAAAGGCTGAAATTGGGATAACCAATAAGGAAAATAGGGTTAGCTTTACTGAAATAGACAAAAGTACCAGAATATAGAAAATAAGCGTGAGAGGTTCTTTAAATACTACCTGCAGGGTGTTGGTGACTGTAAATTGTACAACTTGTACATCGGCAGAAACTTTTGATATTATGTCTCCTTTACGTTCATTATTGAAATAACCAACATGTAAATTCATTACATTTTCAAACACCGTTTTCCTTAGGTTAAGCAAGGTGTGAACCCTTAAATCCTCCATAGTTCGTTGAGAGAAGTATCTGAATACATTGGAAAGTAAAACAGAGATAACAATAATGATACAGATATAGGTTAAGGTTTTCTCCTGTCCGTTTGTGATTATTGATGAGTTTACAAACTCTTTAAATTGTGCTGTAATATTAAATGCAGATGCAGCATTATCAGCCAAGCCGGCGCTTTTAGTCGGGTTTTCGGATATTAAAGTTTCAAATAATGGGGCTAATAAGGTAAGGTTGAGTACACTAAATATAACGGAAAGAACGGTAGTGATAACATAGGGTATAGCAAATTTTTCTATCGGTTTTGCAAAGGAAAGTAATCTGAAATAGATTTTCATTGAAATGTATTTTGTGTTTTATCTGTTGTGATGATTTTGTTGTGTAAGACTAACAATTAAAGAGCAAAGGTACACACTATTTAGTTTTATTAGTCAGGATTCATTTATCCAGTCTGGATTTCTAATCTTCTATCAGTAATGATAATAGCTGTAATAATTTGCTTTGCTATAATCATTTTTAATGTTGGGTTGGTATTTTTATTCTCAATATCAGCCGTGGCTGAATCCTTTATTATGTTCAAATATATTAAAATGACAGTGTAATATAAAACGATGTATATTTGTATCTCATGTACGAAAGCACTTCAATTGACATAGTAATACCTTCTTTCAGGTTAGATGAGAATGTACTTTTAAATATTTTCAATGTTGAAAGACCTGTCGGGTTTTTAGTGAATTTTTACATCGTTGCCGATAATCCTTTGTTGGTTATACCTGATGAAATTTTAAAATTAGCCGCTGAGAATAAAATCAACCTGATTAAAAATGAAATTAACCTGGGGTTTTCTAAAACCCGGAATAATGGTATTAGATTGGGAAAGGGTAGATGGGTTTTATTACTTGATGACGATATTGTACCCACTAAAAAGCTATTGATAGCATATGCAGAAGCAATTAAAAAGAACCCGGATTCTATTGGTTTTGCTGGCGTAACTAATTTTCCTCTGCCATTTAACGCTGCTACTGAGGCTATGGATATTAACGGTACAACCGGACATTTTAAGGCAGCTTCAGATAACAAACCTTTGGTGTGGGTGCCAACTGCGAATGTTATGTTAAATAGAGAAAAAATGGACATAACTTTGTTTAACGAAAAGCTGGATAAAGGTGGTGAGGACATAGAGTTTCTACTTAGGAATAGCCTATTGCATAAGGAAAAATATATTCCTGTCCCCGATGCAGTTGTAGAGCACCCATGGTGGAATAATGGGGCCATCCAAACTGAAAGGATTTTTAGATATGGGCGTGGTGCAGCTGATATTGCTGTACTTGATACGATTAAACCTTATACTTATCATGATTTCCTAAATACCTCAGAACTTTTTTTTGTTTTGTTGGTTTTTTCGCCTTTAATAATGATTTTTTATTCTGTTAATGGGTTGGGGTTGTTAATGTTCCTCGTCCTTTTAGCGGAAGTTTTAACCAATATCATCAAGACCTTTTATAAATCAAAAACATTTTCACTTCCTGTGGCCTTGAATCTTTTTTGGATCAAGAACTGTTACGAGGCGGGATACCTGTTTGAAAGTTTAGCAAGAGGCAGGCTGTCAGGTCTTGCAGAGCGTATTGAAATGGGGTTTACTAAGGAAAACCCCAGCTGGTTCAGATTAAATAAATGGAAGATCATAAAAATGATCCTTCTATTGGTGCTGTTTATTATAACTCGTTTATAATTCCATTTTTACAACGAATAGTCTTTTTTCTGACAGAATTGAGGTATTTTTTGAAATTAACATCCTCATTATGCCTGGAATTTATTCGATGATAAAGGTGAAAACAAACTGCTTTTAATTTTAATTGTCTTTGTCTGATTCCAAGGTTTGTTAGCCTTGCAGCTAGTTCAATATCTTCATGGCCCCAACCTTCCAGGTCATTATTGTAACCATTTACAGCAATAAAATCATGCTTCCAAAACGAGAAATTACAGCCCCTAAGATTGTTGGATCGAAAATGATTGCCTTTAAAGAAGCCTGAAAAAATAGGTAAATAACTGGCATTTATTTTACTGCCCACTCCTTTAGTTAAGGAAGTGATACGAATGTTCTTGGTGCTTATTATGGTGTTGGTTAAGTCTGCTGAAAGCATTGATCTGCTCCCCTTTATATAATAACCATGCTGAGCTTCCTCGATATGGTCGGCAATAAATTTTGAATGCAAAATAATATCGCCATCTATTTGTATTATGTAATTGCCAGATGCCGAAGAGATAGCTCTATTCATAATAATGGTTTTTCTGAAACCAAGATCTTCTTGCCACAGATGCTTAACTGGTACTTTTATTCGTTGCTTAAATTCTTCTATTATTGTTTTTGTCCTGTCGTCTGAACCGTCATCAGCAACAATTATTTCATCTGGGAATGCCCTTAAATTCAAAATGCTCTTGAAAACGAGCTCGAGTGCCTTTGGCCAATTATATGTAGATATAACAAGAGTTACAGAGATTTTGTTATTCATGCCTATAAGTATTTGTCTATACCAGATTCACAATAAACTTTTTTAAGCGCTATAGTCTCCTTAAATAACATCTCGTTTTCTGCTAAAGAAGCTCTGGAATTTTCCTTATGGTAGATATGAAATGCAATGGCACCTAGTTTAAGAAACCGTTTTTGTAACCCAATGTTTAATAATCTGGCAATAAACTCCTTGTCCTCCGGACCCCATCCAATAAAACTTTCATTATACCCATTTACTTTTATGGCATCAGAACGCCAGAACGCCATATTGCATCCATGAA
Organism: Pedobacter sp. GQ55; assembly: GCF_059758925.1. NCBI lineage: Bacteria > Pseudomonadati > Bacteroidota > Sphingobacteriia > Sphingobacteriales > Sphingobacteriaceae > Pedobacter > Pedobacter sp. GQ55. The sequence goes on along the minus strand of NZ_JCAXEI010000008.1, from coordinate 97,270 downwards.
TTTCATATAATTCGGCACCTTTAATTTTGTATTTTTTTTCGAAAATAGGCCATAAAAAAGGAATGCGTACAACGCTGAAAAAATTGGCTATGTTTTTACTGAAGATATTAATTTTTGAAACCTTCTTGCTGATTAGCTTAGCTGAGAGCTCTTTATCTATATAGCCGCGACTTGCCCTTACAAAGGTGCCAGGCACAGCGAAACTTGTATGATCTTCGATAAACTTCCTGTGAATAATGATATCGCCATCTATTTCAATAATATAATCGCTCTTTGCACCTGCAATAGCCTTATTTAAAATAAGGGTTTTCCTAAACCCAAGATCTTCCTGCCAAAAATGTAATACAGGAATCTGGAATAGCTTTTTGTATTTTTCAATTATTGTTTTAGTCTCTTCGGTAGATCCGTCATCAGCAATGAGTATTTCATCAGGCATTTTTGACTGCAGTAAAACACTAGATAGGACCAGGTCCAATGCTGCGGGCCAATTGTAGGTAGAAATTAATAAAGCAGCCGTAATTTTTTTTTGCATTAGGTAGATTGGGATAAAGGAACAAATTTACAACTTATGTGCCCTAATTTATAATTCAATGAAATTTGCTCCTTTCTTTATAGTACTGGTGTGTGAATTTATTCGGGTTTTAATACGGTTGAGGAGACCTGGAGTTTTTTCCAATGATTGGATTTCTTTTCATACAAGAAAAATTTTGCCAGTTTGTACTTGTCTTTAAGATATGGCGCATATTCAACTCCGAATGTCCTATATGGGATGTTTGGATCTTTCGACAAACATTCATTGATTGCTGCTGTATATACGGTAGGTCCAGTCATCTTATGTACGTCATGGGGGAATTCGTTTTTCCTGATATTTTCCAGCATCAACTCCATTGTTCTTTGAAGGAAAGGGTGGCCAGGTTCATAAAACAATGCCCATTGCACATAACAAATAGGATTCTTTTCAGGAGATAATACTGCTACATCATCAGGTCTAATAAATTGGTTAAAATTCTGTTTAACATTACAGTCAATATCTAAATATATACCGCCTTTTTTTAATAAAATGGCGTACCTAAAAAAGTCTGCTTTAGCTGCGCCGATATTTAGTTTTTGGTATAGTCTAAATGTTTCATCATCAAACTCTTCTGAGAGGAATTTCTCGATCCTTTCATCGTCATAAAATTCATACTGATAGTCAGGATTTCTTTTGAGGAATTTAAAGATATGCCAACGCGTAATTAAAGGCAGGTTCTTTGATTTGAAAGTTTGATGTATGATTTTTGGTATCGGCATTTTAGAATAAAAAAAGATGTTGGGAATAACACGTTAAATAATGAATAAATTCTATTTCTTTGTACCAAAGATAGTTTATTAATGGATACCAATTACCCCCTTTTAAAAGGAATTGAGCAGGGAAGTTTTTTGGCTTTGGCCAGAGTCTTAACATTGGTTGAAAATGATATTGCACCCTCTGCAGATATTTTGCGCATGCTTAATGCTAAGTCAGTAGTTCCGATAATTGGAATTACCGGGCCTCCGGGTGCAGGAAAAAGTACACTCGTAAACGCAATAACAGAACAGTTTGTCAAGCAGGGTAAAAAAGTAGCCATTCTGGCAGTGGACCCCACCTCTCCATTTAATTTTGGTTCATTGCTGGGCGATCGTATAAGAATGGCTCAGCAGTTTAACAACCCCAACGTATATATCAGATCTGTTGCAACAAGGGGCGCATTGGGGGGAATCTCCGCAAAAACCATAGAGATGATTGATGTGATGCGGGCGGCTAACTTCGATATGATTATTGTAGAAACGGTTGGGGTTGGACAGTCCGAAATTGAAATTGCAGGGCTTGCCGATAAAACCGTAGTTGTTTTGGTGCCAGAATCAGGAGATGAAATCCAAAGTATAAAGTCGGGAATAATGGAAATAGCTCAAGGGTTTGTTGTGAACAAAGCAGATCGGGAGGGCGCTGATGTGTTTACTAACACCTTGAAGAAGTTAGTTTTGCATCACCAGATCCCAGTTTTTAAAACCGTCGCAGATAAAAGCGAAGGTATAGATGAACTCTGCGAATGGTTGATGATGCCTGTTGAATCTGATGGAAAACGGAAGGTATTGTTACTGGCCGAAAAGGCATTTAAGATAATAGCGCACTATCGAATGAAAAATGTTGATAAAGTTAAACTTCATTCGGAGATGGTAAAAGCATTGAAAAGACCAGATTTTAACATTTATAAGTTTATTGATCAATGGATTTAGGTGATTTTGTCTTAAAAACAGGACTTTTCTGTATACAGGATTAGGACAATATTTGAAAAAAGTTAATTGTTTTTGGCAACATATAACTTTTGTTTTACATGCTGAAATTAGAATGTCTGATTGTAAAAGTGATCTTGGTGGCTTTAGACGGTGTTTTTGTGCTTTTTATGCTGTAATGAATTGAGGATTCATTTTTATTGATATTTTTTTAATACAAAACATAAATACTATTCGTATTATGTTTGCATAATTGTCGGTATTTAATAAATTTGGAACAGAGTTTGTACAAGTGTTTTGAGAAATTAAAAATTTGTTTAATTTTGCTACACAAAAAAAACATACAATTAAAATTTGTTTAACCTTAAAAAAGAAAATTATGAATTATTCTACTTTAAAAAAGAGTCTAGCAGTTTCTTTTGTTGCGTTGATGGGAGTAACCTCTCTAGCTAACGCTCAAGATTCTACTGGAACTTCTTCTTCGGCCAAGGTATTTGGTGGAAGGGGTCAGTACAGATCTTGGTCTTTCGGAATCAACGGTGGTGTTTTATCTCCATTTGTTGCTATCGGTGGTACTAATGATTTCAATAAGATGGACGTAAACTTAGGTTACGGTATCTCATTAAGAAAACAATTAGGTCATGCATTTGGTATTGAAGGTAACATCTTCCGTGGAAAAGTATCTGGATCAAGCAAAAACGCTGCAGCTTCTCCTAAAGAATTTGAAACTGAAATTGGCTATGCTGCTGACATCAGAGGTGTCGTTAACGTTGCTACTGTTGACTTCTTACGTCGTGAGAACTCAGTTAACTTCTTCGTTACGGCTGGTTATGGTTTAATCGCTTATGCTCCTAAAGTTGATGGTTTTGACTGGAAAGACAAAGCTATAGGTGAAGCTACCGACAGGCACGATGCTAAAACTTATGTTAAAGAAGCTTATATCCCAGTAGGTGCTGGTGTTAAATTCAAAGTTTCTGAGCGTGTATCATTTAACTTAGGTTATACTATGCACTTCATTGATGGAGATAACTTTGACGGAACTTACGCAAACGGAGCTTCTAACAAAGATAAATTCTCTTATGGATATGCTGGTTTAGAATTCTCTCTAGGTTCTAAATCTAAACCGAACTTGGATTGGGTTAACCCACTTGCTTTAATGTATGATGAATTGAAAGATCCTTCATTACGTCAAGAAGTTGAAGCTTTAAAAGCTCGTGTTGCTAATGTAGAGCAAGCTGTTGAAGGTTTGAAAAAAGATTCTGATGGTGACGGTGTTTCTGATCAATTTGACAAATGCCCAGGAACTCCTGCAGGTACTGCTGTTGACGGATCAGGATGTCCTCTACCTAAAGTAACTGAAACTGCTCCTGCTAGCAACGTTACTGGTTTTGAAACTATCCAATTTGAATTTAACTCATCAGTTTTAAAAACTGAATCTTATCCTACTTTAGATAAATTATCTTCAGTATTGCGTGAAAACGGTGGTAAAGTAGCTGTAAACGGTTACGCTTCAAGCGAAGGTACTGCTGCATACAATTTGAAATTATCTAAAGACAGAGCTAATTCTGTTAAAACTTACTTAGTTAACTCTGGTGTTAACGCTAGTCAAGTTGTAACTAAAGGTTTTGGCGAAGCTAATCCAATTGCTTCTAACGATACTGAAGAAGGTCGTATCCAAAACCGTCGTGTTGAAACAGCTAGAAACTAATACTTTCTAACAACAATACTTAAAAAGGGTCCCATAATTTGGGGCCCTTTTTTTATTTTATAAGGTGATGCTATTAGGGTGCTTCAACAAATGCATCTACCGTTATCAAAATATTTTCAATTACTTTCCAATTAAATTAATTCTGGTTGTATAATTGAGGGATGAAAGGCTAATAAATTGTATTTAGGACTATTTTATCTAAGTTTGTAGTAAGATGTATTTTTTTAGAAAAAGAGACCCTAGCAGGCCCACTAACATTAACATTAAAATAATGCATATTATTAATGCAACGGCAATTATTGTATTTGTTGCAGGTATTTTATGGAAATTAATTGATTGGATTTTACTGAAATGAATAGAACAATAAACACAAAAAATGCCCCAGCTCCAATTGGTCCTTATAGCCAGGCGGTAATCGCTAATGGCTTTTTATTTTTATCAGGGCAGATTGCAATAAACCCTGAATCAGGAGAGGTTATACAATCTTCAATTGCAGAGGAGACACATCAGGTTATGAGAAACATTAAGGCTGTTCTATTAGAAGCTTCTTATGGTTTTGAGGATGTTGTTAAGACGACTATTTTTTTGTCGGATATGGCTTTATTTGCTGAAGTAAATGAGATATATGGATCATTCTTTCATAAGAACTTTCCTGCACGGGAAACCGTAGCGGTAAAAGGCCTGCCAAAGGGAGTAAATGTAGAGATATCTATGACAGCTTATAAAGGGTAAGTTTTGCCAAAATCTAATCTTAGGTATTTTTTTGCCGGCATTTTATCTTTCGCGATCTGGGGATTCTTTTCGATACCACTAAGAAATCTTAAAGAATTTCCTTCTGAAGAGATTCTGTATTATAGAATTTTTACTTCCCTGGTTTTTATTTGGCTTGCCATTTTTATTTTCAGACGTAGATATTTGAAGAGTGACATTGCCTACTTATCATCGATAACTCCTAAGGAAAGGAAAATAGTTGTTCTGCAGATAGTGGCATCCACTGTACTTTTAACCTCAAACTGGTATACCTACATCTACGCGGTCAACAATGTAAGCTTACAGTCGGCAGCATTTGCGTATATGGTTTGTCCGTTAATTACAGCATTTGGTGGGTTCATTGTTTTAAAAGAAGAGTTGTCAAGACTAAAGCTTTTATCGCTGGCAATAGCCTTGTTTAGCATTATCTTACTTGCTACCGGATCTTTAATTGAAGTGGCATGGTCAGTTGTTATTGCAACTTTATATGCCTTCTATTTGATTATACAGCGCAAAATGAAAAATCTGGATAAGTTAAATGTCCTGGCTACTCAAATTGGACTGGCAGTACTTTTGATGATGCCATTATACATAAGTAAACACGAATCTTTTCCAACCGATTTATGGTTTTGGGGAAACATTACTGTGGTTGCGGTGGTATTTACGATTATTCCTTTGTTTATGAGCCTGTATGCTTTGATAGGAATTCCTTCATCGACTCTTGGAATAATTATTTATGTAAATCCGCTTATCGCGTTTGCTGTGGCTATTTTTTATTTTAATGAACACATTGATTCTCATAAGCTATCGGCCTATTTGTTATTATTAGTTTCGGTTATTGTATTTAATTGGAGCATATTAAAAGATATATTTACATTTAATAGAAAAAATATTTAAAGCCTTGTTTGTTTCTACCTTAGATACGACTATAGAATTTCTTAAAGGCGTAGGGCCTAAGCGCGCTGAACTTTTTCAAAAAGAGTTAGGTATTTTTACCTATGAGCATCTCTTGAATTTTTTTCCCTTCAGGTATATTGACCGGACCAGATTCTATAAGATTAGTGAATTAGATCCTGATTTACCTTATGTGCAAATACTTGGCAGGATAACCAGTAAGGAACAAATAGGTGAAAAACATAAGAAGCGCCTGGTGGCCCGACTTACTGATGAGACGGGCTCAATAGAATTGGTATGGTTTCAGAGTTTGAAGTGGGTTGATGAAAATGTTACTAAGGGGAAAGTTTATATTGTATTTGGGAAGCCCACAGTATTTAATGGTTCATTTAGTATTTCGCACCCGGATTTAGAGAACTACCCAAGACCGACAACTATAACTGGTAACTTAAGGTTACAGCCTGTATATCATTCTACTGAAAAACTAAAGAAGTTTTTTCTTGATAGTAAGGGAATCCAGAAACTGCAAACCTTATTAATTGAACAGCATCTTAAGGAAATAGTAGAAACCATTCCTCCATATATTCAGGAAAAATATCAAATGGTTGGCAGAAAAGAAGCCTTGTTAAATATTCATTTTCCTAAGGATGTTAAGTCGCTGAAATCTGCTGAGCGGAGATTAAAATTTGAAGAGCTTTTTTTTATTCAACTTCAATTATTGCATAATAAGCAGCTGCGGGAAATGAGATTTAAAGGTCACTCATTTGACATAGTTGGAGAAAGAATGAATACGTTTTATAAAGAGATTCTGCCTTTTGAATTAACAAATGCACAGAAAAGAGTAGTAAAGGAGATCAGGCTTGATACACAGCGAGGAATTCAGATGAATCGACTGGTTCAGGGAGATGTAGGCAGTGGGAAAACAGTTGTTGCACTTATGAGTATGCTGCTTGCAAGCGATAATGGTTATCAGGCCTGCATGATGGCGCCTACAGAGATATTAGCGCGTCAACATTATCAATCTATTGTAGATCTGTTAAAGGATCGGTTGGTGAAAGTTGCTATTCTTACAGGTAGCAGCACAAAGAAACAAAGAACACAACTTCATAATGAGCTTGAAGCTGGTGAGATTGATATTCTGGTTGGTACGCATGCGTTGATAGAGGACAAGGTTGTGTTTAAGAATTTGGGACTCGTGGTAATTGATGAACAGCACCGGTTTGGAGTTGAACAGAGAGCAAAGCTTTGGAGAAAAAATGTTATCCCCCCTCATATCCTGGTGATGACTGCTACACCAATTCCCCGTACGTTGGCTATGACATTATACGGAGACCTTGATGTATCTATTATCGATGAATTACCAGTGGGAAGAAAACCAATTGAAACAAGACACCTTTATGAGGGGCAACGCCTAAGGATGTTCGGGTTCATGAAGGAGGAGATTAAGAAGGGGCGCCAAGTTTATATTGTATATCCCTTGATAAAGGAGAGCGAGAAGTTAGATCTATTACATCTTGAAGCGGGGATCGAGCAACTTAGTTATCACTTTCCTTTACCCGATTATCAAATTAGCATAGTGCATGGAAAGATGAGCAATTCAGATAAACAATTTGAAATGCAACGCTTCATTGATCACAAAACGCAGATTATGGTTGCTACCACAGTTATAGAGGTTGGCGTAAACGTACCTAATGCTTCGATAATGGTTATTGAAAATGCAGAACGATTTGGGCTTTCACAGCTACACCAATTACGTGGAAGAGTGGGTAGAGGTGCAGAGCAATCATTTTGTATTCTAATGTCAGGAAATAAATTGAGTCCTGATGGTAAGCTGCGTTTAGAAACCATGGTAAAAACAAACAACGGATTTGAGATTTCGGAAATAGACTTACAGTTAAGGGGCCCTGGAGATATTTCCGGAACACAACAAAGCGGTGTACTGGAGCTTAAGCTTGCTGATCTCGCTAAAGATCAGCAGATATTACAGGAAGCTCGAAATACTGTAATTGAAACGCTTTCTGAAGATCCTAATCTAGAGAGTCCTCAAAATAGTCTACTAAGAACTTACCTCTCTAAAAGAAGCAGAGGCATAGCATTTGATAAAATATCTTAATCCTCGTCACTTCCCGGTAATGATCCAGAGCCTGAATAAGCGCCTTTACGTATAATAGGTGTTTTAAGGTACTTGTAAAGTTCATCAAGATGTAGCAAACTTCCGTTTGTAAGATTGCCCAGAAATATAATAACAATGTTTTTCTGAACATCGCGCACATAAATGTGTCTGAATCCATGCCACCATCCTGTGTGATATACTACTTTACGGCCGTTATCCCCATCAAATATCCGCCATCCGTAGCCGTAATTAAAGTGTCCGTTGATCGCTTTGTTGTGGCCCGTATAGGCGGAATCAAGACTTGCCTTTTTTAGTAGCCTGCCATTTTTTAACGCTTTGTCATATAGAACCAAATCATGGAGTGTACTATAGATGCCTTTATCACCTACTGGACCATCAAGGAAATTTTGTGCTACAGAGTATCTCCATGAACGGTCATGTCCAACAACGTCTACAGGTATTTTTGGGTAAACAGTAGTTGAATAAACATGAGTATGCTTCATACCAGCCGGTTTAAAAATGTTCTCCATCACATAATCGGAATAGGGCTTGCCTGTTACTTTCTCTATGATTGCTGCCAACACCATATAATTGGAGTTGTTATAGTGAAAGCGATTATCCGGTTTGGTATATGGATTCGGTTTTTTCTCTGCGATGACCTGCATCACATCCTGGTTTGATACTCCTTTTTTCATGTCACGCTTTTCTTTGCGCCATATGTCGTCGATGAAATACACATAGTTCATCATTCCGCTGCGGTGCGAAAGGAGCAGTCTTACTTTGATCCCGTCATACGGAAAGTTAGGGTAAAACTTTTTTACATCATCATTTAGCGAAAGTTTGCCTTGCTCAACTAATTGCATGATGGCAGTACCGGTAAAAGTTTTAGTTACTGAGGCGAGCTCAAATTCAGAGTTTATCTTTAAGCTATCTCGATGCAGATAGTCTGCCCAGCCGATAGCTTTTTCATAAAGGATTTTACCATCCTTTGCAACCAGCATATTTCCATTAAAGCCGTACTTTTTATGAAGATTCTGTACAAAATCAGCTATCCATTTATCACCTTTTGCAGGGTCATATGCTAAAAGCACACTATCAGCCTTATCATCTTCAACAGTACGTTCTTTACTGGGCTCCTGTAATGTTGTGCTTTTTCTGGAATTTGAACAGGCAATAAATAAAAAGGCGGCCATTGAAGCCACTGATAGAATATTACGATAACTCATGAATTGTGTGTACAGTTTAAAAGCCCGAAAATTAAGGAATAATAATGCTTTAAACGCAAAAGAGTTTTAAACATTGCAGGTTTTATTTTATTTGCAATTTTTTTTTGAAGTTGTATTAAACATCTGACACTAAAGGGCTCTTTAAAAATTTTAAAAACCCTAAATTTGCAGGTATAAAACTTAGAATACTATGAATTTTAGAATCGAACACGATACGATGGGTGAAGTACAAGTACCTGCTGATAAATATTGGGGTGCTCAAACTGAACGTTCAAGAAATAACTTTAAGATTGGTCCGGAGGCTTCAATGCCAAAGGAAGTTATACATGCATTTGGTTATTTGAAAAAAGCTGCTGCTTTAGCCAATACTGAGCTTGGTGTTTTGACAACGGAAAAAGCTGAGTTAATTGCAAAAGCGTGCGATGAAGTTGTCGCAGGTAGTTTAGACGATCAATTCCCATTGGTAATCTGGCAAACCGGTTCTGGTACTCAAAGTAATATGAATGCCAATGAAGTAATAGCAAATCGCGCGCATGTTTTAAATGGCGGATCATTAGGTGATGATAAAAAAGTGCTTCATCCCAATGATGATGTAAATAAGTCTCAGTCATCAAACGATACTTATCCTACAGCTATGCATATTGCCGCTTATAAACAAGCAGTGGAAATTACCATACCTGGATTAGAAAAATTGCGAAACACTTTACATAAAAAGGCAATTGAATTTACAGATATCGTTAAAACTGGACGTACCCATTTTATGGATGCAACACCTTTAACGCTAGGACAGGAATTTTCAGGATATGTTCAACAAATAGATAACAGTATCAGAGCGGTGAAAAATGCTCTGGTAATGATTAGTGAACTTGCCTTAGGCGGAACAGCTGTTGGAACCGGATTAAATACTCCTAAAGGGTATGATGTTTTGGTTGCTAAGAAAATTGCAGAACTAACAGCGCTTCCTTTTGTAACAGCACCTAATAAATTTGAGGCACTGGCGGCTCACGATGCCATGGTTGAACTTTCGGGAGCTTACAAACGTACAGCTGTGTCTTTAATGAAGATTGCAAATGATGTAAGGATGCTAAGTTCTGGTCCTCGTTGCGGAATAGGCGAGATCATCATTCCTGATAATGAACCGGGTTCATCTATTATGCCAGGTAAAGTTAATCCGACACAACCTGAGGCTATGACTATGGTGTGTGCTCAGGTAATGGGTAATGATGTTACAGTAGGTATTGGTGGAAGTAATGGCCATTTTGAGTTGAATGTTTTTAAACCTGTTATTGCTGCTAACGTTTTACAATCAGGAAGGCTAATCGGTGATGCTTGTGTCTCATTCAATGATAAATGCGCTGAAGGAATATTACCTAACCTACCGGAAATTAAGAAACATTTACAAAATTCTTTGATGCTGGTTACTGCGTTGAATCCTCATGTTGGATATGAAAATGCAGCGAAGATTGCAAAGAAAGCGCATAAAGAGAATAAAACCTTACGTGAAGCTTCCATAGAATTGGGTTTGCTTACCGGTGAGCAATTTGATGAGTGGGTTCGTCCAGAGGATATGGTAGGTAGCTTAAAATAGGGGATGAATAAATACCCATATATGTGGAGGTTATTGTTTCCTGCATTGTTTGTTCTATGCATGGTATTCTCCTGTAGGAGAATGCCAAATGTACAAGGAGAAGGATCGCCGATTTTGCAGGGGATTTGGAATCAGGATAGCGTGCCAAGTGCAGATCAATTACTGAACTACACACAACATAAATTCAAATTCACCTGTGATTCATTTTATGTAGACCTGATTACCCATTCTAAAGTGAATTATTATGCAGACTCCTGTTTCAATAACGGAGTGTGGAAAGAATATGCTAAGGGGGTTTATAAGGTTAGGGGCGACAGTGTTTTTTTGACAGGTACTTTCACAAAGTCTAATTATAAACAAAAGATTTCGGGATGTTACCAGATAGGACAGTATATTAAAATCTTCAAAATTAAATTGGCAGACACAAATAGGTTGTTGCTCGAAGGTACCGATAATCAAAGAGAGGTAGGTTTAAAGCTTGTAGAAAAAATAATTTGTACACCGCAGAGCTTATAGTATAAATGCAGAGCAATTAAAAGTAGACAAAGATGAAAAAAGTAGGTAAGGTTTTTAAGGCAATTATAGTTTTTTCTATGTTGGCTTATATGCCATTAAGTGCAGGTGCCTGGGGAATGCTTGGTCATAGAATAGTAGGTCAGATAGCAGATAGCCACCTTAGTAAAAGAGCAAAAAAGGGGATTAAAGAAGTTTTAGGTTATGAAAGCTTGGCGATGGCAAGTAATTGGGGCGATTTTATTAAATCAGATCCTTCTTATAATTATCTCTACAACTGGCATTTTGTAAACCTGCCTGCCGGATTGGATAAACAGGGGGTCTTTGACTTTTTAGATAAAGATACTGTTGCCAACGTATACAATAAGGTTCCGCAAATGGTTTCTGTGTTGAAAAGTAAGCAAAGCACACCAGATCAAAAGAAATTTGCCATGCGTTTGCTAATACACCTTGTTGGTGATTTAAATCAACCAATGCATACCGCCCGCAAAGAAGATTTAGGGGGTAACAGAATTTTTGTTACCTGGTTTGGTGAAAAGTCTAATTTGCATAGAATATGGGACGAATCATTAATAGAGTATCAGGAGTTGAGTTACACAGAATACGCTAGCGCTATTAATTATCCTAATGATGAACAACTGAGGGTTTGGAGAGATAGCTCTCTTAAAGATTTTGTTTATGGATCTTATCTGGCATGCAATAAAATTTACGAGAACACAAGGCCGGAAGATAAGCTGAGTTATAAATACAACTTCGACTTTGTAAATCTGTTGAATGAGCAGCTGCTAAAAGGAGGTGTTTGTTTGGCGAATATTCTAAATGACATTTATAAATAATGAAGATTCTAATGGTTTGTCTGGGTAACATTTGTCGCTCGCCATTGGCAGAGGGAATTATGAGGCATTTGATTAATGAAGAAGCACTAGATTGGGAAGTTGCTTCGGCGGGAACGGGCGATTGGCATGTAAATCAGCCTGCTGACAGAAGAAGTATTACTGTTGCGAAAAACTTTGGATATGACATTTCTAAACAAAGGGCTAAACATTTCAATAAAAACATGTTTAACGAATTCGATAGCATCCTTGTTATGGATAGAAATAATTTAAAAGACGTCCGTAAATTGGCAACAAGCGAAGAACAACGAAAAAAAGTAAAGTTGTTTTTGGCTGACGAAAACGAAGTAACAGATCCATATTTCGACAATAATCTTTTTGAACCGGTGTTTTTAGAGATAGAGACAAGATGCAAGGAATTGATTGAAGAGCTTAAGAGGCATATGTAAACTGATGCGTATTATGGAGTCACCAAAATTATTTATGTTACTACTGGGCTGTACCCCTCCGGGCAGGCATACCGAACAACATGACGTTTTCTTTACAGTAGGTAGTTCATTAAAAGATATTAAAGAAGAAATTATTGCTTTTTGGCCAGAGGCAAATGGTAAAATACATATTGATGCCTGGCGCGAGGTAACAGAAGTTGATGGATACCAGATAAAAGTTGTAAGTAAGAAAGATGAATCTACCGCTGATAAACTTTTCTTTTTAAATTTAGGCGGTTATAAAGAGGGAGAGTTCGACGAGCTCCACTATAAAATGCTAACTGTTTCTGATGAGAAGGCCACAGCCATTAAAAAGGCTAAAGAAACAGCCTTTTATAAACATGCGGGGTTTGAAGGGGCTACATCACATATTGATGATAAATATGGTGTAGATGTTGATGATGTGTTTGAAATTGAGGACATACTACCGACTGGTATTAAACAATATTATAAGTTACAAATCAGCTCAGCTGCAGATATTCCAAAAGATGAAATGCATTTAGGATATCTTATACTTAGCAAGTTATAAACAAATAAAAAGCCGGGAAATTTCCCGGCTTTTTATTTGTTTATAACTTGTACTATTTTGTTAAACCCCGAATTCTTTGTCTAAGTATTCAGAAACTTTAACAATGGCATTGTCAATAGTATCACTTAAAATAGTAATGTATGAACCTGATTTTGCAGTTGCAATAATGTATTTCAAACAATCATTTCCATTATTATTGATGATAATTTCCATGTTTGGTTTTACCTCATGTATGCCATCTATCAACAAATTAATTATTTCCTGTTGATCACGACCTCTCAGGTATTTTTCCTGGCAGATAATGATTTTATCAAACATCTGTGCAGCAATTCTGGCAGTCTCTTTTATGTCTTCATCTCTCCTGTCGCCAGTGCCTGATATTACTCCTACATGTTCAGTAGCTTCAATGGTTTGTAAATAGGCTTTTATTCCACTAAAGCCATCAGGGTTATGAGCAAAATCGACCAGGATCTTGAATTCCTTAAATTTAAAGGTGTTCATTCTGCCCGGAGTTTGAGCTGCTGAAGGGATAAATGTTTCTAATGACATTCTGATATCTTCGATCTTATAGCCCCATAAAAATGTGGCAAGGGTAGCCGCGAGCACATTCTGGATCATAAAATCAACGCTGCCACCGAAAGTCAAGGGGATGTGGGTAACCTTCTCTACCCTGATTTTCCAGTCGCCCTTTTTGATGGTGATATACCCGTTCTCATAAATAGCAGCAATACCACCTTTTTTACAATGCTCTTTAATAACGGGATTTTTCTCGTCCATGCTAAAATATGCGATATTACTATCCGCATTATTCGCAATTTTTATACAATATTTATTATCAGCATTAAGTACACTCCATCCAGTTCTCTTTACTGCACCAATTACTACTTCTTTTACTCTGCAAAGATCATCCAGCGTATGGATGTCGGATATTCCAAGGTGATCCTCCTGGATATTGGTAACAACACCGATGTCACACTTGTTAAATCCTAATCCAGCTCTCAAAATACCTCCGCGAGCGGTTTCTAATACAGCAAATTCTACAGTTGGATCTCTTAAAATAAACTCTGCACTAACCGGCCCTGTGGTATCGCCTTTCATGAGCTTTGTATTTTGCACATAGATACCATCAGATGTTGTAAAGCCAACCCTGGTTCCATTGCTTTTAACAATATGAGCGATTAATCTTGTCGTAGTAGTTTTTCCATTGGTTCCTGTAACCGCTATAATTGGAATCCTTGCATCCTTGCCTGGTGGATACAGCATGTCAATAACGGGAGCGGCTACGTTTCTCGGTAAGCCCTCACTAGGCGCAAGGTGCATTCTGAAACCAGGAGCTGCATTTACTTCTAAAACAACCCCTCCGTTTTCTGGAAGTGGCTGGGTTAAGTTTTCGGCCATGATATCTATACCACAAATATCTAAGCCAATTATTCTTGAAATGCGCTCACAAATAAACACGTTTTGCGGATGAACCAGATCTGTAACATCAATTGATGTACCACCTGTACTTAAGTTCGCGGTTGATTTTAGATAAACGGTTTCACCCTGTGGAGGTACAGATTCTAATGTGTAATTCTTTTTTGCCAGTAAATCTAAAGTATCCCGGTCAACCGTAATTTCAGTTAGCACATTTTCATGGCCATAACCTCTTCGTGGGTCTTCATTTTCCTTGTCTATCAATTGTTGAACGGTATCTTGCCCATTGCCGGTGATATGTGCCGGAACACGCAGAGCAGCAGCAACCATTTTATGGTCAATTACCAGTACCCTGAAATCGTATCCGGTAATAAACCGTTCAATGATTATTCTTCTTGAATAGTTCTTCGCATATTCAAAAGCTTCGGTGGCCGCCGCTACAGTTTTAACATTTATAGTGGCTCCTCTACCATGATTCCCATCCAGTGGTTTAAATACCAATGGGAAGCCAACCTTTTTTATAGCATCGGGAAGATCCTCAATGTCTGATATGGTTACTCCTTTAGCAACTGGAATAGCAGAATCCTGCAATAATCTTTTAGTTTCATCTTTATTGCCGGCAATATCAACAGCTATGCTGTTCGTCTTTTCCGTCATGGTGGCACGAAAGCGAACCTGATTTTTACCATATCCCAGCTGAACCAGGGAACTTTTATTTAGCCTTATCCAGGGGATATCTCTTGAGATCGCTTCGGCTACAATAGAACCAGTACTTGGCCCCAGTCTTTCCATTTCTCTAAGCTCACGCATACGTTGTATATCTGTTTCCAGATCGTATTCATGATTGTTTATTAATGCTTCAGCAATTTGAACAGAGGCTTCGGCAGCATAAATTCCTGCCTTTTCTTCAATGTAACTAAATACGACATTATAAATGCCTTCCGTTTTGGTTTGTCGAGTCCTTCCGAATCCAGTATCCATGCCTGCCAGCGTTTGAATTTCTAATGCAATATGTTCAATTACATGACCCATCCAGGTACCTTCCTCAATCCTTGCTAAAAAACCACCAGGTTCACCCTTGGAGCATCGATGAGTTTGCAAGGTTGGGATCAATTTTTCAATACGTTCTCTAAAACCATCGATAAGATTGGTAGGCCTCTGCTCCATTTCCCCAAGATCCAGCCTCATCTGAATCAACTTTTTTCTGTTTATCGACCATATGTTTGGTCCACGAAGCACCTGTATGCCTAATATTCTCATTGGTATAAATTTGTTCTTTAATGATTAAATCCACCTAGCGTTAGTTCTATAACACGCTAAGCTTAAATAAGTTTGTTGTTTACTATTGCTCTCTTTGAAGAAAATGCCCTTGGCTTTTTACAGCATATTTTTAAAAGTATTTCGAACTTTTACCCGGATTACTTTATGCTTTAAATGGAGAGATTAAAGTATAAAAATTTTCCGAGAATTATGCAGTTGTTAATCCAATTTGTTGTGAATATATTTTGTGTAAATAATTTGGAGGTAAAGTTTAAATAATGAAATTGTTAATCGGGTTAAAATTGCATTACAAATCAATTTTATCTAAGTTTGGCCCTATTGGAAATATAAATATTTAAAATGACTCCGAAGGGTAAATTAATTATTATAGGGGGTGCAATAAATACTGGAAGTTTTACCGAAACTCAGTTCGGGTTGCCCCAAAATATGAACTTTTTTGAAAGAGGTATTTTAAAGAAAATCACTATTGAATCTGTAAGAGATAGTAAATCCAGATTTGAAATCATTACCACAGCCTCACTTATTCCAGAGAAAGTTGGAGAAGAATATATAAAGGCATTTGCCCAGCTTGATGTGCATGACGTTGGGGTATTAAATATTAATAGTCGGGAGCAAGCTAATTCAAATGAGAATTGTGAAAGAGTTAAGGCAGCTGATGTAATTATATTTACAGGAGGAGATCAGCTTCGCTTGTCATCCATATTCGGAGGAACATCGATTCACCAAATCTTATTAGATAAGTATCAGAATGAACCAGTAGTAATTGCAGGGACGTCAGCAGGTGCTGCGGCATCTTCAAAAAACATGATCTATCAGGGAAGTTCTAAGGATGCACTTTTAAAAGGAGAAGTTAAAATTACCGGTGGATTAGGGTTTATTGATGGTGTAATTGTAGATACACATTTTGTCCAAAGAGGTAGAATTGGCCGTCTATTATATGCTACAGCAAGTAATCCGGGGATTTTGGGAATAGGTTTAGGTGAAGATACCGGATTATATATTTCAGAAGGAAATAAGATGGAAGCAATAGGAAGTGGAATGGTTATTTTGGTTGATGGCAGAGACATGGCTGATACCAATTTAACAGACGTTGAGATGGGGCAGCCAGTTTCTATTAAAAACATGATTGTACATGTGATGTGTGATGGAGATACCTATAACCTTACTGAGCATAAGTTGACCATTCATCATCCAAAGGTTGTTTCAACAGATTAGGATGAAAGTAATTATACACGGTGGTTTTTTTAGCGAATCTGAGACCAATCAGGAAACAAAAAAAGCAAAGCAGCAGACGCTGGCTTCTATTGTTACCCAAGCTCATAGTTATTTGCAAACGCATACGGCTTTAGAAACCGTAGTTTATACCGTAAGTTTGCTTGAAGATGACCAATTGTTTAATGCAGGTTTGGGGTCTCAGATACAAAGTGATGGTAAGGTACGCTTAAGTGCATCCTTAATGGATGGTAAAACTCAAAAATTTAGTGGGGTTATCAATATTGAGAATGTAAAAAATCCTATTCAGGTTTCTGAGAAATTGCTTGGCTATGAAGATCGGGTATTAAGTGGCGAAGGAGCATGTGCTTTTGCTGCCAAAAATGGCTTTGATTATTTTGATCCCATTACTCCACAAAGGCAGCAAGAGTACGAGGCAAAATTGAACCAACAGCAAAGAAAAGGAACTGTTGGTTGTGTGGCATTGGATGCTGATGGCAATATTGCTGCGGCAACCTCGACAGGAGGAAAGGGCTTTGAAATCCCATGCAGAGTAAGTGACTCTGCCACCGTAGCAGGAAATTTTGCAAATCAGTTTGCGGGTATTTCTTGTACGGGTGTAGGAGAAGATATTGTTAACGTTGCAATGGCAGCGAAAATAGTTACTCGTGTAACCGACGGGTTTAGTCTGAAAGATGCTTGTGAGAAATCTTTTGCAGAGCTGAAACTTATTGATGGTTTTGCCGGCGTAATAGGAGTTTCATCAAAAGGAGAAATTTATCACTTAGACTCTCATCCTTATATGGTTTGGGCTGCTTTTGATGATGGGTTGCAGGTATTTCCTTAATAACACATAGCTGCTTGTGATAACGTAACAGTTATAATACGGTTTTTCTTATAGATTAACTGCGCGCTAACATTAATTTTAATTTCGTGAAAGATATTTGACCGGCGGCATTGTCGCACGAAAACTTAATTATGAACGAAATGGACTCACGCAGAGATTTTTTAAAAAAGGTAGCGTTATTATCAGGCAGTACAGCCATGGCAACTATGATGCCTTCTGCAATACAAAGGGCTTTTGCTATAAATCCGGAAATAGGCAGTACATATCTTGATGCTGAGCATGTGGTTATACTAATGCAAGAAAACCGCTCATTTGATCACTGTTTTGGAACCTTGCAAGGGGTAAGAGGGTTTAATGATCCCCGCGCTGTTTACTTGCCTGATAAAAAACCTGTATGGTTGCAAACGGATGCAAGTGGCAATACCTACTCCCCATTTCGATTAAATATAAAAGATACAAAAGTTACCTGGATGGGCGATCTGCCTCATTCGAGAGCAAGCCAGGTAGATGCCAATAACTTTGGAAAATACGATAAATGGCTCCCTGCAAAACGATCGGGGAATAAAACATATGCGGATATGCCTTTAACATTAGGATACTACACCCGTGAGGACCTACCATTTAATTATAGCATGGCCGACGCTTTTACGGTATGCGACCAGAACTTTTGCTCTGCAATGACCAGTACTACACCTAATCGTTCGTTCTTTTGGACAGGAAAAATTACTCATGATGAGAATGGCATTCCTAAAGCCAACATCAGAAATACAGATTTTGGTTATGGGAATATGCCATGGAGTACTTTTCCTGAATTGTTGGAAGAGAATAACATCCCATGGAAATTCTATCAAAATGATTTAAGCTGTGGAGGCGGGTTTATCGGTGAAGAAAGATCCTGGTTATCAAACTTTGGGTGCAATCTTCTGGAATTCTTTAAAGCGTATAATGTTAAATTCTCCGAGCGTTATATACAAAATCTACAGAAGCAAGCAGAAGAGCTGCCTGGTGAGATTAATAAATTCCAGGAAAGAACCCCATCTAGTGAAGAAGATGGAAAAAAGGCGCTTGAAAGCGTTCGAAAAAAACAGGAAGTGTTAGATAATGCGCGTAGTGAACTTTCAAAGTGGAACAAAGAAAGTTATGAAAAACTGTCGGAGAAAGAAAAGAACCTGTACAAAAATGCTTTTGTAATCAATTCTGGAGATGCTGATTTTCGATCTATAACAGCGCTTACCTATAATGATCAAAGTGAAAAACGGAAGGTGACTGTGCCAAAAGGAGATTTACTTCATCAATTCAGACAAGATGTAAATACAGGGAAACTGCCAGTTGTGTCCTGGCTTGCTGGACCGCAAAACTTCTCCGATCATCCAAGTGCTCCATGGTATGGGGCTTGGTATGTGTCAGAGATTCTGGATATTTTAACTAAGAATCCTGAAGTTTGGAAGAAAACAATATTTATTGTTACTTATGATGAAAACGATGGTTATTTCGACCATGTTCCTCCTTTTTCGATTTCAGATGCTAAATTGCCCGGAACTGGAAAATGTTCTGCAGGTATAGAAACTGAGATAGAACATGTACGTTTGGAAAACGAGTTAAAACAGGGGATTCCTAAAAATCAGGCGCGCGAAGCCCCTATAGGTTTAGGTTTTAGGGTGCCGATGGTTATTGCATCGCCGTGGACCAGAGGAGGCAAGGTGTGCTCACAAGTTTTTGACCACACCTCAACCTTACAATTTTTGGAAGGATTCGTAAATAAGAAATTCAAAAAGAATATAAAGCTTGATAATATTAGCGAATGGCGCCGCACGATTTGTGGGGATCTTACGTCCGCTTTTAATCCTTACAATGGGGATAAATTAGAAAAGATCGCTTTTCTTGACAGAGATAAAAATGTTGAAACCATATATAATGCTAAATTTAAAGGTGATCCCATAGGATTCAAAAAACTTTCTGATTCGGAGATCAGGAAAATTGAAGGTCAAAAGGCAGGAATGTTAGTCCAGGAAAAAGGAGTACGCTCATCTTGTGCCTTGCCTTATGAATTATATGCTGATGGAGGGCTAAGTAAGGACAAAACAAGTTTTGAAATCAATTTCGTATCGGGGAATCAGATTTTCGACACAAAAGCAGTCGGATCTCCGTTTACGGTAAGCGTCCCTGTTAAGTACAACGATGAAACGAGTAGAGATGAAATCTCCAGAAATTGGTCATTTGCTGTTTCGGCGGGAGATCATTTAAATTACAATTGGCCCGTTAATGCATTTGAAAATGGTGCCTATCATCTTCGAGTTCATGGGCCTAATGGGTTTTATAGAGAGTTTATTGGAAACGAGAATAATCCTCAGATAAAGTTACATGCTAATTATGAGCACAATCGACTTAATCCGATTAAGTTGACCGGTAATATTAAAGTTGATATTGTTAATAATGGAGCGACAGCTCAGACATTTATTATAATAGACAATAGTTATGGCAAAGGCCGCCAAACTAAATTAGTTGCGGCGGGCGGCAAAGCGAGCATTGTTCTGGACCTTTCAAAATCTTACCATTGGTACGATATCAGCGTAAAGCTACAGGGAAATGATGTTTTTGAAGAGCGGTTTGCAGGAAGAGTAGAAAGCGGTGTTGAGACTAAAACAGATCCCCTAATGGGTGAGATTGTTTAGGATTGGTAAAGATGATATAGTGTTGTTTATTACTTTTGTTATATCTTTACCATATGAACAAGAGTTGGTTAGCAATCATTTTTCTGATTATATCAAATCAAGCAATGACCCAAACCAGTCATTTTCTGCCTCAGCAACCCCCTCAGGGAAGTGGAGCTATAAATATTGTAGTCTCCAATCTGGATGAGAACGAAGGAGACACGTATTTTGCTGAAGCCGAGAAAAATGAACGAAATGGAGAATTTAACGAAGCCGTAACCTTATTTGGGAAAGCAGCTTTTGAATATAATAGTGCCAAACAATTTGCTCGTTATGGCGAAGCTTTAATGAGATTAAGTAATGTTCATTATCAGTTGGCTCATTTTAGTGAAGCAGAACAAGTGGTTTTAAATGTTGCCTTAAAAAATTACTCAAAAATTGGGAGCCGAAACGGTCAAATGGAATCTTATAGCCAGTTGGGTAGGATTTACTTGGCGTTGAATAAGCCTACCCAATCTTTATGGTTTTATACCCAACAGGGAATATTGGCGAAGCAAGTAGGTAATAGTTCGGCTTATATAGAATCTATTTTGGGCGCTGCAAATGTAAAAATCAGAAAAAAGGAATATGCTTTAGCAACTAAAGATATTAATAGGGCTGAGCTTTTAGCAAAATCAGCAAATACCAATGAATTCAGAAATCAGATTAAAGATGCAAGATCTATGCTCCCTGCACTGGCAGCAGCTAAACCCGCAAAGAAATCATCAAAAAAGAAATAAAAATACATAATTGTAATCTTCTGTATTTGAAGGTGTTTTTAGTTTAGTTTTTTTAATAGTATTTCCAGAACTTTCGTAAGTTTACAGAAAAGAGACAGTATTATTACTGTCTCTTTTCTGTTTATTTATGAAATTGGTATCATATTAGTGTGTAATTATAAAATGGATTTTAAATTAGTAAAAGAGATGTTGAAAAGAATATTATTGGTAACCTTTACCGCCGCTGTACTCGCATGTCATGCATCACCGCAACCTCAGCAAATGGTTCAGGGTGTAAGTAATATTGTGCCCGATGAAAAACAAGCACTGGTATGCAAAGAAATAGTTACGCTCATTGAAAACTGGAATTACAAGAAAATAAAAGTAAATGATTCAATATCTTCTTTGATTTTGGATAAATACATAAAGGATCTGGATCCTTATAAGTATTACTTCTTATCATCGGACATAAAAGAGTTTGAAAAATTTAGATTTTCTTTGGATGACGATTTTAGAAGCGGAAATCTAAATGCGCCTTTTTATATCTTCAATGTATACCTGAAAAGATATAATGAATGGCTGGCATATTCTCTAAATCAGATAAAAGCTAAATACGATTTCAATCAAAATGATACTTATACTTTTGATCGTGAAAAAATGCCATGGGCTACATCGTCAACCGCTTTGAACGATATCTGGAAAAAGAAAGTAAAATATGAACTTGTTAACCTAAGAATTGCAGGTACAACTGAAGCTAAAAATGTTGAGACCTTAACCAAGAGGTATCAGAATTTAAAATCGCAGGCATCTAAAGTTAATAATCAGGATATTTTCCAAACCATTATGGATGCCTTTACGGAGACAATAGATCCGCACACTAATTACTTTAATCCAGCCAACGCACAGGCCTTTAATGAAGACATGGCTCGTTCATTTGAAGGTATAGGCGCAAGATTACAATTGGAAAATGAAGTGCTTAAAATTTCAGAGATTATTCCTGGAGGCCCGGCTTTTAAAAGTAAACTGTTAAGTGCAGGAGATAGAATTGTAGGTGTAGCACAAGGAAATGCAGAATTTGAAGATATTATTGGCTGGAGAATAGAAAACTCTGTCGCAAAAATTAAGGGGCCTAAGGGAACTAAAGTTAGATTGAAAATAATTCGAGTAGGAATGGAACTTTCTTCGAAACCGGTGATTGTTGAGTTGCTTAGAGAGAAGATTGTTATGGAGGAACAATCTGCTAAGAAAAAAGTTAAAACGATCCAGTCTAACGGGCAGCCATATAAGATTGGTATTATTACTGTCCCGGCATTTTATGCAGATTTTAAAGCTGCAAGAGCTGGAGATCCTAACTATAAAAGTACAACCCGTGATGTACGATTATTAATTGATACCCTTAAAAATCGTGATAAGGTTGATGCAATAGTTATGGACCTAAGAGCCAACGGTGGAGGCTCTTTGGTAGAAGCGATTGATCTTACGGGTTTATTTATTGATAAAGGGCCTGTTGTGCAGGTTAAAGACCTTAAAGGAGGGATTGAAGTTAATGAGGATACAAATGCAGGCGCAATTTGGACAGGACCTTTTGGTGTAATGGTTGATAGATTGAGTGCCTCTGCCTCGGAGATTTTTGCAGGCGCAATTCAAGATTATGGGCGTGGAATTATTATGGGAACCCAGACTTACGGTAAGGGAACCGTACAATCTTCGATTGATATGAATCAGCTTGTAAATCCGTCGATTCTGCAAAGACTTGCTGCTTTAGTCGGTAAAAATGTAGCGCGCGGAGCTGCGGGTAAAGATGAAGTTGCCCCACCTCAATTGGGTCAGATCAATTTAACAATGGCTAAATTCTATCGGGTAACCGGTAGCAGTACACAACATAAAGGTGTAATGCCTGATATAGTATTCCCTTCTTTATATCCAATGGATAAAATTGGAGAAGACACTGAGAAATCGGCATTGCCTTGGGATGAAGTGAAGAAATCTAATTTTATAGCAGTTGCAGATCTTAATCCTATGAAACCAGAATTGATCAAGTTTCATCAGGAAAGAATGGCTAAGTCTTTAGATTACAAGATCCTTAACCAGGATATTGCTGACATGAAGAAAAGAGAAAAAGAGGTTTCAATAACTTTAAACCAAAGCAAACTTAAAGCAGAACGCGACAGCCTTGAAGCTAAATCATTGGAGAAAACAAACTTGTTGAGGGCAGAAAGAGGGCTTGCGCCAATAAAAAAAGGTGCCAAAATTGCTAAGGAAGAAAGCTTCGATTTTGTTGAAGAAGAGAGTTTAAAAGTAATGCTTGATTTTATGAAATCAGTAAATCCTAAAGATAAGAGTGTTGTTAAAACTGTAAAAGAATTCCAATAAAGGATCATTTATAATTTTACAAAAAAAGAGCCTGAGGGCTCTTTTTTTGTAAACCATCTTCCTATATTTATTTCTTATTGTCAGAGGTCTTTTGCATTTGCATGGCCATCATTTCTTTCATTGTTCGATTCATACCTTCAGTAGATCCATCAAGGAAAATAACATTGCCTTCGCTGTTCTCGGCAAATTGTTTAATAGATTCTGTCCACATAGTAAAAAGAATAACTGAGATATCAAGATTAGCCTCTTCCATTTCTTGTGCCGCTTTGGTCATACCATGTGCTACTTCTGCACGGAATAGGGCAATCCCTTGACCTCTAAGCTGGGCTGCCTCACGTTCTGCAGCAGCAGCAATTTTAATAGCATTACCGTCTGCCTCAGCACCCTTGGTTTTTGTAATTAATAAAGCCTGGCCTTCGTTTTCGGCAGCAGCTTTTAGGTTGTTTGAGGCCACAACGCGACTCATGGAACGCATAATTTCTTCATCGAATGTAATGTCGTTAAGCTGCAGATCCTGTAAGTGATAGCCCCAGCTTTCTAGTACCTGATCTATCTGATGCTTAACATGATCAACAATTTCGTTTCTCTGTGCAAGTACGTTTGCTTGCTTTTGGGTGGCAACGTATGCCCTTATGGAGCCCTCGATAGTACGAATTAGGGCTTGCATTAAGTTTGTAGAATCTACGAATTTGAAGGCAACGTTCTTAATCGTTTCCTCGTCATGATTAATTACCGAGTATAGCAACATGGCCTTAAAGTATACATTGGCCTGATCTTGTGTTACTGCCTGGAAAGAAAGCTCAACAGACCTGTTTTGTATTGAAATTCTGGAGTGAATATTTTCAATAAGCGGTATTTTTAAGCTTAATCCCGGGCTTAATAATCTTCTGTATTTTCCGAAAATAGTTACTACTGCAATTGTGCCTTGTTTAACCGTTACAAATGAACTGATTAATATCACAGCTGCGATAAAAAGGATAATGTAAAAAGTGTATTCCATAGCGTTATAATTAATTAGAATAATGAATAAGTCAAGATACGAACAATAGGGCACAGATATTGTATTAGTAACTAATGTAACTAAAATTTACCTTATGAATGTTAAACGAACTTTTGGAACCATCTTAACTGTTTTGGGAATAATAGCGCTCATTTATGCTGGATACGGATATGTTCAACATAGCATTCAGACAAGAGAATTGATTGTAGTAGCCGTTATTGGTATTATCTTCTTTGTGTCTGGTATAGGCTTAATAAGGAATACAAAGGACGAGGCTTAGTTCTTTTTTAATTCAATACGGCCATTTGCCGAGAAATTTAACTGATGTTCGGGGAAGTCAGTATTGGTTAGCCACTGGATCTTTTTAAAGGCGGTGTAATTGGTGTCAATAGTTAAATTGTTGATCTTATCTTGTTTTACTGAAATGATGTCTGCAAGAATAAAATCGCCGTCCGAGTTGATCTTAAGCTGTAATAATGGCGCAAATCCGTTAGGCCCTTTAAGACTAAACATTCCATAAGTGCAGAAATTACCAAGACTATATGCAATGAACTTTTTTTTATACACTTCTACTGCCCTTGTAACATGAGGGCCATGGCCAAGAACAACATCTGCTCCTGCATCTATTACACCATGAGCAAACGCGTATACGTTACCTCTGTTCTCTTCATAAAATATTTCATCGGTTCTGGGAACATGTTCAAATTTAGCTCCTTCGCCACCACCATGAAAGGAAACAATAACAATATCAACTTGCGCTTTTAATCTTGAAACGAGTGATTTTGCACTATCAAGTTTATTGATAGAGACGGTGTTTTCATTAGGTGCAAATGCACAAAAAGCGTATTTGATGCTATCTTTTTCAAAAATTACTGAGGGGTGAGACTGCAAGCCTGCGTAATTTATGTTTAGTGAATCAAGAATTGCGGTTGTCCTTTTTCTGCCCTTAAAGCCAAAATCACCAATATGATTATTGGCAATACTTAATAAATTGAAACCAGCATTTTTTATAATTCCCGCATACCTTTCTGGCATTCTAAATGCGAAACAACTATTTGCAATAGTGTCTTTACATTTTGTCGATTTCCCACCGTTCAGGAAACATCCTTCAAGATTCCCGAAAACGATATCTCCTTTTAAAAAGGTATCTACATTTTTAAAGCTCTTTATAGCATCCCCCTTCGGTAAATTAGATTTATCAGGGTAGGCGGATCCGAGCATAATGTCGCCAACACCAATTATAGAAATCGTATCTTTTTTTAAAGCTGCAGTATCCTTTTGTATGATATCCTGAATCTGTGAAACGTCAGTAGTTGAAGCTGCGGTGGTGCAACTTAACAGGATTAGGCTGATTATGATATTTAAAAGGCTTATGCTTAGAAGTCTCATTTTTATTTTATAAAAAAAGTCCCCCTAAAATATCAGGAAGACTTAAATGCGTTTTTATTCAAATAGAAATTATTCCTCAATCAGATCATTCTTTACGGCATCAATTATTCTTCCACCTTTATAGAAATACCGTGAGTAATAAGGTTCATTTAAATTACTGATTACGACACCGCGCGTTGATGAAGCATGAGCAAAACGATTGTCTCCCAAATAGATACCGATGTGCGTAATGGTTCTGCTTTTTATTTTAAAAAATACAAGATCACCTTCTTTTAGTTCATCTTTTGGCAATGGATCAACCATGCTAAAAATATCTCTTGAATTTCTTAATATAGTAGTGTTGAAAACTTTATCGTAAATAGCTTTTGTAAAAGCAGAGCAATCAATCCCTTTACTCGTGTTTCCTCCAAATCTGTAAGGCGTGCCAATCCATTCGTAAATGAATTTGTAGAGTTTAATATTAGAAGTCGCGTCAACAGCAACACCCATCACCTGCGAAAAATACTGCGAAGCTAAATTATCGGGATCCTCTAATTTATTAGTTTCTTTTGTTTTTGTTTGTGCGTTGAGGGCCGAGAGGCTGCACAATACAATCAGGGAAGACAACAAAAACTTTTTTATCATGTTATACTGTTAAGTTTGGGTAAAAGGCACTTACACTTAAACGTACACCACTAGGGCTTATTGTTTGGATGGCAAACATATGTATTTTACAAATGTTATCCAAATGTCACAGACCTAATATCAAAAGTTATTAACATTTTTTGTAACCTTAGTGTGCATTTTACATCATTTTCTTCGATATGTTGCAATAAAGAAGTAGATTTGCTCTCGTAAATAAAAATCAACACCCAACAATGAGTGCAGTAGAAATTAATAAAGATACCTATCTGAAGTGGTTTGAGTCGATGTTGCTGATGCGCAAATTCGAAGAAAAAACTGGACAACTATACGGACAACAGAAAATCCGTGGATTTTGTCATTTATATATTGGCCAGGAGGCCGTTGTTGCAGGAGCTATTTCTGCATTGCAGCCGGAAGATTCCATGATAACTGCTTATCGTGATCATGCTCATGCATTGGCAAAAGGCGTAAGTGCAAATAGCATTATGGCCGAGATGTATGGTAAAGCTACAGGTTGCTCAAAAGGCAAAGGTGGTTCTATGCACATGTTTAGTAAAGAATTTAATTTTTACGGTGGCCATGGTATTGTGGGCGGACAAATCCCGCTTGGAGCAGGGATTGCGTTTGCTGAAAAATATAAAGGCACTAAAAATGTAAATGTTTGCTACATGGGTGATGGAGCTGTTCGTCAGGGAGCCTTAAATGAAGCTTTCAATATGGCGATGCTTTGGAAATTACCAGTAATATTTGTTTGCGAAAACAATGGTTATGCAATGGGAACCTCAGTTGAGCGTACCACCAACATGGTTGATATTTATAAAATAGGACTAGGTTTCGATATGCCATGTGCCCCGGTTGACGGAATGGATCCTGTTGCAGTTCATAACGCAATGGATGAGGCTGCTCAACGTGCAAGAAATGGCGAAGGCCCGACTTTCTTAGAGATGAGAACTTACCGTTACCGTGGACACTCGATGTCTGACCCTGCTAAATATCGTACTAAAGATGAATTAGAAGAGTATAAAGCTAAAGATCCTATTGAAACAGTAAGAGAAGCGATTCTTAAAGAGAAATATGCTGATCAGGCATGGATTGAAGAAATTGAAAATAAAGTAAAACAGATTGTTGATGAATCTGTGAAATTTGCTGAAGAGTCTCCTTGGCCTGAGGCATCAGAATTATATACTGATGTTTATGTGCAACAAGACTACCCATACGTACAAGATTAATTTAGAACGCATTTCAATAGATATATAGAATGGCTGAAATAGTTAGAATGCCCAAAATGAGCGATACCATGACAGAAGGTGTTATGGCTAAGTGGCATAAAAAAGTTGGCGATAAAGTTAAAAGCGGCGATGTTATGGCCGAAGTGGAAACCGATAAGGCAACCATGGATTTAGAATCATATTGGGATGGTACCGTATTGTACATTGGTGTAGAAGAAGGTAAAGCTGTTCCTGTTGATGCTATAATTGCTGTAGTTGGTAAAGAGGGTGAAGATTATAAAGCTGCTCTTGACGCTGAAGGTGGTGCAACACCTTCTAAAGAAGAACCCGCGGCAGATAAATCATCATCAGATAAACCCGTTGAAGAGAAAAAAGAAGCTGCTTCGGCTCCTGCATTAACTGATGCAGATTTAGAAAAACAAGGTGTTACGGTTGTTCGTATGCCTTTATTAAGTGATACTATGACTGAAGGCGTAATTGCTGAATGGCATAAAAAGGTAGGCGATAAAGTTAAAAATGATGACATACTTGCTGACGTAGAAACCGATAAGGCTACTATGGAAGTGATGGGTTATGCTGAAGGAACTTTATTACATATTGGTGTTGAAAAAGGACAAGCGGCTAAAGTAAATGGAATTATTGCCATTGTAGGTCCGGAAGGAACCGACATTAGTGGAATACTTAGCCAGGGCGATGCTCCGGCAAAACCTGCTGCCGATAAAAAATCTGATGCTCCAGTTGAAGAGAAATCCTCACCAGTGGCTCAGAAAGAAGAAGCTCCTGTTGCTTCAGGAAACACGGATCGCGTAAAAGCATCTCCGTTAGCTAAAAAAATTGCTCAGGAAAAAGGGATTGATCTTAGTCAGGTTGCTGGCAGTGCAGATGGTGGCCGTATCATTAAAAAAGACATTGAAAACTTTAAGCCTGCTGCCAAAGTTGCTGAATCAGGTGCCCCTGCAGAAAAATCTGCACCAGTACTTGCACAATATTTAGGTGAAGAGAAATTCACTGAGAAGCCTGTTTCTCAAATGCGTAAAGTAATTGCTAAACGTTTGAGCGAAAGCTTATTCACTGCGCCGCATTTCTATCTTACCATGGTTATCGACATGGATGCTGCTATTGCTGCACGTACTAAGATGAATGAATTCTCTCCTGTTAAATTATCATTCAATGATTTAGTTCTAAAAGCCGTAGCTGTTGCTTTAAAACAACATCCAAATGTGAACTCTTCTTGGAGAGGCGATGCAATTCGTTACAACGAGCATGTAAATATAGGTGTAGCTATCGCTGTTGAAGATGGATTATTGGTTCCTGTAGTACGTTTTGCTGATGGAAAATCATTATCTCGTATCTCTGCGGAGGTTAAGGATTTCGCACAACGTGCAAAAGCTAAAAAATTACAGCCTGCTGATTGGGAAGGTTCAACTTTCACTGTTTCAAACTTAGGTATGTTTGGTATAGATGAATTTACAGCTATTATCAATACTCCTGATTCTTGTATCCTTGCTATAGGCGGAATCTCACAAGTGCCAGTTGTTAAAAATGGTGCGGTTGTTCCAGGAAATATAATGAAAGTTACATTGAGCTGTGATCACCGTACGGTTGATGGCGCTACAGGTGCCGCATTCCTGCAAACATTTAAAGCATTAATGGAAGAACCTGTTAGGTTATTAGTTTAATCAGAATTCTTTTCAAAGAGATTTAAATATTGAGCTTGCCTGTGTATAATACAGGCAAGCTTTTTTATGCTTGTTACTTTTTGTACTTTTGCGCTCATGTCGAATATCAAACCCTCTTTAGCTAAAGGAACCAGAGATTTTTCTCCACAGGAAATGGTAAAACGTAACTATATTTTTGACACCATTAAAACGGTGTTTAAAAAATATGGATATGCGGAAATACAAACACCCTCAATGGAAAATCTATCAACCTTAACCGGTAAATATGGTGATGAGGGCGATAAGCTTATATTTAAAATCTTAAACAGCGGTGATTTCCTTTCTAAGGTAAAGCCAGAACTGCTTTCGCAGGCAAATTCAAATGCCATTACATCATCGATTAGCGAAAAAGCATTGCGTTACGATTTAACTGTACCTTTTGCACGCTATGTTGTCATGCACCAGAATGATATTGCTCTGCCTTTTAAACGGTTCCAGGTACAGCCGGTATGGCGTGCCGACAGACCACAGAAAGGACGCTACAGAGAGTTCTATCAGTGTGATGTGGATGTTGTTGGATCTGATAGCTTATTGAACGAGGCTGAGTTTATATTGATCTATCAGGAAGCATTGAGCAACCTTGGACTAAAGGACTTTACTATAAAGATCAATAACCGTAAGATATTATCAGGGATTGCTGAAGTTGTAGGTAAGCCTGAATTAATTATAGATATGACTGTTGCAATTGATAAACTTGATAAGATAGGTTTAGATGGTGTAATTAAAGAGCTATTGGAGCGTGGGTTTACCGAAGCAGATATAGACAGATTAAAGCCGGTTATTTTGCTTGAAGGTACCAACGAACAAAAACTGGATAGTTTAAAAACAGTATTGTCTGCTTCAGCAACAGGACTTAAAGGCGTTGAAGAGATAGAAATGGTGTTTGATTATATAAATTCAATGCTTAAATCAGACTCCTCTATGAATCCGAATGTTGAATTAGATATTACGCTGGCAAGAGGATTAAATTATTATACTGGTTGCATATTTGAAGTGAAAACCAATGAGGTTGCCATGGGTAGCATTGGTGGTGGTGGAAGATATGACGACTTAACTGGTATGTTTGGTTTAAAGGGCTTAACAGGAGTTGGGGTGTCTTTTGGTGCGGATAGAATTTATGATGTATTACAGGAACTCAATCTTTTCCCTGAATCTGCAGCTGCGGGGACAAAGGTTCTGATCAGTAACTTTGATAAGGAAGCTGAAAGATATGCTCTGCCGATGTTACAGCAACTGCGTGGCGCAAACATCGCCGCGGAACTATATCCTTCCTCAGCGAAGCTTAAAAAGCAAATGAGCTACGCTGACGATAAGCATATTCCTTACGTAATACTCATCGGAAGTGAGGAAATGAGCAATGGTGTATTAACATTGAAAGACATGAAAAGCGGGCAACAAGAGAAGTTACCTATTGCTGATATTATTGAACTGTTAAAAGTTAATTAGCCTTTGAGGAAGCCATAAAAATTTCCAGATTTCTTTTCGCTTTTGTTCTGGTCTTGTTTCTTAAAAAGGTTGTCCACCCTAATACAAGTCCTGTAAATCCAAGAGCTTGCTTAGCCCATGTGTAAAAATTGAAATTATCAATATGTTTTGTGATTTTCCCGTTCTCTATTAGAAAGGAGGCTTTAACTCTATTAACTACCTTGTTTCCGGTTGCAGAAAAAGTATAATATGCATCCCATTCAGCACTTCCCCCTGTTTCATCTCCCAAAATGTTTTTAAACTCAATTTTCATATCCTTCCCGCTTTTGATTAACATAGCCCACATAGAACGTACCTGTTTTGTATCTAAATTAGTAAATACAGGATCGCTAAAGGTGGCGTCATCGGCATAGCAATCTTGCATAGCCTTTACATCCTTATTTTGAAAGCTCGTATAAAAGTGTCGGATCAGTTCTTCATTTTGAGTCATAACAGCAGAGTTCATTTGGTTTAGATGTAAGTTTTTCCTGCCAAAATCCCTTCTATCTTGTCCAAAAGATCATCAATGTCAAATGGTTTAGCAAGAAACCCGTTTGGTTTGTATTCACCATGTTCAACATTTTGAGCGGTATATCTGGCAGATATCATTAATACAGGAATCTGATCAGTAGTTGTATCAGATCTAAGTGTTTTTAACAATTCGCGGCCATCTCCATCCGGCAACATGATATCAAGAATAAGTAAATCGGGTTTAAGCTGCTCAATATGAAACATCATATCTGCACTCTTATTAAGGCCTGTTACATTATATGCTTCACTTTGTAAAATCAAGGTGATCACATCAAGGATAGCATGATTATCCTCAATAACAAGTATATTTTTGTAGATTGTAGAGCCTTTTGCCAAAATAGAGATATTTAGTAGTACAAATATATTCAAGTAGAATGATTTGTTTATTGTTTATTTGAAAAATTTGAACAAATTATTGCAATGGTAGGCCTAATGGTTACCTGGGGACTTTAAAATAATCTGAGAGTTGATTGAACCTTTTTACATTATTAAAGTCCAAGAAGAGAGTTTTAGGTTAGAATGGGTGTGGTTGTGGCGACTATGCCCTTTCTTATTTCAAATGAGGCTTGTATGTAGTTGTATTTACTATGGCTTTAAGTTCTTGTAAAATGGCGTATAGGCCAAAATTTGTCCGGTTAACATAGATAAAATGCTTAACACCCCTTGCTTGTTTAAACTCGGCCATTTTGGATATCTTTTCCCCATAGGAATATAGTTGAGCAAAGAATTCCGGATTATCAAAATTGAATATTTCGCTTGTATACGGTCTGGCGAATAGCTCAATCATTTCACGATAGGCATGATAATAAAATTCGATCTGCTCAGCATTATCTTCCTTATGAATCATTTCTAGTTTTCGAAAAGCTTCGATCGTCTTAGTTTTATCTTTAATCACATCAGTAGATATGAGCGAGAAAAAGGGATAATAGAAGTCATCGGGCATTTCTTTTATACAACCAAAATCGATGACGCCTAATTTTTCTTCCGGAGTGATCAAAAAATTTCCGGGATGAGGATCAGCATGTACCGCCCTTAATTCGTGTTGCTGGAAGTTATAGAAATCCCAAAGTGCCTGACCAATTTTATTGCGTAATTCCTGTGAAGGTTTTGTTTTTAAAAATTCTTTTAGATGGTGGCCATCTATCCAATCCATCGAGATTATTTTCCTTCCCGACAGCTCTGGGTAGTAAGTTGGGAAAACAACATTATTTAGATTCTTACATGCTTCGGAAAACTCGATAGAGCGTTTTACTTCCAGTTCATAGTCGGTTTCCTCTAATAAACGCTCTTCAACCTCTTTAATGTAAATATTCAATTCTTTCTCGCTCATACCTAATAAGCGGAAAGCAAAAGGTTTTACCATTTTAAGATCAGAAGAGATGCTATCGCCAACGCCTGGATATTGAATTTTGACTGCAAGTTTTTTCCCGTTTAATTCAGCCGTATGAACCTGGCCAATTGATGCGGCATTGGTCGATTTGAGATTAAATTTATCATAGATCTTTTCTGGAGTTTTCCCAAAGCTTTTGCTGAAAGTTCTTACAATAAGTGGTCCTGATAGTGGTGGAGCATTATATTGCGACTGGGTAAACTTATCAATATAAGATTTAGGGAGGATGTTTTTATCCATGCTTAACATTTGAGCAATCTTTAGCGCACTTCCTTTAAGTTCACTAAGCGATTTATAAATGTCTGTAGCATTGTCTTCATTTAACTCATCTTTAGTAAGCTGTGGGTTAAATAGTTTCTTAGAATAGTGTTTGATGTAATTGCCACCGATCTGAAATCCTGTTTTTACAAATTTTGCTGACCTCTGGGTTTTCGTTACCGGGATACTGTTTTGCTCTTTCATCTGATCTTAAAATCTCATCTTCTCTTTAAAATGCCCGTTTCTCGAGAGGAACTTTCCATACTCCAATAAATTGTCGATAGGCGATCTTTGAAATAGGTCAAAGGTTACATTTATGCCTTTTTCTATCGCCTCATCAGTTTTTTCAAATCCCACACTGTCATCATTAACCCAGAATTTTACTATAAAAGCAAATTGAATCCAAAGGGCATCTTTATACCTTTTGCTAAAAAACTTTCTTTCTGCCAGTTCTCCTGTTTCCAGGCCTTCGTTCAAGATCTCTTCAGCAAAATGTTCAAATATTGGTTTTACTCCCGAAAGTGCATCGGGGGTCGAGAATCGATCTTTAGCTGTTTTAAGGCTATAAATTACAAAGCTTCTTTGCTTTTTGAGTACTTCAACGTAGCTGTAAAAAAAAGCAAGGATTTTATCTCTGGATGAATACTCATTCCAGACCTCCTGTTGTTGTAAGGTATCAATGGTTTCTACCATTAACTCTACCCATATGATCTTTTCTATGCTTTCAAAAGAAGCGTAAAACTCATAAAAATCGGACTCAGATATCTTTAATTTTTTAACAAAACTATAAACTGATTTGGGTTTCTCATCGTTCATTAAGACGTAATCGATGTAGCCATTTCGAATTTGCTGAGCAGTTGCCATTTCCTTTTTATTTATATAACGTATAAGTAGTTAGCATGTTTCAAAAACCATTTAAAGTTATTGAATTATTCTATCATCGTTTTGTAATAAAAAGTTGAATTGGGCTAAATATTACAGGCCTAAACGGTGTTTTCTTAAGGTGTCCTTTGCAATATCATATCCCGCATCAGCGTGCCTTATAACCCCCAGTGCCGGATCATTATGTAACACACGTTTAATTCGCGCTTCAGCATCGGCAGTGCCGTCAGCAACTATCACCATTCCAGCATGTATGGAATACCCAATTCCAACTCCTCCGCCATGATGAAGTGAAACCCAGCTTGCTCCCCCAGCAGTATTAATTAATGCGTTAAGAATAGGCCAGTCGGCCACAGCATCTGAACCATCCAGCATTGCTTCGGTTTCCCGGTTTGGCGAAGCAACAGAGCCCGTATCTAAATGATCTCTACCGATTACAATTGGGGCTTTTACCTTTCCCTCGGCCACTAATTTATTAAATGCAACCCCGGCTTTTTCTCGTTCTCCCTGTCCAAGCCAGCAAATCCTAGCAGGTAAACCCTGGAATGCAATGCGTTCCCGAGCCATGGTAATCCATTGTTTTAAACTTTCGTTTTCAGGAAATAATTCAAGGATCAATTTGTCTGTTTCGTAAATGTCTTGAGGATCCCCGCTTAAAGCAGCCCATCTAAAAGGGCCTTTGCCCTCACAAAAAAGTGGGCGAATATAAGCTGGAACGAAACCAGGAAAGTCAAATGCATTTTTAACACCAACTTCCAGTGCGCGCCCACGCAGATTGTTGCCATAATCAAATGTGATAGCCCCTCTTTTCTGTAATTCCAGCATCTGCCGTACATGCTTAGCCATTGTAGCATAAGAGCGTTCTACATACTTTTCAGGGTTTGCAGTACGCAAAGCATTGGCTTCCGAAACACTCAGTCCTTCCGGAAAATATCCAATTAAAGGATCGTGTGCCGAAGTCTGATCAGTTAAAGTATCAGGTGTAATATTTCTATCTATCAATCGCTGTAATAGTTCAACCGCATTACAAACCACGCCGATGGATAATGCTTTACCTTCCTGTTTGTATTGCAATGCTCTGTCAATTGCAGCGTCTATGTCGTATTCAATTTCGTCGATGTAACGTGTTTCTAATCTTTTTTGAATGCGCCATCCTTCGACATCAGCTGCCAGACATACACCTTTGTTCATTGTTATTGCGAGTGGTTGGGCACCACCCATGCCCCCAAGTCCAGCCGTAACATTTAAAGTGTTTTTTAAATTACTGTCAAAGTGTTTTTTTGCCAATGCCGAATAGGTTTCATAAGTGCCCTGTACTATGCCCTGCGAGCCTATGTAAATCCATGAGCCCGCTGTCATTTGACCATACATCATCAAGCCCTTATCTTCCAGCTCATCAAAGTGCTGTTGGGTAGCCCATTTTGGTACTAGTTGGGAGTTCGATATCAAGATCCTTGGCGCATCTTTATGCGTTGGTAATATCCCTACTGGTTTGCCAGACTGTATTAACAGTGTCTCCGTGTCTTCCAGATTTTGTAAAGCTTTAATGATTAATGCTAGGGCTTCTTTATTTCTTGCGGCTTTGCCACGGCCACCGTAAACAATAAGCTCTTCCGGACGCTCTGCAACCTCTGGATCAAGGTTATTCAATAACATTCGTAACGCGGCTTCCTGCACCCACCCTTTGCAGGTTAATGTGGTGCCGGTTGGTGTATTTTTTTTACTGAGATCAAGATTTAAATTCATAAAAAGGCTGCGGAAACCCACTCATCGCCTAAGCGTGGGTGGGGGGAAAGCAGCTACCCCCTAATTTTAAAGTTAAAATATTACTATTATTTGTAGTTTGTTTAGCTATTATTTTTAGATATTTAATTAACGTACATTAGTATTGTGAAATTAGTATTGAAAATAAAATTGTTTCCAACTGGTGAACAAGCCGAGTTGCTTCTGGAAACCTTTCCTTTAGATTTGAGCTCTCTTCTCAAATGCTTGTACGGGCATTTACAAAAGTTGCCCATGCTTATAAATTGGATAAGAAAACCAAATGCACTTTTAAACCAATGGGAAGCATTACTTATGATGCGCGCATTATGACATACAAGGGTGATCATATGGTCTGCTTGTGGTGCATAGGTGGTCGTCAAAGCATTAGTTTTATTTGTCACAACCCCGATTATCTTCCTTACCTCAAAGGTGAAGCTGATTTGGTTTATAAAAAAGATAAATTCTTTCCTTATCAAACCCTGGATATTCCTGAACCAGCTGCACAGGAGATATCGGGATTTATCGGTGTTGATTTTGGACTGACCGATATAATCGTTACTTCTGATGGCGGTAAACACTCCGCTGACTGGATGAATCAATACAGAGAAAAAAGACAACAGGTTCGTAGTTCTATTCAACGCAAAGGCACACGCAACGCTAAAAGGTTGAGCAAACGGCTTAGTGGCAAGGAACGAACTACATCTGCTATAATCAACCACACGATTTCCAAATCGATTGTAAAATCCGCTAAGGATCAAAGAAAAGGAATTGCTATTGAAAACCTCACTAACATCCGTTTTAGTTCTAAACCGAGAAATAGAAAGTTTAGAACAAAACTTGGTCGTTGGTCTTTTGCACAGCTTCGTTCTTTTCTGGAATACAAATGTCCTTTGAATGGTGTTAAGCTGGTCGTTGTAGCACCTGGATACACTTCTCAAACCTGTAATTGCTGCAGATATATTGGTAAAAGAACCCATAAGGGTTTTAAGTGTACAAATAAAAACTGCAAAGTTGATGTGATAGATGCGGATTTTAATGCCGCTCAAAACATTGCTTTGCTTGGGGTTGTTGTAAATCTGCCCGAAAGATGCGATATGTATAGTTGTGCTGTCCATTATTGATGTCTAAAGCCCAATCCATCACCAAGTCTGGTTGGGTTGTTTACAATAGCAGTCATATAAAGGCAATGTTACCAGACAAATGTATATAATTATATAGAATTGGTTAAGTTTGGTTTTTGAAATTGAAAGAAAAGGTTTTACATATCAATAAAGCTATCTCGATCGTTTTGTTAATGGTCTTTTCCATTGCACTTACGCCATTTAGCATTCTTCATAGTCATCATGAGGAGGCGACGCAATGTGCAAAAAATGGGGAGACCTGTAAACATCAATTTCACGTGCGTACGCATGCTGATACTTGTTTAATATGTGCGGCTCATTTCGAAAAAGACTACCTCACCACTCACTCCCATTACACTTTATATCAGGCTAGCAAATCTGGTTTAAAACCTGTAGAGGCAATTAGCAATTCTTACGCTGACTTAATCCGTTTAGGGTTAAGAGGGCCTCCAATAGCTTAGTATTTCTTTAATTTATTGCTTGTCATGACCCTGCATGGATTTTGTGCGGTGCATCATGATTTTATACACTCAATTGAAGCCGACTTGAGCATTCAGGGAGGTTTGTAATCATATAATTATATTCATGAAAAAGATACAATTTTTAATAGTTGTACTACTATATACATTTTTCTCTGCAACTGGTTTTGCTACTGAATTAATAGAATTGAAAGGTAAAGTAGTGGATGCTGAAACCCAACAGCCGTTACCAGGTGCATCGATTTTAATCCCAGACCTTCGGGTTTCTGTTATGACAAATGAATCTGGTGAATTTACCTTAAAAAATGTACCCGCTCGCGGGAACTTCCTTGTACAGATTAGATATGTAGGTTATCAAACAATAACCCAAACTGTCGACTTTAAGAACGTAGGGTCGATGGAATTTGCCCTAAAATCAAGTGTGATAGAGGGGAGGGAAGTAGTTATAACAGGGTCGGCAAATAGTTCCGATAACAAAAAAAATAGTACCTCTATAGCAACCGTAAGCAAGGCTGATTTGCTGTATCGTCCTTCAACCAACTTAATAGATGCTATATCCCGTACACCAGGTGTATCTCAAATCACAACTGGGGCTGGAATATCAAAACCGGTTATCCGTGGCTTAAGCTACAATAGGGTAGTTACGCTAAATAATGGTGTTAAACAACAAGGACAGCAATGGGGGGATGAGCACGGAATTGAAATTGATCAATACAGTGCAGACAGGGTTGAAGTATTAAAGGGCCCGGCAAGTTTAATGTATGGATCTGACGCTTTAGGCGGGGTTATTAATATCCTTGATGCGCTACCGGCTCCTGAAGGAACCATAAAAGGAGAGTTTTTAACGAATTATGCCACCAACAATGGTTTGACGGGTAGCTCATTAATGCTTCAAGGTAACGAAAACGGATTTGTTTATAGAGCGAGGGGCTCGTATAAAAATGCTTATTCTTATCAAACACCAACAGAATATGTTCCCAACTCAGGATTTAATGAATCTAACTTTGAAGGGCAGATCGGGTTAAATAAAAGATGGGGTTATGCGCATTTAGATGCGTCGAGTTTCCGCACTAATATTGGGTTCTATGAACCAGCGAGAAATGAAGATGGGCAACTTGTAAACGAAGATGGAGCTTCATTTACAGATGAACAGAATAAAGACAGAACACTGGCATTTCCAAAACAAGATGTTCGTCATTATAAAGTTGCCTTAAACAGTAATATCTTATTAGGTGAAGGCAGTCTAAAAGCAACTTTGGGTTATCAGCATAATTTAAGAAGAGAACTGGAGGTGGCAGAGGAAGATCCTGCTTTGTTTTTAAATAGTTATACCTATAGCTATGATTTAAAATACTCTTTCAATGAAGTGAATGGCTGGGCTCCTGTAGTGGGTGTTTCGGGCGAATTCATTCATAGTTTAAATACAGGTGGACAAGAGCAGCTAATTCCAGATTTTGACAGTCAGGCATTTGGTGGGTTTGCTTTTGTTAAGAAAACATGGGACAAAAACACTTTTAACATTGGTGCCAGGTTTGATTATAGAAAAATGACCGGCAAAGATTTTCATACTGATGATGTGGATTTTAGTGCGTTTAGCAATAAGTTTTCACATATTACCGGCGCCCTTGGCTATACCCATGAATTTAATGATGCATTAAGTTTTAAGGCTAATGCCGGAAGCGCTTTTAGAGCACCAAATATTGCAGAGTTATCATCTAACGGCGTACATGAAGGAGTATTTCGTTATGAGGTAGGTAATCCAAACCTTAAGCCAGAGCAGAGTTATCAGTTTGATGCATCTTTTGATTATGAGAACAAGTATTTAAGTGCCAGCTTAGGTGGTTTTGCAAATTATATTAATGATTATATCTATTATAATACCAGCGGGGAGACGAAAGAAGTGGATGGCAGAAATTTCCCAGTCTACAACTTTGTTCAAGATAATGCCTTTTTAAGAGGTATCGAAGCCTCCTTAACGTTACATCCAGTAAGTTTTATTCACTTAGAGAATGGATTCTCCTTTACAAGAGCAACCAATCGCACTACCAAGGAATCGCTGCCCTTTATTCCTGCGGCAACTTTACGCAATGAATTGCGTTTTGAGCCAAAAATAAATGGTACCGAGCATTCTTATCTTTCTGTTGGTATTGATAATTTCTTTAAGCAGAGTAAAATTGACAGTTTCGAACAGCCCTCATCTGGCTACACGCTTCTAAATGCAGCAATTGGAACAACTGTTAAGTTGAGTAAAACTCAAGATATTACGATTTATATTGCAGGTAAAAACTTGCTGGACAAAGCTTATTACGATCATTTAAGTCGATTTAAGCCTGGAAGATTAAGTGATGAAGACCCAACTCTTGGTATCTATAATCAGGGACGAAATGTCACATTTGGAGTGAACATCCCGTTTACCTTAAAAAAGTAAGCCACTGATGAACAAAATAAGAGAGGGCAATGCCCCTCTCTTATTTTTAAGTTATCATACCCCCTTATATACATTTAAAAACTGCACGGATTTTTGTATTTCTATGGAAAGCAGCC
Organism: Pedobacter sp. GQ55; assembly: GCF_059758925.1. Lineage (NCBI taxonomy): Bacteria > Pseudomonadati > Bacteroidota > Sphingobacteriia > Sphingobacteriales > Sphingobacteriaceae > Pedobacter > Pedobacter sp. GQ55. Next base: position 57,444 of record NZ_JCAXEI010000008.1, on the reverse strand, counting down.
TGTCGTTCTCGTGAGCCGGAATTTCTTGTCTGAAAGCAAAAATCAACTTCTCCAGTTCAGGAGAAGTTCTAAGAGGTCTTCTAAACTCTAAAGCCTGCGCTGCGGTTAAGAGCTCAATTGCAAGAATTCTTTCTAAATTATTTACAACCCTCAAGCATTTAGTGGCTGCATTTGCACCCATGCTCACATGATCCTCCTGCCCGTTGCTAGATACGATGCTATCTACGGATGCTGGTGTGCATAGTTGCTTGTTCTCGCTGGCAATGGATGCCGCAGTGTATTGTGTTATCATCAGCCCTGAATTTAACCCTGCATTTTTAACCAGAAAAGGAGGTAAGCCTCTTTGTCCGGAGATCAGTTGAAAAGTTCTTCTTTCGGAGATTGATCCAAACTCTGCTAAAGCAAGACACATAAAATCCAACGTTAAGGCCAATGGCTGGCCATGGAAATTACCTGCAGAAATGATCCTATCCTCATCCGGAAAAACATTCGGATTGTCTGTTACAGAGTTAATTTCTGTTTCAAAAACAGATTGTATATAATTGATGCTGTCTTTACTTGCTCCGTGGACCTGGGGTACACACCTAAACGAATAAGGATCTTGTGTTTGTTTGCCTTTTTGCTTAATCAATTCACTTCCTTCTAGCCATTTGCTAATATTAGCAGCAGTTTGAAGCTGGCCTACATGAGGTCTTATGAGATGACTAAGGTCATCAAATGGATCTATCCTGCAATCAAAGCTGTCAATTGAAGTGGCAGCTATGGCATCTGCCCACTTTGCAAGATGCTGGGCTTTAGAAATGCAGTAAATGCCATAGGCACTCATAAATTGAGTGCCATTTATTAGCGCTAGTCCTTCTTTCGATTGTAGAACAAGTGGCTGCCAGCCCAATGTAAGGTACAGATCAGCAGTAGCAATCTTTTCTCCTTTGTAAATTACACTGCCTTCACCTATTAGTGGCAAAGCAAGATGTGCCAGAGGAGCTAAATCCCCGGATGCACCTAAAGATCCCTGGGTATAGATTACAGGTAGAATGTCGCTGTTGTAAAAGGCTATAAGCCTTTGAACCGTAGTTAACGCTATTGCAGAATGTCCATAACTGAGCGATTGTATTTTCAGTAAAAGCATTAGTCTTACAATTTCTGCAGGAACTTCTTCTCCCGTACCGCAAGCATGAGACAGAAGTAGGTTATGCTGTAATTGAGATAGCATTTCGGCCTCGATCTTTACATTTTGTAAGTATCCAAAACCCGTATTTATTCCATATATCGGAGCGTCATTATGATTTAGTTTATCGTCCAAATACTTTCTGCACTTTTCAATTCTTTCAATAGCACTGCCAGATAGTTCGATGGTTTGCTTTTTGGCGATGATTTTTGTGATCTGGGCAAGGCATAACCTTTCCTGACCTAAATAATGAATGCTCATTCTTTGTTTATATTTTAGCAAAATTATAAATAATGCTTAAGTTTAGAACTTTCACTACCTTATTATTGTTTCATTTTAAAACTAACCTATGTTAAAAACAATATCCTTATCCTTTTTTCTTTTATTCTGTGTAGCTACCTCGGTATTCGCTCAAAAAACTGATACGATTTCTATCAACTTAGAAAATGTTAAATATGCTTATCCCGTAAAATATTTTGCCGTTAATACAGAGGGGCAAGACCTTCGCATGGCTTACATGGATATTCCTCCAACCCAACTTACAAACGGAAGAACGGTGGTGTTGTTTCATGGTAAAAACTTTGGAGGATATTACTGGACAAATGTTATAAAAGCACTAACAAGCAGGGGATTTAGGGTTATTGTGCCTGATCAGATTGGGTTTGGCAAGTCGTCAAAAGCCTTTATCCATTATAGCTTTCACCAAATGGCCAAATGGAATAAAGAGTTGTTAGACGGTTTAGGTATTACAAAAGTTAGTGTCCTGGGTCATTCTATGGGAGGCATGCTGGCTACCCGATTTGCACTAATGTATCCTGAAAAAACCGAGAAATTATTGCTTGAAAATCCTATTGGATTAGAAGATTATCGTCGTTTTATACCTTATTCGAGTACCGAAGAGCAATATAAAAGGGAATTAACGGCAACCGCTGAAAGCATTAGGAAATACTATCAGGGCTCTTACTTTACTGTTTGGAAAGCCGAGTATGAGGAACTAGTCCGGATTGCCGGAGGAGTAACCTATAGTGGTGATTTTCCACGTTGGGCAAAAGTTGCAGCCATGACGTATACTATGATTTATGAACAGCCGGTGGTTTATGAATTCTATAACATTAAGGTGCCAACAGTACTGTTTATTGGTAAGGAAGATAAGACTATAGTTGGAAAGGGGCTGCTTAGTCCTGATCAGCAAGCTTTATACGGACAGTATAAACTTTTGGGTAAACAGACTGCTGCCAAAATACCAGGTGCGAAGATTATTGAATTCGAAGCTTGTGGGCATATCCCGCATATAGAAATATCTACTGAATTTAATGTAGCGCTATTAGGTAGTCTATAATGTTTTCTTTGCCGGATCCTGTAAAAATATTTTGGATAAGATGTCGTATAGTTCAGGATGTTTTGCATTAAACTGTTCCGGTTTTTCAAAGAAATATTCTGAAACTACGGCAAAAAATTCGGCTTCATTGGTTATGGCATAAGGATTAATATCTGAATTGCCATTTTCAATGCGCTGTATCTCCTCATGGATCATTTTAACCCATGGAATGGTATACTCGTGTTTCAATAAGTTCTCAGGTACTCCATCGGTTGCTCCGTCAGACTTGTCCAGCAAATGAACAAACTCATGAATTGCAGTGTTCTCTTTATCTGCGCTATTTGAAAAACCTTGCAGAAGGGCAGACCTCGATAAGATCATCTGCCCATTCATAAATCCATTTCCTACCATACCCATAACCCTTCTTTCCCCACCTTCGTATTGAAATTCCGTATTAAAGGTGTCTGGATATAAAACTACACTGCTTAAATTATTATACTTCCAGTTGTCAAAACCAAAGACTGGAATAATGGCACTCGAAGCAATTAAAATTTTATCTAGAACAGTAATCTCAGTTCCAACACCTTCAATTCGGATATAGCTTAAAAACTCGGAAAGTTTCTGTTCAAATCTCGGTTTATCATCCACTTCCAGTTGCTGATAATAGCTTACGTTTTTAAATAGCAACTGTTTATCCCCTTCGCTTAAGCTTACATAATTATGGCGGTTATCTTTTCTAAGTATAAAATAAACTACCAGAAGTAATATTGGGATAAGAATAAATAAACCTTCCATTTATTAAGCTTCCAGAATTTCTAATTGAGTAATCACCTGATCTTGAGTAACCGGATAGGGAACATCATTAACCACACTCTGATAGATTGCCTCGAATAATGGTAGGTAGCTTCCTCTTAAAGAAGGTACTGCGTGAACCGTTTTATTTCCTTGTTCATCAATTAATGTCAATTTGCCTTCTTTTCCTTCAGGTTCAATTCCATAGGCACTGTCAGAAAGTTTCATTCTTTTTAACAGTTGCTCTTCTTGTATATCAGTTCTTTCTTTATGTAAAGAACCTTTTTCTCCATGTAAAACGAAAGCAGGCAATGCATCAACTAATAATAAATTAGAATGAACAAAAACATTAACACTATTAGGATAGCCTAAATGGATAGAAAAGTAATCATCAACTTTAGTATCCTTCCGGTTTTTACCTAGAATTTTATGGAATGTCTCCGGTTTCCCGAATATACTAATCGCCTGATCTAATAAATGAGGTCCCAGATCATACATCAATCCACTTGCCGCTATAGGTTCCTCTTTAAAGGTTTTAGGCCCTATAGCTAATCTGTATCTGTCATAACGGAAGTGAACTTCGTTCAGTTTTCCAAGTTTTCCACTTTCTATTATTTCACGTACAGCTGTATAATCACTATCCCATCTTCTATTTTGGTAGAAAAATATTTTTTTACCCATACGATCAGCCAATTCAAAAAGTTCTTTTGCTTCTGCTGATGTGGCAGTGAATGGTTTCTCGACTAAGATATGCTTTCCAGCACTTAGCGATTTGGTTGCATAATCAAAATGAGTATAGTTCGGCGTGTTTATAATGATAAGTTCAATAGCTTCATCAGCTATTAAATCGTCTATTGTATTATAACTAATTACACCCGGATAATCATCAGCGGCTTGTTTTTGGTTGCGTTCAGTTACAGCATGTAATTTAAAACCTGGGTGTGCATCAACAAAAGGGGCATGAAATACCTTTCCAGACATTCCGTAGGCCATTAAGCCTGTTATAATTTTTTTTTCCATTTTAATATAAATTTCCTTTTAATTCTTCGAAGCTATTATAACCTCCGTAACATTGTGCTAAAAATAAGAAATCACTTTACTAAACGCTTAATATTATTGTAATAAAGCTTCATGTCTAATTGTATCTTTGTAATATGAAACCTGCAGAAATACATGCGAAATGGAAAATTTTGCAACAAAAGATAGCACAGGAATTTGATTCTGATGTACCTGATCTAAAAGTTATACTGTTTTTGATTGGCGTTCAGGAGTTAGGTAAAGGTCCGGGGAAATATAGTAAACGTCAAAAAGAGGAGCTCATGCATATTGCAACCTGTCGTTTATTAAGTGAAATGGGATTCTACGAGTTAGAAGGATTGGACCAGGATGGATGGCCTCATTGGAAACTTGTAAAGCCGGTTCCTTCGTTTGCAATGATGGAGCAGGAGTTACTTCTTAAATCCCTTGCTATACATTATTTTGAAGATATCTACCAATAGGAAGAATATCATAAAAAGTAAAAAACCCGAAGTACATCGTACGACGGGTTTTTATTTTATAGGTAGATGTAAATGTTCTTATTTGCCTTGTTGTTGAGCTTCTTTTTTCAATTGATCGTTAGCAACGATAACAACTTCAACTCTACGGTTAGCAGCCCTTCCCTCTTCAGTTGCATTGTCAGCAATTGGCTCAGAAAAACCTTTACCTAAAGTGATCAAGCGTGATGAAGGAACACCTTGAGAAACTGCATACGCCTTAACTGCAGCTGCTCTTCTTTCAGATAATGCCATGTTGTAGGTTTCAGCACCTTTGTTATCAGTATGCCCAATAACTTTAATGTCAGTTCCAGGATATTGATTTATTGATCCAGCTAATGATTTAATATTTGTTTTAGCCTGAGCAGTTAAATCTGACTTGTCAAAACCAAACAGAATACCACTGTCAAACTTAACGATAATACCTTCACCCTCACGGATAACTTCAGCATTTGGGATAGCATTCTGTATTTCAGCAGCTTGTTTATCCATCCTTTTACCAATAAATCCACCGGCAGTACCACCAACTGCAGCACCAATAATAGCGCCTACTGCTGTATTACCCGCTTTTTTACCGATAATAGCACCAATTACACCACCCGCTGCAGCACCAATACCTGCTCCTTTTTGTGTTTTTGTTAAACTATCGCAACCTTGAAATGCCATTGCACCAAGAGAAAGAGCGATACTAAATGTTGCTATTTTAAATTTTGAAGTAATCATAATATAATTGTTTGTTTTACTTTGAGCCTAACTCAAACCTAATGCCAGTTTTATTGTTTCTTATTTTTATTGTCCTGCACCGCCAATTTTTGTAAACATAAATGTTACAAAAGGACAACTGCGTATTTTAATTTGTATTAAAGCGACCAAAATTCAGTACAACTACCTATTATTCTGAAAAATATTCTTCTAATTCTTTCAAGGTGTTCTCATCTGTAAGAAAATCTTTAATCACCAAGCCTTTTTCTAAAAGAATAATCCTGTCGCAGACGTCTGTAACATGGTTTAAGTCGTGACTGGATATTAACGTTGTCATTTTGTGCTCCCGCTTCAAATTCTTAATTAATGATTTTAGCCGAATTTGAGTAGTAGGGTCAAGATTGGCAAAAGGCTCATCCAATATTAACAATTCAGGGCTCTGCATAAGTGCTGCGGCAATACCAATCTTATTTTGGTTGCCTTTTGAAAAATCGCGAATGTATTTGCCTTTATTAAGGATTTCATCATTAAAGAACTCAATATATTGATTTAGATAATCCATTACATGGGCCGGACTAAAGTTATGGAGGCCTCCAATAAAAGTAAAATACTCTTCTGCAGTTAAATAATCTATCAGAAAACCCTCATCAAGATAAGACGCGGTGTAGTCTTTCCATTTATCCTGCTTTGCAACATTCTCTCCCTTAGACAGGATTTGACCTGCATTTGGGCGAATCAGATCAAGCAGCATTCTGAATAGCGTTGTTTTTCCTGCTCCGTTATTTCCTACCAGGCCGATAGTTTCTCCGGCATTGATCTGTAATTCCTCAATATTTACGACGGTTTTATTCCCGTATATCTTTTTTAGATTTGAAATTTCTAGCATCATGGTTATTCTCTAAAGCCTTCGGCAATGTTATATTTTCTCTTATTAAATTGATTCACTAAAAAGGTCACCCAAAATTCGCGGGTTAGCAGTGCAGCAGCCCCCAATGCTCCCAACGCAGCAAGGCCCCAATAAGGACGATCTACAAAGAAGAAAGGTAAAAATATTACATAGGGTAACAGGAAATAAGGTAATCCTAAAACCCACTGGCTTGCACCTACTCCCTGGAAATTAAATGTTGCAGCTTTGGTTAGGTCTATTGCCCTATAGTTTCGGGTTGCAAAATAAAGCACTATTATCGTTCCTATGCCAATATTATATAGATAGGCAGCAAACTGAACTGCCAAAATCTTCCAGCTGATAAAACCATAAAGACTTATAATCAGGGTTGTAAAAGTAGACATTACAGTGAATAGTAAAAACTTAGCTTTAATGAATTTCCTAAAGTCAATTTTGTTAACCAACAGCCCATCAAAATGAGCGGCCTGCCAGCCAAACATAAACTGACCGTAAATACTAATTACACTGCCAGTCATAAAAACAGCAGCAAATAGCATGGCAGCAAAATTATCATTCTTTAAAAAATCTTTCTTATAAAAAAGGAAGCCATAAAAAACAAAGATCACACACATAATGAGGCTAGATCGTGTCCTTTTATGCCTAAGAATTAATTTTAGCTCTAGGGCAACTAAAGTGCCTATTTCTCCAAAACGACCGAGAATAGGGTAATCCGTGCTCGTTTTTTTCTCCTCATTTCTACTTAACTCCTCTGTATATAAGTTATTACGAAGATATCTGGAGTTAACAAGAAATATTACCAGAGCAATCCCACTAAACCCTAGCGCCACTAAAGGATGTGAAGAAATCACATTAAATATGAGATTTGATATTGCTGAAATAGAAAATACCTTAAAATACTCTAATAGTCCCAGTATGAAAATCGAAGCAAGCATTATAGGTATAACCTTTAAATTGGATATGCTCATTCTCTTTATGTAAAGCGCCGCGTAATTATTAAAAAGTGTAAGGGAAATAATAGAAACTATATACATTATTGCTACAAATGAACCATGCACATCGGCTATTGCGGTTACACAAAAGGGAACGAATAAGAATAACGGCAGGATATTAAACGCAGAAAATAGTGCCCTTGCATTTAAGAAGTTAACTATGGTTTGTTTTGAGATTTTAAGGTGTAGGTAAGGTATGATACTCAATGTGGGTAAATCCTGTAACTGAAGTCTCATCATCATTTCAACAGCAAAATAGTATAAAATAAAGCCATTAAAGACAACGGAAATATCTTTTCCAGGGAAAGATTTTTCAATCAGAATCTCGAGGCTAAGTCCAACAATAACTGCAACTGCAAGCAAATACAGAAGGATAAAGCCAATAAAAATTTGTGCAGCAATAGATCCCCCTTTATTCTTAGAGCGCCAAAAGGCTTTCCATTGATGATTTAGAAAAGTGATGAGCATATTAATAATTGTATTTGTTTTTCCAGTTCTGTTTTAGTTTTTCTCTTAATTTTTCCTCTGCCGGATTTTTACCGGGGTCATATAATTTGGTTCCGCTTATTTCTTCCGGAAGGTATTCCTGAGCAGAGAAATTTCCCTCATAAGCGTGTGAATATTGGTAATCTTTACCGTAGCCAATGTTCTTCATCAGCTTAGTTGGTGCATTCCTGATATGTAATGGGACTGGTAAGTTACCTGTTTGTTTCACCAAAGCCTGAGCTTTATTTATTGCATCGTAAGAAGCATTGCTTTTTACCGAAGATGCCAGGTAGGTAACCGCTTGAGAGAGGATAATCCTGGCCTCAGGATATCCTATTACATTTACTGCCTGAAAGCAATTGTTTGCAAGTAGCAATGCGTTTGGATTGGCATTGCCTATATCTTCTGATGAAAGGATCAGTAGCCTTCTGGCAATAAACAAAGGATCTTCGCCACCTTCTATCATTCTGGCCAGCCAGTAAACAGCCGCATTTGGATCACTACCTCTTATAGATTTAATAAAAGCCGATATAATGTCGTAATGTTGTTCACCAGCCTTATCATACAAGGCAAGATTCTGTTGTGCATGAGCCAGAACGTTTTCATTATTCAGCGTTAATTTATTGCCGCCAATTCCATTCACAGCAATCTCTAAAACATTTAACAACTTTCTTGCATCTCCACCAGATAACCTGATCAATGCTTCATGCTCTTTAATGATGATCTTCTTTTCTTTTAAAACAATATCCTTTTTAATTGCTGTCTGTAATAATCCAGAAAGTTCGTCTTCATCCAATGCTTTTAAAATATAAACCTGGCATCTGGAAAGCAAAGCTGAGATTACCTCAAAAGAAGGGTTTTCTGTTGTGGCTCCTATTAGCGTTACCAGGCCCCGTTCAACTGCTCCCAGTAAACTGTCTTGTTGTGATTTACTAAAGCGATGAATCTCATCAATAAACAAAATGGGTAAGCCCATTAAACTGTTTTTAAGTTGAGCGGCTCTGTCTATAACATCTCTTATATCTTTTACACCTGAATTTATAGCACTCAGATTAAAGAATGGACGATCAAGTGTTTGAGAAATGATATACGCGAGGGTAGTTTTGCCAACACCGGGAGGGCCCCAAAAAATCATTGAAGGTAGCTGTCCACTTTGTATGGCCTTTCTTAGTACCGCATCAGGCCCTACTAAATGTTTCTGGCCGACATATTCGTCCAGATTTTGCGGACGCATGCGTTCAGCTAAAGGAGGGAGGTTTTGCATAAAAGTAAAGATACAAAACCCCAGTTTAAAATATCATAGTTTTTATACTACGATCCTGCGTTTTTAGCAGGCTTTTTCTTCCAGAATTTACGTTTTGGTTTATCGTGACGCAAAGGTCTTTCTGAAGATTCAGTAGCGCTTTCCAGAGGCGCTTCACCAAGATGTTCTGGTAAAGCCATTCTTTCGATTTGTTTTTCAATCAGTTTTTCAATGCTTGCCAATTTACGTTTGTCTCTGTTATTAACCAATGTAATTGCAGTGCCTTTAGTTGCCGCCCTGGCAGTTCTGCCAATACGGTGTACATAGTCCTCCGCATCATGAGGCACATCAAAATTAATTACCAGATCAATTCCTTCTACATCAATACCACGACTTAGAACATCTGTACCAATTATGATAGGCAATTGTCTGTTTTTGAATTTTAGTAATATACTTTCTCTTTCCTTTTGACCAAGATCCGAATGAAAAGCTTCAGCTTTAAGCCCCAAATTTCTAAAAACTTTACCCAGGTTTTTTACCTTTTCTTTTGTCGATGCAAAAACAATAATGCTCTTATACTCATCTGTTTTTAGAATAGAGGAAAGCAAAGGCACTTTTTGTTCATCATGTATCAGATAAACCTGTTGCGATATCCCTTCGGCTGGCTTAGATAAGGCGATGTTAATTTGTTCAGGGTGTTTTAGCAGCGTTCCCGCCAGCTTCCTGATTTTTGGAGGCATAGTTGCAGAAAACATTACAGTTTGTCTACTTTCAGGAAGATAGCTCACAATGCGCATGATGTCATCATAAAACCCCATGTCAAGCATCCTATCTGCTTCGTCCAATACCAAATGCTGCAGTTGATCCAGCTTTAAAACACCAGATGAAAGATGAGAAATCAGACGGCCAGGAGTTGCAATAATAATATCCACTCCTTCGCGCATCGATCTCTTTTGTTGTTCATAGGCAATCCCATCACCCCCACCATATACAGTTAAAGAGCTGATGTTTGTGAAGTAAGAAAGCGCTTCAACCTGTAAATCTATTTGTTGAGCAAGCTCACGTGTAGGAGCAAGGATCAAAGTATTGTTGTGACGTTCTTCTGTTCCCGCAATCATATTCATGATTGGCAAAAGGTAGGCTCCGGTTTTTCCAGTTCCTGTTTGCGCACAGGCAATTAAATCTTTTTTGCTTAAAATTAAAGGAATTGCCTGTTGCTGAATAGGTGTGGCATCACGAAAACCCATTGCCGATAACCCTTCAAATAAATCAGGGTTAAAATTAAAATCTTTAAAATCCAATATACTTTATGTTGTTTGCATTATCCGTATAAAAGTAACCTTTTTCTGTCACACATCAAACGCTTTTCTCTTCAACCTGAATTAGCTTTTTCATCTCCAGATTTCCATTGTATTGTGCACCGAATTCTATCTCCAGGGTTTCAGTTTTAATGTCACCATTTACTTTTCCTGTTTTTTTAATTTCAAGTTGGCTCACCTTTACTTTTCCGTTAACCGTTCCGTAAATAATTGCCGAGGTAGTTTCAATATCACCCACAATAATGCCCTTTTCGCCCAAAATAATGCCATTTCCAGTCTTTACATTTCCTGTTACTTTGCCGTCAATTCTTATAACCGATGTTCCTGTAAGCTCTCCTGTAACAACAAAACCGTCGCCTATTAATGTTGAAATTTCCTGTTGATTGATATCTGGTATCTGAGACTGTTTGGTTTTCTTAAACATTATTCTAGTGTTAAAAAAGATCTGGGATTGATTATTTTACCGTTCTTGTGGATTTCGTAATGTAAATGCGGACCTGTAGATCTGCCTGTAGAACCAATTTTTCCTATGTTATCGCCTGCTTTTACCTGTGCTCCTTCGCTAATCAATATCCTTGACAAATGACCATAATAGGTTTCAAATCCATTGCCATGATTGATCACAATACAATTGCCATATCCACCTCTTCTACCGGCATAGGTTACCTTTCCGCTTGCAGTACTTTTAACTATTTCGCCGCGTTTCCCTCTAAAATCTAATCCTTTATGTGTCTCCACATTTTCGCCGGTAAAGGGGTTTTCACGATGGCCATAACCAGAAGTAATGGCGCCGAAATGAGGATAACCCATTGGGGTAAAAGCAACATAGTCAATCATCTTATTAAGGTATCCTTCATAGAACTTACCTATCTCCTCAACCGAAAGAATATCAGAATTCCCTTCGCCACCTTCGTTTTTAACAATGGTTTTTATACCCCTTGCTTTTAGAAATTTATTTATAGTAAGCAACTTCTTGTCGATCGACTCGTAGTGTTTTTTTAATGCAGAAGTATCTAGAGTTGTAGCTTCTTTTTTATTCTCCTGCAATTGCTTGCTTAGGAGTTCTTTTGATGATTCAACTAATGTCATATTGTATGACAGATAGATTATCAGTCCCAGTAAAAAAACAAAAGTACCCAATAGCCCAAATACATATTTTTTCCAATGTAAAATATAACTGCTTGGAACCTGTATTGGCTTGTTGGAGTTTTGATTGTTATTTACAAAGATGATGGTTGTTCTATCCTTCTTCCTTGCCATAATTTAAGAATTTAAAATTTGTACGGATGCAAATATATCATTTTCAGGTTTATATAAAAGCATCCGTATAAATTGGCAAAGATATTAATGTTACTTTTTCTTTTCGGCGTAACCGAATACCTTCTGTAACAGAGGAGTAGACCTAGCTCCTATATTGTCTCTAATCTTCAGTTCTTCCTGGGCAACCTGTATAAACATTCCGTCTATGGCTTTCTGTGCTACATAGTCTGAAAGGTCTGTAGATACCGGCTTTACCAAAGGAATTTTATTATACTGATTGGCAGCATCGCCCCAATATTTTGTAGCACCAACCTTATTCAAACTTGTTGTAATAACAGGCCTAAATTTTTCCATCAGTTGTGCTGTAGTTACTCGTTTAAAATAGTTAGTTGCAGCATCTTTGCTTCCAAAAAGGATGTTAGTAGCATCAGCAATAGTCATTTGTTTTATTGCTGAAATGAATATTGGTTTAGCTTCTTTTGCTGCGTCTTCTGCTGCACGGTTTAAACTGGTAATTACATTATCTGCAAGAGAACCTAAGCCAACACTGCGAAGTGTTTTCTCTACTTTTTGTGCTTCTGGGGGGAAAAGGATCTTAACGGCCATATTGCCTAAAAATCCATCCTTTGCTGAAAGCAGATCTGCACCATGCGACGTGCCCAACTCCAAAGCCTGCTTAATTCCTAAGCCCATTTCACTTGTTGTTGGGGTGCCACCTGTTTGAACCTGATTTAATATCTTTCCAATTTGAGCCTGGCTCTGTACATCACAACTGCTTAATGTTATAGCCGCTAATGCGAGCAGATAAATTTTATTTTTTTTCATTCAATGCTGTCTTATCCTCCAAACTTAGCAAATCTTTAGCCAATAATTTTGCTGATTTAGCTAATTTGATGAATTCAGACCGATAGCCTTCATTATCATCCCCCATTGCTTTTTGCGCATTACGAATTACCTGGTCAAAGTTTGAGTTCTGACGGAAATCAGATTGTCTTAACAGCATCCCAAATTCAGCAACCGCTGCACTAAACCTAAAGTTGTCAGTGGTTTTGTCAAAAGGAACCCTATTGTCAAGTACTGGTTGCTCAATTAGTTTGCTCACATTCCCATCTGGTTGTTTATAACGAAGTTTAACAGTTAACAATTCCTTATTATTTCCTGAAATGACAGGTTTATTGTTTTTCTGGTATTTCAAATCATCTATACTGCCTGAAAAAATGCTCTTTACACCAACAGGTATAACTTCATACAATGCGGTTACTGTATGGCCAGAACCAAGTTCGCCTGCGTCCTTCTGATCATCATTAAAGTCTTTAGCTTTCAGCATACGGTTTTCATAACCAATTAATCTGTAGGATTGTACTTTCGATGGATTAAATTCTATTTGCAGCTTTACATCTTTCGCTATGGTAAATAGGGTTCCACCAAATTCATTTACTAAAACTTTCCTTGCTTCGGTGATATTGTCTATATAAGCGTAGTTTCCATTTCCTTTGTTTGCAAGTATTTCCATTTTACTATCCTTATAATTCCCCATTCCGTAACCAAGAGTAGTTAAAAAGATTCCATTTTTGCGTTTTTTCTCAATTAGCTTTTCCATATCGTCGTCACTCGATGCCCCTACATTAAAATCGCCATCTGTAGCTAAAATCACCCTGTTATTTCCGCCTTTTATGAAATTTTCTGAAGCCACTTTGTAAGCCAGTTCAATACCTTGCCCGCCTGCTGTAGATCCCCCTGCACTTAATTTATCCAATGCATCCTTGATTTTGATCTTCTGGTTACCCGGAGTGGATGGCAAAACCAAACCCGCGTTACCTGCATACACTACAATGGCAACCTTATCTGAAGATCTGAGCTGATCAGTTAATAATTTAAATGAAGACACGAGTAAAGGAAGTTTATTTGCCCGGGCCATTGATCCAGACACATCGATGAGGAATACCAAATTTGAGGCAGGTAATTTCTCAGTAGAAATTTTACGGCCCTGCAAGCCTATCTTTACCAGTTTATGGCTAGCATTCCAGGGAGCGTCGGCTATTTCAGTAACAATGTTAATTGGGTCTTTACCTTTTGGCTGCGGATAGTCGTAATCAAAATAATTGACCATTTCTTCTATTCTTACTGCATCAGCAGGAGGTAGCCCCCCATTGTTAATGAATCTGCGTATATTAGTATAGGATGCAGCATCTACATCAATAGAGAATGTCGAAAGTGGGTTTTTTATGGCATTTCTGAATTGATTTTCTTTTATTGATGCATAGCTTTCCTCAGTAGGCATTGGACCCGAAATAATTAGTTCCTGGTCCCCTTGAACAATATGAAGTCCGGCAACTTTGCCTTGTAACACGGAAGGAGCATAAGAATTCACAGATCCTGTAAGAGCTTGTTTTCTTTGGGTCCCATAACCGACCACAACTAGTTCTTTCAAGGTCTTTCTATCTTCATTTAACACCACATTCATTACCGGCCCATTAATTTTCTGTTTCTTTTGCTCAAATCCAATAAAGGAAAAACTAAGCTCTTTGGTCTGTTTTGTAATGCCTATGGAATATTTTCCCTTTTTGTCAGTTACCGTTCTTTTACCATCAGGTAGTGATTGCACATAGACCCCCACTAACGGGGCTCCTGTTGCCTTTTCGGTAACAGTTCCTGTAATAATTCTAAGGGAAACCTTATTGGCTTTGAATGCGGTAAACAGCAAAACAATAAATATTGGTAACAATAGCTTTTTCATAATCGTCTGTTTTTCTAAATGATGTAAGCTTTGCAGAAATTCCACACCAGTGTCGAAAAATATTTTTATACTTGAGAAAATTATACCCGAAAGGCCCTTTGAAGTTTATAAAGAATAACGCCAAAATCCAGGAGCAGGATGATGCTGCTTTAATTACACGCTATAGGCAAAGCGGTGATCTGGAATCATTGGGTGTGCTTTATAACAAGTATATGCACCTTGTATTTGGTGTGTGTTTAAACTATTTAAAAGACGAGGAGCAAAGTAAAGATGCAGTAATGCAGATTTTCGAAGAACTTGTCGTTAAGCTCAAAATTCACGAAGTACAGAACTTTAAAAGTTGGTTACATGTATTATCCCGTAACCATTGTTTAATGGCCCTTCGTAAGAATTCAAAAAATACAATTGTTTCATTAGAAGATACTTTTGTGGAAAACACAGATTTTGTGCATCTTGATATTGATGATACAAAAGAGACTAAGCTTATCGTTATGGAAAAGTGTATGGAAACACTTCCTGAAGAACAACGCGTAAGTGTAGATTTGTTCTATCTGCAAGAGAAATGTTATAAAGAAGTAGCAGATATTACCGGCTACGATATGCTAAAAGTTAAGAGCTATATCCAAAACGGCAAGAGGAACTTAAAAATTTGTATAGAAAAGAATAGTGGTGAATAATGATTGGTTAGATATAGCAGTTTTAGAAGATTATCTTGATGGTAAGCTTGATGCCAAAACTATGAACAGGGTTGAGCGTGAAGCGCTCGAAGATCCTTTTGTGGCAGAAGCATTGGCTGGCTTAAGCATGTCGCCTAAGCGATCTCTTGAATCCCTTTCTTTGCTTCAAAAGCAATTACATGAACGTGTTGCTGAGCATCATTCTGCTAAAAAAGCAACAGTAATAACCTGGCAACGCCTAAGTATTGCCGCTGCAGCTGCCGTGATATTTATATCTGTTGGAATTATTTTCTGGATGAAGCAGGTGAATTATCAGGAGATGGCATCTAAAAGACCTAAAAAGATTGATGTAAACATAGCCCCAAAACCGAGCAGTGATCGTGTGATCGAAAATGCAGATGCTGTAGCAACACTTAAAACCGAAAGTACAGATAAAGCTTCTACTGAGATTGACAAAGCAATAAAAGCGGCCAAAACTAACAGTTATGCTGCTAATTCAAAGCCTAAATCAAAATCCATAACAAATAGTACTGAACCAACGCCAGTTGCTGATGCGACTGTAGCGGCAGCGCCGGCTTCAGCCGCAAGGGTATCAAATGATTCAAGCGTTAAATTGAATGAAGTAGTCGTGGTCGGTTATGGGGTTCAAAGAAAACAATCTGTGGTAGGATCTGTCACAACTGTTAGAAGCCAAGAGATTAAGGATACGCTGTCGAATCCAAAACAATTGCTGCAAGGAAAAGTAGCTGGCCTTAACATTGAGACGGCATCACCAGTTGACGGATGGATTGCTTTTAGAGAATATTTAATTAAGGAAAATCGTTACAATCTAGAGTTAAAAAAAGGTGAATCTGTAGAACTTGAGTTTAACATTAAAGGTAACAAGCCAAGGAATATTAAAATTATAAGGGGCATCGAAGAGAAGTACAATAAAGAAGCCATCCGTTTATTAAAGGATGGCCCCAAATGGAATCAACCTATCTCAGGCAGTTCCAAAGTATCAGTTGTAATCGATTTCTAAAAAAACAAATGTATAATTCCGTAGACAATTGCCGCTAGCGTTGCAGAAACCGGAATGGTTAATACCCATGCCCAAAGTAAGCTAACGGTAACTCCCCAGCGTACTGCCGAAACTCTTTTTAATAAACCAACACCTACAATTGAACCTGTAATGGTGTGGGTTGTAGAAACCGGGATACCAAAGTGTTCCGTAATACCTAAGGTTACTGCACCTGCAGATTCTGCAGCTACACCCTCAAAAGCATTTACTTTGGTAATTTTAGAACCCATCGTTTTTACAATTTTCCAGCCGCCGCTCATGGTACCTAATGCAATTGCAGCATAACATGAAATAGGAATCCATTCAGGCATTGCATCTCCGGTGTGTAATACATTCGCAGCAACCATAGATACATAAATGATACCCATTACTTTTTGGGCATCGTTACCACCATGTGTAAAACTTAATGCGGCAGAAGAGATCAGTTGTAATCTTTTAAACCATTTCTCAGCTACAGAAGGCCGGGCATTTTTGGATATATGTAAAATGATAATGGAAATAATAACTGATATCACCATACCAATAACCGGTGCCAGAACTATAAACGCAACAACTTTTAAAATTGGAGCAAGGTTAATTGCCGACATTACACTTGCGCCTACTGTAGCTGCTTTTGCCATACCGGCTCCGGCAAAACCACCAATTAAGGTATGTGAAGAACTTGAAGGAATACCGAACCACCAGGTAAAGAGATTCCAGGTAATGGCAGCGATAAGGCCTGCCAGAATAACTTCAAGCGTTATAAAATTCTCGACAACAGTTTTGGCTATTGTATTAGCCACTTTATGGTCTGTAAAGTAAAAGTAGGCGGCAAAATTAAATACTGCTGCCCATAGCACTGCCTGAAAAGGAGAAAGTACTTTTGTAGAAACGATGGTAGCAATTGAATTTGCTGCATCGTGAAAGCCATTTATATAATCGAATCCTATTGCGAGGATGATTACAACAACCAATAAGGTAGTTACCATTTTTTGAAGGTTTAAGCGTTCTTTACCAAAATAGATTCCAGCACATTAGCCGCATCTTCACATTTATCAGTAGCCATTTCAAGAGTTTGAAGAACCTCTTTTTGTTTGATCAATTCAATTGCGTTGGTTTCAAATTCAAACAAACGGGCAATTGCTAAATTACAAACATAGTCCGCCTGATTTTCGCCGCTGTTAATCCTTACACAGGCATCAGCAATAACACGAATATTTTTAAAACTTCTTAATTCTTTAATTGCTTTATCCAAATCGGTACACATCTCTACCAATAGCTCAGCAAGTTTGATCATTGCATCACCAACATTTTTTACATTGTATAATTCAATGTTACTAGCCGAAGCATGAATGTAATCTGCAATATCATCAACTGCACTGGCTAGCGCGTGGATATCTTCCCTGTCGAAAGGAGTGATGAAGTTCTTGCTAAGTTCAAGGAAAATCGAATGGGTAATGTCGTCACCTACGTGCTCTAAACGTTCAACTTCCTTAATGTATTCTTTTCTTTTTTCTGTATCGGTTGCACTTAATGCAAGCAATAGCGCTTCAGAAATTTTCAATACGTTACTTCCAGCCTGTTCAAATAGCGGTTGGAACTTTTTGTCTTTAGGGGTGAAGAACTTAAAAATACTATTCATCTTTTATAAAATATGATACAAAAGTATGAGTACAATGTTAAGTTAATGTTAAGTGTTAAGTTTTTTTAACTAAGCGAATTATGATTAGCCAACCTTTTCAAGTGTAAAGGCAAATGTTGTTCCGATCTGTAAAGTACTTCTTACAGATATGATTTGCTGATGGGCCTCAAGTATGTGTTTTACAATAGCCAATCCAAGTCCGGTACCACCTTCTTCTCTTGATCTGTGCGAATCAATTCTATAAAAGCGTTCAAATAGGCGAGGCAGGTGTTTTTCGTCGATGCCTATTCCGTCATCAGTTACCTCGATCAAATACTGGTCATGAAGTTCAAAGATCTTTATAGCGGTTGAACCACCATGTTCTCTGCCGTATTTTAGTGAATTCTGAATCAGGTTAATCATTACCTGTCTGATTTTTTCTCTATCTGCATTAACAAATGCAGCGTGTGTATATTTTTCCTTAAATGACAGTGTAATCTCTCTGAGTTTTGCCTTGTCTTCTAGACCTTCCATTACCTCTTTAGCGAGCAGCACGAAGTCAAATTTCTCATAGTTAATTGGAATCTCGCCTGTTTCTAATTTAGAGATAGAGTCAAGATCGTTAATTAAATAGCTTAACCTTTCAACATTCTTACCTGCTTTTGTTAAAAATTTAGCGGCCATTTCCGGATCATCCACAAGGCAATCCTGCAAAGTATCTATGTAGCCTTGTATGGCAAAAAGAGGCGTTTTAAACTCATGTGAAACGTTAGACAGGAATTCTCTTCTGAATTGTTCCTGTTTCTTTAAAACGTCAATCTCACGCTTTTTTGCCCCCGCCCATTCTTTAACTTCTTGTTCAACATCATTAATTGGATCTGAGCTCACATATTCTCCAAGAGCATCTTTAAGGTCCTTGCCCAATTTTAAATTGTGAATAAGCTTATAAATCAAAACTATTTTAGAGTAAATGTATTTTTCGAGCAGGTAGTAGAAAACAATAAAACATGTTAAAAATGATACGCCAAATGACATCAGCATAAAATACCAGCTATGCTGAAAGTAGAAATTTACAAGACCTATCGAAATACCAACTGCTAATGCTGCAATTAAAACTAATACACTTAATTTCATTCTTTTACTCAAATTAACTGTAAGATAGAGCGCTTACAGGGTGCAGGCAATTTACAATTATTTTATTTCATTCCGGCCCACTCATCATAAAACTGATCAAGATATTCTTGCATAAAATTATGACGTTTTTGAGCTATGTTTTTTCCTGCCGGAGTTTTCATTAAATCCTTAAGTAAAAAGAGTTTTTCGTAGAAATGGTTAATGGTAGGGCCCGTACTATTTTTGTATTCTTCTTTACTCATATTCAGGTTAGGCTTAATCTCCGGATCGTAAAGCACTCGGTTTTTATAACCTCCATAAGTGAATGCACGGGCAATTCCGATGGCGCCAATAGCATCCAGCCTGTCGGCATCCTGAACAATGTCAAGTTCTTTTGAATGAAAGGTAACAGTGCCTAAGCTAGCTTTGTAGCTTAGGTTGATGATGATCTGTTTTACATGTTCAATGACTGATGAATCGACTTTAATACTTTCAAGGAAGTCACCAGCTATTCGCGGACCGATTTCCTCATCACCATCATTAAATTTAGGATCTGCAATATCGTGCAGCAGGGCTGCAAGGGCAACAATTAATTCATCACCTTTTTCTTGCGCATTAATTGTTAAAGCTGTTTTGTAAACGCGTTCTATATGAAACCAATCGTGCCCTGCTTCTGCATCTGCAAGTGTTTCCTTAACAAATTGAATAGTTTTTTCGATTATCGGGTTCATTGGCTTATTCCTTAATGAGCCTTTCGCCCTCAGGTCTCCTTGTGCCATCGTACAATTCATACTCGAGCATGCGACAGTCTAGTTTTCCATTATAGAACTCAATTTTACGGGTGGCTTTTAATCCGATCTTTTTGGCCAGATCAGGGTTTCCTGTAAATATGTATCCAAAATATCCTTTGCATTCCTGTTTCATAAAATCACCCATACGCTTGTAGGTAAATTCCAGTTTAGAGTGTACACCTAAGCGCTCACCATATTCCGGATTAAAAACTACTACGCCTTTGCCTCCTTCGGGAACTTGCGTTTCAGCAAAATCGCATACCTCGAAAGTGATCAGTGTATCCACACCTGCTGTTTTAGCATTTCTCCTACTTACATCTACAGCATCTTCTGAAATATCAGTAGCGATGATCTGCAGATCAACATTTTTTACAACCTGATCTTTTAGGATCCTTCTTTCAGCAAAAAATACTTGTTCATCGTAGCCAATAATGTGCATAAAGCCATAATTCATTCTAAATAAACCTGGTCTGCGATTGGTTGCAATAAGAGCGGCTTCAATGGCCAGCGTTCCGGAACCACACATTGGGTTTACAAAAGGAGACTTTTGATCCCATTTAGTGCTTAATACCGTTGCTGCGGCAAGAGCCTCTAACATTGGAGCTTTTCCCGGGATTTTACGATATCCGTGTTTAGCAAGTGTTTCGCCAGAAGTATCGATAAATACGTCGGCATCATTATTTTTCCAGTATAAATGGACTACAGCTTTATTGGCATCAGAACCTGAGTTAGGACGGATACCTTTTTTGTCTTTAATGCGGTCGACTATTGCATCTTTTACCTTCAAGTTGGCAAAAAGCGGAGTGGTAATAGTTGGGTTATCCACATTTGAGGTAACGGAAAAGTAACCTGAAAAATCAATTAACTCTTCCCATGGCATATCTACCATTTCGCGGTAAAGCTCTTCCGGATTCCCTGCTTTAAAACTCTTTAAGCAGTATAAAATCTGGCTGGCGCACCTTAAATTCAAATTTAATCGAATACATTCAGATAAAGTGATGTCTAATTCTAAGCCTGTAGGGAAATCCCTTACTATGTCATAGCCAAGGGCTCTAACTTCTTCTAGTAAATACGGCGATAGACGCTTGTTGCAGGTTATGATAACCTTACTTTTTGTGTGGAAAACTTGCATAATTAATTGTACGAAGTTATCAATAAAAATATAGAGATTTGAACTTCGTAGTAGAATAAAATAGTATTTGTTATGGAATTAAAAGGAAAAGTGCATGAAATTGGTGCATTACAGCAGGTGAGTGAGACTTTTAAGAAACGCGACCTTATCATAGAATATGCAGAAAACCCTACTTATCCTGAATACATCAGGTTTGAGGCTTTACAAGATAAAACAGCTTTGTTTGATAGCTTAAAACCAGGCGATGATGTAGAAGTAGCATTTAATTTACGTGGTCGTCCGTGGACTGATAAAGCCGGAAAAACATCTTATTTTAACAGTTTAGTAGTATGGCGTATTAATGCATTAACAAACAGTGCTGCGGCATCTACTCCAGAATATGCTCCGCCAGCTGATTTAAACAGCGCACCGGGTGAGGAAGATGATCTTCCTTTTTAAAAGATCTTTTTTAAATAAACAAATTGACCACCGTGCCGTCCTGATTCAGGGCGGCACTTTTTTTTGCACACATTCGTATGTGCTTCGTATCAGGTTGGGGCTGCTTCGGGTAAAAGGACCTTTTGCCCAACGAACTACGTAGTAAACCCCATTCTGTCCTTGTCCTGCACAACAAAAAGCCTTGGGTAGAACATGTTATAAAGCAAATCATCATGACTAAACCTTTGTTAAAATTTGTTAAATTAAAGCTTTTGTGTTAATGCTTCGTTAATTTTGAATATCCGATATGAAAAAAAGAAGCCTTTGGTTAATCACCGGCCTTATGACCATAGCTTTGCTTGGGGTGTTTGTAATGCAATTGTATTATATAAGGGAGGCTTATAATCTTAAATCACAGCTTTTTGAACAGGATGTAAATCAGGCACTTAATAGTGTGGTTAATAAGGTGCAGAAACGTAATGCCGCACTTTACATTACTAAAAGAGACCAACAGCTGGAACGTGATCGCGAAGCAGAAGTTCGTAATCAGGCACAACAGTTGGTAGAATACAAGGAACGTTTTAAAGATCAGGAGCAAAAGCGGTTGCTTGAGCAGCGGAAATTAATTGTTGCCGACTTAAATCAGAATGATTTAGAGATTAAAAAGTCTTACGCTAATCCGATTCTGATTACCGAAGCTGAATACCTTGCGGCATCTGATTTAAATAATCCTTTACAGTCACCGATACACGTAGATGTGAATGTTGGGCTGGATGCATACGGAAACTTTGTCGGAGAGCGATACAAATCAACATTTGTCCCGTTAGAAACAAAATCATTCATCATTGCGTCTAATCAGTTGCCAGATACAATCAGATACCATGCTGTTAACCCTGTAACAGAAAAAAGTGTGCTCATTAGTGTGCCGACGATAAGTAATGAGCTGGCACGCAAATTTCAATTTGAAAATAACCTTGCCAAAAGAAGGTATGATGATGGACTGAGCAGGTTGATGTCTGATACTATTCCTTTAAAAAGCGATTCTGATATCCTAAGTCAGGTTACAGACGTAGCACAGGAGATGAGAGAAGCGAATGTGCCGCTCAGCAAGATGATATCGAAGGAAAGCCTGGATACCTTAATCCAAAAAGAACTTCTAAATAGAAATATAACACTGAACTATGATTTCTGGGTCAGTCTTGCAGAAAAGGACTCACTGGTATATGTAAAAGCTTCGACCAATATTGATAATGTGTTGCCTAAAAACACATTCAAGGCCACTCTTTATAGTTATATCATTAGAGATCCGGGAATGCTTTATATCAGCTTTCCCGATAAAAACTCTTTAATTCTTAGCAACATGTGGGCTACTATGGCCTCTTCTGCGGCCTTGCTATTTGTGCTGATCTTTATTTTTGCCTATACCATTTATGCAATAATGAAACAAAAGAAGATCTCGGAAATGAAAACGGATTTCATTAATAACATGACTCACGAATTTAAGACTCCGGTGGCCACAATTATGATTGCCAGCGAGGCACTCAGGGATCCGGAGATCGTGGAAGATAAAAACCGCATTAGTAGATTAGCAGGTATTATCTATGACGAAAATGTTCGTCTCGGGAATCACATAGAACGGGTTTTAAGCATTGCACGATTAGAGAAAAAGGAGCTTAAACTGGAGCAGAGTGAAGTTGATGTTAATGATGTAGTTGCTGCAGTTGTAGATAGTATGGAGCTTCAGTTGCAAAAAAGAAATGCTGTAATTAACTTGAAGCTGAATGCCGAAAAATCTCTTATTTATGGTGATGAACTACATCTCTCTAATGTAATTTACAATCTGGTAGATAATGCAAATAAATATAGTGGAGAGATCCCTAAAATAAATATAAGTACAAGAAATACAGGTAAACACCTGATTATTGAAGTTTCTGACGAAGGAATAGGGATGACTAAAGATCAGACCAAGCGTATTTTTGATCAGTTTTATAGGGTGCCAACAGGTAACCTACATGATGTGAAAGGCTTTGGTTTAGGACTGAACTATGTGCAGGACATTATTAATCAGATGGGTGGAACAATAAAGGTGCATAGTGAAAAGGATAAAGGAACTGTATTTGAAATAAGCTTACCATTAAATCATAATTAACGACACACACACATGAAAAGAATTTTATTGGTAGAAGATGATCCGAATTTAGGGCTTCTCTTACAAGATTATCTACAGCTTAAGGGCAAATTTGATGTTATACTGTGTGTTGATGGCGATGAAGGTTTAAGGGCTTTTACAAAGCAGGATTTTGATCTTTGTATACTTGATGTGATGATGCCTAAAAAGGATGGATTTACGTTAGGTAAAGAGATTAGAAAGATCAATCAGGATGTACCTATTATTTTTGCCACTGCTAAGGCCATGATGGAGGATAAAGCATCTGCATATGATCTGGGTGGAGATGATTACATCACAAAACCATTTAGAATTGAAGAGTTGCTTTTAAGAATAAATGCGTTGTTAAAACGGGTAGCAGTAAAAGAAACTCCAGAGTCGGGTACAGCTCAAACGCTATTTCAAATCGGAGACTATAGCTTTGATTACACAACACAACTTATAGACTATAAAGGACAACAGCAAAAGTTGTCGACAAAAGAGGCTGAATTGCTTCAGCTGTTGTGCTTAAAGAAGAATGCTGTTCTTACCAGAGAGGAAGCGCTGCTGAGTATCTGGCATGACGACAATTACTTTAATGGCCGTAGTATGGATGTGTTTTTAAGTAAACTAAGAAAATACCTTAGGGAAGACCCTAAGGTAGAAATTCTTAATGTTCATGGTAAGGGGTATAAACTGCTTGTAAATTAAAGCAGGAAAGCCTTTAAGGCCGATTGGGCATAATCTCCCCAATCCTTTAAAGCCGAATTTATAGTTTCTCTTAAGGTTTTATTGTTTACTGGCTTGCCCTTAGTGGGTACCTTTAGTTCATTTGGGGCAACAGGCTTGTCTGTTACTGTTTTTGCAAACCATGTTATATTTTCATGAGGAAGCGCAACACCAAGGATCATTCCCGGCAGGCCGGTAAATGATTCTGGTCCTCCGGATACCGGGATCTTATCGGTATAAAAGGCTACTACATAAATAGAATCTAAAATAACAGCATTTGCTCTGCGGCATTCGTAGCCTGCTATCGTTCTTAGTTCGCTGGTGATTTTCCAGTTTATTTTTCTGGTGGTATCTTTCACTAAAAAGGTTTCTTCGTATACTACTTTCTGCGTGGTAAATAACCCTGAGGCAAGATCGGTATATATGGTATTACTTTGTCCGGTTGATGGATCACTAAAGAAATAATTTCTTGAATTACTTTCATCCGCTATGGGTGTGTAAAGGGTTTTATCTTTAGAAAAAGCCAAAGTGCTTTTTAATATCTTGAATTGTGGCTGGTTTCTTTTGTAAGCTTCGTACGCTTGTTGCATAAAGCCACTGGAACTTTTTTCCATTTGCCTTTTCATTATAGCGAACATATTAGAGCTCTTTTCGAATTCTATTACGCCATCTGTAGCAAACCTTACATTTTGTGCAAACAGGCTGCTTACATTTAACAACAAGAAGCAGAAGCTGAGTATAATTAGTTTGTGTTTCATATTCTTATTTTTTAGTAGGAGCTGATCCGCCCATTTTGCTGAAATCCCAGCTAATTGTGCACATAAAATATCTTTGAATAGTTGTATAACTGTTTTGATTAACCATGTTACCGCTGGCATATCTGCTGAAGCCCACGTTTTGGTTAAGTAAATCGTTTCCGGATAGTGAAATCCGTAGGTTGTCTTGTTTAAAGAACTTTTTGGTGATGCTTGCATTCCATATAAAGCGCTCCAGATCTTCATTAAAGGTTTGGGTTTTTCCAGTGAATTGGTAATTACCATCAGAGCCAATTTGTATTTTGCCAGGCAAGTATATGTTAAAGTTCGCATTGCCCTGAAATCCCCAGCCTTTGTTGTTGGTGCTGTTTCTTGAAGAAGAGCTAATGATGTTATAGCTTGGTCCTCCCGAAATCCTGAAATCATACTTTTTCTCTTTGTATTTGGATATGTTCAGGCTTCCTGAATAACCATACGATTTGGTCGTGTTTAGCTCTGTTCTTACCGTGTCTGTTACTCTTGTATAATTTACATTTCCGTTTGAGCTAAGGTTTAAGCCTACACTCATATCTATAGGTTTAATCTTTCTGCTTGTTCCGAAATTGAAGTAATAGTTGTAAGGACTTTTGTCAGTTAAATTAATAGACTGATAAAAGTTTTTTCCAAGACGATCAGTTGTAGTGTGGTTTACTATTGGGTTAGTAGTAAAAGAGTAGCTGCTGCTAAAGTAAACATACTGGTCGCTCAGTATTTTGTAAGAGTTGTAATACAAGTTAAGGCCGCTTCTGAAAGACGGTTTCAAATTAGGGTTACCAACGGTTTCATTTAATGGATCTGTATTTACCCTAATTGGTTGGATCTGATCAATGCTGGGCTGATTGGTATTACCATAGTACCCGAAATACAGAGATTTTTGTTGAGAGAACCTGTATTGATAAGTAAATTGAGGGTTCCAGTTGGTAAAGTTTCTTTTAAAGGTTTTATCGGTATATGCATCGAATTGTTGAAACTTTACATCACTTACCTTGGTGCCAATATTTACTGTCGACTTATTCTTCTTGTAATTGAATGTTATTCCTCCCTGGTTTGAAAGCTGATCGAGATCAAAGTTATTACTGAACTCTCTATCCAACTCATCATACGCTCCTGATGCGGTTTGGTTAAATGATTTACGATCAGAATTGCTGTTGTTAATACCCAGGCCATAGCTTAATGCAAGTGTTAATGTTTTAGATAATGGCTCGGTGTAAGTAATGTTGGAGTTAAATGTTTGATTGTGTGTATTGTTGGTTTTGAATTGATTTACCGATTCTGTTTGGGTTTGGTCGCCAAGTTCATTAAAGAATTCACTTGTCGAATTAAGATAGCCTTCAGTTTGGTTTTCATTTACTGCTTGTTTAACATTTACTGAGAGGGTTCTTCCTTTCTTTTTCAACTTTTTAGTCCATAAGGCACTTGCGTTGAATAATTTCTGATCGCCATCATTACTTAGCTCTCTGTTGGTCGAGTTTTGTAATGAATTGTCTCCTCTTAAGGTTGATGAGATGAAGTTATCTCTTGTTTTACTGTTTTTTAATGTTCCATCAACCATTATTTTTAATGTTGAGGTTGTATCTAGCTTTATGGTATACGTTAAGTCTGCTTTTTGCCTGAACATTAGGTTGTCAAACTTTTGATGCGAACTGCTGTTTGTAACGCCGGTAGACAGGTTGTTTTGAGTCAAGTTATCTCTTGTCCCCTCAACACCAATTGAGCCTATTTTGTAGTTTGAATTGATGGCATGTTTATCACTATCCCATTTATTTTCATAATGCAATCCCCCGCTATGTGCTGATGGAATACCCTGGCCATTGTATTGTCCATCGAAAGAGTCAAAATCGTCGTTGCTCCCATAGAAATATATTCCGCCATCATCGCTAAACTCCATATTGTTGGATGAGCCTCCGTATTTGTCTCGATCTCCCCAACCTAATCCGGTTTGGCCAGTATTTCCTGAGATGCCATATGCGGAGAACTTTTGTTTACCCTTAAAGGCGTTAAACATGGCCTGGCTTTTATAGAATTTATCTGTGCCTAAGCCACCTTCAACTTTTCCGAAGTAACCGTTTTTCTTATCCTCTTTTAATTTGATGTTAATGGTTTTCGTTTTTTCACCATCGTCAATTCCTGTAAATGTAGCCTGGTCACTTTTCTTGTCATAGAGCTGTACTTTATCAACCATGTCGGCACGGAGGTTTTTGGTTACCAGAGTTGGGTCATCACCAAAAAACTCCTCACCATCTACCAATACCTTTGGTACGGTTTGACCTTGCGCAGTAATTTTTCCATCCTTATCGACCTGTATGCCGGGAAGTTGTTTAAGCAGATCCTCGACTTTATCGTTGGGTTGTATGGTGAAGCTGGCGGCATTAAACTCCGTTGTGTCCCCCTTAATTTTAATTGCTGCGGCTTTTCCTTGTATAATTACCCCTTCAAGTAAGGTAGCTTTAAGAATTACGCTTATGTTGCCAAAGTCTTTGGTTGATTTGGTAGAGTCTAAAGCAAAATTTTCAATATAGTCGGCATAACCAGGGTAGGTTACCATTAGGATAAATTTTCCTGGTTTTAGGTTGTTTAAAGCAAACATGCCCTCAGGACTAGCTCGGGTATACTTTACAAGTGTGGAATCTTTTTGGTTTAATACTGTTATCGTTGTGTTTACCATCTTGTAAGTGGCAGCGGTATCTACTACAGCGCCCTTGATTGAATATTGGTTCTGAGCAAACAATAACATCGAACTGAACACCAGCAGGAGTGTTAGAGAGGTTAATTTCATATTAGCGGTTTTGTTGGGTACAAGATATAACTAAAAGTTTAGTAATAAAATTAAGGAATTGTTAAAGTTTGTTAAAGAGTGTTAAAATAGAGATTGTAACGCATTTTTTACCGATTAGGTTTAAGTAGTAAGTTCTTATTAACTTTGTAGCATGTCGAATTCTGAAAGCACTAATCCCGCGGAACTTGCCGCAAGGTTTGTGAATTATACTTCTAAGCATATATTCCTTACGGGAAAAGCAGGAACGGGTAAAACAACATTTCTAAGAAGGTTAATTGAGCTTACGCACAAGAAAGCTGTTATTGCTGCCCCTACAGGTATAGCTGCTATAAATGCAGCGGGTGTTACCATACATTCCCTGTTTCAGTTGCCTTTTGGAACTTATTTGCCAAAACAGCCAGATGCGGATGGAGATCACTATAATCAGCAATATAATACACCGAAATCTATTGTAAGGCATTTAAATATGACCGCAGCGAAACGTAAGGTTATTATTGATATGGAGTTGCTGATTATTGATGAGGTGAGTATGTTGCGTGCTGATTTGCTGGATGCGATAGACATGATTTTACGTTATATCAGAAGAAACAACACGGCAAGTTTTGGTGGGGTTCAGGTGCTGTTTATCGGCGATTTGCATCAATTACCTCCGGTTGTAAAGTCAAACGAATGGAATTTGCTTGGGCAATTTTATAAAAGCGCCTATTTCTTTGATGCACTTGCTCTTCAGAACAATCCGCCGATATATATTGAGCTTGAAAAAATCTACAGGCAGGCCGATGAAGTTTTTATAAACCTGCTTAATAATTTACGCAATAATACCGTAACTGCGCAAGATGTAGCGTTGCTTGAAAAGTACTATAGGGCTGATTTTAAACCTTCGATAAACGAGAAGTATATCACGTTGACCACACATAATAATAAGGCCGATACGCTGAATAAGCAAAGCCTTGAAGAGCTAAAGGCAGCTTCGTATTTATATGTGGCGAAAGTTGAAGATGACTTTAGTGAGTATTCTTATCCTGCAGAACATATTTTAGAGTTAAAGGTTGGTGCGCAAGTAATGTTTATTAAAAATGACCCAACTGGTGAGCAACGTTTCTTTAATGGGAAGATCGCTGTTGTTACTGCGTTAAAAACTGACCTGATTGAAGTGCAGGCAGAAGGCAGTAACGAGAAGATCATTCTGGAAAAATATACCTGGAAGAATATAAAGTATACCACTGATAAGGTTACAGGCGAAATTCATGAGGATTTGGCAGGCACTTTTACGCAGTACCCTCTTAAGTTGGCCTGGGCAATTACAGTACACAAAAGCCAGGGTCTAACTTTTGAAAAGGCTATTATAGATATTGGGAATGCATTTGCACCGGGACAAATTTATGTGGCGCTTTCTCGCCTTCGCTCATTAAACGGTTTGATTCTCACTTCGCTGATTTCTGGATCGGGCATCCGACAGGATCAAAATGTATCTTTCTTTTCAAGAAACAAGCAGGAGCCAGCCCGATTGGAAGCTCAGATTAAAGAAGAAAGCGATGCGTTTTTGCGTTCATATTTATTGCAGTGTTTTGATTTGAATCCGCTTGATAATTACGTTTACGACCACGTGCATTCTTATACCAAGGATATCAATAAATCTGCAAAACAAAAACACCATAAATGGGCTGCACAGCTGTTAAAGGATCTAAGCGAGTTGAAGGCACATGCGAATAAATTTCTGGGACAAATACAACGATTGTCGCAAGTTAAAACAGAAGAAGGGTTGTCTGCATTACTTGACAGGACCGCCGCCGCCGAAAATTATTTTAATCCTTTACTGTCCGCATTTTCAAAGAGGATCTTTGAAAGGATGGAACTGGTAAAACAAGATAAACAGGTGGTGGCTTTTTTAACAGAGCTATTAGAGATGGAAGGTCTGTTTTATGAGCAGGTAAAGAAAATCAGTAAAGCAACGGCATTATTAAAGGCAACCATAAATGGTGTAGAGTTTACCAAGAAGGATGTGAACGAGCTAATTGATCAGGCAAAGAGAGCGTCTCAGATGGAAAAAGTATTTGCTATGCCAGGTAAGCTTGATTTTACAGAAAAGAAATCTAAGACCTCTAAACCGAAATCAGGTGCTGGTAAAGCCAAGATAGAAAAGGCACCTAAAGTTGATACTAAAGAGCTGTCGCTTGTATTATTAAAAGAGGGAAAAACCATAGCTGAAATTGCAGCCGAACGCAAAATGGTAATAGGTACTATTGAAGGGCACCTTGCACATTATGTTGCCAGACAAGAGGTCTCGGCTAAAGATATTATTGGATCGAAAAAACTGGATAAAATACTGGATGCAATAACAGAGTTAAAAACCCTGCAGATGAATCCTATTAGAGACTACCTGGGACGGGATTATTCTTTCGGAGAAATTAAGATAGGTGTAGCAGCTCATCTTGCAGAGAGATAGTATTGTTAAATACTAATCTCTCCTTCAAAAACTTGTTCGGCCGGACCACACAAGAATACATTGGTAAACTGTTTTCCATCGTAATCAAATTGGATTTTAAGATCTCCGCCAAGGACTTTAATGGGAGTTTCTATATGTCCAACTTGATGATTGTGCTGAGCCATTGATAGCGCAACAGCAGTTACGCCGGTTCCACAGGCATAGGTTTCATCTTCTACCCCTCTTTCAAAAGTACGAACAAAGAGATGATCGCCTTTATCTTCTACGAAGTTTACATTGATCCCTTCTTTTTTATAGGTCTGGTTGTTTCTTATGGCTTTGCCGTTTTGATAAACATCGTAATCCTTTAAGTTTTGCATTTCTGCTACATAATGAGGAGATCCTGTATTTAGAACATAGGCGTCACCATCTTTGTTAATGGTATCAATGTCAATCATTTGTAGGTCTACCCAATTGCCTTCTTCTGAAATCTTGGCATAATGCGGTCCGTCAACTGCCAAAAAATCAGTCTCTTGATCAATTACACCCAGGTGTTTGGCAAACGCCACGATGCATCTTCCTCCGTTACCACACATACTGCCCAGGTTGCCATCTGAATTGAAATAAAGCATTTCAAAATCGTAATCTGCATGGTTTTGTAAAAGCATTAAACCGTCTGCTCCAATTCCAAAACGCCTGTTACATAGTTGTAAAACCGCATTGTTATCCGTATCTTTAAAGGAAAGATCGCGATTATCAATCAGAATAAAATCGTTACCTGCGCCCTGGTATTTGAAGAAGTGAATGTTCATCTTTAGTGTATGGTGTTCATTTAACATTTTTTAACAGTATTCGTGACTTATTTCAGATGCAAATATCGTTGATATGGTATTAAATTTGACTAAATCAATGAAAAGAAAAGCAATTGTAAGCAAATATGAGACTTGTATGAGTTTACAAAAGGAAATAAAATAAATAATATATAAATGAAAAGAATAGGATTAATAGTGTTGGCTGCATTTATAGGTGGTGCGGCTGCAATTGGTGGCTACAAATTATTAGAACCAAAAACTGCTCAATTATCGTTTCAGGATCAGCAAAAAGTACTTTTTGCTAGTAACTCGAAGGTGTCTTCGGCTGGAGCGGTTGATTTTGTTGAAGCGGCGGCTGCAGTTTCGCCTGCGGTAGTACATATCAGAACTTCATATTCAGGCGGTGGCGGCGAGTCATCTCCAATGGATATGTTTGATGAGTTTTTTGGTGGCGGGGGCAGAAGAATGCAACGCGCACCAAGGGCAGCTTCAGGTTCTGGGGTGATATTGACTCCAGACGGTTATATCGTTACCAATAATCACGTGGTAGAAAATGCTGATAAAATTGAGGTGGTTTTGTCTGACAGACGCAAGGTGAGTGCTAAAGTGATTGGCAAAGATCCAAATACAGATTTGGCGCTTATAAAAGTAGATGCTACTGACTTGCCGGTTGTGAAAATGGGGAATTCTGACAACGTTCAGATTGGGGAATGGGTATTGGCTGTTGGGTTCCCGCTTGATTTACAAACAACGGTTACCGCCGGTATTGTGAGTGCAAAAGCACGTAGTATAGGTATTTTAGCCAGAAATCAGGATCAGCCAACTCAACAAGAGTATGATGAATACCAAAGAACAGGTAAGTTGCCTACACGTACAAACAGCAGTATTGAATCTTTTATTCAGACAGATGCAGCTATTAACCCTGGAAACAGTGGAGGCGCACTGGTAAATGCAAATGGCGAGTTAATTGGTATCAATGCAGCTATAGCCTCCCAAACTGGTACAAACGTTGGTTACGGCTTTGCAATCCCAATCAATCTTGCTAAAAAGATTCTTGATGATTTCAGAAAATTTGGTACAGTTAAACGTGGCTATATAGGTGTAATGTTTGCACCACTAGATGCAGATCAGGCTGAGAAATTCCAGATTAAAGAAAATACCGGACTTTATGTTACTGATGTAGTACCTAGTAGTGGAGCTGCAGCTGCAGGTTTGCAAAAAGGAGACATCATTAAAAAGGTTGAAGGTGCTGTAATTTATGATTCACCTGACTTGCAGGAGAAAATTGGACGTTTGAGTCCCGGTGATAAGGTTCAGCTTACTTATTTAAGAGATGGTTCAGAGAAAAATGCTACCATTACTTTGAAAGGAGAGAATACAGGTGGGGTTTCAACTAAGACCGCTTCGACAGGAAAAGCTACAGGAGCTACCGTTGGTAAGCTTGGAGCTTCCTTTTCCCCGGCCCCGGCTGCGTTAAAAGCTAAGTATGGTGTTAAAAGCGGAGTTGTGGTTACTGACATACAAGAAGGTAAGGTGTTTGATTCTATTGATATTCCTAAAGGCATGTTGATTACAACAGTGAACGGTAAACCTGTAAACAGTATTAAAGATGTAGAAGACGCGTTGCCATCCTCAAAAAATGGAATGACTACCATTTCAGGTGTTGGGCCAAATGGGAATTATACATTCAGTTTTTAAACTCATTTTTCTATAATTGGAACGGGGGATGGCGAAAGTTGTTCCCCGTTTTTTATTTATCATAATATTGTAATATTAGAATGTTTCTAAATAGTCGATTTGTATCTGAAATTAACATATTAATTCTTTTATTAAATACTTTTGCACAACAGAACTAAAATATAATTCTAATGGCTAGTTTCGGAAACGCTTTTTCCTCATCTATAGGAAAAAAATTAATAATGGGTATCACCGGCCTGTTTCTTATCTCATTCCTTGTCGTGCATTGTTTCATCAATTCACTGATTATTGTTAATGACGGTGGCTTAACCTTTAACATGGGCGCACATTTTATGGGCACCAACTGGATAATCCGCGCAATGGAAGTTGTGTTGTTTGCAGGCTTGCTTGCTCACATTGTTCAAGGATTTAGGCTTGTTTTTCAAAACCGTGCTGCAAGACCTGAAAGGTATGCAGTGAACAACGGTGCTGCTAATAGTAAATGGTACTCTCGCTCTATGGGTTTATTGGGAACATTATTGTTGATATTCCTGATCGTTCACATTTCTAAATTCTGGGTAATGTCTCGTTTTACGGGAATTCCTACGGTAGATGCAAACGGAAACCACGACCTATTTGCTGTAATGGTAGAAACGTTTAAAAATCCATGGTTGGTGTTGCTTTATGTACTGGCAATGGTTTCATTGGCTTATCACTTATTGCATGGTTTTTCTTCTGCATTTCAGACATTAGGCTGGAACCACAAGAAATATACTCCGCTTATCAAAGGATTTGGTTTTTGGTTTTCAATCATTATTCCTTTGCTTTTTGCATTGATGCCCATTGTGATGTATCTGGGCTATATTAATTAATTTTTGATCTTAAGTTTAAATAACATGGCAGAATTAAATGCTCATATACCCGAAGGAGAATTAACCGATAAATGGACTAAACTACGTTCTTCTATGCCATTGGTTAATCCGGCCAATAAAAGAAGCATCGAAATAATTGTAGTAGGTTCCGGACTTGCGGGGGCCTCTGCGGCAGCAACCCTTGCAGAAATGGGTTATAAGGTTAAGTGTTTTTGTTTTCAGGATTCGCCAAGACGAGCGCACTCTATTGCAGCTCAGGGTGGTATCAATGCAGCGAAAAATTATCAGAATGATGGTGATAGTACTTATCGCTTATTTTATGATACGATAAAAGGTGGTGATTACCGTGCTAGAGAGGCTAACGTACACCGTTTGGCTGAGGTAAGCGCTAATATTATAGATCAATGTGTGGCACAAGGTGTGCCGTTGGCAAGAGAATATGGTGGTTTGTTAGACAACCGTTCTTTTGGTGGTACACAAGTTCAAAGAACATTTTATGCTGCCGGACAAACCGGTCAGCAATTGCTTTTAGGAGCATATAGTGCTTTAGAGCGTCAGGTAGGTATGGGTAAAGTTGAAATGTTTACCCGCCATGAAATGCTTGAAGTGGTTGTAGTAGAAGGTAAAGCAAGAGGAATTATTGCTCGTAACTTACTTACCGGTGAGCTTGAGCGTCATTCAGGCCATGCTGTATTATTGTGCAGTGGGGGTTACGGAAACGTATTCTACTTGTCTACAAATGCAATGGGTAGTAACGTAACTGCAGCCTGGAAAGCCCACAAAAAAGGAGCTTTCTTTGGTAACCCATGCTATACTCAAATTCACCCTACTTGTATCCCGGTTTCAGGGGATCATCAGTCTAAACTGACCCTGATGTCTGAATCGTTACGTAACGATGGACGTATCTGGGTTCCTAAGAAAAAGGATGATACACGTAAAGCTTCAGAAATTCCTGAAGATGAAAGAGATTATTATTTAGAGCGCAGATATCCTGCTTTCGGTAACCTTGTTCCTCGTGATGTTGCATCTCGTGCAGCTAAAGAGCGTTGCGATGCCGGTTACGGAGTGGGTAATTCTAAGCTTGCTGTTTACCTTGACTTTAAAGCAAATACAGAGCGTTATGGCCGAATTGAGGCTAGTAAGCATAATATCCACAATCCGGATAAAGAAACCTGTATGAAATTAGGTCGTGAGGTCATCAAAGAAAAATATGGTAACCTGTTTGATATGTACGCGCAAATTACCGGAGAAGATCCTTATGAATTGCCGATGCGTATTTATCCTGCCGTTCACTATACCATGGGTGGCTTATGGGTAGATTATAACTTAATGACCACTGTACCGGGCCTATATGCTTTAGGTGAGGCTAACTTCTCAGATCACGGGGCGAACCGTTTAGGTGCTTCGGCATTAATGCAGGGTTTGGCCGATGGATATTTCGTTATCCCATATACTATTGGTGCTTATCTTTCAAAAGAATTGGCTACTAAACCAATTCCGCAAGATCACCCTGCGTTTGTAGAGGCTGAGGCAAGTGCCAAAGGGATCCTTGATAAGTTCTTGTCTATTAAAGGAACCAAATCTGTAGATCATTTCCATAAAAAATTAGGAAAGATCATGTGGGAGAAATGTGGTATGGCGCGTAATGAAAAAGGTCTGAAAGAAGGTATCGCTGAAATTCAGCAGCTTCGTAAAGAGTTTTGGAGTGATTTACGTGTACCGGGTAGCGCAGAAGAAATGAACCCTGAGCTTGAAAAAGCTGGTCGCGTGGCCGACTTTATTGAGCTAGGTGAATTGATGTGTATGGATGCATTGAACAGAAACGAATCATGCGGTGGTCACTTCAGAGAAGAGTATCAGACTGAAGAGGGAGAGGCATTACGTGATGATGAAAACTATGCTTACGTTGCTGCATGGGAATATAAAGGTGATGTAACTTTTGAACTTCATAAAGAAGAATTGAAGTTTGAAAATATCAAAGTTGCACAAAGAAGTTATAAATAGCTAAGTACTAAAATCTCAATATTATGAGTACAGGAAATATGAATTTAACGCTTAAAATCTGGCGTCAAAAAAATAACAAAGCCAAAGGCAGTTTGGTAGATTACAAAATATCAGATGTATCTCCTGATATGTCTTTCTTAGAAATGTTCGACGTACTGAACGAAGACCTGGTTGGTAAAGGTGAGGAGCCGGTTGTTTTTGATCATGACTGCAGAGAAGGAATTTGTGGCGCATGTTCTATGTTCATCAACGGAAGACCACACGGACCAAAAGAAGGTATCACTACCTGTCAGTTGCACATGCGTTCGTTTAAAGATGGAGATACCATTGTTGTTGAGCCATGGCGTGCAAAGGCTTTTCCGGTAATAAAAGATTTGATGGTAGATCGTACTGCATTCGATAGAATCATTGCTTCTGGAGGCTTTATCTCCGTAAACACGGGTAATGCACAGGATGCGAACAATCTTCCTATTCCTAAAGTTCAGGCAGATTCAGCTTTTGAAGCCGCTGCTTGCATAGGTTGTGGTGCTTGTGTTGCGACTTGTAAAAATGCTTCTGCAATGTTATTTGTATCTGCAAAAATATCTCAGTTGGCGCAATTGCCTCAGGGACAGCCAGAACGTTATCGCAGGGTTCAAAGTATGGTTGCTCAGATGGATGCCGAGGGTTTTGGTAACTGTACCAATACCGGTGCATGCGAAGCAGAGTGCCCTAAAGGAATATCATTAGAGAATATCGCACGCATGAATAGAGATTTTTATTCTGCAAAATTTGTATCTGAGGAATCTATTTAATAGATTTATCTAACGAGACAAGGGTATTACACTCAAAACCCCGGCTATTTTAGCTGGGGTTTTGTGTTATTGGTACTTTATTTAGTGAGCGTAAACGAAATCGGTATGTTGTATTTTACTCTAACTTTTTGGCCATTCTGAACTCCAGGGATCCACTTAGGACTTGCTTTTAAGACTCTTACAGCTTCCTCATCCGTTCCTCCACCAAGTTTCCTATCTACTTTAATATCGGTTAATGAGCCATCTTTTTCAACGGTCATAGACAAGAATACCTTTCCCTGAATGTTTTTATCCTGTGCTTCTTTGGGATATTTTACAGTTTTCTTTAAGAAATCATAAAACTTCTCCATACCGCCTGGAAATGAAGGTTGCGTTTCTAATGATACAAAGTCAAAAACTTTCTCATTATTTTGAGGGGTTGTTTGCGTATTTCCAGAAGTGGCTTGTTTTGGCCCAAGTGAGAAGCTTATAGGAATGTTATATTTTACCCTTACTTTTTGACCATCCTGAACTCCTGGAATCCATTTTGGACTTTCCTTTAGAACTCTCACTGCTTCCTCATCTGTGCCGCTACCAAGTTTTCTATCTACTTTGATGTCTGTAAGTTCTCCGTCCCTTTCAACAATAAAACTGAGAAATACTTTACCTTCTATCTTATTTTCAAAAGCTTCTTTTGGATATTTAACACTTTTCTTTAGGTACTCATAAAATAGTCCCATTCCTCCAGGAAATGATGGTTGGCTTTCTAATGATACAAAATCGTATACTTTTGAGTCGTCATTGTTTGATGATGATGATGATTTCTTTGAGTAGCCCATGATTACTATCTCAGATGGCAACGCAATGTAATCCTTTAAAGTAGGAAGATCCTGATTTTTAAGTAGAGTAGGAGATGATGGTGTGGTGTTAATGTCAGTATGCAATGTAAATTTAGCAATAAGGTAATACTTGCCATCTGGAATGCCTTTAAATTTCGGATAAGAGAGAATGACCCTTTTTATTTCCTGTTCACAACCAGAGCCTAATGCCGTAACTGTGCCAAGTTCATCAACCTCACCATCTTTAACAGTAAATTTAACCTGACTATTGCCCTGTAGATTTGATTCGTATGCAGCTGCAGGATATCTGATGGTTCTTTTGAGATGGTTGTAAAAATCTGTCCAGTCAGTATCAGCCTTTGTGTTTGAAGTTTTGTTTGTTGTAACAGCTTTTTGGAGAACTTCATCTGTACTTTTATTTGAACGTGCTTTAACCGGATCTTTTATCACATCTGTTATGGCTTCTTTAACTATGTTTAAAGGTTCCTCCAAAGGAATTTCTTCAGCCATCTTTTTTATTTTCTCATTGTTTCTGATTGTTGCCGAAGACATAATCAGCGTAACTGCAAATAGAGGAACAAACATCCCGTATTTTAACATTGCGGTTTTTCTGGATCTTTGTTTATGTAGCATGTAAATTCTTTTTTTAATTAATGATTTATTAAAAAAACTATTTGTTAGTGTATTTGCAGGAATTCCAAATGCACTACTCAATAGCAATAATGCATATTGTTCTTTATCTCCCTGGTAGGTGGCAGCTTCTTCGTCGGCCAGATATTCATGGATGTGTTTGACCGTTGTCTTATAAAAATAGATTACAGGATTAAACCAGGTGATTATTCCCACTACTTCAAAAAAGAGTACATCAAGCGTATGCCATTGTCGGATGTGAATTTCTTCGTGTTTTTGAATGGTTTGAACTTGAGGTAGGTTTTGGTCAATAATTTTTTTCTTAAAAAAGGAAAATGCCGATCCGCTTTTTTTTCTTTTTAGTAGGATCTGCACAGAAATAAGCTGAAAGATAAATCTACCAACAAAGAATAAAATGCCGGTAAGGTAAATAAACACCAGCGTATTGCCTAGATTAAAGCTGTTGGCATCGTCTTTTACGACTGTCATTTGAGTGATAAAATCATTGATTTGAACAACCCCAGTATATACCGGTTGAACGGCAGGCTGTGTTGTAAACCATTCAAATCTTAAAAATGGTATTGCAAGAGATAATATACCGGCAGCAACCAGGTAAATTCTATTCCATAAAAAATAAGTTTCCTTGTCTAACAATAACTTATAAAAGCCATAAAATACAACTAGGTAAATATTGACTTGAAGGATATAATGTGCCCAGGTCATCTTGGTCTGTTTTTAATTTTGTTAATCATTTTAAGAATTTCATCAACATCACTCAAATCAAGTTTCTCTTCTTTAACAAAGAAAGAGAACATGCTTTCCACTGAATTTTCAAAATAGTTGCCCAGTAGTTTTTCCGTAGCATGTCGTTTGTATTCTTCCTTACTAATTAAAGGGAAATACTTATGGGCTTTACCAAAGGCTTCGTGATCAATGAATCCTTTTACCTCAAGAATGCGGATGATTGTAGAAACAGTATTGTAAGCCGGTTTAGGCTCTGGCAGGAAATCCATTACGTCTTTAACGAATCCTTTCTCTATCTGCCATAAAATCTGCATAATCTGTTCTTCTGCTTTTGTTAAATCTTTAATTTCCATGAAATATTAGTTTTAGTATTTAGTGTGATTTTAGTTGTACTTATACTGCGCAATATTTGGTATAACTAAAAACTTAGTATAAACTTAAAACTAATTATTTAGTTTTCAAAATATTTATTGAAGATTTATTTTTGAATCGTATCTTCCTCAGGATATTTACACCCTTTGTTATGATAATGAATAGATTACTCTGTTTCACGTTTCTCCTTTTTCTTAATTCGGTTGTTGTAAAGGCCCAACAGATCATTAGGAAAGACACAGCAATCAGTAAAATGGTTGATGATGTATCTGCAACTAATTTGGAAAATCTGGTAAGAAAGCTAGTCTCCTTTAATACCAGACATACGCTGAGCGATACTTCGAGTAAAAAAACAGGGATAGGAGCGGCAAGAACATGGATAAAATCAGAGTTTGAAAAATATGGCAAATCCGGAGGAGGCCGGTTACAGGTTTCTTATGATGCATTTACTCAGAAAGCAGATGGGAAGAGAATAATTACCCCTTCCGTTCTCAAAAACGTGGTAGCAGTGTTGCCTGGAACAGATCCGAGTGACAAGAGGATTTTATTAGTTTGTGGCCATTATGATTCAAGAATTACTGATGTAATGAATATTAAAGGTTTTGCTCCGGGTGCTAATGATGATGCTTCAGGTGTGGCAGGTGTATTGGAGATGGCAAGGATAATGAGTAAAGGTCAGTTTCGCAGCACTATAATGTTTGTGGCGATGGTTGGCGAGGAACAGGGACTTTACGGTGCTGCAAACCTTGCGAAACGAGCAAAAGACGAAGGATGGAATGTTCATCTGGTAATGAATAATGATATGATTGGCAATTCTTATGGAATGGAAACTGATCTTAAAAATAACACGATGGTGCGGGTGTTTAGTGAAGGTGTTCCTGCTGCAGAAACCAAAGAAGAGGCAACTATGCGCCAATCCATCGGTGCAGAAAATGATGGTATGGCCAGACAGGCCTCAAGATATATTAAAGAGGTTGGAGAACGCTATGTAGACAATCTGAATGTGAAATTGGTTTATAGAAGAGATAGATTTTTAAGAGGGGGAGATCACACACCTTTTTCTTTGCAAGGATTTACCGCTGTAAGAATAACAGAAATGAACGAAGATTTTAACAGACAGCATCAGGATATTAGAACGGAAGATGGATTTAAATATGGCGATTTGCCTGAATATGTTGACTATGGCTATTTGCAGAAAATAGCCCGAATGAATTTGGCCGTGCTTTCAAATCTAGCCTCATCGGCCGGAGCGCCTGAAGAGGTAGTTATGTTAACTTCAACGCTTACTAATAAAACAACGCTCAAATGGAATGCCCCGAAGGGAAAACTTCCTTCAGGCTATTATGTGTTAGTACGGGAAACTACGTCACCAGTTTGGGAAAAGAAGATTTTTGTAAATGATACCTCTGCAACGATTGCTTACTCTAAGGATAACTATTTTTTTGGGGTACAATCTACAGATGCAGATGGACATGAAAGTCTGATTATTACGCCCAGACCAGGCAGATAAAGAAAATGGCGGACCTAAACCGCCATCTCTTACTATTAACTAAAACTAAACTTATTTTTTGTGGTGTACTAAACAAGGTTTAATACACCTATATATAGTACCAATCTCTTATTTAGAGAAAGGGTTGCTTACTTTTACCATTTCAGTTTTGTTGGCTGATGAAGATTTCAAAGCAACGTCTTCATTATGGCTATTTGATATACTTGTGGCAAATGTTAAAATCATCATGATGAAAACAGGAACCAGTAAAAGTAAAAATGGCGATACGTTTGCTAACTTTTTCATAATCGTTTTGTTTTGATGAAACAAATAGAATAAATAAAAAAATGCTGCTAAAATCTTTTAGACGAAGGACATATTATCCTAGATAAACGGTTAAATTGAATAGTTTTGTGATTAGTTGTATTATTTTGCGAGTTGGTAGAAAAAAAATGCCAGTTCGTCGAAAGCGAACTGCTTAAACAAGCAGATTAATTTATTTTGGACCTATGAAATTTTGTTTAGTCATCGTATAATGAAAAGTAGAAACTCCATTATTATACACCTTCTCTTTTGGCTCTTTATTGTTCTGTTTGTGACTGTATTGGTTATTTACAGTAAAGAACCAGTGTCTTTATATAAGCTTGCCATAAACTTTGGCTTTTCCGGATTGATCAATATTTCTATCTTTTATATTAACTATACGCTGTTAATTCCTTTATTGGTAAAAGAGAACAAGAGATATGGCCTTTACATCATATCCATCATTTTACTAATGGTGATGATGAGTTTCATCAAAACGGTTATAGCTACTTTGCATGCCGAGACTATTTTGCAGCATCTTAACAGTAATGGAGTTGCCGAGTATACACCTATTTCTACCTACGCAATTAGTGCATTGTTTATTTCGGGCTTTTTTATAGCTGTTAGTTCGCTGCTTAAACTAGCGATAGACTGGTTTGGGAATGAACATACTCAGCGTAATTTGGAAAGTGAAAAGAAGGAAATGGAGTTGCAATTTTTAAAATCGCAATTGAACCCGCACTTTCTGTTTAATTCTTTGAATAACATTTATTCTCTGGCTTATCAGAAATCTGATAAAACTGCTGATGCAATATTAAAGCTATCAGAAATTATGCGCTATATGATCTATGAAAGTAATGACAGTTGGGTTTCTTTAAGTAAGGAAATTGAATATGTGCAAAGCTTTATAGAATTGCAAAAATTGAGATTTAAAGATGGTGCAGCTGTTGAATTTACAATGAATGGAGAAATTGATAATCAACAGATCGTGCCTTTAATATTAATATCATTTGTTGAGAATGCTTTTAAGCATGGGGTAGCTAATGATCCTAAAAATCCGATTAAGATCAACATCATTGCCAATCAAAAGATATTGCATTTTAGTATAACCAATAAAAAGAATAAATATAATAAAGATGAAATGGGGGGCGTAGGCCTAAACAATGTTGAACGGAGGTTGCAATTACTTTATCCGGATAGGTATAAATTAAATATTGTAAATTCGGCTACCCATTACACTAGTGAGTTAATGCTTGATATATGATAAAGTTAAAATGTATTGCGGTTGATGATGAGCCGTTAGCACTTGATATTATTGAGGACTATGTTTCTAAAGTTCCGTTTCTTGAATTAGTTAAGCGGACTGAAAATGCTATAGAGGCTTTACAGCTTGTTCAAGCTGGAGGCATTGATTTGGTGTTTCTAGATATCCAGATGCCAGAGCTTACGGGTATACAATTCCTTAAAATAGCGAATGGAAAGGCTAATTACATTTTAACAACGGCCTACTCTCAGTATGCGCTTGAAAGTTATGATCTTAATGTGTCAGACTATTTGTTGAAACCGATTGCATTTGATCGTTTTTATAAAGCTGTGGAAAAGGTGCATAATCAAATGAAGATTGCAGAGCCGGCTCCTGTACCTCAACCCTTTGTTGCGGCTGCTCCTTCACCGGTGGCGTTGAATCCAATACAGGACTTTATTTTTGTTAAAACAGAGCATAAAATCCAGAAGATCCAACTTGACGATATTCTTTATATAGAAGGTTTAAAGGATTACATATCTATTTATACAAAGGCAGAGCGTATTATTACCCTGCAGAATATGAAAAAGATGGATGAGACCTTACCAAAGGGCCAGTTCGTAAGGGTTCATAAATCTTATATCATTTCGCTTGATAAAATAGAGAGTATAGAAAGAAGTCGCATTTCTATTTTCGGGAAGATTATTCCAATTGGAGATACCTATCGTGATGAGTTTTTTAAACACATAGATAACAAGAATATTTGATAAAAAGTTATTCGGGCTTCGCTTCCACCGGGATCACGATAGTACTTACAAGGCCGCAACCTGGTTTAGTTTGGTTCTTATTGCATGCTCAGCTTCAAGAGTAACTACTTCAGGGTTTCTTCCTTCAGGCTCTATCGGGTTTAAAACTGTCCACCGTAAACGTTCTCCGAAGCTTAAAGGGAAGCTGCCATACTGAACCAGCTTCCATGAATTTTCTATTGCCACAGGAATTATCAATGCATTTGGTACAGCTTTTAACAGGGTTGCAATACCACCTACCTGAAAGGTTTTTACCTTCCCATCCTTTGCGCGTGTACCTTCAGGAAAGATCATAGTAGACCATGTGTTTTCCTTCATCCTTCTGCCCAGTTTTATAATTTCAGAAATAGCTTGCTTACTGTCTTTGCGATCTATGTTTGCGCCGCCTCCATATTTCAGATTAAATGAAATAGAGGGGATGCCCTTTGTTAATTCAATTTTAGAAATGAATTTAACATGGTACTTTCTGAGGAACCATATTAAACCTGGAATATCATACATACTTTGATGGTTGGCAATAAAGATGATAGGCCTGTTGAGTGGCAGATCCTGGTCATTTTTAAATGTTATCGAAGCGCCTAAGAAAATGTCGCAGTAGGTGAGAAAGAAATTAAGTGCATCTACCGAAGTTTTATGGGCTTTATATCCAAACAAACGATAAGAAACCCATTGAATGGGTTGGAATACAACCAGCGTTAAAAAGAAAAACAGGTAAAAGATGGGGCTAAAAATATAGCCAAAAAACTTATTCATAGTTTATACGGTAAAGCTGAACAAAATTACTGTATTTTGGTTATAAATGACCTTCCTGTAATAGAATTTTAGTTTTCAAGATAGCAGCCACACTCATGCTATCGGTAATTTCTCCATTAATAACCATTTGGTAGACGTCATTAAAAGGTAGCTTTTTAACTACAAGCTGCTCTGTCTCCTCAGGTGAGGAAACTCCAGGAGTTAGGCCTTTAGCAACATAAATAATTGCGAGTTCATCGCTTACCGAGTTAGACAAGTGCATTCGTTGAATTTCGATCCATTCTGTAGCCATCAGACCCGTCTCTTCAATAAGTTCACGTTTGGCGCCATCCAGCGGATTTGCCAAAAGAGCTCCACCACCTTCAGGGATCTCCCAGCTGTAGGCCTTTATAGGGTATCTGTATTGTCCAACAAGCCATGTGTTTAAATCTTCATCAAGCGGCAAAATTCCTATAGCGATATTTTTGAAATGTACTTCGCCATAGATGCCTTTGCCACCTGATGGATTGATAACCTGATGCTCCGTTAAACCGATCCAGCTGTTCTCATATATTTTATTGCTTTCGATGGTCTTCCATGGGTTTGTATTTTCCATGCGCGCAATATACAAATTAACTAAAATGATTCTTCATCAGGTCTGGAATCCTGCTGATCTTGTTTTCTAGTTTTTTTGAATTTAAAATCATTGTTGCCGAAGCGATAAGAGTAAGTTAAATTGGCCATGGTTCCTTGCATAAATCTTCTAAAATCGATTGTTGAGGTGACTCCATTGGTGGTCATACTCCATCTCCGTGTACTAAACACGTCCCTTATATTTAAGCTGAGTGATGATTTTTTGTCTTTGAAATCATATTTAGCACCTGCATCTACACCGTACATTGCATTTCTTTTACCTTGAGCCATTACTTCAGGTGCGCGGTAATCTCCCCTAATCTGAAGAGATACATTGTAAGGTAAAATGAAATTATTGGTTAGATTGGCGTTCCAGCTGAAACCAGAGTTTTCTACAATTCCGAAAGCAGGTACTCCATTAATTTTGCTTTGATACAAGTTTATGTTAGTTGTAAAGTTCCAGGCTTTAGCCACATCAACCCGTCCGATTAATTCAAGTCCGCTTGATAGTTGTTTTGTTAAGTTTTGCGGGGTTACAATTGTGATTCCGTTTTCGTCGGGTTCTGTTCTTACTCTTTGTA
Source organism: Pedobacter sp. GQ55 (assembly GCF_059758925.1). NCBI lineage: Bacteria > Pseudomonadati > Bacteroidota > Sphingobacteriia > Sphingobacteriales > Sphingobacteriaceae > Pedobacter > Pedobacter sp. GQ55. Next base: position 12,818 of record NZ_JCAXEI010000008.1, on the reverse strand, counting down.
TCACATCATTGGTTTGACGTATATATGCGCTGGAAGTAAATGTTACTTTTGGCCAGAACTTACTATAGCTTAGCTCAAAAGCATGTACATCCTCTGGTTTCAGATTGGGATTACCCTGACGGTAGTTAAGCGGATCGGATACATCTAGAAATGGGTTGGTGTCCCATCCTCTTGGCCTGTTAACCCTTCTGCTATAGCTAAGCTGTACTTGTTGTTCACCTTTAAATTTTTGGGTTAAGTATACACTCGGATATAATCTTGTATAGGCTACTTTTCCAGGAATATATTCTAACTGATTCAATTTATACATCCCTAAACGAGTATCTAACGTTGCATCTTCTGCTCTTACACCTACCTGATAACCAAAATTCTTAACCTGATTTTGGTAATTAAAGTAAAGGGCGTGAACCTGATCCTTGCTGTTAAACTCATTGGTTAGGGCAAAGTTTACTTCGTATTCTCCGGTTAGGTTGTTTAACTGATCAGAGAATGCTGTATTTTCTGCCAAACGAATTTGACTTCTGTAACCGGCTTCAATTTTCCCGGCTTTACCAATTGGTAAGGTATAATCAGTTTGAACATTGTAGCTTCTGTTAAAGCCGGTTCCATCATTTCGCTGAATGTCAGGCAAGGAGCTGGCTGCATCCCCATCAATATTATAGATGTTTGTGCTGTAGATCTGATCGTTGTCGTTTGTGCCTTCAGAGAAACTTAGATTAAAGGTTAGTTCTTCTCTTGGTTTCTTAAATTTCTGGCTAAAGTCCAAATTAAGATCATAACTACTCCCGAAGCCTTTGTTTGTATTGTTTCTATTGCTTAATTCCAGAGGGTTTTTACCACCATCAAGTTTATCGATATTCAGGAATTCGTTTCTATCGTTATCTCTTGAATTGAACCCGCCCGAAAAACTGATTACACTTTTGTCTGTAATACTATAGTCGATACCTGCTTTTATGTTATGGCCTTTATCCTGTGATTTTGAATCGGTGTTTTGATTGGCGAAAATTGTAGGGAAGGGACTGTCCAGATAGGTGATGTTGCTATATCCACCACCCATGCGATTACCATAACGATAGCCGTAATTTCCGTAAAGGTTTATTTTTTTGTTTTGAAAACTCAGGTTTGTGCTTGCATTATAATTGTCTCGGTTACCTGCACTGAATGCTGCGGAGCCATTGAAACCTAATTTCTTATTCTTTTTTAATACGATATTGATAATTCCTGATTGTCCCTCTGCATCATATTTTGCAGATGGATTGGTAATCAGCTCAACGCTTTCAATGGAGCTGGCAGGTATAGATTGCAGTATTTGAGCAACGTTTCCGCCGGCTATTAGTGATGGTTTACCATCTATCAGAACCTTTACTCCGGTGGAACCTCTAAGACTTACATTACCATCGATATCAGATTGAACAGAGGGTACGTTTTGAAGTAAATCGGAAGCAGATCCGCCCTCGCTAACTAAACTTTGATCAACAGCGAAAACTTTTTTATCTATTCCAAGTTGAATGGCACTTTTTTGAGCAGTGATAGCCACCTCGTTTAACACCGTTCCTTTGGCTGGCTTCATTTTGATTGTGCCGAGGTTAATTATTTTCTGAGCATCGGAAATAGAAATGGAATCTCTAACCATTGTTTGGTAACCAACATAACTTATTTTGAAGGTAAATACTCCTTTTGGTAGACCATTGATAAGTAAATTACCATTTACATCAGTTTGTGCGCCTTTAATAATTGCTTTTGTTTTTCTGTTAAGGATAGTGGCTGTGGCAAACGGTACCGTTTCATTACTTTGAGCATCTACAACTTTGGCCGTAATTTGGCCCTCTCCATTGGTTTGGGCATTAAGTTTTACAGTTGTAATACAAAAGGAAATAGCTAAAAACAGTACTTTGCACGTAGAATTCTTCATTCGGATCTTTCTTTTTTATTAGGTTTCTTTAAGGAGGGACAAAGAAACGGAGGGAAAGTTTAATAATACGGGAGTAACTATTTTATTACAGCAAATATGATCAACTACACAAATGTTTTTTCTAACGACGGGATGACCTATCAGCAGTATAGAAGCCTGATCGATGAGCTTTTACTACAACGTAAAACCACAGGGCCTGATGATTCTGATGCAATGTTGCATTACACTAAAATGAATGTGCAAAGAATGAACAGGGTTGATAAGACAGTGAAATTAAACGAGGATTTCCTGAATGTGCTTAACACCGTAACAAATAAATATCGGTTTCTGGTAATTTCTGAAGGATGGTGTGGAGATGCGGCCCAGATTGTACCCGTTTTTGATAAAATAGCAACCGGCTTTACTGATAAATTTGAACTCAGGTTTGTTTTGAGGGATAAAAATTTGCCATTGATTGATGCGCATCTAACCAAAGGCGGCAGGGCCATTCCAGTATTATTAATTCTAGATGAAAAAGGAGATGCTGTTAAGAAATGGGGCCCAAGACCTGATGTTTTGCAGGAGTTATTGGCCGGTTGGAAAAGAGATAGCAGTGATATGATGGAAATCGCCGAAAAACTTCATGGCTGGTATGCAAAGGATAAAACCCAAACTACACAACAAGAATTAACGGAAATATTTAAGGATTTAACTTAATCTACAGATACTGTTAGCCCTTCCTGCTGAAGGATTTTACGGTAAACTTCCATTTCAGTAAAAGAACCTTCCAAAACAGCACATTTACCTTTGTTATGGACTTCCCATGCAATTTTTTCTGCCTGGGTTTCAGAATAGTCCAGGTATTTCATCATGCAATGAATTACATGATCAAAAGTATTTACATCATCGTTCCATAATATTAAGCGGTGAACTGTTTTTAATGAGGTAAGGATCTCTTCTAATGTAAATGTTTCCTCTTTGGTTTCTGTTGACATATTACAAAAATAAGCTTATTTCAAAATAATGTTGCAGTTAAAGTTATTTTTGCTTAAAATTTGTACTAAACTCAAATATAATGCAGCGTTCAAAGATTGCCGGTATTGGCTACTATGTGCCCAAAAATGTTTATTCTAATGACGATTTATCTCGTTTTATGGATACGAACGATGAATGGATACAGGAGCGTACCGGAATAAAAGAACGTCGTTTTGCGGATAGGCTTGAAGAAACAACTACCACGATGGGCGTTGAAGCCGCCAAAATTGCTATCGAGCGTGCCGGCATTACCGCACAGGATGTTGACTTCATCATTTTTGCCACACTTAGTCCTGATTATTATTTTCCGGGTTGCGGGGTTCTGTTGCAGCGTGAAATGAAAATGAAAGAAATAGGTGCCCTTGATATCCGAAATCAGTGCTCAGGATTTGTTTATGCACTATCTGTAGCAGATCAGTTTATAAAAACAGGCATGTATAAGAACATACTCGTTGTGGGCAGCGAGAAACATTCATTTGCGATGGATTTTGAAACAAGGAGCAGAAATGTTTCTGTTATATTTGGCGACGGGGCAGGGGCAGTTGTTTTACAACCTACTCAGAAAGAGAACCAGGGTATATTAAGTACACATTTACATAGCGATGGTGCTGATGCAGAGATTTTGGCAATGTATTATCCCGGTGCTTCGGCAAATAAATGGCTTAAGGATAAGCCCGGATATCCTGACCAGGAGCTTGGGGGGTTATTCATGACCGCAGAACAGTTGGAAAGCGGTGCCGCATTGCCTTATATGGATGGGCCTGCTGTATTTAAAAAAGCAGTCGTAAAATTCCCGGAAGTAATAAAAGAAGCGTTAATTGCCAATAATCTTACAGAGAAAGATATCGATATGCTGATTCCTCATCAGGCCAACCTAAGAATAAGCCAATATGTACAGCAGTTACTGGGTTTAAGTGACGACAAGGTGTTTAATAATATTCAGAAATACGGAAATACTACAGCAGCCTCAGTTCCCATTGCACTCTGTGAGGCATGGGAGGAGGGTAAGATTAAAGATGGCGATCTTGTTTGCCTTGCAGCTTTTGGTTCTGGCTTTACCTGGGCAAGTGCTTTAATCAGGTGGTAAGCTTAATAAACGCTAACTTCCCTTTGCTGATCTTGTCATTTGCTCAAAGGCATCCCACATCTCATTCGGAATGGCTTCAAGACCATTAAACTGACCAGCCCCCTGTAACCACTCACCGCCATCAATAGTAATTACTTCTCCGTTAATATAGCCTGCAAAGTCACTGATTAGAAATGCCGCTAAATTAGCGAGCTCTTGGTGCTCACCTACGCGTTTCAAAGGGACCCTGTTCTTGAAATCGAACTTCTCTGCCAGATCGCCAGGCAATAACCGTTCCCATGCACCCTTAGTAGGAAAGGGGCCAGGAGCAATAGCATTTGTTCGGATACCATACTTGCCCCATTCAACAGCTAAAGAGCGTGTCATGGCCAACACACCGCCTTTAGCGCATGCAGAAGGCACGACGTATGCGGAGCCTGTAAAAGCATAGGTGGTAACAATGTTTAAAACACTTGCGCTTTGTTTTTCTTTTATCCAATGTTTGCCAAAAGCAAGGGTGCAATTTACTGAGCCCTTCAAAACAATGTCTATTACCGACGAAAAGGCATTCGCTGACAAGCGTTCCGTTGGGGAAATGAAATTTCCAGCGGCATTGTTAAGCAGGGCATCAACTTTTCCAAAGGCTTTTAAAGTCTCTGCCAATACATGCTCTACTTGTTCATATTCCCTAACATCGCAGGCTACTGCAAGTACTTTTCCACCAGTTTCTTTCTCCATCTCTAAAGCTGTTTGCCGGAGCACCTCAAGCTTACGGCTTGTGATAACCAGGTTTGCACCTAATTTCAGAAAATAGGTACCCATGGCTTTTCCTAAGCCGGTACCACCACCTGTAACTACAATTGTTTTTCCTTTTAAGGCATCGTCTCTTAACATTGGCTGGTTGAACATGGCTTATTTCTTTTGCAGGTTATCAATAATTGTTTTTAAAATGCTACGGGTTGCAGGGGCCCACCATTGTTTTAGCATTACTTGCAATGCTTCACTTTGATCGGCACTGGTTGCTGTGATTAAATCTTTTCTAATGTTGAGCTTACTCTGTTCCCAGGTATTACGTTCCATAGCCATGTATTTTCTGATCTTTCTCTCAGCAGCTGTGAGGATACTGGCTGGATTTACAATCTCGTCGACCAGGCCAACCTGCAGCGCCTCTTCCGGGGTAAATAGTTTCCCTTCTAAAAGACTTCTGGTAGCATTAGCCTGTCCAATCCAGAATGAGTACAGCTTAAAGATGCTGTTAGGTACAATTATGCCAACGGGAACTTCATTTAGTCCAATAATGTACTTGCCTTCGGCCATTATTCTATAATCGCAAGCCAGGGCTATAACGCATCCCCCAGCAGGGCTATGTCCATTTATGGCAGCAATTAATGGTTTTTTAAATGAAGTTATTGTCGCAGTAAAATTCAAAAACAGGTGCCAGAATGACTCGGCTTCTTGTTCTGAATAGTTGTATAATTCTATAAGGTCCAAACCGGCAGAGAAAAAATGCTCCTTACCGGTAATAATTACTCCTGCGATATTGGGATCAGCCGCTATGTTTATAAGTATATCATTTAACTCCGTAATCATTTCGCGGTTAAGTGCGTTAGATTTACCTCTATCAAGAGTAATAATGCTTAAGTGATCTTTTATGGTGACTCTAATTGTATTCATTTATATTTATTTTACTTCATAGGTGTAAACTGTACGCGCTAAGTTCCCAAACATATCCATGCCCTCTATAACGATTCTGTAGGTTCCGGGTTCATCTGAATTGAAATAGTTGAACGCTGCTTTTCCACTTTCATTTGTTACAATATTAGGATTCCAGTAAATGGTGGTCCTGTAATCGGGTCTGTTATCAGGAGCATCATATTTTGGAGAATAGAATTCTCTTGGTGTATAATATCCTTTGGGAGAGAAAGGAATGATCCCTGGTGTAAATGTAGATGCACTGGAATAGCCACCCCCACGTTTGGTGGTAATAACTAATACACCACCACCTCCACGGCTGCCATAAATTGCAGTATTACCCGCTGATTTTAATACTTCGATCGTCTCAATATCCATTGGATTAATATTATCCAGAAAATCGCCTTCCATTTGCATACCATCTAAAACTATTGACATTGGCGTGCCATTGTTTCTCATTAAATATGGAGTTCCGTTTCTAATAATCAAGCCAGCAACACGGCCCTGTAAACATTGTGATAATGTGGTACAGTACTGAAGCTGGTCTGTAGTTATAATAGCATCGGCGTTACCGGCACCATTTAGATTTGAGGAATTCTTAGCCGGATTCTTTTTCTCTACAATATTGACCTCTTTTAACAAAATTGTACGTTCCAGTATTCCGCGTCTAGTTAAATCGTCAAAATAGTTTTCACTTTGTTTCAGATATCCTGATAAGGCCTCATTAACATTCACCTCTATGTCGCCTGTATTTTTGTTTTTAGTAACCACCTGCCCTGATACAACATCAAGAACTATATCTACACTCTTTTTGTTTTTTGAGGTTCTGGCTTGCACAATGAATTTAGTACTGTCATTAAAAATCAGGTTGTCGAAATTGAAACGGCCTTGCGCATCAGATAATGTATCAATAGCGAACAATCCTCCCGAGGAAGAGAAAAGTGATACCTTGGAGTTTGGTAAAGGTTTGCCACCATAACTTGTAATTACCCCACTAATTTTTAATGACTTTTCTGGTTCATAACGGATATTAGGGCCTGCATTATTAATTATATTTTTCCATAATATTCTTCTCCATCCCTGGGTTATCATTAGGTTATCTAAATCCTGCTGTGTTTTTTGATCATCGTGTAAAAAGTAGTAGTTAGGTTTTTCTATGTAACCAATAAGATCTGAAGTAAGTAGCAGGGTCGTAAAAATATTGCTTTCGTTTTCTTCGTCAGGCTTTACCGATGTGATATTGGTAACGGCTATAGAAAAACTTGCCTGTGCAGGCTTTTCTGCAAAGTCGGCCTGAAGGTTTACGTTAACCTTTTCCTTTCTTGCATAGCTCTCTTTAGCGGTGGAAACCTTTGTTGTTATCTTGTCCTTAACATTATTTACAAAAACAAGGCGCTCTGCAACAGGAGTGTTCTGAGCAGAGAACAAGGTGAGTTGAATTATGCCTGATGGCAAATCTTTTTTAGGAATTGAGGTGGTTATAATTTGTTTTTGAGAAGCGGCTTTGGATATGAAATAAACATTTCCATTGTTTTGTGCAACCAGTTTTAGCTGACCATTTCCTATTAGATCGGGACTCAATAAAACTTTAGCAACAACATTTTCCGTATTGCTGTTTACCGTAATGATATAACCACTTGGTAATACTCTGGGTAGATTTATAGTGCTTTCAGACCCGTCTTTATATTTTACTTTAGCAGCATAAGTTTTTCCATGCTGTGGATTGAGTATAAAACTGCCTATTCCTAAGTGTTGTGTGCTAAATTGAGTAACTTCCTGACCATCGTTATCTATTATTGATCCTGTTACATCTTCGCCCAATCCAGAAGCATTCACAGCTTTGATTCCAATTTTATTAGGGAGACTTTCTACTAAGTTTCCGCTTTCGGGGAAGAACTGAACATCTATTGCATTTGATGTTGCCTTAACCGGAATTTCTTTGATTATCTTTTTCTTATCCGGAAGCGTTAACGTAGCTATAATTTTTCCGGATTTGTATAAAGAGGGTTGAGTATTTAAGAAACTGATGCTTACCTCTCCCTGGTCATTGGTTACTGCTTTTCCTTTTGCCAAGGTTCTGAAGTTTAACTGGACTTCGTAGGAAACATCACTTTGCGCATATGGAACACCTTTTTTATCTATGAACTTAATGCCGGCATCTACTTTTTCCGCAGCATTTTGCTTGCTAAAAGCGTAGCTGGTATTTGTAAAAACATTATTAGCCCATGAATTGCCAATTTTTATGGTTTTATCGAAAAAGAATTCTGTTCCCGCATTTTTCATCCATTGGGTATACGCCCTTATGCGATAGTTACCCTCAGTAAAGGAATCAGGAAGTTTAAAATCGCCCCAGGTAAATCCCGAAACTACGGGTAGCTTAATCTGCTTTTTAACTGAATCTTTTTCGCTGATCAATTCAACATATAATGCATTGCTAATTGTTGACGGTTTCCCTGTTTGAGCATTTACAACGTAAGCTTTAAACCAAATATCATCGCCAATAGCATAATAAGGTTTGTCAAGATGCAGGTGCACTTTTTCCTGAGGATATTTTTCAATATACGTTTCAAGTTTCTTTATCAATGCACTAAAGGGATCGTCATCTGCTTTGTAAGCAAAAGTTATGAGTATCCCAAAGCATAGTAACAAAGGCAGAATTAGCTTACGTTTCATAAATAAGAACCTTAACAAATAAAGCCTCAATATACGAAATATTAACTTTAGAACTTATTCTTCCACATCATGCTTTCGACAGGTTTTGTGGTTTTGTTGTTGTATTTAGCATTGGTTTTAGTGTTATACATAGTTTGTATATCACCTTGAACCATAAAGTAAATTAATTGACCAATTGGCATTCCGGCATATATTCTGACAGGTTGTGCACATGAAATTTCTAATGTCCATGTATTGCAAAAACCAACATCACCTTTGCCAGCGGTTGCGTGGATGTCTATTCCTAATCTACCAGTACTTGATTTTCCTTCAAGAAAAGGAATATGAGCATGGGTCTCTGTGTATTCTAAAGTAACACCTAGATACAGTGTGCCTGGATGTAGCACATATCCTTCTTTTGGAATTTCGAAATGATCTATTTTATTGTGTGCTTTTGCATCAAGAACCCTGTCTTTATAAGTAGCCAGATACTTGCCCAAATGAACATCGTATGAGTTTGTGCCAAGGCATTCGGGGTTAAAAGGCTCTATTATAATGGTTCCTTTATCTATTTCTTCCAGTATTCGTTTGTCGGACAGTATCATTTTATCTAGTATTTGGACGAAATTATGATTAATTTAAGATACTTTTGCATAGTTTTTCTAAAATAGAGATGCCTGTAGTTTTTAATAAAAATATTGACAAGGACACCATACTTGCTGTATGGAAAATCGAAGAAACTGAAGAGCAGCTGCTTTCGGGTTTACAACTGAAGCAGCATGAGCTTGATGTGATTTCATCGTTAAATAATGGAAAGCGGTTGCTTCACTGGTTAAGCACAAGAGTGCTGTTAAGAACAATGCTTAATACTTCTGAGTATATCGACTGTCGCATGGATGAGCACGGCAAGCCATATCTTCCTAACCTTGGATACCATATTTCTTTAAGTCATTCTTACGATTACGCGTCGGTAATTGTTGGTAAGACAAATAAGGTCGGGGTTGATATTGAGCTTATTAAACACAAAATAAAGAGCATAAGAAATAAGTTTCTGTCTGACTCGGAACTTGCCCAAAAACAAATTGGTGATAATACTAATGGATTATATGTGTGCTGGTGTGCAAAAGAAGCCATTTATAAATGGAATGGGAGGAAGGGGCTGGAGTTTAAACGCGACATTCATATTAAACCCTTTAAGCTTAAAGATGAAGGAAGTCTTAAAGCTCTTGTTGATCTTCCTGAAGGAACTCTGGAGCTTACTGTACACTACTTTAAAACTAACGATGGCTATATGTTAGGTTACGTGGTAGCTTAACTTTTCATAAAATGAATAAGAGAGTTGAATTTATAGACTGGGGTCTTGTTGATTATCAGGATGCCTGGGATAAACAGGAAGTTTTGTTCAATCAAAGCGTCACTTTGAAAACACAAAACCGAACAAATAATACCAATTTGGAAACCCCTAATTTTCTGGTGTTTTGTGAGCACCCTCATGTATATACTTTAGGGAAAAGCGGCCACCCGGAAAACTTATTGCTTAATGAACAAGGTTTAACAGAAAAAGGGGCTACATATTATAAAATTAATCGTGGTGGTGATATAACATATCATGGACCCGGGCAAATAGTGGGTTATCCAATTCTTGATCTGGATAATTTTTTTACCGATATCCATCTTTATTTAAGAATGCTTGAAGAAGCGGTTATTTTAACCTTGAATGATTATGGAATTATATCGGGCCGGTATCCAGGTTATACAGGTGTATGGTTGGATGCTGATAATGAGAAAGCACGTAAAATATGTGCTTTAGGTGTAAGGTGCAGCAGGTGGGTAACCATGCATGGCTTTGCGTTTAATGTAAATACCGATCTTGATTACTTTAAAAATATTGTTCCTTGTGGTATAGACGACAAGGATGTAACGTCGATACAACGTGAGTTGGGCTACCCCGTAGATATGGAAGAGGTTAAAGGTAAGCTGAAAAATCATATTGCCAGTCTGTTTGATATGAGGCTAATCTGATTCCTGTTTGAAAAAAGGGCTTGAGATTTTGATTTTTTGACTTAAAGATTATCTTTATAATAAATTAAAACTCAAAAACCTATGGACTACAATTCAGAGTACTCTTCAGCCGCCGCCGCCGGAATAGGCGCCGGAACATTTTTCTTCTGTTTAATCCTGTCAGTTATTGTCTATGCCGGATTATGGAAAACATTCGTTAAAGCCGGAAAACCGGGATGGGCATGTATAATACCAATCTACAATTTAATTGTCCTTATTGAGATTGTTGGTAAACCGACGATATGGATACTTTGGCTATTAATACCGTGTGTAAATTTTGTATTTATTATTTGGCTAGTGAACCTGTTAAGTAAAAGCTTCGGAAAAACAGAAGGCTTTACAGTAGGACTATTTATTTTGCCAATTGTCTTCTATCCAATATTAGGCTTTGGTGACGCTAAATATTTAGGTCCATCTGCTGCGGAAGCGCAAAATGGCTTTAATAATCCTAACAATCCTTTTGGCAATAACCCATTCAATGATCCATTTAACAAACCTCCTACAACTCCTGGAATTTAATTGTTAGTATTTATAACATATATCTTATCCGCCTGGTCTTCTTTTTTAGACAAGGTGGATATTTTTTTGCTACCCTGTCCGTTCAAGTATATCTTCAAAATAGACTGCCCGGGATGTGGCTTTCAGCGCTCATTAATATTTCTCCTAAAAGGGGATTGGGATAAGAGTTTTGATATGTATCCACCAACAGTTCCTCTTCTTATTACTTTTATTGTGGGATTGTCGGCCAATTACTGGTTTGGTAAAAGAAGTGATAAGTTAATTAAGACACTATATCTAATTACAGGATCAATTGTGTTAATCAATTACGTTTATAAAATGTGGATACCTCATCCGCACTATGGATAGTATTAAGCCAACAAATCCACATATGGGCAAACAGTTAAATTATCTTGCTCTTGGCGATTCCTATACCATAGGAGAATCGCTAGAACGCTATGAGAATTTTCCAAATCAACTGGCAAAAGAGCTCACGAAAAAAGGCCTTATTATAAACCCACCGATCATAGTTGCCAGAACAGGTTGGACAACCAGCGAATTACAATCAGGAATCAAAGATTCAGGCATACCAGAGCATAAATTTGATATTGTTACCTTGCTAATAGGCGTAAATAATCAATACCGAGGTGAATCAAAAGATGTTTACCGGAAGGAGTTTAAAGAGCTCCTGCACACCGCTGTAAATTTCACAAAGGACAAAAGATCGCATGTTTTTGTGGTGTCCATTCCCGATTGGGGAGTTACTCCATTTGGCTTGCAAAGTGGACGAGACCCGCAAATCATCGCTAAGGAGATAGATGCCTTTAATGCTATAAACAAAGAAGAAACACTAGCTGCAGGGTTTAACTATACGGACATTACGCCGGCCTCCCGATTAGCGCTATCAGACAAAGCGCTGGTTGCTAAGGATGGTCTCCATCCTTCTGGTAAGATGTATGCCGGATGGGTAAAAAGCATCTATTCAGCTCTCGAAGTAATATATCTATAATCTTTAATTACCGTTTTTAAGAATTCTAATTCGTTCATTCCCTCTGGTACTTTAATGGAAAGATGTGTTGAGATTCTTTCTGACATTGTGTAAATTAAATCGGCATTATTTGTTCTGTAAAAAGTACTTATAACTTCGTGGATTAGCTCTGCATCTCTATCTGTAAGTTGATCAGCATAGGCAAAAACGGGGGTGTATTCTTCTTCTACCGGATGAAAAGCAATGTGATCAAAGCCCGTACGTGCAACTGTTTTTATAAGGGTAGTGCCGGCAACAATGTCACCAATTCTTTGTTTATTTTCTGTTACAGCCACACAGATTAATCCACCAACCTGAGCGGTTAAACCAAAATCTACCAGTCTAAACAACCAGCGAATAAAATACTGGCCTAAACTTGCCTGGCCGCCGTTTAGGCTAATAACTTTTATCTTTAGTAACTTTTTTCCTATACTCTGTCCGTTCATAAAAACCTCAGAAATGAGGTCATAAAAAACAAAACAAGCACCATAAATTGACCATATGGAAATGATAAGGATGCTTGATTGTGTGGTTCCCGTGAGTGCAGTTAATACCATAAGCAGAATTCCCACTACTATAAAAGCTCCCAGATCAATTAATCTTGCAGCCACCCGTTCTCCCAATCCAGCAACCGGATAATCAATAGCTACATGCTGACTTGTGTTTACCTGTATTGTTTCCATATAAACTCAAACTTAGGTAAAATTTAAAACAAAGAAATGTTCAGGAGAATTAAAATAATGATAGTAAACTACCCAACCACACTTTGTGATGGATTGGGTTTAGACATCAATAATGTACAGTACAACTATACCTATTGCATCTTTCGGGCAGATTTACAGCAGCCCCAAGCAAAGCAATGTTTTGAGCGGCATTAAAATCCGCATCTATCACAC
>NZ_JCAXEI010000007.1:0-279060 GCF_059758925.1 Pedobacter sp. GQ55 | reverse complement strand
TTATAAGCATGGGCAACTTTTGTAAATGCGCGTACAAGCATTTGAGAAGAAAGCTCAAATTTACATCTAAAAATAATAGCTATTTTAACTAAAAATAATAGTAATATTTTAGTTTTAAAACTAGAGGGTAGCTGCTTTCCCCCCACCCACGCTTAGGCCATGACTGGGTTTCCGCAGCTTTTTTATGAATTTTTCTTGTAAAAATCTTTTTTATGCTATTTTACATGAAAATTAAAGCCCTCGCAAAAACCTATGAGAGAATCGTTGTTCGTTAAACAGAATTCCACTAAATGGAAATCCTATGAGCAAATGAGTGCAGCCACGCCAGATGAGCTGGCTGATAGGTTTGTTGACATTACCAATGATCTCGCTTACGCCAAAACATTTTATCCAAAATCAAAAACAACAGAATATTTAAACGGGATTGCTGCATTGTTGCATCAGTCTATTTATAAGAATAAAAAAGAAAACAGCAATACCTTCATCGAATTCTGGAAATTTGAGTTGCCTATCCTTTTTTATACTTATCGCAGGCAGTTGCTGTATGCACTGATATTTTTTGTAATCTCTAGCTTAATAGGAATACTATCTGCAAAATATGATGACTCTTTCTTAAGGTTAATACTTGGTGATGGATATGTAAATATGACTAATGAGAATATTGCTAAAGGAGATCCATTTGGCGTTTATAAAAAGCAAGGTGAGTTCAGTATGTTTTTTATGATTGCGGCCAACAATATTTATGTTTCCTTATTGATGTTTGTAAGCGGAATATTCTTCTCGATTGGCCCCGTGTTCTTTATTTTAAGGAATGGAATAATGCTTGGCTCATTCGAATATTATTTCTTTAGTAAGGGATTGGGAATGGAATCTATACTGGTTATATGGATTCATGGAACTTTAGAAATATCAGCTATTATAATTGCTGGTGGTGCAGGTTTGGTTTTAGGGCATGGTTTATTGTTTCCTAAAACCTACACACGTCTTCAGGCATTTATAAAAAGCGCAAAAGACGGAACTAAAATAGCTTTGGGAATATTACCTATAATTGTAGTGGCCGCAATATTTGAGAGTTTTGTTACCAGGCATACCAATATGCCTGTTTGGTTAAGTGTATCCATTCTCGGAGCATCATTTTTATTTATGGTTTGGTATGTAGTATTGTATCCTGCCCAACTTATTAAACGCACTCAAAATATAAACAATGTCTGATAAATTAGAATTTAGAAAGCTTAGAGAGTTTGGAGAGATCATTAATGATATGTTCCAATTCATAAAACAGAACTTTAAGCCATTAATGAAAACGTATATTTATTTATGCGGGTTCTTTGTACTTGCCGGAATGTTGGCGGCAATAATGTATCAGGTCGGATTACAAAAGATCGGTTTCGGTAATGGTGGCAATCAGGCGAACGCCAACCCTTTTAATAGATTTGGCCAGCTGTTCACATTCAATTATTTTCTTGTGATTATATTTTCATTACTAAATTATACTGCAGTAATTGTTTCAACCTTGAGCTTTATTGCGCTATATATTCAAAAAGGAAACCAGGCACCAGCGGTGGAAGAAGTTTGGTCATATTTCAAATATTATTTTCTTCGGGTATTTGGGAGTAGTATAGCTGTGTGTATTTTTCTTATTGTTTGCCTTCTATTCTGTGGCTTGCCATTCTTTTACGTATTTCCGGCAATGTCTCTCTTTTATTCTGTAATGGTACTTGAGAATGGGAGTTTTGAATATTCATTTAGCCGATCTTTCAAACTGTTAAAAGATCAATGGTGGGTAACCGCGGGAGCGATATTAGTAATATGGATAATTACTTATGCATGCATGTCTATGGCTTCTATGCCAGCTATAATACTTACCATGGTTTCTGCATTTACAAAAGCATCCGGTGGTATGAGCACTTTGATCATTGTGGTCTCTACAGTTATTCAATATGTTTGTCAGGTGTTTATGGTCTTGCCTGTTATAGGTGTTACACTTTGTTATTTTAATTTGGTAGAACGTTTGGATAATACCGGATTATTGGAAAGGATAAATCAACTTGGAAAGTCCGAAACGGATTTGAATTCTACCCCTGAGGATTATTAGCATGCGTTTACTGCTCTTCATTTTTCTTTTTTTTGGAGTATCACTGGCTCGGGCCGATGTAGGGAAGCTGGATTCTGTTGCAGGAAAAACAGCCGTTAGGTTGGATACGACTAAGGTTGATCTGCGTAAGTTCGATAAAAGCAAACTGGAAGCACATAGTAAAGAAACTGATTTTATTTATGATGATGTGCCAGCGCCAAATCTTAGCTTATGGGACAGGTTTTGGCGATGGGTTTGGCACTTGATAGGCCAGGTTTTAAGCAATAAGGTGTCTGGTGGTTTAATAAAGTATTTAATAATTATTGCACTGGTTGGATTGGTGGTTTTCATCGTCCTAAAAATTATCGGAGCTGACCTGAAGATATTTTCCCGTAAGTCTCAAATAGTAGAGGTGCCCTATAGCGAGTCTGATGATAACATCCATGAAATTAATTTTAACGAGCAGATAGAAAAGGCAATAGGGAATACTAATTACAGATTAGCTGTCAGGCTTTTGTATTTGCGGACACTTAAGAAACTGAGCGATAAAAACCTGATTCATTGGCTCCCTGAAAAAACAAATCAAACGTATATCAGCGAGATTAATGATTCGGATAAGAAGAAAGAATTTAGCAATCTTACTCATCAATTTGAATATGTTTGGTACGGTGAGTTTTTTATTAACAAAGAGGACTTCAATGCCATTAAAGATAGTTTTGAACGGTTTAATCTACATAGCTCATGAAGGGATTAAGAAGATATCTTATTGTCAGTGCCGTGCTGTTGGTTGGTTATCTGCTTGCCCAGTATTATAAACCCAAACCAACAAACTGGACTCCCAGCTATTTAAAAGAAGATAAGATTCCGTATGGCACGTACATTCTGTTTCATGAAATACATAATTTATTTCCCAAAAGAGATGTGCGAATAATCAGAGATCCTATATATAATACTTTAAAGGATAGGAAGTTTAGTAATACCAGCTATCTTTTTATCGCTCATTCGATGGAACTTGATAAGCTGGATTTTAAAGAACTTATCAGCTTTGTAAAAGACGGGAATAATGCATTTTTTGCCGCCTTTGATTTTGGTAAAACTTTAGGTGATACACTTAAGTTTGATATAGGGTCGTCGTATAACTATTCAACAGAAAAATCTACCGGAATTAATTTCACCAATCCGAAGTTAAAAACGAAATACAATTATGCATTCGGAAAGCAAATCGCCGAACAGTATTTTAGTAAAATCGATACTTCCAGGGTAACGGTATTGGGTAAAAATGCGAATGGAAAGCCAAACTTTATTAAATACAGTTTTGGTAAAGGAAATATATACATTTTACCAAATCCTCAACTATTTACCAATTACAGCCTGATAAATCCTTTAGGAGCGGATTATGCAGCAAAGGCCTTATCATACCTTCCCAGCGCTGCAAGTTTAATGTGGGATGAACACAATACCCGAGGTAATATTGATGATTCTGCCGTTTTGAGAGTGATTTTCAGGAATGAATCACTGCGATGGGCATACTATATTGCACTAGTAGGGTTGATCATCTTTGTTTTATTTGAAATGAAGCGTAGGCAGCGGATAATTCCTGTAATAGAACCCTTAAAAAACTCATCCTTAGATTTTGTTAAGGTTGTCGGAAAAGTATACTATCAGCAACGGGACAATGGGGATATCGCAAGAAAGAAGATAAGTTACTTTCTTGAGTATATTCGAAGTACCTATAACCTGAAAACAACCTCACTGGATAAAGAATTGGAACAAGCTTTAAATATCAGATCAGGAGTGCCCGAAGAAACAATTGACCAACTGTTCAGTCTTGTAAATGTGATAAATAACAATCAGTATGTTGATGATAACTCACTGATCAACCTTAATAAACTAATTGAAAGATTTTATAAACAAGCTCAATAAACTATGGAACCGGAAATTTTTAATGAAAGAACCGACTTAACTGAACTTAATCAGGCTGTTGATCAGATAAGACAAACACTGAGCAGTATTATCATTGGGCAGAAGGAAACAATAGATTTTCTCATTGCAGCCCTACTTGCCGATGGCCATATATTGCTCGAAGGGGTTCCTGGTGTAGCTAAAACATTAAGTGCTAAACTTGTGGCCAAAAGCATTGATGCTTCATTTTCACGAATTCAGTTCACTCCTGATTTAATGCCTTCCGATGTATTGGGAACATCCGTATTTGACCCCAGATCTTCGTCGTTTGAATATAGAAAAGGGCCCATATTTGGACATATCATATTGGTAGATGAGATTAACCGCGCTCCAGCAAAAACTCAGTCAGCTTTGTTTGAAGTGATGGAAGAACGACAAATAACTGTAGATGGACATACCTATCATATGGATGAGCCTTTTATGGTATTGGCAACTCAAAATCCAATAGAACAGGAAGGGACTTATAGATTGCCCGAAGCCCAGCTAGATAGATTCTTATTTAAGATCGAAGTAAAATACCCTACTCTGGAAGAAGAGATAGTTATCCTTCAAAATCAACATCAGCAAAAGCTTGAGGTAGAAATAAATGCAGTTAAAGCAGTTCTAAGTATTGCTAAGATCAAGAAATGCAGGGCAATAATTAAGGCCTTGCATGTTGAGCCTAAACTAATAGAATATGCAGCAAGGATAACCCATGAAACAAGGAATAATAAATCACTTTACCTGGGCGCTTCACCTCGCGCATCCTTAGCAATGATCAATAGCGCTAAAGCGATTGCAGCAATGCAGGGCCGTGATTTTGTTACGCCAGAGGATATCATAAAAGTGGCGGTACCTGTTCTTGCACACAGAATTATGCTGACACCAGATAAAGAAATGGAAGGACTTACGCCTGCAGATGTAGTTGGTCAAATTATTCAAAAATTAGAGATTCCAAGGTAATACCTAAGCTGTTGAAGAACTTTTTTAAAACATATTATACAGACCTGTTTTTGGGTAGAAGGTTGCTTGCCGGGATCGGGCTTTGTACTACTTTGTTCCTGTTCTCTTTCTTTTTTCCGTGGCTTGGTGATATCCCATTTATTGCTTTTTGGACGCTGATCGCATTGGTTGTTATAGATATGCTTATGCTTTATCGACAAGCCAGGGGCTTCTTTTTAAGACGGGATCTTCCAGAAAGATTAAGTAATGGCGATGAAAATGAAATCAATATTTATATCGAGAGCTTTTATCCCTTTGCAACTAAAGTTGGTATTATTGATGAAATTCCTTTACAATTTCAAAAAAGAGACATCTGGTTTACAACTAATTTAAAGCCCCGTGAACATAAAACAATCAATTATACTTTAAGGCCAACCAAAAGGGGGGAGTATGCATTCGGATTGATTCGTTTGTATGTTAATTCGCCGTTAGGCTTAGTTGTAAGGAGGTTTAACTTTGGAGAAGAAACAACAGTGCCTGTTTATCCTTCCTTTCTGCAATTAAGAAGATATGAATTGATGGCCATATCAAACAGACTGAATGAAATTGGGATTAAAAAAATAAGAAGGATAGGTCATAGCCTGGAGTTTGATCAGGTAAAGAGTTATGTGCCGGGCGATGATTATAGAACTGTTAACTGGAAAGCAACAGCCCGGAAAGGAGAGTTGATGGTGAATTCCTTCACTGACGAAAAAGCCCAGCATGTGTATTGTGTAATTGACAAATCAAGGGTCATGAAAATGCCTTTTGAGGGCTTGAGCCTATTGGACTATGCCATTAATGCAAGCCTGGTTCTTTCTAATGTGGCTTTGTTAAAGGAAGATAAAGCGGGCTTGATAACGATAGCTGAAAAGACAGGAAGTATTGTGCCAGCTGATAGAAAACCTGCTCAGCTTGGTAAGATTATGAGCGTTTTGTATAAAGAAAAAACAAGATATCTTGAAACCAACATGGAAGCCCTTTATACCAGTATCCGAAGTGTTTTAAAGCAGCGTAGTTTGGTAGTTTTCTTTACAAATTTTGAAAGCATGTCTGCATTAAACCGACAGCTGCCATTTTTAAAGCGTGTTGCGAAATTCCATTTGCTGCTTATTGTGTTTTTTGAAAACACCGAACTGAAATCTCTTACCGAAGAGGAAGTAAAAGACGTAGAAGGGATTTACATTAAAACTATTGCCAGCAAATTTGCTTATGAGAAAAAGTTGATCGTAAAGGAACTTGCTAAACATGGAATCTTAAGCATCCTTACTCCACCAGAAAAACTGACCATAAATGTAATCAACAGATACCTTTCTATTAAAGCACAACAGAAAATCTAATAATAGTTTAGCACTCAGGCAAACTTATTGGGATATTGGTAGCTAAACCGCCATCAGATGTTTCTTTGTATTTCGAATTCATATCTAAAGCAGTTTCCCACATCGTATTAACAACGGCGTCTAAACTTACCTTGGCTTTGTCCGGATTACTTTGCAACGCAAGCTGGCTTGCCGTAATTGCTTTAATAGCCCCCATAGTATTCCTTTCTATACATGGTATTTGAACTAAACCACCAATAGGGTCACAGGTAAGCCCTAGGTGATGCTCCATGGCTATTTCCGCAGCCATCAAAACCTGCCTCTGAGAGCCTCCTAAGCACTCAGTAAGCGCAGCTGCAGCCATTGCTGAAGATACTCCGATTTCGGCCTGACATCCGCCCATTGCAGCAGATATAGTAGCTCCCTTTTTGAAGATACTGCCTACTTCAGATGCGCAGGCAATGAACTGTGTAATTTTTTCTTCATCAAATCCATCACAAAATGTGATAAAGTATTGTAGCACCGCTGGTATAACTCCAGCCGCGCCATTGGTTGGGGCCGTTACCACTCTGCCAAATGAAGCATTTTCTTCATTAACAGCCAGGGCAAAACAGCTCACCCAGTCAAGCGTATAATTAAACCCATTTCCACCTGTTCTAATGGCCATTACCCAACTTTCATAGTTAGTGTAAACACTATTGCCCATCAGCTTTTTATTAAGCGCTGCGGCCCTTCTGGCCACGTTTAATCCTCCCGGTAAAAATCCGGAGGTATGACACCCTCTGTAAATGCAATCTTTCATTACATTGAAGTGCTGCAAAATTCCTGTTCTTGTTGCAGCTTCTGTCCGCCAGGCCAGTTCATTCTCCATTACTACCTCAGAAACTTTAAGTCCTGTAGTAAGACACCAGTGTAACAGATCTCCTGCTTTTTCAATAGGGAATGGTAAATCTACCTGCTCTCTTTCTTTACCATCCTCCCCCTCTTTAACTACAAAGCCACCGCCAATAGAGTAATAGGTTTCAGATATGGCTTTGCCAGTTTTTAAAAAAGCTTGAAAAGTAACCGCATTGGGATGGAAGGGTAGGCTTTCAAAAAAAAGGAATACCAGATCATCATCATAATTGAATATAGTTGGTTTTTCTCCTGCCAGAATTAGTGAATGATCTTTTTTGATTGATTCAATAGTACACTCAATCGAGTTTACATCAAAGGTTACCGGATCTGCACCTGCCAATCCAAGTAATATGGCAACATCAGTTCCATGTCCTTTACCAGTTTTTGCTAAGGATCCGTAAAGCAAAATCTTTATTTGCTCAACATCATCTAGTAGATTTTGTTGTTTTAACGAAGTTGTAAATTGCTGTGCTGCTCGCCACGGACCAAGTGTATGTGAACTTGATGGCCCAATTCCTATCTTAAAAATATCAAATACTGAGATCTGTTCCCTTTGCATGATGCAAAGCTAAAACTTAAAAGTCAAATGCTATTATATTTCTATCCTGAAGCATGCGATCTACAAATCTTTTGTGGTTTTTAGGGCTTCCTACAGCTATCCATGTTCCGCTTATAATGCCATTTGCCAGTTCCTGCTTGCCTCGGGTAAGCTTTAATTTAGAGGTCTTGATGTCTTCTTCATATTTCTCGAGACTTTCATTTTCAAATCTTTTTACGATCCTGTAAACTCTTTTGGTAAAGCGTTGCTCTACCATATCTTCTAAAAAGGGAAAAGTAAATAAGGCAAGTAGAACAACCGATGTTACACCTATTGCCTGTTCATAATATCCAGAGCCAATGGCCATTCCAATTGCGGCTACAATCCATATTACACAAGCTGTAGTTAGGCCTTTAACCTGATTGTCTTCCTTAAAAATTACACCTGCTCCCAGAAAGCCTATTCCGGTAACAATATTGGAGGCAATACGATCATGACTACTTAAACCAATTTTTATAGATAGAATTGTGAATAATGTAGAACCAAGACCAATCATGATCATTGTTTTTAGTCCAGCTTGTTTGCTTCTAAACTCTCGTTCTGCACCAATTAAACCACACAGTAGTGTTGCCAGTAAAAATTTGTTCACTTCGCTAACTGTAAGGAAATGACCGTTCTCTAAAAAATTCTCCATCATGTTTTAACTACCTAAATATAACAAAGATTTAAAACAAAAAGACCCGCTGTTATCAGCGGGTCTTTTTTATATGTGTAAGGCAAATGATGATTACATCATTCCACCCATGCCACCACCACCCATAGGAGGCATAGCACCACCAGCAGGAGCTTCTTCCGGATCATCAGCTAAAACAACCTCAGTTGTTAATAACATAGCTGCAATAGAAGCTGCATTTTCTAATGCTACACGACCAACTTTAGTTGGATCAATAACACCAGCCGCAATTAAGTTCTCATACACATCAGTACGGGCATTGTAACCGAAGTCAGCTTTACCTTCTTTAACTTTTTGTACAACGATAGAACCTTCGATACCAGCATTCTGGCAAATCTGACGTAAAGGCTCTTCAATAGCACGACGAATGATCTGGATACCAGTAGTCTCGTCATCATTTGAACCTTTCATGCCTTCTAATGCCTCGATAGCACGGATGAAAGCAACACCACCACCAGCTACGATACCTTCTTCAACCGCTGCACGGGTTGCATGTAAAGCATCATCAACACGGTCTTTTTTCTCTTTCATTTCAACTTCAGAAGCTGCACCTACATAAAGAACTGCAACACCGCCAGCTAATTTAGCCAAACGCTCTTGTAATTTCTCTTTGTCATAATCAGATGTAGTAGTCTCAATTTGAGCTTTGATCTGGTTAACACGAGCTTTAATATCTTCAGACTGACCAGCACCATTGATGATTGTAGTGTTGTCTTTGTCAACAACAACTTTCTCAGCAGTACCTAAATAAGTAAGGTCAGCATTCTCTAATTTATAACCTCTTTCTTCAGAGATAACAGTACCGCCAGTTAAAATAGCGATGTCTTCTAACATTGCTTTTCTTCTGTCGCCAAAACCTGGAGCTTTAACAGCAACAACTTTCAGAGATCCACGGATTTTGTTAACTACTAAAGTAGCTAAAGCTTCACCGTCTAAATCTTCAGCGATGATCAATAGTGGTTTACCAGTTTGAACTTGTTTTTCTAATACAGGCAACAATTCTTTCATGTTGCTGATTTTTTTGTCGTAGATCAAAATGTAAGGGTTTTCTAATTCCGCTTCCATTTTGTCTGCATTAGTTACAAAATATGGAGATAAATAACCACGGTCAAATTGCATACCTTCAACTGTTTTTACTTCAGTTTCAGTACCTTTTGCTTCTTCAACAGTAATAACGCCATCTTTACCAACTTTGCCCATAGCCTCAGCGATCAATGCACCAATTACTTCGTCATTGTTAGCAGAGATAGACGCAACTTGTTTGATTTTGTTGTTGTCTTCACCAACAGTTTGCGATTGAGCTTTTAAGTTCTCAACAATTGCAGTAACTGCTTTATCGATACCACGTTTTAAATCCATTGGATTTGCACCAGCAGCTACGTTTTTAATACCAGCAGTTACAATTGCTTGAGCTAATACAGTTGCAGTTGTCGTTCCATCACCTGCAATATCAGCAGTTTTAGAAGCTACTTCTTTAACCATTTGAGCACCCATATTTTCAATTGGGTCTTTCAATTCAATTTCTTTGGCTACTGTAACACCATCTTTAGTGATAGCAGGTGAGCCAAATTTTTTGTCAATGATTACGTTACGACCTTTTGGGCCTAAAGTTACTTTTACAGCATTAGCCAAAATGTCAACACCTCTTTTCAGGGAGTCGCGAGCTTCTACATTATATTTTACTTGTTTTGCCATTTTATTTTTTTTGATTCTTGTTTAAGCTGAAATGAATTAAGCATTAACCAATTTCATTTCTATAATTATACTTGGATTAAAGAGTTCCTAAGATATCAGAATCTCTCATAATTAAATACTCAGTACCTTCAATGGTAACTTCAGTACCACCGTATTTACTGTATAAAACCTGATCACCAACCTTAACACTTAATGGGATTAGATTTCCAGTTTGATCAGCATATTTACCAGGTCCTACAGCTACTACTATTCCTTGTTGAGGTTTTTCTTTAGCGGTATCAGGGATATAAATACCAGAAGCTGTTTTTTCTTCTGCAGCAGCAGCTTCAACAACTACTCTATCTGCATTAGGTTTAAAGTTTAAAGCCATAACTTATTATTGTTTTGTTTTTAGATTTATAAATGTAAAAGTAATTTAATTACGCAGGAAAGAACATATCAGTTTTTGTGCCAAGGGGCTTAAGCTTGACAAATTTACACAGCCTTGTCAGCTAATGGATTAAGGCAAACTATTTTTGTGTCAGAGTGGCAGGGGGATAAAAAAGCCCGGAAGAGGTATTAACCTTCCGGGCTTTTGCATTCTTATAGAATATAAGAACTTATTTTTTTGTAGTGTCTGCTGCTGCTGGTGGCGTATTTGCCGGAGCAGGAGCAGTATTACCGCCACCAATTGGAGATGGAGTAGGAGTTTTGTCAAGTTGTTCCTGAATTTTAGAACCAGCTCCAGTTGCTGATGAGCCGCCTGATTTACCAATAGTTGTAATTGATAAAGTAAGCACTACAACAAGCGCTAATAAAACCCAGGTTCCTTTTTCTAAAACGTCACCTGTACGTTGAACGCCAAACATATTACTGCCAGATCCGCCTGTTGCCAGACCACCACCTTTAGGATTTTGTATCAAAACAAATAGCGCTAAGGCAATACAAACGATGATTAATAAAATAATTAAGAAAAGCATATTATGTTAGGTTGTTAAATTTTTTTTTCTATCGATTGAATAAGGTCGGCAAAGTAACGGCTTTTTTCTGGAAACATCAAACTTAATTTTCCATAAGTCTCTATGGCCTTGTCATAAAGCATCTGCTCAATATAGATGTTTGCCAGCGTTTCAGATACCAGGTCATTATGGTCCTCGGCGCTTTTTTTGGCTTTATTCTCGTTATTTATTTGCTCCGGCTTGGGTGGACTTATCTGAGGCTCGTTCTTTATAAAGCTTTCAATAATTTCAGCTCCCTTTGAGCGTTGTTTAAACTCATTTGGCGAATATTCACTTTCTTCTTCATCAAATGGACTCTGCATGTGAAATATATTCTCCACATATTGCTGCTGAAGCTCATTTGCTTTTTTGTTTCTATCCGATTTTTGCTCCTGATCTTGCTTAACATGCTTGGGCGAAGCGTAGGGTTGAAATATTTGCTGATGCTCTTTTCTTGTTTTAGCAAGCCACCATAAAAATGTGTAAGGAAGCTGATCATCATCATATTTACTGATTACAATCGTATCATCTTCTTCAACAGGCTCATCTTCTTTATATTCCTCAATTTGATTCTCAGTAACTTCCGAAGTTTCTGTTACTGGTTCAACTTTAAAGTTTTCCTGAAAGGCAAAGAAATCTGTAGCTACAATGTTCTCTAAAACAAGATCATCCTCTGGGTTCTCTCTGCTTTCTTCAGGAGTAATCGGATCTGTATCAGCGTAATTATAATGACTTATGTTTACTTCGCCAATTTCATCAAATACTTCCTGATCATCGCTTATCTTCAATTCTTCTAATTCAGAAGGAACCTCATCAATTACAAATTCATCTAAGGTTTCAGGGTTATTACCGAAAGCTTCTGAAGATGAATAGCTGATAACGTTGAAGTCTACAGGTTCTAAGTGTTCAGTTTCATGAAGCAAATTATGGAGTAACTGCCCGTTCGTGTACAGCGCAGCGGTAGCAAGATTGGTGTTACCCTCGTCGCTATTCAAAGTGGCTTTTGCCAGCAGCAGATGAACGGGCTGAAAATAAGGATACTGCTTAACGAGATCTTGAAGCATAACTGTGTCATCCTGAGATGTTTTCTCAGGTACAGCAATTAATCTTGTTAGCTGTTCTTTAATGTTCATATCCTGCTCCACGATGCTAAGTTAATAATTGATCTCTATTTTAGCCTACCATTGTGCAAAAGCTGCATTAAAAATATCTTCAGTAAGCTGAGCAGTAACGTCTTTAATTAATGCGGGTTCTTGAGCTTGTAAGTTTCCGGCCAGTTTAAAATCCTTATGACGCTCAAATGACTGCTCAAAGCTTTGTTTGGGATCAATGTTGTTTACATATTTCACGTTAACTGTTATTGATAACCTGTTGGCACCTGCTGTAGGTTGTTTGTTGTCTGTTATCGCTACAGGAGTAATGCTATATCCGGTAATGTTTCCTGTGAAAATGGCATTAGCATCATTCTGTGTAATACTTAAGCTAGTCTGGTTCCGAATACGTGTTTTCAATTCTTCTGTAAACTGTGAGCTTAAAGATGCTACCACTAATGGCGCATTGTTTTCAAAAACTTTAACGCTAATCGTTTTCAAGCCTACAGTAGACGCTCCGTTTAGTCCTATTTTACAGCTGCTAAGAAAGAATAGCAATATGATTACAGATAAATTTTTCATCCTTAGTTTAAATTCAATTCTTTAATTTTTCTATATAATGTACGTTCGGAGATGCCTAATTCCTGAGCAGCAAATTTGCGCTTTCCTTTGTGTTTTTTCAATGCTTTTTTGATCAGATCAGATTCCTTGTCTATTAAAGATAAAGATTCTTCAACTTCTTCTGCTTCATGGGTATAGTTGTAATCAACAGGAGCGTTTTGAACGGGTTTTTTAATCGTAAGGGTAGGCTGCTCATTGCCATAAGTCTGGTCTACCTCCTGATAAAGCTGATTGATATAATGAGGGTTGTCTGCCATGATGTGCGAAGTATTTCCTCCGCTCTGAATGATTTCGGCTACCAGCTTTTTCAATTCCATCATATCTTTTTTCATATCAAAAAGAACCTTGTAAAGGATATCTCTTTCTGTATAATCTTCTTTCGTGTTCCCGTTAATTGCGACAGGCAAATTTGTAGCACTTTCATTGGGGATGTAATTCAGCAAAGCTGCAGCAGTTACGTTTCGGTCTTTCTCGAGTACACAGATCTGCTCAGCAATGTTCTTTAACTGGCGTACATTTCCTGGCCAGCTGTAATTACTCAAAATCTGTATTGCTTCAGGCTCAAGCTGTATGCCCGGACTGCGGTATTTATCACTAAAGTCTGCCGAGAATTTTCTGAATAATAAATAAATGTCCTCTTTACGCTCATGCAAGGCAGGAATGCGCAACGGAACAGTATTTAGTCTATAATATAAGTCTTCGCGGAATTTACCAGATTTTACACGGTTATAAACATCAACGTTGGTTGCTGCAATAATTCGTACATCTGTTTTTTGCACCTTAGAAGACCCTACTCTAAGATATTCACCGCTTTCAAGGATACGTAACAAACGGGCCTGTGTACCTAATGGCAATTCTGCAACCTCATCAAGAAAAATTGTGCCTCCGTTTGCTACCTCAAAATAACCTTTACGGGCTTCATGAGCGCCGGTAAAAGATCCTTTTTCGTGGCCGAATAGTTCAGAATCAATAGTCCCTTCGGGAATGGCGCCGCAGTTTACCGCAATAAAAGCTCCGTGTTTGCGGGTACTCATCTGGTGGATGATATGAGAGAAAACCTCTTTACCACTACCACTTTCACCAGTAATTAAAACAGACATGTCGGTTGGTGCAACCTGCCTGGCAATATCTATAGCCCGGTTTAATAGCGGAGAACCACCAATTATCCCAAAACGATTTTTTATGTCTTGTACGTCCAATGTAATCTGTGTTTAATTAAACAATTTCAGGTTCTTCAACTACAACGGTCCCCAATAAGGTTGCCGAGGTACAACGGTCTATATGTACATATACATATTGCCCTGCGGCAACACCTTCTGTTGCCGGGAAAACCACCATTGCATTCTGATCATTTCTGCCACAGAAATCTTTATCTGATTTTTTTGAAGTCCCTTCCACTAAAATCCTAACAGTTTTTCCAACAAATTGTTGTAAACGATATAAAGAAGTTTCCTGTTGCTTAATCAGGATCTCACTTAACCTGCGTTTTTTAACATCTTCCGGAATATCATCTTCAAACTTACGTGCAGCAAGGGTTCCTGGTCGCTCAGAATAACTAAAGGTAAATGCGAAATCATATTTCACATAGTCCATAATGCTAAGCGTTTCCTGATGTTCTTCTTCTGTTTCTGTACAAAAACCGGCAATAATATCAGATGAAATTGCACAGTCAGGAATGATATTCCTAATCGCATCAATCCTGTTAATGTACCACTCTCTGGTGTAAGTACGATTCATCAATTCTAATACCCTGCTGCTTCCTGATTGAACAGGTAAGTGTATGTAGTTGCAGATATTATCGTATTTAGCGATGGTGTATAAAACTTCGTCGGTAATGTCTTTAGGGTGAGAAGTAGAGAAGCGAATTCTTAATTCAGGACTAATCAAAGCTACTTTTTCAAGCAATTGAGCAAAGTTAACCTCAATTTCAGTACTGTCATCAGCATCGTTACCCTTCCACTTGTATGAATCTACATTCTGGCCAAGTAAAGTAACTTCTTTATAGCCACGGTCAAATAAGTCCTGAGCTTCCGCCATAATCGAATGTGGGTCTCTGCTGCGCTCGCGACCTCTTGTAAAAGGGACTACGCAAAAAGAACACATGTTATCACAACCACGCATAATAGAAATAAATGCGGTAATGCCATTTCCGTTTAACCTGACAGGACTAATGTCTGCATAAGTTTCCTCACGTGATAGTAGTACATTTATAGCTTTGTGGCCACTTTCTACTTCACTTAGCAATTGTGGCAATTCACGGTATGCATCTGGCCCAACAACTACATCAACCAATTTCTCTTCTTCCAGAAATTTTGATTTCAAGCGCTCGGCCATACAGCCCAGAACACCTACAATAAGTTTAGGGTTTCGGCGCTTTTCGGCACCAAATTGCGACAGGCGGTTACGTACTCTTTGTTCTGCATTTTCGCGGATAGAGCAAGTATTTATAAATACTACATCAGCCTCCTTGTAATCACCCGTGGTTTCAAATCCCTGATCTAATAATATAGATGCAACAATTTCGCTATCGGCAAAATTCATTTGGCAACCATAACTTTCGATATACAGTTTGCGGCCATTGCGCACCAAAGGTGCATCAACAATTAAAGCCTCGCCCTGGCGCTCTTCATCATGTGTCTTATCTGTCAGCTGTAAATCAATCATAAATGGTCAATTGTTTTATGGGCTTCAAAAATACGTAATTTAATTTACAAATGACAAATTGGCAGAATGCTAAATGAATATTTTGTGACAATAGCCAGCCTTATTTCTCATTATGGCCTTGATATTGTATGCTACACGAATATGACGTCCAATAAACCAGGAAAATACAAAGTATTAAAGTGGCTTGCAGGCATCCTTACAGCCCTGATCCTCATAGTTGGAGGTGTGGCTTTATATTTTAGCGCAAAATGGAAACCTCTACTTACCGAAAAGATAAAAGATGGGGTTTACAATGGTTCTCATAAACTTTATAGGATTAATTTTAAAGATATTCGCCTCAATCTGATTACCGGAAGTGCGGTACTGGATAGCGTTACTTTAACGCCTGATGCTACTGTTTTTAATCAGTTAAAAGAACTAAAACTTGCTCCTGCTAACCTGTTTCAGATAAAACTGGCGCGTCTTCAGTTAAGCGGAATCGGTGTGCTTACTGCCTACTTTAAGAAACGGATAAGCATGAATTCCATCATCATGGAGCAACCCTCCATTAATGTGATTCATTATAAAGTAACTAAAAAAACAGATACCGCTGCAGATAAGCAGAGTTTGTACGATCAGATATCCAAAACATTAAAATCTATCCACGTAAAGGCCATTAAAATAATAGATGCTGACTTTCAATATATTAATGGAGCTACTTCTAAACCGTTAAATTCCATAAAGCATCTAAACATCAATGTAAAAGACCTGCTTATCGATTCTCTTTCCAAGTTCGATACCACACGTTTTTATTATACCAAAGACATCAGCTTTGAATTCACCGGATATAGGGCTACAGGGAAGGATCGAATGTATACCACCAAAATAGATACAATTGCAGGTTCGGTAAGGGATAAGAATATTCGTATAAAGGGTTTGCAAATGATTCCCCTTCATCCAGACTTAGCATTTACCCGGAAATATAAATATGGAAAAGACAGGTACGATTTAAAATTTAATGAAATAACCTTTACAGGGATAGATTTTGGTAAATTAAGTGCAGAAGGCAGTTTATATGCGAGGGCCCTAAAGGTAGGTCCTGCAAAAGCCGGCATTTTTGTGAATAGGGAATTACCTCCTCCCCCTAATTTTGATAAAGCTCATAATTTTCCTCATATCGCACTGAAAAGATTACCTATTGAAACCATTATTGATACCGTTAAACTGGCTAATATCGATGTTGCCTATACAGAGTACAATCCGATCACTCAAAAAAGAGGGACGGTGTACTTCCAAAACCTTAGCGGGAATATTCTCAATTTAACTAATGACTCTCTTGGGCTTACAAAGAACAACCATGCTATTGCTAATTTAAGGGCATTGGTAATGAAATCCAGCCGGATTAAGGTTACTATAAACTTTAATTTAACAGATAAAAATGCCTCTTTTACCTATAAAGGTAAGATAGCTGCAATGAATATGATGGTTTTAAATCCAATGGCAAAGAACATGGGCTTAGTTGAAATAGAAAGCGGACAAATGCAGGGAATCGATTTTGACATTCAGGCCAATGTAAAAGGTGCTTCAGGTATTGTTCATTTCTATTATAAAGACCTTAAAATAAAGCTACTTAAAGAAGGGGAAAATGGGGGTATAGGCAAGAAAAAAGGATTCTTGTCTTTTCTTGCAAATAGCCTTCTAATTGAAGATGCAAATCCGGGTAAAGGAGCTGCACCCAGAACGGCCAGGATTACTTTTGAAAGAACACCTGCCGCCTCGTTTTTTAATTTATTATGGAAAGGTGTTTTCATAGGGATGCGTGAAACCGTTGGATTAGGTGCTGTTCCAGTAAAAACACCGGAACAGGCAATGGAAAAAGTAAAGGATAAAAAACAGGAGCGGCGCGAAAAAAGAGAAGAAAGACGGAAGGAGCGCGCCGAAAGAAAGGCCAAGAAAAAAAAGACTGATATCTAACGCCTGAGTAATAAATTCGTATATTAGGTTAAACCACTAAGGCCTATGATCAAAAAAGTCCGAAAGAGTTATAGTACGCTTAAATGGGTTTCTGGGATTATGCTTTTCTTTATTTTACTGTTGGTTGCTGCATCCAGACATTTAAGCGCCAGGTTTCAACCGATAATTAAGGCACAAGTCAGAGATCTTGTTTTAAATGCTACGGACAGCTTGTACAGCATAGAATTTTCTGATGTGGGGACAAATTTTATTACGGGGAGAGCATCATTGTCAGACGTTAAAATTATCCCGGATACTAATATTCTGAAAAAGATGGTTCGTTTAAAACACGCACCAAATAACATCTATTACATACAGTTAAAAGAGCTGGTTATAAAGAACTTTCATCCTATTGATCTGCTGCGATATAAGAAGGTGAAAATTGACCTCCTATTGTTTGACAATCCGGAAATTGTAATGGTAAATAAGCAACTGGAATTTAATGAACTCAAAAAGCCATTTCCTGATAAGTCGCCTTACGACTACATCTCTAAATTTGTAAAGGAGCTCAAAGTAAAAACCATCGACCTTAAAAATATCAGCTTTAAATACGTTAATAAAAACGTTGCCAAACCAGAGGTTGATTCCATTAAGAATCTAAATGTCACGCTAAAAAATTGGTTAATCGATAAAAACTCAGTAAGAGATACGAGCAGGTTTTATTTGCTTAAAGACGTGGTTATAAATTTAAACAATTACACCTTCGCCACGCCAGATAGCTTGTATCATATCAATCTTAATCAGTTAGATTTTAGGGCATCATCAGGTAAGCTCAATATAAAGCGTTTTAGTGTTGTTCCTCGGTACGATGAAATGAAGTTTGGAAAAGCGGTAGGCTTTTCAAAAGACAGGTTTGATATTCAGATGAGTGATATTAGTTTAGAAGGCATTAACCTGCCTTTGTATGTTCGTAAGCAGGAATTGTATGCTACCGAGATGAATGTAAACAACGGTTCAGTATCTGTTTTTAATAATAATGAACTTCCTAAAAGAACCGAAATTAAAATAGGGAAATATCCTCATCAGCTATTGCAAAGGGTTAAAGGGTTACTCACCGTTAAACAGCTTAATTTAAGTAATATAGATTTGACCTATGCAGAGTTCGATAGGGATAGTAAACAAAAGGGGAGAATCACCTTTGAAAAAACCTCAGGAAGCATAACCAACATAACCAACTCCGAAAAAATCAAAAACAAAAACCCCTTTATGTTTGCTAAATTAACGAGCTACATGATGGGGCAGGGCAAGTTGGACGTAAATTTTAAGTTTAATCTTGCCGCAAATGATGGCGCTTTTTCTTACTCAGGAACTTTGGGCCAGATGGATGGAAGGGTACTTAATAGAATTACAAAGCCGTTAGGAATGGTTGAGGTGAAAAGCGGGCACGTTAAAAAACTTGAGTTTAACATCGATGCAAATGAAACCCTTGCAACAGGTAAAGTCAAATTTGCTTTTAATGACCTTTCTGTAGCACTGCTTAAAAAAGAAGAAGGGCGCGATCATTTAGTTAAACAGGGGTTAATGTCCTTTTTAGCAAATGCAATGATTATTAATTCAGATAACCCTAAAACAGACGGTGTACTTATAGCGGCATCAATAAAATTTGAGCGGGAAAAAACAGCTTCCTTTTTTAGTTTTATCTGGAAAACACTTTTTCAGGGGATAAAGTACAGTGTTGGTGTAACTCCACAAAAGGAAAAAAAGATAAAAGAACAAATAGCAAAATTCGAAAAAATAAAAACCGACAGAGAAAAACGCAGGCTCATCAGACAAAAAAGAAAAGCTACCCGAGAAAGGAGTAGCTTTTAACCCGCCAGTTTTAGTTTACTTTTAATAGTTTACCTGCCAGATCTTCCCACCTGTAATACTGAAATGTTTTGTTATCGCTCATTGCAACAAAAATTCCGTGCTTAAAATCATCATTAAGTGGTTTTGAGTAAATGTCTGAGCCATCACTCTGGTTGGTTGAAACCTTAATACTTGTAATGAGCTGGTGGTCGTTCTTATTTTTAACGCCTTCCCTGCTATAAACTTTAAACTGGTTGGCACTTTGATCTGATACCAGGATGTAACCTGTTGTGTCGGTAGTTTTATAGATACTAATGCCCTCATTATCCTCCCTAAAACCTTCTTTCGCAAATAAAGCCAGCTCTTTGTTCCCTTTTGCCGGATCAGCATAATATTTGCGAACGCCAAACTGCTCATCTGAGTAATAGAGGTATCCCATCTCATTGTCTACTGCAATAGACTCAATTTCTTTTTTGCCGCTGTAGTATCCAAATTTGCGCTTCAAGGTTGCCTTGATGTGTCCTGTGCCATCATCTTCCAGCAAATATTGCCATAAGTAAGAACCGTCTTTAGGCCCTGTTTTTCTACCGGCAATGGCATAAATCTCTCCTTTTGGGCCGGTGTACATCGCAATGCCCATCAGGTCTCTGTACATCTCGCCTTTCTCACCTTCATACACCGGAACACCACCATTATCGAGGGGCTTCATATCAGGTAGAGAATAGATGCGGAGTTTGTGTGTCATTCTCTCTGTAGTAACTGCTATATCTGTCTTTTTACCCCCAAGCACCAGGCCATAGGCGATATCAACGTTATTAGGGCGCTTTAATCCTTTTATAGTCTTGTCCTTAATGATCTTTCCTTTCAGATCAAACACATATAAACCGCCATTTTCGTCTTTGTCAGTTCCAATGATCAATGACTTTGAAGAATCTACCGGGTTAATCCATATTGCCGGATCATCAGAGTCAAATTGTACCGGTTCTGTAGTGTATAGAGGCTTTACGGTCTCAGTAGTATCTGCTTTTTGTGGAGTGCAGGCCATGCTGATCGACATAAGCGTTGCCGAGAATATAGTTATCTGGGTGTATTTATTCATGAGGTATTAATTTAATATTTCTTATTCTTTAAAGTGGTAACTTCTTAATTAAACTAGTTTGTGCCATATGCACCAATGTAGCCAGATGGTTCAGGTGATTTATAGGTAACCCCATTCAAAACCAGTCCTGAAGCATAATGTCTGGTAAAGTTTGCTGTACCTTTTCCAAGAGCCGGAGAACCTGGTTTTAAATGGAAATCCCATGTGGTATTAAAAGTTGCATTATCAACCGGAGTGTTCAATGGGTAATTTAAGAACATAGGATCATTATCACCGGCTGTTTTGCTGATGATGTCATTCGTACCTGCAATGATCTCTTTTGTAGGTTGGAACTGATCTACAGTGACCTGATTAAATCCATAATAGTAATTGTTCCCGAATACAGACCTGTCATCTTCTGGTTTTTTCGTATCTCTTTTAATTCCAAAACGAGTATTTGCAAACATATTGTTATAAACACTTACGCGTACCGTTGCCTCTACCCAGATAGATCCTCCCTTTGCTGTAGGACGTCGCCATCCTGTATTTACCATAGTATTGTTGTAAACAACAATGTAAGCCTGTGGTGTGCGGTCGCCACTGTTTGATAACTTTAAGGCATTAGTGTTGGTACTGTAAACTAAATTGTAAGCAACATCAGCCAGACACCCAGATTTCAAATTAATGGCCTCGCCACCAGTAACTCCTGTAGTGTAAAAAGAATTGTTTGCAAAAATGACTTTACCGCCATCTATATACGTACAGTCCTCCTGCAGGTTCCTAAAAATACTATTTGTTACTACTAGTTTTCCGTTTACATTGGAAAACCAAAGTGCCGGCAAGTTTTCACCCGCCACTGCCTTGTACAAATGTTGCTTCACCGAAGTTGAAGCATCTGAAGTCGTTGCACCTGCATATTCTATTATCGTATGATCAAGTAACAACTCTTCGCAGCTTGGTGCAGCAAGAATACCTCCCCAAAGTTTGCCAAACTTTTTTGCTTCAGTTCTAAATTCCTCTTCAACTGTAAATTTTATTGGAAAATCGGATGTTCCCTGCGCATATAAATTCCCTTTTACAATAATCTCTGGCTTTGCAACAGTATCCATTATAATGGTAACACCCTCCTCAATAGTTAAAGATTTACCCTCTGGAATAATGATGTCGCCTTTAATAAATTGTGTGCTTCCTTTTAGCCAGATTCCCGAAACCTCACCGGTAACAGTCCCGTTTCCTGTATCAGGATCCACGTCGATATTGGCCTTCTTGCATCCCGCAATAACTGAGGTTAAAATAGCCAGATAGATAAACAAATGTTTTGCTTTCATTTTTTTCTCTTTTATAATAAATAAGATTGAGTTATAATTTATAGCGTAAGCCTAACAGATACGTTTGCTCGTAATAATCGTTTCGGATCAATGTTTTACCATCAAACTGGTTCCCCGTATCTGCATTCGTCGGATTAATACCTTTAATAAATAGCTTCGAAGGTGTATTTAGCAGGTTTCCTGCTTTTATGAATATGCTAAGGTTTTTCTTGAATTTTTTCTCAGCCGATGCATCCATCTGGATAAAGCCTTTTTGCCAAAGGTCATTATCCAGGAACTGTGATACGGTGTTAATGCGCGGACCTGTATAGGAGCCGGCAACCTGCGCATCCCATCCACTTTTTGTGTTTTTATAGATAAGGGAAAGATTGGCGATATGTTCCGATTGTCCATAAAGCGGACGTGATTGCAGCACAGTGATTTTTTTGGAATCATTGGTTTCAGGGTCTATGGTTAACAAATCCTTTGGTGTTGTAATTCTGGAATGGGTATAGGTATAGTTTGCCTTTATACCGAACTGATTAATAAATTTGATGTAGTCAATTTCCAAACCATAGTTCCTTGCCGTCCCGAAATTGCCCGGTAGGTAATAGGTGTCCTGAGGGCGGATAGGGTCTGCCTGAAAGCTATATTCAATCGGGTTTTTAATGGCTTTATAAAATGTTCCAACCAATAGTTGATCATTACTATTTGGAAATAGTTCATAGCGCAAATCAAAATTATCAGCTATAGCACGCTTAAGGTCCGGATCTCCTTTTTCCTTGTAATCATCCTGAACCACACCTCCTGGAATAAGTTCATAAAATCCCGGACGGTTTAAAGAGCGGAAGTACGATGCCCTTAACTGTTGCTTCCCACTCAGTTTATACTTGACATTTACAGATGGAAGAAAATCGGTATAAACCTGATTCCCCTTCGGGCGAAGCTCTCCGGCCGGGAACAGCATTGCGTAGCTCTGATTTGTATGTTCAATGCGTAAACCTCCAACTACCTCAACTGCATCCTTACTGATGTTAAACATCCCATAACCAGCAGCTAGTTTCTCTGAAGCATCATAAGTAAGGGGGTTGTTTACCGCTCCGCCCGGAGTTTGAACGGTCCAATCTATCTCAGTATAATTGTTGAAATCAACCCCGTATTTAGCTGCAGTGTTTACGGGAGTTAAAGTGTAATTGTTAAAGAAGCTGCTGCGCTGTTTGTCGCGATATAATCCGCCTGCAGAAAATTCTATCTTCAGTCCGCCAACAGGAATTTTATAGCCAATGTCAAGATACCCGGCTTTGTCTTCATCCGTGTTACGTTCCCAGCGATGCGTTGTACCGTTTGTTTTTGCAACAGTACGGCTGTCAGTAAAATTCTCGCGTTTTCCACTTAAGGTAATGGTCGTGTTATCTGGCACTTCATTTTTGGCAGACGAATAAACGGCCGACCAGGAGATCTTTAATTTATCTGTAATGATCTGGTGATCTCCATGAAGTGTACTGTTGTAGATCTGCTGTTCTGTTACTCTCGATCGTGTAGCATATTCCAGTTGTGCTTTTCCAGCTGCGGGTTCGTATCCGGTAGAGAAATCTGTAGATTTTTCGTCTCTAACCTGGATGTTATTCAGATCCACATAAGCATTATAAAGGCTTAGCTTATTATTTTCGTTGAATGCATAATCCAGCTTACCATGAAAACCATAACGTTTCTGTTGTTCCGAATACTGGCGCTCATTCATACTTGTTATGGTTGCAAACTTATTTGATGCGTTGGCTGCCGATGAGCGGTAGAAAGTGCCGTTGCTACCACGATAGGTGTTCTGATAACTTCCTGCTATGATTATCCCTAGCTTATTATCAAGAAACCGTTGCCCTATAGATAAACCACCTACAAGGTTAGGGGTAGGATGGCTCGACTTATAATCTGCTGTACCTTTTGGGAAGTCTACCTGCGTGGCTTTGTAATCCTTCCCATTAATCTCGTATGGTGATTTACTATGAATTGATGAGGCATCAAATGAACTAAAGCCCCGATCTATAAATAGCTGACTATAGCCTCCGGCAAGGTTTGCATTGATCTGTAGTTTTTGCGGTGCATCTTTCATTACCATATTTACCACACCACCTATGGCATCGCCTTCAAGGTTTGGAGTTAAGGTTTTGTATACCTCCAGTCTGTCCAAAAGTTCTGAAGGAAAAATGTCTAAAGGGACGTAACGGTATTTATTATCCGGACTAGGTATTTTAATTCCATTAACCAGCGTGTAGTTGTATCTTTTGTCCATCCCCCTAAGAATAGCATACTGTCCGTCGCCACTATTGCTCCTTTCTACTGATACCCCTGATACACGTTGAATGACATTCGCGACAGTCAAGTCAGGAGAAATCTCCATCGCCTTGCCCGATACAACATTAATTAACTGCGCAGATTTTTGCTCGATGCGTCTTGCAGTTTTCTCTGCCGAGCCATCATTTTTTGCCGAAATAACTACCTCATTTAATTCTTTCTCTTTCGTTTCAGATAGATAAATCCTGATGGTTGGATTATCCTCTTTAAGTATTGTAATCTGTTTAGATAAAACCTTATACATCAGATAGGATACTTTTAATGTGAAGTTTCCTGCGGGTGGGTGTTTGATCTCAAACGAGCCATCTAACCCTGTTAATACTGCCTTGTCAGTATTTTCCAGATATACTGATGCGCCTACTAAAGCTTCACCTGTTTTCTGATCAAAAACGTAACCTTTTAAACTGGTTGCACTGGCGGTGGCAATACCAATTAATAAGCAAAAAAGAACTTGTAAAATTGACTTCATTTTCCTGAAAATTTGTTTGTGGTGGTTGTGTTTTTTAAACCGTGAGGCAAATGTGCAAACCAGGTGATGGAGTTTTATCTTTGAGGCGTGTACAAAATGTATACAGCGTTACAAATGATGTATACAGAACGGATACAGCGTGAACATAATTTAGTTAATTAATTGATTATTAGCTGTTTACTTGTAACCTAAATCGCCATTATCATTTGGTTAGCGTTATGTTAACAGCTTGTTAAGCCTCCGGAAATCGTGGTTTTTGTTATAGTGTCTGTATAAAAGAACTCAGGTTTTCTCCTTGTGGGATATTTAGTTTTTTACGCAGACGGTAGCGTGAAACACGTAAACTATCCTGAGAAATACCAAAAATAACAGCCATATCTTTTGAGCTTAAATTCATCTTTATAAGGGCAACCAAACGGATGTCGTTTGCCGTTAAATCATCGCTATGTTTTTTCAGGTTATCAAAAAAGGCCTGGTGAATTTGTTCAAATAAAGTAGAGAACTCTTTCCAGTGCCTGTCATGATTAACGTTTTGATTTATTTTCTGCATCACTTGCTGTAGCTGTCTTTTCTGATCTCTTTTTTCATCCTTTATCATGTCAGATATTTCCTCCTTAAGCTCTTCCAGAAACTGATTGCTTTGAATTACATGGAGTGTATTGCTGGTTAATTCTTTGCTTTTAAGTTCCAGCTCGGCCTTTATAGCATTCTTCTGGATTTCATAAAGCATATTATTCTGCTCATTAAGTTTTTGCTCATTTCGGAGTTTCAGACGCTGCCGGCTAATAATACTTATGCCCAGTAAAATCAATAATAGGATGATCATGATCACAGCAACAATGATATATTGATTCGCTTTTCGTTCATTTTCAAACCGTACAATTGCATCGTCCTTTTGTTGTATTTCAAATAAGGTCTGTAACAAGGCCAATTGCTTGTTATTGTCAGCTGTATAGATCTTCAGGAAGATATTACGGCTTAGTTCGCTGTAGTGGTAGGCGCTATCATATTTTTTAACGAGATCAAATGTTTTCGATAAGTCTCTGTAGGCACTACTAAGCTGATATTGATCATTTAGCAGTAGAGCCATATGCTCAGCCTTTCGGGTATAGGTCATTGCCTCTGGGTACCTCCCCGTTTTTCTGTAAACGTCGCCGATGTTATTTACAATCTCTATTTGAGCAAGATCATTGGCTGCGGCCTCGTTTAGTTTTAGCGATAAAGAATAGTACTTAAGGGCGGAGTCAAGGTGTAATTTATCTTCATAAATGCTGCCCAGGTTCTCATAGATCTTTGCAATACCGGTTTGATCCTTTTCCTTTTTGTAGGCCGTAAGCGCCAGTTGCTGATATTTCATGGCACTTTCGTACTTACTACTTTTCTCATAAGTTTGACCAATAAGTCCATAGCATTCTGCTATACCTGTCCGGTTGCCTATCTTTGTAAAGATATTTAAAGCTTCCTGAAATTTGGTCAGCGCTGTTCTATATTGCCTGCTGTAATAGTACGCATCGCCAATTTTATTCAGGTTTTCGGCCAGGTTAGCCTGATCATTATGGTTTCTGAATATGCGGTCTGCTTTGTAAAAATAATTTACTGCCTGAGAATAAGCCGCCTGATGATAAAAGATCTCGCCAAAATATTGATAGTATTTTGCAGCAGAGATCAGGTCATTCTGTTTTAATGCTGTATTTAATAACCCCTTTATTTTTATAAAGGCAGAGTTTGGGTCCTTCTTAATCTGTGTGTCTATATCACTTTTTCCTGGAGCTTGATTATAAACCGCAGAAACAGGCAACGAATAACAAAGCAAAATTAAACCTATTGTTATACTATTTAAGGTAAGTTTTTTCACCCTTTAAAAGTAAAACATACTGTATTAAACTAATGTTAAATTAAAGCGACATGCACTTAAGGTATAATCCTAATCTAATTTGTAAACGCGGACATAATCCACATAGAACTTTTGAGCGAATATAGAATCATCAATATCACCACCCCATTCGCCACCAATGGCGGTATTCATCAAAAGATATAGTGGAGAGGTAAACGAACCTTTATATGCCGTTGCTGGAGCCGACATGCTGAAATAATACTTGTCGTCCATAAAAACCTTTACACTATCACCCTTACGTTCCAAGCCATAAACATGGTATTTTTTATGAACATCATCCATCTTTACGTTGGCACCGCTGCTCTTATGACCATTAGGATCTTTTAACCCGCTGTCTGCCCAATGGAGGGTTCCGTGAATAGTTGAGGGCGTATGACCTACAAACTCCATAATATCAAACTCTACACATTTAGGCCAGCCCACCTGCTTTATATTTGATCCCATCATCCAAAGGGCAGGCCATATGCCCTTTCCTGATGGGATCTTTGCCCTTATTTCTACGCGGATATTTCCATCGAAATGTTGTTTCCCAAGGGTGTTAATACTTGCCGAAGTATAATCGGCATCCTTATATTTTTCCTTTAGAGATTTAATCACTAGTTTGCCACGTTTAACATAGCAATTTTTTAATCTGGCACGTGTATAGAATTGTTTTTCCCGGTTCCTTACAAAACCTTCCTCATAGTCCCATTTTGTAGAATCAGGGAGGCCTTTATAGTTGAATTCATCACTCCACATCAAAGTCCTGCCTTTTTCCATGGGAACAGATTTAGTTTGAGCCATACCCGAAAAGGCAGACATTAACAATGCGGCTCCAATTAAACGGTTAAATGCTTTCATAACTAGGGATGATAAATATTTAGCGCTATTTAAGTAACTCTTCTGGTACAGGTTTGTTCAATAGGTTTTGGTAGTAAAAGCGGAAACGCTCAGCCTTATCATGAGCAGACTTTACACCTCCCCAGCCATGTCTTCCACCCGGATAGATCATCAATTCAAAATGTTTGTTCGCATTTTGAAGCTTATCTATAAGTTGTATCGTATTCTGCATATGAACATTGTCGTCCATATCGCCATGCATAATCTTTAGTAATCCTTTATAGTTGTTAACGTAAGTCAAAACAGAACCGTTTTTATAACCCTCTGGGTTTTCTTTAGGTGTATCCATAAAACGCTCTGTATAATGAGAATCGTAAAGTTCCCAGCTGGTAACAGGGGCTCCCGCATATCCGAAATCAAAATCGTCGGCTCCTTTAGTAAGGGCAAGGCAAGTCATGTAACCGCCATAGCTATGGCCTGTAATCAGTAGTTTCTTGTTGTCAACCCAAGATTTGGCTTTTAACCATTTTGCAGCAGTCGTGTAATCCTGCATTTCCCACTTACCCAGGTTACGGTGCATTAGGGCGACACCCTCTTTGCCAAATTGTCCTGATGCACGGTGATCTACAGAAATCTGTATAATGCCTTCATTTGCCCACCATTGTCCGCCAATTCCTTTCCAGGTATTGGTTACATTACCTGCATTTGGCCCGCCATATATACTCATCACTACCGGATACTTTTTATTCTGATCAAAATCAGTAGGGTAGGTTATTACAGCCGGTAAATTATAGCCGTCGTCAGTAGGGATAGTAATCATCTCTGTTTTACCATAGTTGAACTGGGCAAAATCATCAGATTTAGTGTCGCCAAGTTCTTTAATGATCTTCCCTTTATTGTTTAATAATGTTCTTTTAGTAGGGGTAGAAACATTGGAATAAGTGGTAATGAAATAAGAACCGTTAGGCGACATCATTACCTGATGAGAATATTCACCAAATGACAATCGCTTCAAGTTCTTACCATTGTAGCTTACGCTGTAAAAGTCTGTTCTGGTAGAGGCTTCTTTACGTGCCATAAAGTAAACAACCTTATTTTTCTCATCAACATGAACAAGATTAGTAACCTGCCACTTACCACTGGTTAGTGGATTTACCAGTTTCCCATCTAACGTGTACAAATAGAAATGTGCCCATCCGGTTTTATCACTTTTAAGGATATAGTGTTTTTTATCTTCAAGATATTCTATGCGCCCATCATAATCTAAATCTACCCACGAAGACTGCTTCTCGTCGTAGATTTCTTTTTTAGATCCATTGGTAGGGTTTACTGAATAAAATTTTAAGTTATCCTGTCCACGGTTCATCCATTGTACCATTAAGTTACTGCCATCAAAGCTCCAGTAAGGTGTACCGAAGTATTGATCATCTTTTTCGTTAAAGTCGGCCCATACAATAGAACCTCCGGTTACCGGAACAAACCCTACTTTTACTTCCGGGTTAGGATCACCAGCCTTTGGATAACGTGTTTTTTCCGTATATCCATGTTGCCCGGTTGATCCATTAATTGGAAACATAGGAACCTTAGTATCGTCAAAACGCATAAATGCAATATTCTTACTATCAGGCGACCACCAGAAAGCTTTGTAATTGGTAGATCTGCCAAGAATCTCTTCGTAATATACCCATGACGACCAACCATTATAAATTACATCAGTTCCGTCATTTGTATATCTGATCTCTTTCCCGGTTTCAACATCAACTGAATACAGGTCATTATTTCGGGTAAATGCTACATGTTTTCCATCAGGAGATAGCGTTGGGTTCTTCTCCTCTTCTTTATCATTGGTTAGGCGTTTTGCCTCATCCTGCCCGTATTGTATGTAAACATCATTGTTTTTAACAGATAGATTTACATTGCTTTTTGGAGGTGGGGTATAAGGTGTTCTTTGGCCCGATTTAACATCTACTGCATATAAGTTATGATCTTTGGTGTCCATCTCAATGTAGTGGTGATCATCGCTCCACCCGTTTACCATATTGATAGATTTAGTAAGTGAGGGCTGGCCGCCAAAGATTTGCTGTTGTGAAAGTTTTTTGAGCTGAGCCTCTGATTTGATAATAAATAATGACATCGCTAAACAAGTAAGTAGTATTTTTTTCATGCTGTAGATACTGTTGATTTCTATAACGCGCCTTAGCGCCGTGGAAATTACTAAAGTATAAGTACTTTACGAAAAATCTTCTATTTAAAGTTATATCCTATCCCAATTTGAAATGTTCTAAACTCTTTTTTGTAAGAACCTAAATCACTACTCACTTTATAAGGCTTTAAGTTTTGTCTATAGCCTGCCTCAATGTTAAATTGTTTGATGCGAATGTTTAGTCCGCCAGAGAAACCGATGTTAAGCTTATTTATAGTAGAGCTGCTCAATGCGGCGTTAATTTTTTTGCTGTTGAAAATTGTATCCAGTGGATTTTTAACTGTGCTTAACTTGCTACCTTCTCCTCCTTTACTTAATAGTAAGCTAATAACAGGACCAGCCTTTATGCTAATTCTATTTGATATTTTATATTCTAATCCCAGCGGAATGTCTGCCGTTGTTAATTTCCTTTGGTCCAGTATTATTAAGTTCTCCTTTGACGCCGAGTCTTTTAAATTGTAATTTGGGTGTGTATAGCTCCCCTCCAACGCATTAGCGAAACTGAGCCTAAGCCCTGTATTGAGTAATAAGCGCCTATTTATTGCATAGGCAGCATTTGCACCAAGGAAAATATTCTGGTTCGACTTATAAACGTTAAGTCCTGCTTCAACGCTATAATTGTATCTAGGGGTATAAACTTCCTTTTTCTGTTTAATCTTTACGCTTTTCATGCTGCCGGTCTTTTTGTAAAGGATCTCTTCTTTTTCATTCCATTTTCTGTAAGCACTCAAACTGGCCATCCGAGTATTCAGAGTAAAGAATTCTGTATTTTGAATTATGGATCCTGGGGCATTTGAATAAATTTCTACGTGATCAATTGAACGTGAAAATTGCTGATTTGAAAGAGCAGGTAGTGTTTTGATAATATCAGTGTTATCGGGGTTGTTGGAACTGCTCTGGAATGATATCGGATCTTCATCAGTATCTATTCCATTGGAAGTAGCATATGCAACGACCTGATTAGTGCTGGCCCCAATCGTCACATTAGAGGATAGAATATCTTTTACACTGTCAGCATCCTTTAAAGTATCTGGCACTTTTAATAATGAATTCTTATTAATGTGTTTTGTAATTGATGGTTTCTCCTTTTTCGGAGATTTTATTGTAAAATAAGTTATTCCAATGATCATTGCAGCCGCAGGTAGTATATAACCCAGCATAGAAACTATTTTACTGGTAAATATTTTTACCGGAGTCCCGCCTTTAGGAAGGTCACCCAGTGGTAGGTCTTTATCTAATATAGATTGCATTTCAGACCAGGCCGTATTCAGGTCAATATCTACGGGAAGCTCATTGAGCTTTTTCTTCCAAAATTTATAATGCCATACTGAATTTTTCATCTTGTTCTGTTATTAGATTCAGTTGGATAATCATTACCTGTTCCCTTGGGCGCAAGTAAACCTCTTAATTGTTTTTTTCCTTCAGATAAATGCCACCTGGAGGTGCTTTCTGAAATGTTTAGTTGTTCACTAATCTCTTTGTGGGTATAGCCGTCTATTACTGATAAATTGAAAACCATTTGAGAGGCATCAGGAAGTAGCCTAATCATAGATATTAAGTCTTCTGCATATAATTTATCTAGTACTGCAGGTGAAACAAATATATTCTCAGTAACCGCGGCTTCATCTATGTCTGTTATGAACTTAAGTTCCTTTCTGTTTAGGTCTATACATGTTCTGATCATGATTGTTCCTATCCATGCACCCAATTCTCCTTTCTCATCATTAAATGAGTTAATGTTCTGAAATACTTTTAAGAATCCCTGGTTTAGGGCCTCTTTTGCAAGATCATTTGTTTTTAGATACCTGATGCATAGCCGCAACATGTCCGCATAGAACAGCTTATACAAGCCCTCCTGCGCTGAGCGTTCATTGGCCATACAGCCTTTTATGAGCTTTATGGTTTTTTTAGCGGGAGCGCTCATTTAAATGGTTAAGAGGTCGAATATACATAAGTTTCTTATAGGTATAACGTATCCCGATAGGCAAACGCTGGGTAAATAATAAATAAATTTTTCTCCCAGCGTTTTATCATTTAAGGGCGTAATCATTCTATGGAGGCACAGCAAATGTTTAACAAAGAAAGTTATGATAGACACAGGGGGTGGTATAACCTGCAATTCCCCACAGAACAGTCCAAAGTTGATTATCTAAAAAAGAATGCTAATGTACTGCAGAAAAATAATCTAGGCGTATGGCTCCAGAATATATTTTTTGGGTGCTTAGATCCATTGCTGAAAAATATAAATCAGACATGGCTTACTATAGGGGATGCATACGGCTTTGACGCGCAATATATACTTGGA
This sequence comes from Pedobacter sp. GQ55, assembly GCF_059758925.1. NCBI lineage: Bacteria > Pseudomonadati > Bacteroidota > Sphingobacteriia > Sphingobacteriales > Sphingobacteriaceae > Pedobacter > Pedobacter sp. GQ55. The sequence continues at coordinate 247,325 of NZ_JCAXEI010000007.1, read as the reverse complement.
AAAAATAATAATGCCACTGCCTCTGATTTGAATGTAGATTTTTTGAATATCGCTCAAAAGGAAGGAATAATTGATAGCTTCAGCTCCCAAAATGCCGAACAATTGTCTTATGGCGATGATCAGTTTGATTACTTGCTTTGCAAGGAAGCATATCACCATTTCCCACGACCATATGCCGCCTTATACGAAATGATCAGGGTAGCAAAAAAGGGTATTGTAGTGATAGAACCCCAGGATCCTGTCTCCAAAATGGCAGGACTGCTTTTCTTTTTGAATATATTATCTGCGTTTAAAAATAATTTTGCAAATCTTCTTTGGAAGAATAGATTTTCCTACGAGCCCGTAGGGAATTTTGTATATAAAATATCAGAACGTGAAATGGAGAAATTTTCCGCAGGGCTCAATTTACCTCTGGTAGCGTTTAAAAAGATCAATCCCAATTTTTACTTTAAGGGAGCAGATGAGATAGAATGTACGCTAAGGAACCCCAACTTCCTGAGGGTGTATCTAAAGAAGAAGTTACTCGATGTACTTGTGAAAGTCAGGCTTATTCCAAGCCAGGTCTTGTCTGCCATTGTTTTTAAAGAGGTACCTGATGAAACACTTTTGATGGAGCTAAAGAATAGCGGTTATCAATTGGTTTATATTCCAAAAAACCCATATCTGACATGACAGATTGCTTAAATCAGCCATCCTCGACGAGACCGTGATAACATGGCGATTGTATAAAAGACCATTGCATAAAAAAAACGCCCTTAAAAAGGGCGCGATATAATTTTAAAAAGTACTAATCTTCAATTATACGATCCAATTCCAACCGAATTCATCAGGAGCTAATCCGTAGCGAATATCATTCAATGTTTTAGCAATACCTGCTGAAACTGTACGTGTTGAAGGATCAGTTAACTTATAAACCTGGCCTTGGTATCCGATTTCTCCAATTGGCGTTACGGTTGCTGCAGTTCCTGCTGCAAAAGCATCAGTTAATCTGCCGTTTTCAATTCCTTCTATTACTTCTTTTACACTAACGCGTCTTTCTTCAACTTCAATGCCTGCTTTTTTAGCAAGTTTGATAATTGTATCGCGTGTTACGCCATCTAAAACAGTGCTTCTTACCGAAGGAGTTACCAATTTGCCATCAATTACGAAGATCAAGTTAGCTGTTCCTGCTTCCTCAATAAACTCATGAGAAACAGCATCTGTCCAGATTAACTGGTCAAAGCCTTCTTTTTGAGCTTCTGCAAATGGATATAGAGAACGAGCATAATTTCCAGCGGTTTTAGCATAACCTACACCACCTTCATCTGCACGAGTATATTCAGTTTCAATTTTAACTTTTAAAGCTTTGCTGTAATACGGACCTGTTGGCGTAGTTAATAAAGCAAAAGTATACTTGTCAGATGCTTTAACACCTAAATAAGGATCTGTAGCAAACATCACCGGGCGAATGTATAAAGAATAACCATCCTGATTAGGGACCCATTTGTTGTCAATCTCAATCAGCGCTGCAATTCCCTGCATAAAAATATCCTCAGGAATGCTTGGCATAGCCATACGTGTTGCCGATTTGTTAAAACGCTCAAAGTTTTTTTCTGCTCTGAAAACACTGACTTTTCCGTCAGCTAAACGATAAGCTTTCATACCTTCAAAAATTGCCTGTCCGTAGTGAAGGGCGGAAATTGCAGGGCTCATAAGAATCGGACCGTAAGGTAATACCTGTAGGTTCGTCCACTCACCATTTTCGTATTCTGCAATAAACATGTGATCGGAAAACACCTTTCCGAAAGGTAATTGAGAAAAATCTGTTACTGTTAATCTGGTCTGCTCAGTCTTGGTTACTGTTATATCCAATGTCTCGTTCATTTTGACTTGTATTTTATTACTGCAAATTTAATAAAAAAAAGCCTTGTTTATTCTTTATTATTTTGGATTTTAACAATGTTTATGCCTCATTTCTAAGTGTTTTCAATACACTAAGCACCCAGCCCTTGCCCCATTCCTCCATTTGTTCTTCAGTCCAAAGGAAAGGATAGAAAATTCTTTTCTGAAAACGCGGGGGTAAATACTTCTGCCAGTTGGTGCCGCCGGTAGCAGCAATATCTACTGGATCTCTTTCCAAATACCTGACCGCAGATTTATAATGAGACAATGGCCACTCTACATTAACATATAAATCAAGCTTTCTAAGCTCATCTGCCAAAGCAGAAACATCATGGCCCTTTTTTAACAGCTCATGGTATAAGGCTGAAAAATTAGTCCCTTTCCTGTCTTTTACCAATTGCAGGAACTGCGCAGCATACTTGTTTATAAATTGCTTTAATGTAAGGGTTTGTTTACCGCTGGCGAGTTCTGTAGCTCCAAACTTCCAGTAAATGAATTCAAATTGCTCTTCAATGCTTTTATCTGCAAGCGCTTCTCTTTTGCTTTTGTCAACCAGCCTGATAAAATCAGTTGCACAAATCTCTATCATTCGGTATTGACCAGATTGAAAACCACTGGCAGGTAACAGCGACATCCTGAACTTCAGGAACTGATCTTTATCCATGCCGTTCACCATCACGTCGAACGACGTAACCAACGCATTAAAATAAGCATTAATGCGTTTTACCCGATCGGTAAAAAACTGAACCGTTAGCTCCTGATTATCCGCAATCTGTTTGCATTCATGAAGTGCAAGTTTAAAATATAGCTCAGTAATCTGATGGTACATGATAAAAATCTCTTCATCCGGGAAAGGCGTTTTCGGGTTTTGCAGGCTCAGTAAAGTATCCAGGTGGATATAATCCCAATAGGTTAAGAAATCAGCATACAACAAGCCATCCAAATAGGCCGACATATCCTGGCCCATTGCTGCATACTTTTCCTGCAGTTTATCCAGTTTTTCCTTTATCTGAGGTGTAAGTTCCATTCTAATATAAAACTCTGAATTTTATGGTGTGCTCAATCTTTTTTAACGATTTAAACAACTGCTTGTCGTACTGTGCATTTATATCCGTAATCACATACCCAATTTCAGGATTAGTCATCAAAAACTGACCCACAATATTGATGTCGTGCTTGGCAAAAACAGTGTTTATTTTAGCCATAATACCCGGTACGTTTTTATGAATGTGTATTAACCTGTGCGATTTCTCGATTCTTGGCAATTGCAGGTTCGGGAAATTACTGCTAAGGTAACTGGTACCTGTATTCATAAAATCAATCATCCTTTTTGGAATGAAATCGATATTACGTGGGTTGTGTTTTGGATCTTCAAAAACCACAACACCCTGCTCAGTACAAGTAGCAATATCAATCTTGTTTTTTGTGCTGCCAAGGTAGCCAATGGTTTTAAGCTTAACTGCTCTTTTTAATTTCTCAAGCTCAATCTTTTCGCCATCTGCCAACAACATCATGTGTACATCAGCTACATATTTCTCTTCGAAAGTAGTTTTATGGCGAACAGAAAAGCCATCCTTTTTCAGTAATTCAATACTCATGGGGTCTGCCTCACCAATAATCAAACACAGAATCCTGTTTTTAGGATATGATATAGCTCTTGGTAAATTGTTTACATACAAAAACTCGTCAAAACTAGGGGTAATGTGATCTGCTTTTTTAACAATGCTTTCTCTAGAAATATTCTCAGTAAAAGCATAGAATTTCTTTATCAGACCACTTTCGCGAAGCTGAAAATCAGAATAGCCATCACCAATTCCGTAAAGATCACCTTCAAGGTTTAGCTGTTGCATCAATTTTACCTTACCACCTTCTTCACTTAAAGGGTTCGAGTGGTCGTAATCAATTATTTTTCCATCACCGGTAGTTACAAATGTATTGGCGTAGATGTTTTCTTTTTTAATGTGAAACTTGCTTACTACCGGGGTGATAAATTCTTTAAAACCACCGGACACGATCAAAACTTCATCTGCATGTTTTTTAAAGAATTCGGCATTACGTGAAAAAGAGGCAGAAACTTTTTTCTTTAAATGCGTAATCAGTTGTTTCAGGTGATCTTCATTAGCTTCAAGAAGTTTTACCCTTTGAGCCAAACTTTCACCAAAGGAAAGTTTTCCCTCCATCGCAAGGTTGGTGTAGTCTTCAATCTTCTGAAAAATAGCGTCTTTCTCAGGATGCTTTTTAAGAGAGATGCGGGCCAGCTCATCTAAAGCCTCTACCTGAGTAAAGGTGCTGTCAAAATCAATAATGTAAATATTTTTCTGCTTCATTTTTAGTTATTCTTTAACCCTTCGCAAACTTCTTCAATGCTTTGCTTAAGTGGTTTAAATTGTATTCCGATTGTATGCTTTATTTTTTCGTTGCTATATAAGCTTTGATTTAAGCTGCTTCTTGCTGCGTCGCTTGTTAATGCTGCGGGTTTTCCTGTAAACACAGACGCCAGCTTTGCGGCTCTCCATGCAATGCCCAGCATCCATGGTTTTGCTTCTTTGGCAGGCGCTTTTACATTAAAACCCTCTGCAATTTCTCCAAAAAACTGCTGGTAATGATAGTTTTCAGAAGATATGGTGTAACGCTCGCCGCTTTCTTTGCTGTTCATTAAAGCAATCATGCTTTTTGCCACATCATAAACATCCACAATTCCTGTTGCACCCCTGGTATAATAAGAAAGGCCATCTTTTACCAGCTTAAATATTGCACCACTACCTTCAAAACCTGCTCCGGCACCAATAATTACCGATGGATTTACAATTACCGCATCTAATCCCTCCGCTATTCCACGCCAAACTTCCATTTCACCTTCGTATTTAGAAATGGCGTATGAATGTGCTTTTGAATCATATTCCCAGAAATCTTTTTCGGTAATCAGTTCGCCTTTTTTGGCGTTTCCTAAAGCGGCAACAGAGCTCACATGAACCAACCTTACGTTATTTTCTGCGCAAAGGTTAACAATGTTGCTGGTGCCTTCTATGTTAACCCTTAGCAATTGGGTTTTATCCTTTGGATTAAAAGATACCAATGCTGCGCAGTGGTAGACCTGATCAACACTTTCAAAGGCATCCTCAAGTGAAGAAATATCATTTATGTCCGCAACAAACCACTCAATATCTGCGTTGTTGCTTATTGATTGGGGTATAACAGAGTGCTCGCGTTTTAATGCTTTTACCTTTACACCCGACTCAGTTAATTGATTTATTAATTCTGCTCCTAAAAATCCAGTGGCGCCGGTAACTAATATCATTTCATTTTTTTTAGGATGTTCATTAAAATATGCTCTCAAAAATAGATATTTGATGGCATACATTTATAGTACTATATGTCTTTATCCGATTTTTTTTCACCTTTAAGTCCAGACAAATTCTCGCCAAAAGTGGGATTTTATACCAGCCAGCTAGGTTTGAAGGCTACTTTTTACACAGATAAATTTCCTGATCTTGAAGAAAATGAATACGATATTGCCATTTTTGGAGTACAAGATGACCGCGCTTCTGTAAATAATGAAGGCTGCGGCCTGGCTCCCGACTATTTTCGTGCCCAGTTTTATAGCTTAAATGAAGGTGCGTACACCAGTAAAATCATAGATCTGGGAAATATAAAGGCCGGGGCTTCAATTTCTGATACCTACGTGGCATTAAAAATGGTAGTATCTGAATTGATTAAGCTAAACATTGTACCTATAATTATTGGTGGCGGGCAAGACCTTACTTATGCGCAATATCTGGCTTACGAAAGCCTGGAGCAAAAAGTAGATCTGGTTGTTGTAGATAGTAAATTTGACCTTGATGAAGAAGATCAGGAAGGGCTTGCTGCTAAATCAGACACCTATTTAAATAAAATATTACTTCACCAGCCAAATTACCTTTTCAACTTTAGTAATATCGGTTACCAAACCTATTACGTTAATCAGGAAAGCTTAAAGGTAATGAGCAAGCTGTACTTTGATGTGCACCGCTTAGGTGAATTTGCAGATGATATCAGTTTAACCGAACCTATTGTTCGCAATGCGAATATGCTCAGTTTCGATATTGGCGCAATTCGCTCATCGGATGCTGGGGCAAATGCAAATGCAGGGCCAAATGGCTTTTATGGTGAGCAAGCTTGCCGCATTGCCAGATATGCGGGGATGAGTGATAAGCTTACCTCTATCGGTTTTTACGAATTTAATCCCGCCTTCGATACCAACGGGCAAACAGCCATGCTGCTGGCTCAAATGGTTTGGTATTTTGTTGATGGCTATTACAACCGTAAAAAGGATTTTCCGCTCACACCAAAATCTCAATACCTTATTTACAGAGCCAGTTTAAATGATGGAACAGGAGAGATGTTGTTTGTTAAAAGTAAAAAATCAGATAGGTGGTGGATGCAGGTCCCTTACCCTACAGGGATCTCAAAAAATGAGCGATTTCACTTAGTGCCATGTCGTTACGACGATTATACGACTGCTGTAAATGGCGAAATGCCCGATCTCTGGTGGCGCACATTCCAGAAACTACTATAATTTTACATTTTTTATTACGTTATGTAGGGGCTTGAATTTATATTTGGGTGCAGGCATACTATTATATAATAAATTGTACCAGTGCTTGTTAAAATTAAAGAACACAATATGAGGAAATTATTAATTACTGCGGTTTGTTTATTACCTGTTGCAGTTATGGCGCAAGGGAAATTTACATTGCAGGCTAAAGTTGGGAACTTAAACGCCCCCGCCAAAGCATTTTTATATTATAAAAGTGGAAATACCCAGGTTGCGGATTCAACAGTTATTGCTGGAGGTAAGTTTTCGTTTACCGGTCCTTTAACCGGAATATCACAAGCAGTAATCAGAGTTGTTCATGATGACAAAGCTCCTGCTCCAACAGATCCGGCATCTGTTGATTTATTTCGATTTTACCTGGAGCCAAAAACTGTTGTGGTTAATTCAGCTACCGATTCTGTTAAACATGCGATAGTAAAGGGCTCGGCTGTGAATGATGATGATGCTAAGTATAAGGCCATAACAAAATCTGTTATGGATAAAAACGCAGTATTAGAGGCCGAGTACAAAAGCAAAACGGATGCAGAACGAAAGGATGAGAACTATATAAAAACCGTGCAGGCACGTAGCGAAGCACTTCAAAAAGAATTTATAGATATTAATAAACAGTTTTATTTAGCTAACCGTGATTCTTATGTTGCCCTGGTAGCATTTGCAGGTACAATAGGGCCTGATGCTAACCCGACTGTTGTGGAGCCTGATTTTAATAAATTCTCTGCCGAGGTTAAAGCTACTGATCTTGGTAAAAGCATAGCCGAGATGTTATCCTCATTAAAGAAAAATAATGTTGGTTCGTTGGCAATGGATTTTACTCAAAATGATGTAAACGATAAGCCTGTTAAATTATCTGATTTTAAAGGAAAGTATGTATTGCTTGATTTTTGGGCTTCATGGTGTGGACCTTGCAGAGGAGAAAATCCGAACGTAGTTAAGGCATATAATACTTATAAAGACAAAAACTTTACTGTTCTTGGTGTTTCTTTGGATAAGCCTGGTCAAAAAGAAGCTTGGTTACAAGCCATTAAAGATGATGGCTTAACATGGACACACGTATCAGACTTAAAGTTTTGGGATAATGCCGTTGCCAAAATGTATGGTATTCGTGGTATTCCTGCAAATTACTTGATTGATCCAACCGGAAAAATCATTGCAAAAAATGTAAGAGGAGAAGAATTGCAAAGCAAACTTGCGGAAGTATTAGGCGCTCCAAAAAGTAAATAAAACCCGCTTAATTGGTTGCTGATTTTGAGGAGAAACCCTGTGAAAATTGGGGGTTATACAATGTACAATCATTGCGCATTGCACGGTCAATTGTAAATTGTTTAAAGAATGTACAGAAGTTGATTAGCGTCTAATGATCGGTTAATGAATGCATAGTCGTTATGCTATAGTGTACGTCGACAACTTTAAGAATCTGAAGAGTGATAGAAAAAGCGATAAAAAACAGGGTGTGTCATCAATCATGACACACCCTGTTTTTTATTTATACCGTAAAAGTTTTTTATCCCATAAAAGGCAGGGCGGTATTCCTTAAAGGAAGATTCCTACTCCCTTATACTAAGTCAAAGCCAATATCTTCTCTAAAGTATTTGCCATCAAAATAGATGCGAGCAGCATCAGCTGTTGCTGATTGTAATGCATCAAACTGGCTATCTTGTAAGCTGCTAACTGCAATAACACGACCGCCGTTTGTTTTTACAACACCACCCTCAAGCACTGTTCCTGCATGAAACACCAAAGACTGACGTACATTGTCAATACCGGTAATGGCTTTGCCCTTTTCGTATTCGCCAGGGTATCCGCCTGCAACGATCATTACGGTTGCCGCATTTTTAGGGCTGATATTTAATTTATAACCTTTTAATTTCTGTTTGGCCGTTGCAAGGAAAAGTTCTACCAGATCATTCTCGATTCTTGGAACTACACTTTCCGTTTCCGGATCGCCCATACGGCAGTTGTATTCAATTACAAAAGGTTTTTCGTTTACTTTAATTAAGCCGAAGAAGATGAAACCTGTATAATTGATTTTATCTTTCTTTAAACCGTTAATGGTTGGAATTATAATATCACGTTCAACCTCGTCTAAAAATGCTTTGCTGGCAAAAGGAACTGGAGATACCGAACCCATACCACCAGTGTTTAGACCAGTGTCTGCTTGTCCGATACGTTTGTAATCCTTTGCTTCAGGGAGTATCACATAGTTTTCGCCATCTGTAAGCACAAATACTGAAAGCTCGATGCCACTTAAAAACTCTTCAATTACTACTGTCGTTCCGGCATCACCAAACTTGCCGCTAAGCATTAATTTTAATTCTTCCTGTGCTTCTTCAGCATTATCTATAATTAAAACACCTTTTCCGGCTGCCAATCCATCGGCTTTTAATACCACCGGAAGGGGATGAGATTGCAGGTAAGTTAAACCTTCATCTAAATTTTTGCTGGTAAAAGAATGCGAGCTTGCTGTAGGAATACCATGGCGCGCCATAAATTGTTTAGAAAAATCTTTACTGCCTTCTAAAATTGCGCCCTCTCTTTTTGGTCCGATAACGGGGATTTTTGATAAACTTTCATCCTCAGCAAAAAAATCATGAATACCATTTACAAGAGGTTCTTCGGGGCCAACCACCACCAGCTCTATGTTTTCTTTAAGAACTAATGCTTTTACGGCTTCAAAATTATTGATGTTAAGGTTTATGTTTTTTCCATAAGCTCCTGTACCACCATTACCAGGTGCAATAAATAATTGAGAGCAAAGAGGAGACTGGCTCATTTTCCAGGCAAAGGCGCTTTCTCTTCCTCCTGATCCTAATAGTAAGATATTCATCTATATATGATTTAATTGTTGGGTCTGTGTGGGCAAATATACCGCTTTAGCTAAATTATCACAGGCTAAGTTTAAATTAGGCATAAAATATGCTTAGAAAAGGTTGTTTGTCAATAGATTTCGGTTTGTAAAAGATTAAAATTAGATTTGCCGCCAACATGAGACACATTGTTACTTTATCACTTGTATTTTTTAGTCTTACCCATCTGGCCAAAGCCGAGCGGGTTGAGGGGCTAAGACTTATAACCGAAAAGTACTGCAATAAGCAGCAGGTGAGCACCGAACAGGCTACTGTTCGCTCAAGTCAGCCTGACGATTCGAGGTATCCTTTTTTCTTATCTTATAGTGCTTTAACTACTATAGGGGTACTTCCTGAAACACACATCATCAAATATAGGGCTCATAATCAAAGCATTTCAAACCTTACCATAAGGGAGCAGCCCAAGAATAATAGTCCCTAAGTACCTCATTTTTAATAAAACCGCATTAAAAGACAAGGTACAGGATATTTTGTATTTTTAAGCCCCGCAACTGACATTCTGGCTTACAGCCCGGTAATGGCTTGGTTGTTGTAATTTTATCAGTTTTAATAATAGTAATAAACAAACACAAGTATACATGTTAGGATTTTTAGCCAAGGTTTTTGGAAGCAAATCAGAAAGAGATATTAAGGCACTACAGCCTATAGTAATCAAAATAAACGAAGAGTACGCAAAACTATCAGCACTAAGCAATGATGAGCTGCGTAATAAAACAGTTTATTTTAAAGATGTTATCGCTAAAGCGTTAGCAGAAATAGACGGTAAAATAAGCGGTTTAAAAACCGATGCTGAGAGTCAGGAATTGTCATTGCCTGAGAAAACGGCTATATACGACCAGATTGATGCCTTAATCAAAGATCGTGATAAGGAATTAGAAGTAGTATTGTCGGAAATTTTACCTGCTGCATTTGCGGTGGTAAAAGAAACTTCGAGACGTTTCTCTGAGAATGAGCTACTGGAAGTTACGGCTACTCAATTTGATCGTGACTATGCTGCACGCAAAAAGAATGTAACTATACAAGGTGATAAAGCACTTTGGGCTAATAAATGGGATGCTGCAGGTACTGAGGTAGTGTGGAACATGGTACATTACGATGTTCAGCTGATTGGTGGTATGGTATTGCATAATGGTAAAATTGCAGAGATGGCGACAGGTGAGGGTAAAACCTTAGTAAGTACGCTGCCTGCTTACCTGAATGCACTTGCCGGACAAGGTGTACACATCGTAACGGTGAATGATTATCTTGCACGACGTGACTCGGAGTGGAATGGTCCTTTGTTTGAATTCCATGGTTTAAAGGTTGATTGTATTGATAAACATGAGCCGAACTCTCAGGAACGCAGAGACGCATATCTTGCAGATATTACTTATGGTACCAACAATGAATTTGGTTTTGATTATTTGCGTGACAATATGTCGCAAACTCCTGACCAGCTGGTACAACGCAAACTACATTTTGCAATGGTGGATGAGGTCGATTCAGTTTTAATTGATGATGCCCGTACTCCGTTAATTATATCAGGACCCGTTCCTTTTGGTGATCAGCATGAATTTCATGAGTTGAAACCACGTATTGAGCGTTTGGTTACTGCTCAGAAGGAATATGTTTCCAAAGCTTTAAACGAAGCAAAAAAATTAATTAATGATGGTAAAACAGGTACAGAAGAGGGCGAAGGTGGTTTAGCACTTTTACGCGCACATCGTGGTTTACCTAAAAATAAAGCATTGATCAAGTTTTTAAGTGAGGGTAGTGTAAAACAGACCTTATTGAAAACTGAAAACCATTACATGGCAGATCAGTCTAAGAATATGCCTAAAGTAGATTCAGAGCTGTTCTTCTATATTGATGAGAAAAACAATCAGGTTGAACTAACCGAGAAAGGTATTGAACTGATCACGAAATCTGGTGAAGACCACAATTTCTTTGTCTTACCTGATGTAGGTACTGAGATTGCTGATATCGAAAAATCATCATTAACAAGTGAAGAAAAAATAGCTCAGAAAGATGCTTTAATGCGCGACTACTCTATTAAGGCTGAGCGCATCCACTCTGTAAACCAGTTGTTGAAAGCATATACTTTATTTGAGATCGATGTTGAGTATATCATTGATGAAGGTAAAATTAAAATTGTAGATGAGCAGACTGGTCGTATTATGGATGGCCGTCGTTATTCAGATGGTTTACACCAGGCAATTGAGGCAAAAGAAAATGTAAAAGTTGAGGATGCTTCGCAAACATATGCTACAGTTACCTTGCAAAACTTTTTCCGTATGTACCACAAGCTTTGTGGTATGACGGGTACAGCTACTACAGAGGCTGGCGAGTTCTGGTCTATCTATAAATTGGATGTGGTAGAGATACCTACAAACAGGGTTATTTCAAGAAAAGATCACCAGGATTATGTTTACCGTACTGTTCGTGAAAAATATAATGCAGTAGCAGAAGAGATTGTGAAATTAACTGAAGCTGGCCGCCCAGTATTGGTGGGTACAACTTCAGTTGAGATTTCGGAATTGCTTAGCCGTATGCTGAAACTAAGGGGTATTAAACATAACGTGCTGAATGCGAAGATGCACCAGAGAGAGGCTGATATTGTTGCAGAAGCAGGACAACCTGGTCAGGTAACAATTGCAACCAACATGGCTGGTCGTGGTACGGATATTAAATTAGGCCCAGGCGTTAAGGATGCTGGTGGTTTGGCAATTGTTGGTACAGAGCGTCATGAGTCTCGTCGTGTAGACAGGCAGTTACGTGGTCGTGCGGGTCGCCAGGGAGATCCGGGTTCATCTCAGTTCTTCGTATCATTAGAGGATAACTTAATGAGGTTATTTGGTTCTGAAAGAATCTCTAACATCATGGTAAGAATGGGTATTGAGGATGGTGAGGTAATTCAGCATTCAATGATCACCAAGTCTATTGAGCGTGCACAGAAAAAAGTAGAAGAAAACAACTTTGGTATTCGTAAGCGTTTACTTGAATATGATGATGTTATGAACTCTCAGCGTTCTGTTATTTATGCTAAACGTAAAAATGCTTTATTTGGTGAGCGTTTAGATGTTGACATGAGCAATATGGTATTTGATGTTGCCGAAGATATTGTAACTGAATACAAAGAAGAAGGAAATTACGAAGGCTTTAAGCTTGAAGTAATTAAAAACTTCTCTGCAGATACAGCTATTGATGAAGCTGAGTTCAGCTCAAAAGGAGTTAATCACTTAACCGATAAATTATTTGAGGAAGTAACTGCCTTTTATGCAAGAAAATCTGATGCAATTATTGCTCAGGCTATGCCGGTATTAACTCAAGTATATCAGGAGCGCGGTGAGCAGATAGAGCAAATTGTCGTTCCTTTTACTGATGGCGTGCGTAGTGTGCAGGTTCCGGTAGGTTTGAAAAAGGCAATTGATAATGGTGGTCGTGAGGTGACCAGATCTTTTGAGAAAACAATTGTACTTGCGCTTATTGATGAGTCGTGGAAAGAGCATTTACGTGAAATGGATGAGTTAAAGCAATCTGTACAGAATGCGGTATACGAACAAAAAGATCCATTGATCATCTATAAAATGGAAGCGTTTAACTTATTTAAAAACATGTTAAATGCAGTAAATAAAGAGGTAGTTAGCTTCTTGTATAAAGGTGGAATTCCGGTACAGACAGACCCTAACGATGTAAGAGAAGCTCAGGCCCCAAGACCTGCACCAAGCAGATTGAAAATGTCTAAACCTGAATTTAATCAGGCTACAAGTTCAGCTGATGTTGCTCAGATGGATGATACACGTGAACACGTGCCTCAGCAGCCTATCCGTAAGGAAACGGTAATTGGAAGAAACGAACCATGCCCTTGTGGAAGTGGTAAGAAATACAAAAACTGTCACGGTGCAGGATTGTAATTTGTAATAAAGATAAAGAATGCCGATTTTTGTAAAAAAAATCGGCATTCTTTTTTTAAAGCCTTGTTCATGAAACTACTATTTGCTGCGTTATTCTGTTGTTCCTCTTTTGGTCTGTTTGCTCAAACCAGGGGTCAGGTAACTATAATTAAGGACCCGATGATAGATAGCTTAATAGCGAAACGCATTGTGTTAAATACAAAGCAACCAGGGGCTGCGACTGTGCCTTACAAGCCAGGACCAGTGGTATCGCAGATGGGATACAGGGTTCAGGCATTTTATGGATCAGACAGAAGACAGGTTTTTAATGAGCAATCAAGATTTAATTCACTTTACCCAGCGGTTAATACTTACATCACTTATAAAGAGCCAAATTATTATTTAAGGGTTGGAGATTTCCGGACACGCCTGGAAGCTCAGCGATTTATGAACGAACTAAGAAGTAATTTCCCTACACTATTTATATTCAGGGAAAAGATTAATGCACCTAATTTAGAATACAACGATGATCCAGAAAGATAAGATACAGGCACTTTCAAATGATATTTTTGAACAAGTTGTTGGCTACCGTCAGCACCTTCATTCAAATCCAGAACTTTCCTTTAAGGAATTTGAAACTTCAGCATTTATTAAAAAGCATTTAACAGATTGGGGTATTCCTTTTTCTGATATGGCCAATACAGGAGTTGTAGGAATTATTAAAGGAGATCTTCCATCTGATAACATTATTGCATTACGAGCAGATATGGATGCCTTGCCAATACTGGAAGCTAATGAAAAACCTTATACATCTAAAAACCCTGGAGTAATGCATGCTTGCGGGCACGATGTACATAGTTCTTCTTTATTAGGCAGTGCTTATATTCTGAATAGCTTAAAGGCTGAATTTGGTGGTACTATTAAGTTGATCTTTCAGCCTGCCGAGGAAGTTTTGCCAGGTGGTGCAAGTATTATGATTAAAGAGGGTGTGCTTGAAAACCCTAAACCACACTCAATAGTTGGACAGCATGTAATGCCTTTAATTGATGCCGGTAAAGTGGGTTTCCGTTCAGGTATCTATATGGCGTCTACTGATGAATTGTATGTAACAGTTCATGGAAAAGGCGGGCATGGTGCACAGCCACATCAAAATATAGATCCTGTATTGATCACCTCGCATATTATTATTGCATTGCAGCAGATTGTGAGCAGGAATGCGGATCCAAGATTGCCTTCTGTGCTTTCTTTTGGAAAGGTACAGGCCAATGGTGCAACGAATATTATCCCTAATGAGGTAAAAATCGAAGGTACCTTTAGAACATTGAACGAAGATTGGCGCAAAGAGGCAAAACGTTTGATGAAAAAAATGGCCGAAGGAATTGCTGAAAGTATGGGTGGAAGCTGTGATTTTAGGATCATGGACGGCTATCCTTATTTGATAAATGAAGAGAAGTTAACGGCTAATGCGCGTGCTTTTGCTGAAGATTATTTGGGTAAAGAGAATGTGGTTGATCTGGATATATGGATGGCTGCAGAGGATTTTGCATATTACTCGCAGGTTACAGACGCTTGCTTTTATAGGTTAGGAACCGGAAATAAAGAAAAGGGAACTACCTATTCTGTTCATACGCCTAACTTTGATATTGATGAAGATGCGCTAAGAACATCTACAGGATTAATGGCTTATGTTGCGCTTAAGCAGCTAGGTAATTAATAAGGTTTGGATAGGGAAAAGTGTTTGGGTAGGTAGTTAATTACACATTCCGTCATCACGACGACAGCTCCAAATGACGATTGCTCTAAACGAGATGACCACCGACTACATAATTAGAATAGATGAAGAAAATACTTTTGTTAGCTGTACTAGTTGGAATTACTTTAAAAGGATCTGCTCAAGAAATAGATCGTTTTAATCCGGATACTATTAAAACCATACAGCTTGATTCGGCCGTAAATATCTCTGCTCAGAAATTTGGTGTAGAGACCTTTATTAACGCCATTATTACTGATGAAAGCTTTTATAAGGCTTTCAGGAACATGAAAAAGTATAATTTCATTGCAGAGAACAACATCTATACTTATAATAAAAAAAATAAGGTAGACGGGCGGATCTATCGCAAGATCAAACATACTAATGAAGGCCCCGAAAAGATGGTATACCTTGCAAAACAGGATACCGGAAAGGTGTACAGAAAGAATGGCAAATACCAATTGTATACGATTGAAATGTTTGACTATATCTTTATGAATGCTTACAAAACTGAATTCTCGGAAGAAGATTCAAGGGGGGGTAAAGCAGATGGTTCAAATGCCGGATATAAGGATAAATTAAAGACATTGATATTTGCTCCGGGGAAGCCAATTAAAGGGTTACCTTTTATTGGTAGTAAAACAGAAATTTTTACTGCGAATATGCGACAGTATTACGATTACAGCTATTACAGCGGGACATATCTGGATTCAATTCCGGTATATCGTTTTAAGGTTACGGTGAAGAAGGATTTGAGCAACGGGACCAAAGAAGGGCTGATGATAAAGGAGCTTACTACCATATTTGATAAGCGTACTTTCGAAATTCTGGGCCGTTATGTAGATATGAAATACAGTAATATGCTGTTTGATTTTAATGTGCAGATGAACATTGAAACCAGTTATTTTGGCGACGAGAAACTGCCTACGAAAATCTCTTATCAGGGGAATTGGGACTATCCTTTAAAAAAGGAAGAACGTGCCAGCTTTTTAATTGTACATAAGGATTATCACCTTGGAAAAGGAAAGTAATTTTTTAACTTCGTAATAAGCTCTTTAAGCTTTGTTCTTAAAAAATTATAACAATGAAAACTTACTTCAAATCACTGACATTACTGTCTGCATTTCTTATGGTATTACTTTTCTCTGCTATGAATAATAAACCCAAAAAGATCATCTTCTTTGGAGATTCTATTACTCAGGCTGGCGTTGAGCCGGGTGGGTATGTTGACCTGATAAAAAAAGCGCTTGACCCCGCAAAATACGAAGTTATAGGTGCAGGTATCGGTGGTAATAAGGTATACGATCTTTATCTTCGAATGGAAGAAGATGTGTTGAACAAAAAACCAAATCTGGTAGTAATTTACATTGGGGTTAATGATGTATGGCACAAGCAGTCGAGCAGAACAGGAACAGATTACGATAAGTTCATCAAGTTCTATCAGGCATTGATAAATAAGATTCAGGCAAATGGCGCCAAAGTTGTTCTTTGTACTCCGGCGGTAATTGGCGAAAAAAAGAATGGCGTAAATGAGATGGATGGAGATTTGGATAAGTATTCTGGTGCTATAAGAGAACTTGCTGCTAAAAATAACCTTCCACTTTGTGACTTGAGGGCGATATTTAAGACTTATAATACTGAGAATAATACTGAAGATAAAGACAAAGGAATTTTAACTTCTGATGGTGTGCACTTGAATGAAAAAGGCAATCAGACTTTAGCAGAAAAGCTATTGCCATTAGTGAAATAGTTTCAGCGATTTGCTGCATTTGGAAGAGAGGATAAATAATAGGGAATGATTGATCAGGATACCATAAACAAAATCACGGAAACCGCTCGTATTGAGGAGGTAGTTGGTGATTTTGTAACTCTAAAAAAACGCGGTTCAAGTTTAATAGGGAATTGCCCATTTCACAATGAGAAAACTCCTTCGTTCCACGTATCGGTGGCTAAGGGGATTTATAAATGTTTTGGCTGCGGTAAGGGGGGCGATTCTGTTCACTTTATTATGGACCATGAAAAGTACTCCTATCCTGAGGCACTTAAGTTTCTGGCTAATAAATATAATATCGAAGTAGAGGAGACTGTTCAGTCGCCTCAAAATATAGAAGCCCAGAATGCTCGCGAGAGCTTGTACATCGTTTCTGAGTACGCTGCAAATTACTTTGCCAACGAACTGTGGACAGGTGAGGATGGAAGGGCAATTGGCTTAAGTTATTTTAAGGAGCGTGGTTTTAGAGAGGATATTTTAAAGAAATTCCAATTGGGTTATTCGCCCGATGCCTGGGATGCTTTGATCCAGAGTGCTGTCGGAGCAGGACATAAAGAAGAATATCTGGAGAAAACAGGCCTTGCAATCAGGAATGATAAAGGTAGGCTATATGACCGCTTTCGGGGCAGGGTGCTGTTCCCAATTCATAATTTTACCGGAAGGATAATTGGTTTTGGAGGCAGGACCTTAAAAACAGATAAAAATGTTCCTAAGTATGTAAACTCGCCGGAAAGCGATATTTATCATAAATCTAATGTGCTTTATGGTTTATTTCACGCTAAGAAGGCAATTAGAGATGCAGATAATTGTTATCTGGTTGAAGGTTATGCAGATGTTTTAGCTGTTCATCAGGCTGGCATAGAAAACGTGGTGGCCTCGTCGGGAACATCATTAACTACCGAACAAATAAGATTGATAGGCAGGTTCTCGGAAAATGTTACCATTCTGTATGATGGTGATGCTGCGGGTATTAAAGCCTCTCTGCGTGGTTTAGACATGATCCTTGAAGAAGGATTGAATGTTAAGGTTGTTCTTTTCCCGGATGGGCATGATCCAGATTCCTACATGCATCATGTTGGCTCGGGAGAGTTTAAAAAGTACATAGAGAATAACCGTAAGGATTTCATTTTATATAAGGCCAGTATTTTATTAAAAGAGGCTGGAACTGATCCAATAAAAAGGGCAGGTATCATTAGGGATATTGTAGAAAGTATCGCCAAGATACCCGATGACATTAAAGCTTCTGTTTTTATAAGAGAATGCAGTGGCTTGTTGCAGGTTGAAGAAAGAATATTGCTTTCTGAATTGAACAAAATCAGGGCGGCAAAATTTAAAAAGACAAGTGGGGGCAACCAACCTCAGCAGGGGCAATATCAGCCAAGTCCTTACCAGCCAGATGGACCGCCAGATAATCTGTTTGAGAATCCGGGAGAGTCTGCCGGGTCCACAGAGCAGGTTGAAACTGCGGATACCAATCTAATACAGGAACGTGAGATCATTCGGCTACTGCTGGCATTTGGCCATGAGTTGGTTACCTGGGATAAGATAGATAATATGTATATCGGCTCTTTTATTATACAGAATTTAGCTGATGTTACTTTTGAGGATGAGATATGTAAACTCATTATCGACACTTACAGAGAAGAAATAGAGAGTGGCCATTTGCCGGTTGCAAGCCAGTTTATTAAAAGTGGCGACAGGCGGATTGTTGATCTTGCAATTACACTATCGACCTCACCCTATTCGCTGAGTGAAAACTGGGAAAACAGGCATAATATTTATGTTAGAGACGAGAGCATAAACCTAAAAGCCACAATTTTTGGTGGTCTCTATCATCTTAAAAAGAACAAAATCGGTAAGATGCTTACCGATATTACAAAAGAACTTTCAAATGAAACGGATCCCGTAAATCAGGAGATTCTGATGCAGCGCCACATGATGATAAAGGGCGTAGAGAGAGATATTTCTAAGTACCTTGGCACGGTTATATTAAAGTAATGGCCAGTCACAACGATTTAGGTAAATGAGGAGAAAATATTGCTAAGGAGTATTTAGAAAATCTGGGTTATCGGATACTAAAAATGAACTGGAGGTACGGAAGAGCGGAGGTTGACGTTATTTGTAAGCAGTAAGAAGGAAAGACAACTTGAGTATGTTTCATCTGCCTACATTGAAGTGAATAATCATGAGGGAGAAATTCGTTTCGATATTATTGCAATTGTTTTTGAAAATAAACACCTTTATAAAATTAATCATATTGAAGATGCATTCTGGCCAAGTTAAAAATAACACCAATTTCTTTAAGGTAATACCGATCCTTTCTCTACTATTTAGCGTTTCATTTATCTTTTCATGTAAGAATGAACCTTCTGTTTCTGTAGTAGGGTTTAAAGCGCCCGAACAAGGGCAAATGTTTGGTTTAGGTGATGAAGTAAAGGTAGAGCTGGATGTTCCAAAAGACAATCAGATTAAATCTGTTACTTACCAGGTAGATGGTAAAACTGTTGAAACGAAGAATGGAGCAGAAGCCATAAGTATAAAAACAAAAGGATTGGCCGTAGGGTATAAGATAATTACTGCAATAACTGATGACGGGAGTAAAAAAGATACTTCGACAATTAATATTGTACTAAGATCAGGATTGAACCCTGAGCTGTTGACTTATAAAATTGTTAAAACTTATCCTCACGATACCTCCTCGTATACTCAGGGATTGGAATACCATAATGGAAGATTACTGGAAAGTACTGGTGAGAATGGTTTCTCGACATTGAGATGGGTAGATTTGGCAACTGGTAAGGCAATACAAAAAATAGATCTTGAGAAGCAATATTTTGGAGAAGGATCTACACTTGTAGAGGATAAGATTGTAATGTTAACCTATAAAGCGAATTCAGGTTTTGTATATGATGCCAAAACCTTTAAACAGCTTGGAACATTTCCGTATCAAACCAGCAGAGAGGGTTGGGGTTTATGTTATGATGGGAAGCAGCTCATCATGTCTGACGGTACAAACCGACTTTATTTCATGAATAAGGATACCTATAAAGATGAACGTGTGATTGATGTTTATGATAACCTTGGAGCAGTTGATTCCATAAATGAACTGGAATATATAGACGGTAAGATCTACGCAAATATTTATCAATACAATTACTTGGTGGTCATAGATCCTAATACAGGGATTGTTGAGAAGAAAATAGACTTGAGTGGATTGTTGCCAAAAGGATACTTTAAAACAGAAGACAGTATCTTAAATGATGTTTTAAATGGTATAGCCTGGGATAAACAAGGTAAACGCCTGTTTGTTACCGGAAAGAAATGGCCTAAGTTGTTTGAAATAGCGTTAGTTCCTGTAAAGAAGAACTAACGCCAATCTTTAATTATTTTGCAGGTGCATTATTAGACTTTACAACAGGCTCGCTAATGTAGCCGTTGAATGCAATGGCTTGTCTGTAGTTACTGGTTACGTTAAGTACCGCGTATCCTTTTTCTCCAACACTAAGCGTAAGTGATTGCGCGTCTTTAGTGTCTTTTGGTCTAATAGTTATTAGCCAGCCACCTTTTTTCCTTTTCTCGGTTTTGTAGGTGAAATCTTTAGATTTAAATTTAATGCCTGAGTCATTAGGATTTAAATTTGCGCTGTATGCCCTGCCGTAGTAAGGTAAATATGCTTCTACACTATCTTTAGCTATTGTCAGCGTGTATTGAGATCCACTAAGCTGAATTGCTCCGCTTCCCTGCCCCCCCGGAAATCTCTGCAGAACCTTATTAAGGTCCATATTTGCCATTGGTAATGCTGTTGTAGCATTAAATACCAAAGTTTTGGCTTCTACCAGTCTTGCTGTGGTTTCTTTATCCGTTTGGGCAGAAACCTGTATCGCGATGAACATGATAACCAACAATAATGTGTTTTTAAGCGTTTTCATGATGATTTACTTTAAATGTGTTTATATCTCAATTTACAAAAAAAATAGCATTAAACCTTTTTAATCATAAAATATGAACATGCTACTCTTTTGGGTTAGAACAAATTAACATTAAAAGGTTTAATGCGGTCATTTAAAGATGTCGTTATCTCGACGATAGGAGAGAGATCTCCTATCGTCGAGATAACGACGTTTAAGTAAATAAAAAACTACTTAAGTAAGTGCAAACTAAGTGTTCAATACCTAATTTCTCCAGGCTTTGTATTGATTGATCAATCCGTTTGTAGATCCATCATGAGAAGAAACATCAATATTGTCTTGCAGTTCAGGTAAAATACTTTTTGCTAATTGTTTACCAAGCTCAACACCCCACTGATCAAAGCTGAAGATGTTCCATATAATGCCTTGTACAAAAATTTTATGCTCATATATGGCTATCAGGGTTCCTAAGCTAAATGGTGTAACTTTCTTTAATAGGATAGAGTTGGTTGGCCTGTTGCCTTCAAAAACCTTAAATGGAGCCAGTTTGTTAATCTCTTCGTCTGACTTACCTTCTTTTTTAAGTTCTGCAACAACCTGCTCTTTGGTTTTCCCATTCATTAAGGCTTCTGTTTGAGCAAAGAAGTTCGATAAAAGAATTGGATGATGATCGCCGATAGGGTTTAAACTTTGTGCAGGGGCAATGAAATCGCAAGGGATTAAGCGCGTTCCCTGGTGTATTAATTGATAAAAGGCATGTTGACCGTTAGTGCCAGGTTCACCCCAAATGATTGGGCCGGTTTCGTAGTTTACATCATTTCCATTGCGATCTACATGTTTACCGTTACTTTCCATATCGCCTTGTTGGAAATAAGCTGCAAAACGATGCATGTATTGATCATAAGGTAAAATAGCCTGAGTTTCGGCATCAAAGAAATTGATATACCAAACGCCTATAAGGCCTAATAATACGGGGATATTGATTTCAAATTCTGCAGTTTCAAAGTGTTGATCTGCTGAATGTGCTCCGGCCAGGAGTTGTTTGAAGTTATCGAAACCTATGCTCAATGAAATGGGTAATCCGATGGCACTCCAAAGAGAATATCTTCCTCCAACCCAATCCCAGAATTCGAACATGTTTTCAGTATCAATTCCAAAAGCAGAAACGTCTTTTGCATTGGTTGATAAGGCTGCAAAGTGTTTTGCAATATCATCGGCTTTTGCTCCTTTTTCCAGAAACCAGCTTCTTGCAGTATTTGCATTGGTCATGGTTTCCTGAGTAGTAAACGTTTTTGAGGCAATCAGGAACAGTGTAGTTTCCGGATCAACTTGTTTTAAGGCCTCTGCAATGTGGGTGCCATCTATATTTGATACAAAATGCATGTTAAGATGATTTTTGTATGCCTTTAAAGCTTCGGTAACCATTACAGGGCCCAAATCAGAACCTCCAATACCAATATTAACAACATCAGTTATCGCTTTACCGGTGTAGCCTTTCCAGCTTCCGGAAATAATGGCGTTACTGAATTTCTCCATTTTTGAAAGCACGTGATGGACGTCTTTAACAACGTTTTTACCATCTACCAAAATTTCGCCATCGGCAGGTTCGCGTAATGCAACGTGTAATACTTGTCTGCCTTCTGTCTGGTTAATTTTATCTCCACTAAACATTGCCTTTATTGCTTCATCTAATTTGCATTCTCTGGCTAATTGAATGAGCAGAGCTATAGTGGTATCGTCAATTCGGTTTTTCGAATAGTCGACCAAGATATCTTCAAATATTAATGAGAATTTCTCAAAGCGTCCCTCATCTTCAGCAAATAGCTGTTTTAAGCTCTTTTCATTAATGTTGATGAAGTGATCGGCCAGGTATTTGTAAGCGGCGGTTTCTGTAAAGTTTACTGTTGGAAGCATAATAATTAGTGTTTTTGTAAATGTAGCGGTTTATTTTATTTCACAAAATTTGATTGCAGAGATTTAATATTTTAATGATAAACATAGTTTCATCGGAAATTCACATAAGAGAATTATTTTAGCTATATTTAAATATAATAGGCAATGTATTGCCCTAAAAAAACTAGCTATGATTGAAAATTTAAAACAATTGGTAACAGAAAATGTTCAGGACGCGATTGTAAATAATAGTGCAGTTCCGAATGAACAAAATGACGCAGCAATTGAAGCCGCGTCAGGTTCTATTATTGACGCGCTAAAAGAAAAGCTGTCATCAGGAGATATTGGAGGTTTAGTAGATACATTTAAAAATGGAGGTACAGGTTCAGTTGTTGATCAGGCATCATCCGGTTTTACAGAAAAACTGGCAGGTTTAGGTATAAATCTGGATACTGCAAAAAGTATTGCTGCTTCTATTATTCCTACAATAATGGAAAAGTTTGTAAATAAGACTAACGATCCAAACGATAATTCATTTAATATTAAAGATGTATTAGGCAACCTTGCAGGACCAGATGGTAAATTTGATCTGTCGGACCTTACAGGGATGTTTACAGGAAATAATGATGGTGCCCCTGGAACTGAGGGTAAAGGAGATGGAATTATAGATAAACTAAAGGGACTTTTTAATTAATTCTCCCAATTTCGCAAATGGCTATTTAAACATTGTTTAAGTAGCCATTTGTGTTTTATGTTATATATTTGTGATTATGACTAAAGAACAAATTCAGGATTTAAGGGACAGAGTAGCGTCGCTGAGGAGGTACCTTTGACGTTGAAAACCGATTAGAAGATATTCGCATTGAGCAGGAGCTTACCCTGCAGCCAAATTTTTGGGACGACCCTAAGAAAGCCGAAAAACATATTGCTGAAATTAATTCCAAAAAGGTGTGGACTGATGGCTGGCAGCACGCCAACAGCGTGTTGGAAGATACCCAGGTGCTTTTTGACTTCTGGCAGAGCGGAGACGCCACTGAGACAGAAATGCAGGAACAATTTGAGCTCTGTGTAAATGCCATTGAAGATCTGGAGCTGAAAAACATGCTCAAAACCAAAGAAGACCAGCTGAATGCCGTAATGCAGATCACCGCAGGTGCCGGAGGAACAGAAAGTTGCGACTGGGCCTATATGCTAATGCGTATGTACTTAATGTGGGCAGAGAAAAATGGATACAAGGTAAGTGAACAGGATTACCAGGAAGGTGAGGTTGCGGGTGTTAAAACAGTTACAATTGAAATCTCGGGTGAATTCGCATATGGGTATTTAAAGGGCGAAAATGGGGTGCATCGCCTTGTGAGAATCTCTCCTTTTGATTCCAATGCAAGAAGGCATACTTCTTTTGCGTCAGTTTATGTATATCCATTGGTAGATGACACGATAGAAATTGAAGTAAAGGATTCTGAGATAGAGTTTGAAACGTTCCGATCAGGAGGTGCTGGCGGACAGAATGTAAACAAGGTAGAAACTGCAGTTCGTTTATATCATAAACCTTCAGGGATCATTATTAAGAATCAGGAGTCGCGTTCACAGCTCCAAAATAAAGAAAATGCCATTCGCCTATTGAAATCGCAGCTTTACGAGATTGAGATGCGCAAGCGTATGGAAGCTACAGCTTTGGTAGAAGGAAGTAAGAAAAAGATAGAGTGGGGTTCGCAAATCAGAAGTTATGTGTTGGACGACAGGAGGGTGAAAGATCATAGGACCAATTATCAGACCTCAAACCCGCAGGCCGTGCTGGATGGAGACATAAACGATTTTTTAAAAGCATACTTAATGGAATTTTAAAGATGAAATATTTTACCTCGCTATTAATGATACTGATGTGTACAGCTAATTTGAATGCTCAGGAAATAGTTAAATTATATCCCGGAGTAATACCGGGATCAAAACCAACACCTGCGGACTTTAAGGAGACGGCTCCTGTTGGAGATGATGGAATTATGCGGATCAGTAAGGTGTCTGAGCCAACGCTTACTGTCTTTTTACCTTCAAAGGAAAAGGCTACAGGAGCAGCTGTTATTATTTGCCCAGGGGGTGGTTATGGTATTTTGGCTATTAATCATGAGGGGTACAATGTTGCAAAGCGATTTAATGAGATAGGTGTAGCCGCATTTGTACTAAAATATCGCTTACCTAATGATGCAATAATGGTTGATAAATCATTCGGCCCATTGATGGATGCAGAACAGGCAATCTATCTGGTAAGGGGACAAGCTAAGAAATGGAACATTGAGCCGGCAAAAATTGGTATTATGGGTTTTTCGGCAGGAGGACATCTGGCCTCGACATTGACGGTTCATTACGATGATGTGAAAATTGAGAATAAAGAGAAGCTAAGTCTGAGGCCTGATTTTTCTATCTTAATTTATCCGGTTATTTCATTTATAGAATCGCCGCATAAAGGTTCTGTAAATAATCTGGTCGGAGCTAATGCAACGCAGTCACAGAAAGAATATTTTTCTAATGAGAAACATGTAACGCCACAAACCCCACCAACATTTTTAGTTCACGCGAATGATGATGGTGGAGTACCGGTAGAAAATAGCATTATTTTTAATCAGGCATTGGTGGCTAACAAGGTTAAATCGGAAATGCATTTATATCAGGGTGGCGGACATGGTTTTGGTTTGAACAATAAAACCACGTCAGACGATTGGTTTGAACGGCTGACGAATTGGATGAAAAGTAATAAGTTATTATAACTTAAAGCTCAGTATTCGCCAGAATATCCTGTAATTCCTTAAGCTCTTCAACCTTTTCTTTTGAACCCAGGTTCTCATAGGCAGATATCAGGTTGCGGATAACGCGCCTGATGATCTCTACATTGCTGCAGGGGGCGTAGAATCCCGGAAGAGGGTCGAGGTTTAGCTGGCGTAGAAACTGATCAACATCATGTTTGCCAAATATGGCGCCCTTGTTAAAGGCATTAATATAAAAAAGCACTCCAAATTCCTGTTCCTCGCGCTTGCTCTCGTCTATATATCCTAAAATAAAATGCTGAGGCAGGTTTACTCCATATACAGGGATATCCAGTTTTTGGGCAAGCGTAGAATAGATAATGGCAAGGGAAATCTGATTACCTTTTTTACTTTCTAACACTTGATTTATATATGAATTCTGGGGGTCGTGGTGATTTTTTGTATTTCCACTAAAGCCGTAAATGTTATAAAAGATATGGTTGATCAGTTTTATCTTTTCAATAGAACTCATTTCATATTGCAATCCTAACCAGATTTCTCTTTTAATTTCTTCAATCTGAAGGATCACCTTATCCTCATCAAGATCAGGATATTGGTAGCGGTTAATAACTAAGGCACCTTGTAATAGATCAAATGCCCCGCTTTGATACCATAAATTAAGATCTTCCTTGACATTTGAAAACTGTATCTTATGTACAATATTTTCTATTCTTTGTTGAAGCAAAGCATCTAATGAATGTTCCCAGGCATTTTCAAGGTAGTCAATGACTTCATTGCCATATTCAAGCAGCCGTCCCTCAACATGTTGATAGATTTCCTGATCGGGATCGTCAAGAAGTTTTACTAAAGCAGTTATTTCTTTAATGTTTTCCATTAAACATACAAATTTGAATGCCTATTTTTGCGGCTATGGTTTTTAACTTTATCAGTGATTATCTGAAGCATCGCTTTACCTCAAAAAGCAGGCATGGTACCCATTCCCCATTTGTTTATAAACTTACGGATGAGGTAATTTACGATTTTAAGTCTAAAATTGAATATAAAAGCATTGAAGCGCAGAGAAAAAAACTTTTCAATGACGATTCCTTAGTAACTGTGACCGATCTGGGGGCAGGTTCTCATTTAAATAAGAACCGTACAAAGAAGGTGAGTCAGATTGCAAAGAACGCATTGAAGAGCCCTGCTTTGGCTCAGCTGATTTATCGTTTAGCAAAAGATAATGATCCTAAAAGCATTATTGAACTGGGAACTTGTTTGGGGATAACTACTGCTTATTTATCGAAAGCCTGTCCTGACGCTGAAGTTATTACAATTGAGGGCTGCCCGGAAACTGCAAAAGTTGCTCATAATAATTTTAAAGAACTGGATCTCGAAAATGTTGAATTGCAGGTTGGGAATTTTGATGTATTACTTCCTGAGGTAATAGCTAAAGCAAAAAAACTCGATTTTGTTTACATTGATGGGAATCATAGGAAAGAGGCTACATTAAATTATTTCAATTGGTGTTTACCTAAGATTGATGAAAACTCCCTGCTCATATTCGATGATATATATTGGAGTAAAGGAATGAAAGAAGCCTGGCAAGAAATTAAGGACCATCCAGAGGTTGTTGTTACAATTGATCTATTCTGGATAGGATTGGTTTATTTTAGAAAAGGACAGGCTAAAGAGCATTTTAAAATAAAGTTTTAGAACAGCCAGACCCTCATGAAGCTTTTTAATATTAAAAAGCTTCAGCTAAACTGATGTAAAAACCAGTTTGGCGTTTTTCATTTGCCCGTTTTTCACCAACACCATAATCAACGCGTACGCTTAACCCTTTTTCAGGGTCAAAGAAATATCGACCGCCAGCTCCATAAGAAGGTTTAAAGCTTTTGATGGATAGGTCGCCATTATCAAATACTTGCCCTGCACCACCAAATATGACAGCACCAAACCTGTTGTTGTAGCGATACCGTAGCTCTGCTTGTCCGGCAAGCAAGTTTCTTTCTCTGTATCGCCCGGTATAGTAGCCCCTCATCATTTCATCGTTACCCATTTGCTGTAATAAGTAGAAAGGGATGTTTTTGCCTTGAACAGAATGGAATAACCCATTTACTCCAATAACAAACTTGGGCGATAAAGACCAAAAGTTACGCACATTCGCTTTTATTAGACTTCCTGTGAAATTCTCTCCTCCCCAGAAGTCTGGTGCATATTGATAGGTTACTTTTCCGTAAAAGCCTTTGGTGGTATAGTTGTTAGAATTTCTGGTATCATAAGTTTGAGAAATTCCTGCATAGAATACAGAACCTCCTATTTTGTGGATTAGTGTTTGATCGGTGGTAAAAATGCCTCCCACTTCTTTATCGGTAAAATGATAGTTTTCAAAACCAAGAGATAAACCACTGTACATATGAGGTAAGAGTAATTTTTCAGCTTCTAGGCCAACTTTAACATAGCCTTGAATGAGTCTGTCTTCGTTAGCCTCAAGAGTTTCATTGCCTATACCATAAAAATCGAAGGGCATTCTTTTAAAGCGTACTTCGGCAATGTAGTGATGTGTATTTTGTTTCGTCCAAACATCTCCTTTCAGGGAGATATTATATTGGCCCTTAGTAGATGCAGAAAGCACAGTTGAAAAATTTGAACTACGGTTTGTAAGGTCTTTCCTATCTAGATAAGTAGAGTAAAGTGCACCAATGCCAAATTCAAGACCTATTTCTTGTGTATATCTAAAAACGGGAACGGGCATAAAACTCGGCCTGCGTGAGGAATCTGTTTTATTAGATAGATAGCGCTCTATTAGTTTCTTTTGTGCCATTGAATTTAGGGCTATTAAAACAAATACGGTGCACAGGGAAATTCTCTTCATTGGCCTAAAATAGTAGAAAAATTTAATTATCAGTTCTGCCTAGCAACTTTAAGGCCAGTGTTTGAATTTGAAACCTAAAGTTTGGAACTTATCCTAACTAGATTTTTACATGAAGAGAAAAGGTCATTGTAAGAAGAAAAACAGTGTTGTTTATATTGTTAAGCTGGAATCTTGCTTTAGATATGGCAGGTAGTTGTGCCGGTTTTTAAGTAGAGGTGAAGTACAATTAGGGCATTAAGATTATTTGCCTATTTTTGCGGCAACAAAATTAAGATCAAAATGAGTACAACAAGAGGACCTATATCTCAGTTCATGGAGCGTAATTATCTCCATTTTAATGCAGCCGCAATGATGGATGCTGCTAAGGGATATGAAACGCACTTAGATGAAGGTGGTAAAATGATGATCACGCTAGCTGGCGCGATGAGTACCGCAGAATTGGGAATTTCACTGGCTGAGATGATTCGTCAGGACAAAGTATCAATTATTTCATGTACAGGTGCGAATCTGGAAGAAGATATTATGAACCTTGTTGCGCACTCACATTATAAACGTGTACCTAACTATCGTGACTTGAGTCCTCAGGATGAATGGGATTTATTAGAGAACCATTACAATCGTGTTACTGACACTTGTATTCCTGAAGAAGAGGCGTTTCGCAGGTTGCAAAAACATATTTATAAAATCTGGAAAGATGCGGACAATGCGGGAGAACGTTATTTTCCACATGAGTTTATGTATAAAATGCTGTTAAGTGGAGATTTGGAACAATACTATGAGATTGATCCTAAGAATTCATGGATGCTGGCAGCGGCAGAAAAGAATCTGCCTATTGTTGTACCAGGATGGGAAGATTCTACAATGGGTAACATCTTCGCATCTTATGTGATGAAATCAGAAGTTAAAGCAACTACCATGAAAAGTGGTATTGAGTACATGGGCTGGTTAGCCGATTGGTATATCAAAAACAGCGATGGCAAAGGAATTGGATTCTTTCAAATAGGAGGTGGTATAGCAGGAGATTTCCCTATATGTGTGGTTCCAATGTTGTATCAGGACATGGAAATGGAGAACATTCCATTCTGGAGTTACTTCTGTCAGATCTCTGATTCAACAACTTCATACGGCTCATATTCAGGAGCAGTTCCTAATGAAAAAATTACCTGGGGTAAGTTAGATATAAATACACCGAAATTCATTGTAGAATCTGATGCGACTATCGTGGCACCACTGATCTTTGCGTGGTTATTAAAAATGTAATTTAAATTCGCAAGTCCTGCTTTGAAAGTAGGACTTAAAATGGAATCAGTGATTTTTAAAAAATTGCTGATTTTCGTCGTTTAAAGCATAAAAAACGAACTATTTAGATTGATTATAAATTGTATTTACTGTCATTTATTTGTCATTGGTAAGTTAATAAATTTTACTTTTGTGGACGTTTTGGTAAAGGACCTAAGTTTAAAAGCCAATTACGTTTATAAAGTTTTTTAAAAAATAGCATAAAATACTCATTATGAGGGATATCTCATTGATCGTTAGAAGAGTTTGGAAGTCGGCATTCATGTTCACGGCTCTATCTGTTTTAATCGTTTCTGCAACACAGGCACAAGATGTAGTAGAGGGCCGCAAACTATTTAAGGATAATTGTAATTCTTGTCACCAGTTAGATCGTAACAGTACTGGTCCGGCATTAACATCAAAACTTAATGAGCTTGATGAGGCTTTTGCAATCAAGTGGATCAGAAACTGGAAAGCGTTAGTTGATGCAGGAGACAAACAAGCCATAGAGGCTTCGAAGTTCTCAGCTGCGGAGATGACAACATTTCCACGTTTGACTGATGATCAAATTAAAAACATTATAGCTTACGCTAAAGCAGGTGAGCCTAAGAAAGAAGGGGATAAAGCAGCAACAGAAGGAGCTTCTGAAGGTGTGTCTAGTTTTTCAATCGCAGGGGTTGCCGCAATTATCCTGATATCTATTATTGTATTGATCGTTTTAGGTCGTGCGATAAAAATGTTAGAACGTTTGATACTTCAAAAACAAGGGGTTGTTCTTGCTGAAGAAGATAACGTTCCTTTAGGTGCAGGTA
Source organism: Pedobacter sp. GQ55 (assembly GCF_059758925.1). Classification (NCBI taxonomy): domain Bacteria; kingdom Pseudomonadati; phylum Bacteroidota; class Sphingobacteriia; order Sphingobacteriales; family Sphingobacteriaceae; genus Pedobacter; species Pedobacter sp. GQ55. Next base: position 217,089 of record NZ_JCAXEI010000007.1, on the reverse strand, counting down.
TTAAAGGATTGTTTAAGAACAAGAAATTTGTATTTTTCTTCATCCTAGGCTTAATTATAACCTTAGGTTCATTTGGCTGGATGGGTATGTGGGATACAGGTGTTCATACTGGTTACCAACCGGTTCAACCAATCAAGTTCTCGCATGAGCTGCACGCTGGTACCAATCAAATTGATTGTCAGTATTGCCATGCTGGTGCGTTTAAATCAAAAAACTCAACCATTCCATCTTTGAATGTTTGTATGAACTGTCACAAGTCAGTACAGGCAACAGAGAAATATGATGGCGAGATTTCACCAGAGATTCAAAAGATTTACACTGCACTTGGATATGATCCGGCAACTATGACTTATGATCACTCAAAAGAGAAACCAGTTGAATGGGTTCGTGTTCACAACCTTCCTGACTTCGCTTACTTTAATCACTCTCAACACGTAGTTGTAGGTGAAGAAGCTATCAGAAAAGAAAAAGGTTTGAAACCAAATGAGCCTGTTTGCTTTGCATGTCATGGTCCGGTTGATACAATGGAAGAGATATACCAATACTCTCCACTTACCATGAAATGGTGTGTTAACTGTCATAAAGATACCAAACTTGAAGTTAAAGGAAATGCATTCTATGATAAGATCATTGAAGCGCATGAGAAAATCAAGAAAGGTGAGAAAATCACTCCTGCAGCTTTGGGTGGTTTAGAATGTGGTAAGTGCCACTATTAATTAGAGTTTAATAAAAAGAACGTTCGATAAACAGTAATATAGCTTAAATGGAAAGCAATAAAAAATACTGGAAAGGCTTAGAAGAGTATAAAAACACTCCGGATTTTGTTGAAAATAACAAAAACGAATTTGCTGAGCCACTTCCAATAGAAGATGTTTTAAATGAAGCAGGGTTAAGTACAGTAACTCCACGCCGTGACTTTTTAAAAGCTTTAGGCTTTGGGTTAGGTGCGGTAACACTGGCAGCTTGTCAAACTGCTCCTGTTCACAAATCAATTCCTTACCTGGTTAAACCTGAAGAGGTAGTTCCGGGTATACCGAACTATTATGTTTCAAGTTTTAACGGACAAAGTGTGTTAGTTAAAACAAGAGAGGGAAGACCAATTAAAATTGAACCAAATCCTAATGCAGGAACGTTTAATTGTGGTACCGATGCTCAGGCTCAGGCTTCAGTATTAGATCTTTATGATGTTTCAAAACTTAAGGCACCTGTATTAAAAGATGCAGAGAGTAACTGGGCCGAGATTGATAAGTTTGTACAGGCAGAGTTAAATAAAGCTCAGGCTTCAGGCAAGAAAATTCGTATTGTTTCATCTTCAGTAAACAGCCCTTCTACTAAAGCGGTTATTGCTGATTTTACAACTGCTTATCCTACGACTAAGCATGTTCAGTATGATGCTGTTTCTTATACAGGTATTATTAAAGCAAACGAAAATAGCTTTGGTAAAGCTGTTATTCCTAAATACAACTTTGATAAGGCTGATCTGATTGTAAGTTTCGGGGCAGACTTTTTAGGTACATGGATTAGCGGAGAAGAATTTACTTCACAGTACGTTTCGAACAGAGATCACAAATCTTTGAAAGCTGGCAAGATGTCTCGCCACTTCCAATTCGAAGCTGGTATGAGCTTAACAGGAACAAACGCAGATACTCGTGTTCCGGTTAAATTATCAGAAGAAGGACCTGCTTTAATTGCTTTATATAATGCAATTACAGGAAGCGCTTTAGCTGGTGCTGCTTTACCTAATAATGTTACTGCTGATAAAGCACTTAAATTAATAGCTAAAGAATTATTACAAAATAAAGGAAAGTCACTTGTAGTTTCAGGTTCGAATGATGTATCTACCCAAATATTGGTAAATGCAATTAACTCGGCAATTGGTAGCTATGGTACTACTATAGATCTTGATAATCCTTCTAAACGTTACGCTGGTAATGATGCAGAATTTGCTGAGTTTATCAACGAGATGAACAGAGGTGAAGTTGCTGCAGTATTTTTCTTAGATAGCAACCCTGCTTATGACGTTGCAAATGCTAAAGGATTTACTGATGGATTAGCTAAAGTTGGTTTAAAAGTTTCTTTCTCTGACAGAAGAGATGAGACTTCGACATTATGTAATGTTATTGCCATTAACCATAACTATTTAGAGTCATGGGGTGATGCTAACGCATATGAAGGTTATTATTCAATTGTGCAGCCAACCATTAATCCTGTGTTTAACTCACGTCAGGCTGAGGAAAGTCTTTTAATCTGGTCTAATGGTCCGGTTAAAGAGTATTATCAGTATGTACGTAATAATTGGGAGAAAACCATTTTACCTGCTTTAGGTAAAACATGGCAAGATGTATTGCAAACAGGTGTTTTTGCTTCGGCATTAAAACCTGCGGGCACATATACATTTAGCTTATCGCTCGCAGCTGTAATACCTTCGATCATCAATAACAGCAAGGCTTTAGCTAAAGATATCGAATTACAGGTTTACGAAAGTATTCCGATGAGAGACGGTAAACATGCAAACAATGCGTTCTTGCAAGAACTACCTGATCCTGTTTCTAAAGTAACCTGGGATAACTACATTGCCTTAGCACCTAAATTTGCTAAAGAATTAGGCTTTAAAGAGTTTGATATTGTTTCAATAAAAGACGATAAAGGATATGAAATTGAGTTACCTGTGCTTATTCAGCCAGGACAAGCTCAAGGAACAGCTTCTGTTGCTTTAGGTTATGGACGTACAAAGGTTGGTAAAGCAGGAGATAACGTTGGTAAAAATGCTTATCCATTTGTAAGCTTTACTAATGGTACTTCTAAGTATGCAACCACCGTTAAACTTTCTGGAACAGGAAAAACTGAAGAACTGGCTCAAACGCAAACTCACCACTCTTTTGAGGGTAGAAATATTATTCGCGAAGCTACTTTTACAGAATATAAAAAGAATCCAGCTGCTGGTTCAGGTAATGACCACGCAAAACATAAAACTTACGATCTGTGGGATAAATATGAGAAACCAGGTAACAACTGGGTTATGGCAATCGATTTGAATGCTTGTACTGGTTGTGGTTCTTGTATCGTTGCTTGTAACGTGGAAAATAATATTCCCGTTGTAGGTAAAGACGAAGTACGCAGACGCAGAGAGATGCACTGGATCCGTATTGACCGTTATTACAGCTTTAATGTTGAAGGTGAAGGTCATGCTGAAGAAGCACATGCTCATGGCGAACATGGAAATGGTATCAATTCAGTAACTAAAGAGAAAGAAATTGCTCATTTAGATAACCTTGATAACGTTTCTGTAGTGCATCAGCCAATGCTTTGTCAGCATTGTGATCATGCTCCTTGCGAAACTGTTTGTCCGGTATTGGCAACAGTACACTCATCAGATGGCTTGAACCATATGGCTTATAACCGCTGTGTAGGTACACGTTATTGTGCAAACAACTGTCCATATAAAGTACGTCGTTTCAACTGGTTTAACTACTGGAATGATTCGCGCTTCGATAACTACTTGAATAATGAATTTACTCAGTTGGTTCTTAACCCTGATGTAACTACACGTTCGAGAGGTGTTATGGAGAAATGCTCTATGTGTATTCAGCGTATTCAGGCCGGTAAATTACAAGCTAAAATTGAAAAACGTCCGTTGAAAGATGGCGATATCAAAATGGCTTGTCAGCAAGCTTGTTCTGCCAATGCAATCATCTTTGGAGATGGCAACGATCCTAACTCGGAAGTATCTAAAGCATTACGTAGTGAACGTATTTACTATGTTTTAGAAGAGATAAACGTACAACCGGGTATAGGTTATATGACAAAAATTAGAAATACAGATACAACAGTACAAGCGTAAGCTGATATTAAAGAAAATAAATTATGTCAGGACATAACGAATCAATATTAAGAGAACCATTAATCACCGGCAAAAATATCACGTATGCAAAAATTACGGATGATATTTTAATGCCAGTTGAGAATAAGCCTAACAGGGCATGGTGGATTGGATTTATAATTGCACTTTGCGGTGCTACCCTTTGGGTAGTAGCCGTGGGTTATACCTTTTGGTTCGGTATCGGAGCATGGGGTCTAAATAAAACAGTAGGTTGGGCATGGGATATCACCGGTTTCGTATGGTGGGTAGGTATTGGTCACGCAGGAACATTGATTTCGGCGGTATTATTACTGTTCCGACAGAACTGGCGTAACTCAATTAACCGCTCAGCTGAGGCGATGACCATATTTGCCGTTATTTGTGCGGCTACATATGTTGTATCTCACATGGGTAGACCATGGTTAGCATATTGGGTACTTCCTTTACCAAATCAGTTCGGATCACTTTGGGTTAACTTTAACTCTCCGCTAGTTTGGGATATGTTTGCGATCTCGACTTATTTCTCGGTTTCACTTTTATTCTGGTATACAGGTCTTTTACCTGATATCGCAACTATTCGTGACCGTGCAACCGGATTAAGACGTAAGGTTTATTCAATCATGTCATTTGGATGGGCAGGAAATGTTAAAACATGGCAACGATTTGAGGCTGTATCTATCATCTTAGCCGGTATTTCTACACCTCTGGTGCTTTCGGTACACACGATTGTATCTATGGACTTTGCAACTTCAGTAATTCCAGGATGGCACACTACAATCTTCCCTCCTTATTTCGTGGCAGGGGCGATCTTCTCAGGATTTGCGATGGTGTTAACCTTACTATTGGTTGCACGTAAAGTATTAGGCCTTGAGAACTACATCACCATGTTCCACATTGAGTCGATGAATAAAATCATCATCTTAACTGGTTCTATCGTAGGTGTGGCTTACTTAACAGAATTCTTCATTGCCTGGTACTCAGGTTCTGAATATGAGCAATATGCTTTCATCAACCGTTCAACAGGACCTTACTGGTGGGCATACTGGATGATGATGACATGTAACGTAATTTCTCCGCAGTTGTTATGGTTCAAAAAGATCCGTACCAGTATTGCAGCTACCTGGATCTTATCTATTGTAGTAAATATAGGTATGTGGTTTGAGCGTTTCGTAATCATTGTAACTTCATTGCACCGTGATTACCTACCATCGAGCTGGGCTATGTTCTATCCATCATGGGTTGACGTAAGTGTGTTCGTAGGATCAATAGGTGTTTTCTTTACATTGTTCTTATTGTTCTTAAGAGTATTACCTTCTATTGCCATAGCAGAGGTTAAACTACTACTTAAGAGCGCTAGTGAGCAAGCTAAATTGGAGCAGATTAAAGAAGGACATCTTGAAAAAGAACATGTAGCAGAATACATTGAGTCTTTAGAGAAATTTGATAGTGTTAAACAAGAAGATTACGCAAAAATATAACAATGAATAATATCAAATATATTTTAGGCAGTTTTGGTGATCCTGATGAAATGATGCATGGAATTCAAAAATTGCAGGATAATAACATTAAGATACATGATGTTTATACACCAATGCCAATCCACGGTATTGAGGCAAAGCTTGGTGTTAAACGTTCAAGGTTGGATATAGCAGCTTTCTTTTTTGGAATTACTGGTACAATGACCATGTTGTCATTCGTGTACTTTGCTGCAGCGTATGATTGGCCAATTAATATTGGTGGTAAACCGCATTTCGCATTACCGGATTTTATTCCAATTACGTTTGAGCTTACCATCTTATTTTGTGCTTTTGGTCTGGTTGGTTCTTACTACGCGTCAACCCATTTATTCCCGGGAAGAGCTCCAAGAGTAATGGATTTAAGAGCAACAAATGACAGGTTTATTATTGCTATTGATGCAAAAGAAAATGCTGAGCACAGTAAGATAGATGATTTATTAAAAGAAGCTGGTGCTTTAGAAGTAAAGTATAATGAAAGGAAGTATGTTAGCTATGAATAGGAATAAAGTAGTTTTAACCTCGTTTTGTATTCTTGCCACTGCTGTTATTTTTTCAGCATGCAGAGATAAACGTAGTACGGGTTTAGAATACGCAAGGAATATGTATGATCCGATTGCTTATAACCCGGATCAGGCAAATAAGAACTTTGCAAATGGACAAACCGCACAAACTCCACCAAAACATACCGCTCCGGTTGGGTTTGTAGAGGAAGATGTTTATCCAAATACAAAAGAAGGTTACGAAGAAGCTGGTGTTAAATTGATAAACAGTTTACCATTAACCGAACAGAATCTTTTACAAGGGCAGCATTTATTTAATGCGTTTTGTTCACCTTGCCATGGTAAAGAAGGTGATGGACAAGGTCACCTTGTTAAATTGGAAAAAATTAATGGTGTTCCATCATTTCATGATCCTGAGAAAACCTCTTCAAGAGGCGGTTTAATGAAAGATCTATCCGCGGGTAAGATTTATCATACAATTAAATATGGTGTTAATATGATGGGAGCTTATGGATCTCAATTATCACCAGAAGAGAGATGGAAAGTAGTACTTTATGTACAACAATTACAAAAAGCAAAATAGAAAAGAAGAAATAAATGGGAACTCATAATTATAATTTAACTGAGCAGTTTGAGTTTACAGGTAAAGCAAAAAACCTAAGCATAATCGCTATAGTAATAGGATTATTGGCTATAGGCTATGGCTTTTCGGCTGAGGCGCTTCACGAGCGTACTTTTGCTAACCTGTTATTAATGGCTTATTACTTCGCTTGTGTCTGCATGTCGGGCGCATTCTTTTTAGCTGTTCAATTTGTAGCACAAGCAGGTTGGTCTGCTTCTATACTACGTGTACCTGAGGCAATGGCTAAAGCACTACCAATTGCGGTAGTCATTTTAATTGCTGTTATGGCTGCAGGTTTATATACTCACAATTTATATCATCACTGGAACGCTCCGGGATTAACAGACCCTGACAGCGAAAACTTTGATAAATTAATACAAGGTAAGTCAGCATTTTTAAATGTGCCTTTCTTTATGGCTCGTCAGGTAATCTTCCTGGGAGTATATAGTTTTTTTGCATTATTACTTGCCAGATTATCTAATAATGAAGATTTAGAAGGTGGCTTAAATTCTTACAGAAAGAGCTTTAAATATTCTTGTGTATTTCTTGTAATCTACGGATTTACTACTCCAATATTTGCTTTTGATACGGTAATGTCACTTGAGGCACACTGGTTCTCTACTATGTTTGGCTGGTATAACTTCGCCGCGATGTGGGTGAGCAGTTTAGCTACTATCGCTATTATCCTTATCTTGCTAAGGAAATCGGGTTATATGGCTTGGGTAAACAACAGTCACTTACACAACTTAGGTCAGTTTATCTTTGGTTTTTCTATCTTCTGGACTTACGTATGGTTCGCTCAGTTCTTGCTTATTTACTATGCAAATATGCCTGAGGAGACTGTATATTTTTACAAAAGGTTTGATAACTATGAGTTTTGGTTCTACCTGAATTTAATTTTAAACTTCCTTGCGCCGTTATTGCTGTTAATGGACAGAGATAATAAAAGACAAGAAAATATTTTACTTACAGTGTCGATCATTGTATTGTGTGGTCACTGGGTTGATTATTACCAAATGATCATGCCTGGAACTGTAGAAGAGCACCATGGTTTTGGTATCATTGAAATAGGTACAGCGATAGGTTTTGTAGGTTTATTTACCTTTACCGTTTTAAATGGGTTAAGTAAAAAACCTTTGATCGCAAAGAACCATCCATTTTTACAAGAAAGTTTAAATCACCATTTGTAATAGGTGATCTGGATAGGATATAATAAATAATAGTATAATAGAAGTACAGTGTTACTACTTTTAAGAAAATGAGTCTAAGAAAATTAATAAGTAATAAAACAATAGCGGCACTAGCAGTGATTGTAACTGCATTTGCAAATACAAGCGCTTTTGCGCAGGCTGCCGCTGCAACAGCAGAGAAACCTGTTGATATGGGGCCGGTTTATAAAACCGCGACGTTCTATGTTCTTGCATTTTTACTGGTTTGCTTATTTGTAGCAATAGTTGGTAAGGCATTAAAGGTTTATGAATTGACCCGTGAGGCACAGGATAAACCGAAAGGAATTAACTGGGATGCAATAAACGGAGGTTTATTCGCCTTATTCCTTATTGTTGGTTTATATGGTGTGTATTGGGAATATACAGTTCATGGTAACATGATCTTACCTGAAGCAGCTTCTGAGCATGGTAAAAAGATAGATCAGATGTTTAACATTACATTGATTCTTACGACCATTGTTTTCATTGTTACACACATACTTTTATTTGCTTTTGCTTATTTCTACAAACACAGCGGAAAAAGAAAAGCTTATTACTATCCTCACAACAATACTATTGAGCGTATCTGGACAATCATTCCGGCGTTAGTTCTAACAGTTCTTGTACTTATGGGATTCCTTACCTGGAGATCTATATTCTATAAGGTTGAAGATCCTAACAACAAGCCTATCAGTATTGAGATTACTTCATCTCAGTTTGCCTGGGCGATTCGTTACGCAGGTGCTGATGGTGTGGTAGGACTTAAAAACTATAAACTAATTACTTCGGACAACGCTCTGGGTATTGATTTTAAAGATAAAAAGACATTGGATGATCAACTTGCAGAAGTAATGGTTATTCCAGTTAATAAGCCGGTTCGTTTGATTCTTACCAGTAAAGATGTGATCCACAGTTTTTATATGCCACATTTTAGAGTTCAGTTGAATACTGTACCAGGTATGACGTCATATTTTGAATTCACTCCTACAATTACTACTGAGGAGATGAAAGCTAAAACAAATGATCCTAAGTTTAAATATTTGTTCTTATGTAATAAGATTTGTGGTGATGGTCACTACAAAATGCAGAGAGAGGTTAAAGTTGTTTCACAAGCCGAGTATGACGCATGGGTTGCTGAATTGCCAACATACCTAACTGATGATTTAAGGAAGCAATTTAATTTGCCTGTAGCTTCGGCTCCTGCAATTGAGCCAGCTCCTGCTGATACAACTGCAAAAGATACTTCTGCAGTTAAAACGAATCAAATAGCTTTAAAAAAATAACAATACTGGAATAGCACATTATGTCAACTATATCATTACACGATACACATAACCACGATAGCCATGATGATCATGGTCATCACAAAGAGACTTTTTTAACGAAGTACGTCTTTAGTCAGGATCACAAGATGATCGCCAAGCAGTTTTTGATAACTGGTATTATCATGGCTGTTATAGCAATGGGCTTATCGATATTGTTCCGTATACAATTAGCCTGGCCAGATAAAAGTTTCCCTCTTTTAGAAACATTTTTAGGTAAATGGGCTGAAGGCGGTAGGATAAAACCCGACTTTTATCTAGCATTAGTTACCATACATGGTACCATCATGGTATTCTTTGTATTAACGGCTGGTTTGAGTGGTACTTTTAGTAACTTATTGATTCCTCTTCAAATCGGAGCAAGGGATATGGCTTCGCCATTTCTTAACATGCTTTCATACTGGTTCTTCTTTACAGCTTGTGTGATCATGATGAGTTCATTCTTTATACAAACAGGACCGGCAAGTGCGGGATGGACGGTTTATCCGCCACTATCTGCATTACCAACTGCAATTAGTGGTTCTGGTTTAGGTATGACCTTATGGTTAATCAGTATGGTACTTTTCGTTGCCTCATCATTAATGGGTGGTATCAACTATGTAAGTACTATCTTAAATATGCGTACAAAAGGAATGGATTTGTGGAAAATGCCATTAACAATCTGGGCGTTTTTCTTAACAGCTGTTTTAGGTATCTTATCTTTCCCTGTATTAGTTGCAGGTGTTGTATTGTTAGTATTTGACCGTAGCTTTGGAACAAGTTTCTATCTTTCTGATATTGTTATGGGTACTCAAGTATTGCCAAACGAAGGTGGATCACCAATCTTATGGCAACACTTATTCTGGTTCCTGGGTCACCCTGAAGTATATATTGTAATTATGCCTGCAATGGGATTGTCTTCAGAGATTATGTCTGTGAATTCAAGAAAACCAATTTTTGGTTACCATGCAATGATTTATTCGCTAATCGGTATTACTATATTATCATTCATCGTTTGGGGTCACCACATGTTTGTAACGGGTATGAACCCATTATTGGGTGGTGTGTTTATGATCACTACTTTGATTATTGCTGTTCCTTCGGCAGTTAAAACATTCAACTGGTTAGCTACACTATGGAGAGGTAATATCAGATTTACCCCAGCTATGCTGTTTGCTATTGGTATGGTATCATTCTTTATTTCAGGTGGTTTAACTGGTATATTCTTAGGTAACGCATCTTTAGATATTAACTTGCATGATACTTATTTCGTTATTGCTCACTTCCACCTTGTAATGGGATCTGCTGCAATATTTGGTATGCTTGCGGGTGTTTATCATTACTTCCCTAAAATGTTTGGTAGATTAATGAGCAGTAAACTTGGTTATTTACACTTCTGGATCACGTTTATCTGTGCTTATTTGGTGTTCTTTCCACTACACTTCTTAGGTCTTGATGGTGTTCCACGTCGTTATTATGCATTTACTGAGTTTGAGTTTATGCAGAAATGGGTTACTGTAAATATTTTAGTTACATGGTCTGCAATTATTGCTGCATTAGCTCAGGTCGCATTCTTATTTAACTTTTTCTATTCTATTTTTAAAGGTAAAGTATCATCTCAAAACCCTTGGGGCGCGAATACATTAGAGTGGACTACTCCTGTAGAGCGTTTACATGGTAACTGGCCGGGTGAGATTCCAACTGTTTATCGTTGGCCATATGACTATAGCAAGCCAGGTGCTGAGGAAGACTTTATTCCTCAAACCGTGCCTTTCTCTCAAACTATGAGCTCTAATATGCCACATGATTTTGAAGGAAACGCTGAAGCTGAGCGTATACAGAGAGAATGGGAAGAGAAAGAAGAAGCTGCAGGCAGAACAAAATTAGACTAGCATATAGTTTATAATATGATGGGGTATCTGCAGTAGGTAAATACTTACAACAGATACCTCATTTTTTTTAAATCTAATACACACCATGGTTCCTAAATCTGAGAAGAGATTTATCAGGCTAAACCTTATAACGATAGTTGTAACCTTATTGCTAATTTTGGCAGGGGGGATAGTACGTAGTACAGGGTCTGGTATGGGATGTCCGGATTGGCCAAAGTGTTTTGATCAATATGTACCTCCAACCTCAGCTTCACAATTGCCCGCTGACTACAAGGAAAAGTATGTAGCTGAACGTGTTGTAAAGAATGAACGTTTTGCTAAAACACTTGATAAGTTAGGTAAAGGGCACCTTGCAGATAGTATAAGACATGATGAATCTATCTTACAGCCAGAGACCTTTAATGTAGCAAAAACCTGGACCGAATATTTAAATCGTTTGATGGGTGCTGCAACCGGGTTTTTATTGGTTGGATTAGTTATCTATTCTTTTACCTATCGTAAAGCAGCTAAACGTATAGTCGTTTTAAGCTGGGTGAATCTGGTAGTGGTTGCCTTTCAGGCATGGTTAGGTTCAATAGTTGTGTCAACCAATCTGGTTCCCTGGATTGTTACGGTACACATGTTATTGGCTTTAGTAATTCTGGCCATACTAGTTTATACTTATAATTATGCACAGCAAATGCATAAGGCAGTAACCATCGTTATGGCTAAGGTTGTATGGTTAAAGGTTTTAATCTTTTTAGCCATAGTGGTGAGTGTGCTGCAGATTGTTTTAGGAACAGAAGTAAGGGAGGCTGTTGATGCAGTTTCAAAAGCTTTAATGTATAATGATCGCGAAAGCTGGTTAACCAGGGTAGGCAAGATCTTTTCTTATCACAGAGACTCAGCTATGATTGTTCTTATATTGAACATCATTATATACAAGCTTGTTAAAGATAGGTTTAATGGTAAAGCCACCGCTTTAATGGTAGCCAATTCTATAGCAGTTGTTTTGATTATTCAGATACTAACTGGATTAATATTGTCGAACTTTGCATTGCCGCCTTACGCTCAGGCATTACACATTTTATTTTCAACCCTACTATTTAGTCTGCAATACTATCTGTACTTGTTGGTTTACAAAACAGATACTTACAATCAAGAGCATTAATAATATATAATTTGAAACAGTTTCTAACAGATTTTTCTAAGCTCATTAAATTCAGACTCACCTTTCTGGTTGTGTTTTCTGCATCAGTTACCTTTTTAATTGGTTCGCAGGTAGAAATCGCTGGAGTTGTTCCTGGAATAGACTGGACCAAATGGCTTATTTTAATAGCTGGAGGCTTCCTGGTTACCTCTGCAGCTAATTGCTTTAATGAAGTAATAGAGGTTGATCTGGACAAGTTAATGACCAGAACCAAGGATCGTCCAATGCCAGCCGGACATATGACCACAGGTCAGGGCCTGGTATCGGGATTAGTAATGGGAATGCTTGGAACATGGTTACTAGGTAAATTAAATATAGAAACAGGGTTGCTATCCGTGTTTTCAATATTTTTATATGCCTTTGCCTATACCCCTTTAAAACGTAAATCGCCTATCGCTGTATTTGTTGGTGCCATTCCGGGAGCGTTGCCTCCACTAATTGGTTACGTGGCAGCTCATGGAAAGATTGATGAAATTGCAGTGATACTTTTCCTTGTACAGTTTGTATGGCAGTTTCCTCATTTTTGGTCTATCGCCTGGGTACTTGATGATGATTACAAAAAAGCTGGATTTAGATTGCTGCCTACTACTAAAAGAGATAAGGCAAGCGCATTTATAACATTTATCAGCACCTTAATATTAATTCCGGTTAGCTTGTTGCCAACATTCTATGGATTTGGTGGCTATTATATCGCTGGGGTATCATTAATTGCGGGATTGGTATTTGCATGGCTGGCCTTTAAAATGTGGGTTAATATGGATTTGGCAAGTGCACGGAGGGTAATGTTTTGTTCCTTCTTCTATCTTCCATTAGTACAGGTGATTTTATTTTTTGATTTTATAGCTAAATAATTTAAGATGGTACACACATTAAATAAAGAGGATATGAAGTCTGCAGCGCCTATAGATACCAAACCTAAGAAGTTTGTTATCTGGTTGTTTGTGGTTTCCTCGACTATTATGTTTGGGGGTTGGACAAGTTATTACATTGTTTTTGCAGCCTCAAAAGGTAAGGGCCACGGTTTGGTACTGCCTGATGTTTTCATGTACAGTACAGCTGCATTAATAGGTAGCAGTATCTGTTTATTCCTGGCCTCAAGAGCGCTAAGGAATGGGCAAATTCAAAAGCAAAGATTGTTCTTGTGGTTTACTATTGCCCTTGGATTAGTATTTGGTTACCTGCAGGTAGAAGCATGGTCGAGCTTATACCACAGCGGAGCAGCAATGGTAAATAATAATGCTGCTATTTCTGTTATTTATGTAGTTTCTGGCTTCCACTTACTGCACATTTTTGCAGGTTTATGTATTGTATTGAATGCCCTAATTGGGGCTTATAAAGAAATGCCGATAGAAACACGCAAGTTCCGGATGGAAATTGCTTCTATATTTTGGCATTTTATAGATATATTATGGATATATCTGTATGTTTTTTTACTTTTGAACAGTTAGATTTTTTAACAAACTATTACTATTTACAAAATGAGTTCATTATCACAATTAGATCAGGTAAAAACTACTCCATGGAGTGGGGGCCGCTCGCCGTGGTCAGTAGAGTACGGCAAAATAATGATGTGGTTTTTTCTGGTTTCTGATGCATTCACATTTTCGTCATTATTGATCTATTACGGAGCGCAGCGCTTCAGTAAATTTACATGGCCAGATCCGGATTTGGTTTTCCAATCTATTCCAGGCATAACCGATAGTGGTGCTCCACTTGTATTTGTGGGTATTATGACGTTTATTTTGATCATGAGCTCGGTAACTATGGTACTTGCGGTAGAGGCTGGCCACAGACGCTCTAAAAAGGAAGTTGTGTGGTGGATGATTGCTACTATTATAGGTGGTTTAATGTTCCTTGGTTGTCAGGCTGCGGAATGGACACATTTGTTCCATGAAGGGTTTGGGTGGGGAAAGATTCCAACTATGGAAACGCTACATCATTTGTTTACCGGTGAGGTATCTACAGTTTCTGCACTTCAGTTCTCAAATCTATTCTTTACAATAACAGGATTCCACGGATTCCACGTATTTAGCGGAGTGATCATTAACATCATCATCTTATGCATGACTATTAATGGCACTTTTGAAAAACGCGGACATTACTTAATGGTTGAAAAAGTTGGTTTATACTGGCACTTTGTAGACCTTGTTTGGGTATTCGTGTTTACATTCTTCTACTTAGTTTAATCTTACTCAATTAAAATATTATGTCAGAAATACATACAGATCACTCTCACGACGAGCATGCACATGGTGAACATGCTGGGTTAGATAAAAAGAAAATTTGGCAGGTATTTGGTATCCTGCTTGCCATCACAGTAATTGAGTTTATTATTGCTTTGGTTCTTATACCAGGTGGCCATATGCCTCAGCATATAGGGAACTTCGTTTACATTGCCTTAACTTTATTAAAAGCATTCTATATCGTTGCGTACTTTATGCACCTTAAATATGAGAAGGTAGGACTTCAGGTTTCTTTAACCGTCGTTTTTATTTTTATCTTTTACTTTATTGTTTTGATGCTAATTGAAGGCGACTACTTACACCTACATATGCCTTTAGTTTAATGAAAGGTACTCCAATAAAAAAAATATTAATCCTGGTCACCATATTAGCGGTACCAGGATTTTTGTATTATTTACTGCAGGAAAAAGGAAAAAACAGATACAGGCCTCTTCCTATTTTTGGACATAAAGAAGTTGCTGCTACATTTCACTCGGTTAGAGGAATACAGATTCCTGATACGATTTACCATGTAGTAAATGATTTTAAGCTGATTAATCAGAATGGAGATTCTGTTAGTTTGAGTAAATATGGAAGTAACATTTTAATATTAAGTCTGTTTTATACCAAAGGAGATGCGAATGGTGCTGGAGCTACAACCAGGGCTATGAAAGGTTTTGATGAAACCTATCAGGATAATAAAGCAGTTAATTTTGTAGGAATCAGCATTGATCCTGAAACGGATAAACCGGATGTACTTGCAGGTTATGCGAAGACACTTGCTGCAAAGGCAGGGAAATGGGATTTACTAACGGGAGATAGCACGCAGTTATTTACATTGATAAAAAAAGGATTGTCCTTAGATGCCCATCAAGAAAAGATTGGCACTGAGAGCAAGTTTATTCATAGCAATATGCTAGTATTGCTTGATAGCCATCGTCGCATTAGAGGCTATTATGAGGCCACAAGTCAGGAGGCCTTAACCAAGCTAGATGATGAAATTAAAGTGTTGCTGGCAGAGGAGTTGAGAAACTCCAGAGACGGAAGATAAGAAGTTCTAAATAGATAGAATATGAATTTTAATGATAAGTTTTTTTTAAGATTAATATGGATTGTAACAGTGGTTGTGTTACTTGTGGTTATAGCGTTAAAGTTGGTGCCACCTCCAGAGCCTACACCATCTTTCATCTATCTATTTCCACATATAATAGGAGGCATTAATGCAACTTGTGCAGTACTCCTTATTGTGTCTTTAATTTTCATAAAAAAGAAAAACATACAAGCCCATAAAGTAACGAATGTTATCACATTTATCCTTTCGGCCATCTTCCTCCTTTTTTATATCGTTTTTCACCTCTATGAAAAGGATACTAAGTATGGAGATGTTGATCATAATGGGGTATTGTCGGCCATTGAATTGGCTGCAGTTGGATCAACCCGTTATATCTATTTCTTTATACTGGCTACACACATTATTCTCGCTATTGTTGTTTTACCCTTAATCCTTGTGAGCTTTTTAAGAGGGTTTAATATGCAGGTAGAGCGCCATAAAAAAATAGTTAGGTGGGCTTATCCAGTATGGCTGTATGTTGCTGTAACCGGTGTCATAGTATATCTGATGATATCACCTTATTACAATTTTTAGACTGGTTTCTGACTATTCTTAAAATGTGTTACAGTTTCTTTGCTTATATTTGCAACATGAAAAAGGTAGCGGTTATCTTCCTCTTTATGATCCTGTTGACAGTATCATCGTCAAATAATGTGAATGCGCAATGTGCCATGTGTACTGTGAGTGCAGAACAAAGTGTAAAGAACGGTAATACTCAGGGAAAAGGTTTAAACTCAGGTATTTTATATCTTTTGGCTATTCCTTATCTTCTAATATCAGGAATGGGCGTGTTGTGGTATGTAAAATATCGCAAAAGAACTGTTAGTTATGCAGAAAACGTCTAAGTTATACGCACTGGTACACGGTAAATGCCCTCAATGCAGGAGGGGCGATATCTTTACGGGAAGTCTTTATGGCTTTAATGTACAGCACACCAATATCATTTGTGGCCATTGCGGTCAACGTTTTGAAATTGAGCCAGGTTATTTTTATGCGGCCATGTATGTGAGCTATGCCATGAACTGTACAGAAATGATTGCATTGGGCATAGCTACTTATGTATTTTCAGGAGGTAATCTTGAGTTTGAATCTTTATGGCTTTATCTTACTGTAATCTTTACCGGCTGTTTACTTTTGGCACCGTTCAATTATCGTTATTCCCGGGTGATTTTATTACATTGGCTTTCTCCAAAAATAAAGTATAACGCCTATTACGACAAGCCATGATTAAGCAAGAAACACTCGCTTTTATTAAAGATGTAGCGCAAAACAACAACCGGGAATGGTTCGCAGAAAACAAGGGCAGATATGAAACTGCGAAAGCAGATGTATTGGCTTTTATCGATCAGCTAATACCCAAATTAGCAGCTATAGATCCTGAATTTCCAATTGATACACCAGCAAAAAAATGTCTGCTACGTATTTATAGGGATGTTCGTTTTAGTAAAAATAAAGATCCATATAAGAATAACTTTGGGATTTCTTTTAGTATAAAAGGAAGCAATATACATGGTCCGGGATATTATCTTCATATCCAGCCGGAAGAATGTTTCCTTGGCGCTGGATTTTGGATGCCTGAGGCTCCCGTTTTAAAAAGTATAAGAGAAGAGATAGACTACAATACTTCCGAATTTCTCAGCATAATTGATGACAAAAGTTTTAAGAATAATTTTACGCTAAGTCAGGAAGATACGTTAAAAAATGCTCCGAAGGGCTATGATACAGATCATCCTCAGATAGAATTTCTAAAACTTAAAAGCTTTATAGTAGTGTGTCCTTTAAAGGATGATGAATTCCTAAAACCGGGAATCGTTGATAAGTTGAAAACTGCTTTTGAAAGTGTTTATCCTTTTATTCTATTTTTGAGAAACGCAGTAGCGCAATAAACTTATTGAAAAACGCGTCTGGGGTTAGAGCTCTAATTGATGGCTTGCGCGAATTTTCTTGATCACTAAATTAATAACACATTAATGAAAAAAATTAGCTTATTCTTATTCGTTGGGCTGCTTGCCAGTGCATTCAGTTCCTGCGTAGTTCTATCTCCTAAAAAGTATAAATCATTATTGGCAACGCAGGATTCATTAAAAACAGGATGGGGGGAGTCGCAATTAAAGAATGAAAATCTGGAAGGTCTGATTGCAAGGTTAAAAAAAGATACTACTGGATTAAGCAGTGCATTAAATGATCTGAAGAACAAGTATTCTGAAATGGACAGCAACTATGCTAAATTAAAGAACAAGAGTTCTACGGAGATCAGCAAGCTTTCTAATGATTTAAAAACACGAGAGCAACGCTTAAAAGAAGTCGAAGAGATATTACGTAAACGTGATGAGGCTACCAATCAATTAAAGGAAAAACTGCAGCAGGCTCTTTTAGGCTTTACTAAAAATGGTTTGACTGTGGAGATTAGAAATGGTAAGGTATATGTTTCTCTTACAGATAAATTGCTATTCCCTTCTGGAAGCATTATTATTGACGAGAAAGGGAAACAAGCATTAAGTCAGCTGGCAGATGTATTAAAGCAACAGCCTGAAATTAACATCGCTGTTGAAGGCCATACAGACTCTCAAAAAATCACTAACCTTGGACAAATTAAAGACAATTGGGATTTAAGTGTTTTGCGATCAACATCGGTGGTGCGTTACCTGACAGAAGTTAGTAAGGTTGAGAGTGTACGTATGACAGCAACTGGGAAGGGCGAATTTCAGCCGCTGGACGCTAATACCACAGCAGAGGGTAGAAGCAAGAATCGTAGAATTGAGATTGTGCTTTCGCCTAAATTGGATGAGCTGTATGATTTGATCAAGCAATAATTTCAAAGCTTGGTAGCAAACAAATAAAAATGCCCCGTTAAATATTAACGGGGCATTTTGCTTGAATTTTTAAAGGGTTGGGCGATTTAAAAGGGACTGTCAAAATCTTTGAAAGCGGGCAATACCAGGTCTTTGTCAGAGAGGATCAGATCTTCTTTTGCAATGCTGCTATTCCAATCGATATTGATATCGGCATCATTCCAGATCACACCAATTTCGGAAGCCTTATCATAGTAATTAGTTACTTTATAGGTGAAAATAGTATCATCTTCAAGCGTTAAAAAACCATGCAAAAATCCTGGTGGAACCCATAATTGTTTATGGTTATCACCACTTAGTTCTATGCTGAAATATTGGCCAAAAGTTTCAGATTTTTTTCTGATATCTACTGCTATATCTAAAACTTTTCCTTGTAGAACCCTTACTAACTTACCTTGCTCAAATGGAGCTTTTTGAGCATGAAGCCCGCGTAAAGCCCCCTTCTGAGAAAAAGATTGATTGTCTTGTACAAAGGTAGCATCAATACCTGCGTCTGAAAACAACTTTGAATTGTAGCTTTCGTAAAAATATCCGCGGTTGTCTTTCCAAACCTTGGGCTCAATAACCAGAAGGTTAGCAATGGGAGTCTCTATAATATTCATAAATGGGATTAAGCGATATATTCCATCAGAGAGGTAAAGGACACCTGCTGATTTTTAAAATTCTCATTCACCTCGGCTAATAAAGCAGGTGCAAATTTATCCTGATAGTCTAAGTAATTATCCATGTTTTCGGCTATATACTGCGCACAGTATGTTACACCCTCATTTGGAGAGTCAACTACTTTAAGAAGCCTGTTGGATACAAATAATCCTGTTTGCATTACTTGTGGAATGTGGATCTCCTGCATCCATTGAAGCCAGCGATCTGCTGAGTTATCTTCGATAATTGTGGTTACATTGTATAATAACATGGTGCAAAGATAGAACTATGTACCAATATTATCCCCACGAAGTTTCCTAAAACGCTTACGTGCCTCTGTGGTAAACATGCTACCCGGATAATCACTAATTAGTTTCTGATACAAGGCTTTAGCTTCTTCATTATTCTTCAGGTTTTTCTCATAGAGGTCTGCTAATGTAAATAGCGCGTCGTCAGCCCAAAGACTGGTTCCTTGTTGGTCTATAAGTTCTTTAAGAACTTTTACAGCATTATTTATTTCATTTGTTTTGATATATATCCTGGATTTTGCCATTAATATATCATCAGTCAAGCTATTGTTTGGGAAGGCGATTGCGATGCTATCCAGTTTTATGAGGGCCTTTGCCGGAAGATTTCGAAACTGAAGCATCTCCGCATCAGCATACATTTTAAGTGCATTACTGTCTACCTTAGATTGCAGATTGTCTGAAATCATTAAACTCAAATTTAATGCATCATTAGCAATTAATTGAGACGTTGATGCCTTTAAAACATCTGCCTGGGATTTTGCATAGGAGAAATTGCCCTGATAGAAGGAAAGTTTGGCTGACCGGAAATGAGCTTCGTTTCCTACAGCTTGGTTTTCAAACTGCTTAGCTACCTGTTCGTAAATTAAAAAAGCCTCCCACGGTTGTTGTGTTAGTATATAGATATCGCCAAGATCGAGTTTCATTTGTCCTGTTTCGGCAGCAGACAGGCCAGTGATAGTTAATGCGTCTTCTAATGTTTTTTCGGCCTTAGTTAAGTCGTTAAGATAGTATGCTTGTAAGTTAGCCAGTTTCTTCATCGCAAAAACTGTTTGAGCGGTTTTCCCATATTCTTCAATTACAGAAGAGTATTCGGCTGTAAGATCTGTAATTACTTTTTTATCAAACTGTCCCGTGATTACCAGCTGATATTTGGCATCTATCATTTCTACCTTTGCAGGTAAAAAATATGGATTTTCCTTGCCCTTACTTACGATGTATTCAAAGGCCTTTATAGCAGTAGTATAGGCTTGATTGGCAATAAAAGTATTTGCGGTATTAAATAATATAGCACCATCATCCTTAACGCGTTTATCCTGGGCAATAAGCTGCCTTAATGCCATTTCATATTCTTGTTGTTGTAGGTATTGCCATATCAAAAGTTTGGTATAAATCTCTGTTTGTGGCTCTTTCTGT
The DNA here is from genome assembly GCF_059758925.1 of Pedobacter sp. GQ55. Taxonomy (NCBI): domain Bacteria; kingdom Pseudomonadati; phylum Bacteroidota; class Sphingobacteriia; order Sphingobacteriales; family Sphingobacteriaceae; genus Pedobacter; species Pedobacter sp. GQ55. Next base: position 196,732 of record NZ_JCAXEI010000007.1, on the reverse strand, counting down.
ATTTTTTTTAATAAGGCAGCCTGTAAAATGAGGTAATCGGTATTGTCTTCTAAAATTGAAGAAAGTACACTTTCTGCCTGAGGTAGTAATTCAGGCATTTGAGCAAGCGCATTAATGTACTCCTGCACAAGCATGTTCTTGTCCTTTTTAAAACGATATATACTTAAAAGCTCGTAAGTGAAAATCTTTTCCTTGTTAAGGATCTTTCTTCCTTGTAAGAAGGTTGATATGGCGAGATCATAAGCCTGAAAACTATAAAATATATTAGCAACCTCTCTTATCTTAAACTCATCTGCCGGTAAATTGTTTAGGGTTTCTGAGTATGCCTTATTTGCCGCATCTATTTGTCCCTTTTCCTGGTAAACGCGGGCAAGAGCCATCGTATAATGTAAGTTTTTTGGACTTTGTTTAATTAGTTTCTTGGCAATCTTTTCGGCCTCCTCTAGTCTTTTGAGCTTAATAAGGGAGGTATACCAGAGGTCAAAATAAGTATCATTCTTAGTCGTATTGAATAATTTCTCCAGTAAAACAGAGGCTTCCTGATACTGACCTTGCTGGTAATATTGAAAAGCCAATCCTTCATCAGCGTTGCTTTGAGCTGAGCAAAGAAAGCTTGTATAACAGAATAATAAGATTAAAATTAACTTTTTCATCAGGGATGGACTATCAATAGAGTCCCTAAAATAATGATTTGAATTCTAATTTCCTTTCTATTGGTAAAAACATAAATGCGTATTTTAAATGTTACTCAAAGAATGTTTTCTATTATTTAATATTTATTTTCTTTGGTTATGAGGCAATTATTGATTTGAAGGGTTTTAAAGATTGTTTCTAAGTAATTGATAATTCATATTAGTTAAATATTTAATTTATTTTGAGCATATTGAAATGGGGGTTTAAGGTAACAATATTGGTGTAAACTGATTTACACTGGCAGGGTTCCGTAGCTTTGTAAGCAGAAAAATGATATGGTTATATTTAAAAAATATTTTTTTCTTTTCTTATCACTTTTTGCTTTAGCCTGCACACAAAAGGAGGGAGTAAGAATTATGCATATCGACGATTTTTTTAAATCGCAAAATAGGATAGGATACAGGGTTTCCCCAGACGCCAGGAACTTGTCATATCTGAAATTAGAGGGCAAGAATCAAAATTTATATGTTGAGGATATAGAGACGGGTAAGGGGAAAAAGATAACTCAATTGAAGGAAAAGAGCATTATCTTCTATTTCTGGGTAAGCAAGGATGAGCTCATTTATTACAAAGAAACTGATCCTGCATTAAGACTCTCTGATATATTTATTATTAATAAGGATGGTAAGAATGAGCGGCAGTTAACGAATAACGAAAAGAGTAGAATAAAGGTTCTTGATGATCAATTGATGGACGACAAATACCTACTGGTGTCGTCTAACAAAAGAGACTCAACAGTTTTTGATGTTTATCGTTTAAATGTTCGTAATGGGGAAATGCAAATGGCCGCAAAAAACCCGGGAAATATTACAGACTGGACCACAGATTCTGAAGGTAAACTCCGACTAGCAACAAGCAGTGATGGTGTAAATGAAACATTGTTATACAGAGAAAGTGAAAACGATGCATTTAAACCAATAGTAACCAATAACTTTAAAAACACCTTAAGACCAATTGCTTTTGCTAAAAACAAGTTAAATGTTATTTATGCAATTTCTAATGTAAGTCGCAATAAGGGGGCACTTGTTGAGCTTGATTGTAAAACCGGGAAAGAGATTAAGGTTTTGTTTGGTGATGAGACTATAAATATTACTGATGCTCAGTACTCCCGAAAAAAGCAGAAAATGTCTTTCGTTGTTTATGAAACCTGGAAGAAGGAGAAGCATTATCTGGACGATTCTGTAAAATTAATTTATAATAATCTAGATAAATTACTCCCTAAAACAGAAACAAGGATAATAGATAGGGATAAAGCAGAGACCGTGTTTATAGTAAGAACGTTTACAGATCGCAATCCAGGGTCCTATTATCTTTATTTTTCTGAAACAGGAAAAATACGAAAATTGAGCGATTTCAATTCAGCCATTAATGAAGAAGAAATGTGCGAAATGAAGCCTATCAGCTATGTATCAAGAGATGGAATGAAAATAGAGGGGTATCTAACATTACCTTTAAAGGTGAAAGCTGAGAATTTGCCTGTTGTGGTATTGCCTCACGATGGGCCAGTGGCAAGAGATATCTGGGGCTATAATCCAGAAGTGCAGTTTCTTGCAAACAGGGGGTATGCTGTTTTTCAGGTGAATTACAGAGGATCTACTGGTTATGGTAAAGCTTTTATGGCGGCTGGTTTTAAAGAGTGGGGATGTAAAATACAACATGACATTAATGATGGTGTTAAGTGGCTGATCAGTAAAAAAATTGCCGATCCTAAAAGGATTGGAATATATGGAACCGGCTTTGGCGGGTACATTGCACTTAATGGTTTGTACTCGGAGAATAAGACTTATGCATGTGGTGCTTCAAATTCTGCGGTGATTAATTTATTCACTTATTTGAAATCAATACCACCATTTTTAAAACCGAAATTACAAATGTATTATGAGGTTATAGGAAATCCACTAACCGATGTAGATAGAATGCGCCAGTCTTCTCCCTTGTTTCAGGTAGATAGGATTGAGAAACCTTTGTTTATTGCTCAAAACACTAAGGATCCGAATATAAATGCTGGTGAAACTATACAGTTCGTTAAAAATCTCCAAAAGAGAAATATAAGCGTAACTTATTTGGAAAATGATGGTGATCCATTCTATAGTAAAAATGATGTGGGGCGACAAAAACTATATACTGCTCTTGAATCGTTTTTAGAAGTTAACCTAAAAAAGAAGTAAATTCAACCTCATGTCTTCAGAGAAGAAAAGCGGTTATCGTAAGAATTTTCCATTAATACTCACCTTCATCATTTTGATGTTGGTGCTGTTTATGTTATCGCTTTTATTAGCTTACAGATTTAGTACCAAGTATATCGAGAACCAATTTGTTTCTGAGAAGGTAAATGTACTTGAACAAAGTATTAGGCCGTACAACGATTTTTTTCAGAAAAAGCTGCCTGAGGTCTCTTATTATAATGGTTATTTGGACTCGGCCACCGCATCTAACTTTGTTGATACTGTACTGCTGGAGTACCCATTTGTATCGAAGGTAATATTTTATGATTCTGAAGTTAAAAACACCCCGGTAACGGATGGTTTAAATATCGGAAAGTTCTCTTTTGGACCCAAAAGTATTTATCAGTTTGGAAGCTTGGTTCCAATGGATTCGGTTAAGCTTTTCTCAAGTGATAATACCCGTAATTTCATTGCGGGAGACGATTTTAATGCCTTAGCATTAAAGTTGGTCTCTTATATTGAGAGTTTGGATACTACCCGTGTACCCAGTCAGGATGAACTGTTTAGTAACTTCAGCAATGTGCGGTCTAACAAGATTACCTATTTGAATATACCAAGGATAGAGGATCTTAAAATGTACAAAACAATGATGAGAAAATCTTTAAATCCACAGCCGATTTATCAGCAGGATATGCTTTCTTTTCAATTGGATCCATATAAAATCAAGATCATTAACTCAAGGCCTCTGTTATATCAATATATCAAAATTGAACCATTAACATATGACCCCCTTGAAACCTCTTCATTATATGTTACTACTGAGATAACCTTGCCGGGGCCATTTTCAGATTTTAAGCTTTATTTTATCTCCTCTAAATCCTTTATTGATAAGGAAATTCTCAGTTATTTCCTTCCAATTGCTTTAGCTGTATTGCTGTTTTATAGCATTTTGGTATTGGTGGCGTTTCTGATCTATAGAAACTTAAATATTAATCAAAAGATGTTTAAACTGCAATATGATTTTATGAATAACCTTACCCATGAATTTAAAACTCCGGTAAGTGTAATTAAGATTGCGGGAAACAATATTAAAAGTGCATCAAGTTTAACCGAAAGAGAATTAAAACTTTATGGGAAAATTCTTGATGAAGAGGCCGATAAGTTGAATGGCTTAATGAATAAGTTACTTGCTTTTACCCAAATTGAGAACAAGGCAATACAGCTAAACTCCGAGAAAATTAATATTAATGATTTTATCGAAAGTACGGTTGAATCACATCGACTTAAACACCCGGATTTTGACTTTTCTTTTGATGTAAGCGGATTCAAAACTTTCGTTACAGATCCGGTATTACTGGGAAGCCTTTTTGATAACCTGGCAGAAAACGCTTATAAGTATTCGCCATTAGAGCGGAAACGGCTTCATATTTCAGCCAGACTTATTAAGGGAAGAGTTGTATTCCGATTTACGGATCAGGGAATAGGAATTCCTTCATCAGAAATTAATAATATATTTAAGAAGTTTTTCCGCATACAAAACCAGTACAACCAGAACGGGAGCGTTGGCCTTGGTTTGGCTTTCTGTAAGGAACTTGTTAACTTTATGAGTGGCGAGATTACAGTAAAAAGTAAAGTTGATAAAGGAACAGAGTTTAAAATTGTGTTGCCGTATAATGACTAGTGCCATTATACGTTTGCATTTATATTGAAATAAATAAAAAATTATGTCTAAGGGAATAAAAATACTGATAGTTGAAGATGACGAGAATTTGCGCTTTCTTGTTGTGCATCGTTTAAAAGCTGAAGGCTATGAAGTTTTGGAGGTTGGTGATGGTTTAGCTGCCGAAAAAATGATAATGGATGAGCAGCCAGATATTGTTCTTTTAGATTGGATGTTACCTGGTAAACAGGGCGCCGAAGTTTGTGAAGAAGTACGTAAACAAGGATTTGAGAATTTGATTATCATGCTGACAGCTAAAGCCCAGGATGTAGACAAGATTGATGCTTATAATTTTGGAGTTTCAGATTATGTAACTAAACCATTTAATATGGATGTTCTGGTTGCAATGTTGGATAGTAAGGTTAAATACCTGCTTAATAATGACCGTTCGGAAATCCATCGTTTTGGAAATATGGAGCACCACCCTAACATCCATACACTATTCAGAAACGGGAAGAAGATAGAGCTTACAATTCTTGAAAACAGAATTTTACTTTACTTTTTAAGGAATCCTAATAAGGTAATTAACCGAGATGAGCTTATGCTGGTTGTTTGGGGATACAATTCTGATGTGAATACCAGAACGCTTGACATGCATATTGTGCGCTTACGAAAAAAAATAGAGCTTAATCCTGATAATCCGCAGTTACTTCAAACGGTAAGAGGTGTTGGGTATCGTTTTAACCCTGCCTAACTTATTTTTATAACTGTGTAACCCAAGTAACCAGTAGTAACGCAAGGTATTGCAGAAACATGGTTCCATCAAGATAGAAGAAGTAGTAGTATTCATTCTTTTTGATATTGGATTTAAAGATCAGCCACCCCGTTAAGATTATTGTTAAGGTAAGGGCAAGGATGTCTCCAATTGTTGCCTGTTTGAATAGAATTAACAACAAGACATAGAGGCCGAGTAAAAATTGGCAGAAGATATACGCTTTTTTTTCTCCAAGCATTACAGGGATTGTTTTAAGGGCATACAACTTATCTTGAAACAAATCTCTGATGTCAAAAGGAACAGTAATGGCCGCTATAAATAAAAAGCGTTTGGCTACAAGTAAAAGGGTTTCGGCCGAGGAGATATTGATTTGATAGCTGCGTTCGAGTTCAACTATTGGTAGCAATACACTGCTTATAGACCAAACAAGAGCGATCAGAAATAGCTTAATTCCCGGGATATTTCTTAGACCGATTTGCTGCTTATTTAGAGTTAGAAAAGGTACATTATAGCCAACAGCCATTAATCCTGTAAAAACCATAAGAAGTTTAGATTCGAAGCTTAAATACCATAAGCCGAGTGGAATTAAACACAAAATGCAAATCAGTGTAATTGAAATGATTAAGCGATGATGTGAAAATATCCATCTAACTCTAATATATGGTGAATTTCCCGGATCTTTAGGCTTGGCTAATAGCATGCTAAAGTTGTAAAGACCTACAGTAGCAAAGAATAAGAATGCAAGTATATACTTGTCTGCAGGGACATGTAAAAGGTGATAGGTTACCAACCCCTGAGCAACGGCACAAATACCTATAAACAGGTTGCTGAATAGCAGGAAATCAAGAATAGAAAGAAGTATTCTTTTAATCATTTGCAGACAAGCGGTTTAATTTAATTAGGCCCGCTTTAATTCAAATATCGTTATTTCCGGTAAAATTCCAACCCTTCCCGGATAACCTAGAAAACCGTAACCAACATTTACATAAAGCTGTTGATTTTGTTCTTTGTAAAGACCAGCCCATTCTTTGTATATATATTGGACAGGGCTCCATTGGTAGTGTTCAGTTCTTACGCCAAACTGCATGCCATGAGTGTGGCCACTAAACATGGCATCTATTTGTGGATACTTTCTCAAAACCTCTTGCCTCCAATGAGATGGATCGTGGGATAGTAGTAGCTTTACAGGCAGGTCATCCGTGTCTTTAGTTGCCAGGTCCATACGGCCATACTTCGGAAAACGGCCCATTCCCCAATTCTCAATCCCTAATATTCCAATCTCCTCGCCATCTATCTTTAAGCGTCGATGCTCATTCATCAGTAAATCCCAACCCATTACTTTATGGGTTTTAATTACATCCTGCAGGTTCCTAGCTTTAGCAGCTGATGGTGCGCCTCCAAAATGATAATCGCCATAGTCATGATTTCCGAGTACGGAATACACTCCAAGGGGCGCTTTAACTATACTGAACAGATCCTGATAGTCACGCATCTCAGTAGCCATATCATTAACAAGATCTCCTGTGAAAAAGATAAAATCAGGTTTTTCTGCCAGGAGCATGTCTACACCGCCCTGCACCGCTTTCTTATTATAAAAACTTCCTGAGTGGATATCTGAGATCTGCCCCAATTTGATTCCTTCAAAAGCCTTCGGGAGGTTTGGAAGTAGCAAAGTCCTCCTTTTTATCTTATAATCATAGGCGCCAGAGGAAATGCCCCAGGTAAGAGAAGTCAAGGGAATAGCAGCTGCGACTAATCCAGCTTTTATAATAAACGATGACCTGCTTATAGGTTCTCCAACCATAGTTTGGGGCTCTTTTTGAATCAAAACAGCTGTGTTTTTACTTTTGAAGGATCTGTTTATTTTAATAATTAATCTCCTTACGTCATCAATCAATAAAAATGGCAGCATTACTATTTTACAAACCAAGGTTAAAAAAAATGCAACAAGAATAACAGAGCGCAAGCTTAAATATAAAGGTAAGTAGGAAGGGACATAAATCGCCGCAAACACACCTATTACAAGAAGACCAGTGTACGTCCACCAAATTATTGAGAATAGTTTTTTTGTAGTTGGCTTCCATTTTTTAAATACGGATAATATTGCCCGATAACAGTAGTAATCGAAAGCCAGCAGTAAAACAGATAAAATTATAAGTGCGGGTAGTCGTCCCATTAAGTGTTTTTATTAATAAAATTACCTGAAATTAATATCATCCTCGTCATCATCATCACCAAGTTCGGTGTTAAATAAGCTTTCAAACATATCTGAGAATCCGAATCCCCCTTCAAGATATTTTTTATTTAACTGTGAATATTCCGCCAAACCATGCAGTACAAATTCCATTAGTAATAAGGTTTGGTTTTCGCTTAGTTTAGCATGGAATTTTTTAACAAGATCGTATAGACCGTTAACCTCCCTAAGCTGTTTTTCGTACTTTGCCTGTGTAAGAGAGTCGGCTATATCTAGTGTATTCCCATCTGTGAACCATTCGGTTATATCTGTGTATGGGTTAGCTGTTTTACTTTTTTTAGCTCTTTCCGGATCAGGGAAATAGCGAGCAAATAAGCTTTTAATTGCTTTGCCGATGAGCGTATTAGCAACCTTGGCGGGCCCTTCCAACTCACCTTCGTAAACCAATTCAATTTTGCCGGTTACGGCCGGAATAATACCTACCAGGTCTGAAAGTCTTATGGCGGTGCTTTTCTCTCCATTAATCAACATTCTTCGCTCTGCAGTACTAATGAGATTCTCATAAGCGGTAATGGTTAACCTTGCTGAAACCCCTGACTTTTGATCAATAAATTCACTTTTTCTGGCCTCAAACGCAACTTGTTCTATCAGATCTTTCACCAGACCATCTACCTCAATATTTGCTTTTTGCTCTTCTGTTATTTTTGCTTCTTGGAAGGTTATCTTTCTGGAGATGTCTATGGTTTTAGGGTAGTGGGTTAGAATTTGACTTTCTATGCGATCTTTCAGCGGCGTCACGATAGAACCCCTATTGGTATAATCTTCTGGGTTTGCAGTAAAAACAAACTGTACATCTAATGGCAAGCGTAACTTGAAACCTCTTATCTGAATGTCTTTTTCCTGGAGCATATTAAATAATGCCACCTGTATGCGCGCTTGCAAATCGGGGAGCTCATTAATTACAAAGATGCTCCTGTGCGCTCTGGGGATTAAACCAAAGTGAATTACCCGTTCGTCGTTGTACGTTAATTTTAAGGTGGCAGCTTTAATTGGGTCAACATCGCCAATCAAATCAGCTACGGTCACGTCGGGAGTTGCCAGTTTTTCAGTATATCTTTCGCTACGGTGCTGCCAGCTAACCGGGGTATTATCGCCATGAATTAATATTTCATGTTTTGCGTACCATGAGATAGGATTCAATGGATCATCAAAAATCTCACTTCCGCTTACGTATGGAATATACTCATCTAAAAGATTTACCATTAGCCTGGCAATACGTGTTTTTGCCTGACCTCGTAAACCCAATAATAAAATGTTGTGCCGCGACAGAATAGCTGTTTGCAATTCAGGAATCACGGTTTCATCATAGCCTAAAATACCTTCAAACCCAGCGTCCTTGTTTTTAAGCTGAACGATCAGATTCTTACGAAGCTCGTCTTTTACAGATAATGATTTATAGGTTGAGGCCTTTAATTGGCCAAGTGTTTTTATGTTGTTGTAATCCATGTTTTATCTTTTCGAATTGAGCGCTTAGAACTTATCTGACTGTTTTCCGTCTGTTCTTTATATAATCTTCAAATATGTATTCTCCAAGGCCAGTTAAGGAACTATAGAATGCTCTTCCTCCGTTGATCTGTGTAAATTCCCGCACAAACTGTTGCAGGTAAGGATCCTGGGCTATCATAAAAGTGGTAATTGGGATATTAAGTCGTTTGCATTGGGCCGCCATATTTAAGGTTTTATTAACTACCTTTCTATCAAGCCCCATACTGTTCTTGTAATATCTGCCGTTCTCCTTTAAACAAGTCGGCTTACCATCAGTAATCATGAAAATCTGTTTGTTATGGGTTTTACGACGGCGTAGTAAATCGGCTGCCAATTCCAATCCGGCAAAAGTATTTGTATGGTAAGGGCCTACTTGTAAATATGGCAAATCCTTAATTGATATAGGCCATGCATCATTGCCAAACACAACAATATCGAGGGTATCTTTAGGATATCTGGTTTTGATCAGCTCTGCAAGTGCCATGGCTACTTTTTTGGCGGGTGTTATCCTGTCCTCACCATATAGAATCATAGAATGTGATATGTCTATCATCAGTACGGTCGAAGTAAGGGTCTTATAGTCCTTTTCCTCTACTTCCAGATCTCGCTCTGTTAACGTAAAATTAGCAATGCCATGGTTTATTTGGGCGTTCTGAATTGACGCAGTAATGTCTATCTGATCTAAACTGTCACCAAAAGTAAATTCTCTTCTGTCTGCATTTTTCTCTTCACCAATCCCTGATATATTAGTGTTGTGGTTACCCTTTCCTGCTTTTTTTAGTTGGCCGAATATTTCTTCAAGGGCCGATTTACGTATGGTTTGTTCTGTTTTAGCGGTTATACTTAAGTCGCCATTTGCCGGGTTCTCTTTCAAATAACCTTTTTCTTTAAGGTCATCAATAAAATCGCCCATCCCATACTCATTATTTGTGAACTTGTATTTCTTGTCCAACTCGTTCATCCAGGCCAATGCCTCCCCGGCATCGCCTGCAGTATAATTCAATAGCTGGGTGAAAAGCTTAAGCAATTCATCAAAGCCGCCTTTGGGTAAATCATCGGGTTGGAAATTAGAAAAATGGAAACCTCTCATATATTCATTATAAACGAATTATCGAAGGTAAAAGTTTGAGGTGTTAATAATGTTATCCAGTTGTAAAAATACCTCAGACAGAGAAGTTTTGGCAGCCTATTTAGGGCTGCCGTTAGCCAATGCTCTCTCAGCTCTTTTTATTGCCAGGCGTTCTCTCCATTTAGCGTACGGAGCTTTAAACGCCATTTTCAGAATACTGTCAACACCTCCTTTAATAGCAAGGTTAAATACACTCTGGGCCTTTCTGGTAATTGATGCATCCCATGCTCTTAAACTTAACGAAAAAGAGCCGTCAAGATATTTCATCCAGTGCCACATGCCTGTAGGCATAAACAGGGTATCACCGTGTTCAAGAAAAACTTCATAACCTTCAACTCCCTTAAGTGCAGGGAATTTTTCAAAATCAGGGTTGGCTACGTCATAATCTTCTAATGCATAGGTTGCATTAGGGATACAATACAAGCGCTTTTTCCATTTATTATCAAAAAGGATAATGTGCTTTCTTCCGCCAAAGTGGGTATGGAAAAGGTGTGGTAAATCTATATCGTAATGTAAAAAGGTAACAGAGTTCGATCCTCCAAAAAACATTGCAGGCATACTTTCAATAAAGCCTCCCATTAAATCTTTAGGAATAACAATATCATTTACCAGGTTAGGAACATGTTTAAACAGGTTGAAAAAAAAGATTCTCAGTTCTGTTGGTTTAGATTTAATAAGATCAAGATAATCCCCAAATCTCATCTCTGCTACCGATGCATTAATAGGTTTTGACGGATCAGCTTTAGAATTGTCCATCAAACTAACCTTCAGATCTCCTCCTATTTCTTTTAAATAGTCGGTTGTCCATTTTTCTCTTGCCGGCCATGTTTTAGTCAGTCCTTTAATGATTAAAGGACGTCTGGCATCTAAATAATTTTTTTTAAAATCAGCGGGGCTGATGCTCTCAACGGTATCTACCGGCTTTAAAATAAAACTCATAAGTTTTAATGATAAGATACGTGTTAACAGCGAAATGCCTATTTACCGACCTTATTTAGAACAAACTTAGATAAAAAAATCCTTCTCTTCATAACGTCATTCTTAATTTATTTCATAGCTGCTCTTTCAAATAAATTAAGATTAGATCATTACTAATAGGGTTGCTGACTGGCGAGTGCTTTGTTTGCTCGTTTGATAGCCAGATTTTCTTTCCAGGTCATGTACTTCTCTCTGAAATTAGCCTTCATAAAATCATCAAACTTACGCTGAAGGGTAAGATTATATAAGCTTTTAGCTTTAACCGCTAATGATTTATCCCATGCTCTTAGGCTAATAGAGAAAGACCCGTCAAGGTATTTCATCCAATGCCAGTAACCTGTAGGCATAAATAAGGTGTCACCATGTTCCAAAAATGCCTCAACACCTTTAACACCTTCCAGTGCTGGAAATCTATCAAAGTCTGGCTTTTCAACATCATAGTCCTCCAATGCATAAGTAGCATATGGGATTTGATAAAGACGCTCTTTCCATTTGTTTTCAAAAAGGATCACATGTTTGCGGCCATTAAAGTGGGTATGAAAAATATGAGCAAGATCTATATCGTAATGCAAAAAAGTAACTGAACCTTTTCCGCCAAAAAACATGTTTGGGTAGCTGTCCAGAAAACCGCCCATCAATTCTTTTGGTGCACGATAGTCCTCCAGTAGTTTAGGGGCTTGTTTAATGGGGTCAAACAAGAAAATGCGCAGATCCGTAGGCGTGTTTCTAATTAACTCTATATAATCTGCAAACTTCATTTCAGCCGCCGATGCATTAATTGGTTTTGAAGGATCAGCTTTAGAGCTGTCATATAATGGAACAGTCCTATTGCCGACAACAGATTTCATGTAGTCTAAATTTCACTTACCAAATGCAGGCCAGGCCTTCGACATATTTTTTATAATCAGTGGTTTGCGGGCGTTCAAGTAGTTGTTTTCGAATTCCTCTTTGGAAATATCATTAACGATATCGATTGGTGATAAGTCAAACTTCATGTTAATTCAATATTAAGACAAAGCAAAATTATAGAAAAACGATAGTGAAGGGAATTGATGATATTAAAAATTAAAAATCCCTGACAAAACAAAAAGCCGATGCTTTTTAAATGCACCGGCCATATTAATCACCACCCTAAAGTCTATTCAAATGAAATTTTCAACGCTTTAACCTCATATACGGTGAAATTTTAACGATGGATTTATCTATTTCAAAATATGTTATATGCTGATTAATCTTTTTGACGTTTTAATTGTCATACCAACATAATCCAACAAGACAATTATGAAAACATCAATTAAGATCCTCTTCTCTTTTGTATTTGTTTTGTTCTTTATTACCCTATGCTCTTCTTTTCAAAAGGAACCAGTTACTGTAAAATTGAAATTCCCTTACAGGCAGGCAGGATTAAGTGAGCGACAGGCTGCGGAACACCTGTTAAGCAGATTTACTTACGGTCCTAAGACTGGAGACGTAGATCGTGTTCTGAAAATAGGTTTAGAAAAATGGTTTATGCAACAGCTGGAAGGCGACTTACAGGATGAAGAGCTTGATAAAATGTTAATCCAATTTGACGATATCAATTTAAGTAATACAGATGTGGAAAATAAATATCCCAGATCAGCCAGAGTATTGCGTATGGCTATTAAAGATGGAGCTATAGACAAGGATTCGATAAATAAAGGGAATCAGGGAGCATATAAAAAGAAGATTAAAGATTATATGGAAATGAATGGACTAAAGCCCCAGCAAGAGCTATATCGTCAGTTTATCAACCAGAAAATTTTAAGAGCGACTTATACGAATAATCAATTACGTGAGTTACTTACCGATTTCTGGTTCAATCACTTTAATGTTTCTTTAACCAAAAACCAGTGCGCTTCATTTGTTCCTGCTTTTGAACGCGACGTGGTGAGACCCAATGTAACTGGCAAGTTCAACGACTTGCTGCTGGCTACGGCTAAGTCTCCCGCAATGCTTATCTATCTGGATAATTTTAGCAGCAGCGGGCAGCCTATTGCAACAACAAGAATGGATTCAGTACAAACAAAAGGTGGCAATAAGATTAGGAAAGCACAGGCTAAAAAGAAACAGGGGGGGCTGAATGAAAATTATGCCCGCGAAGTAATGGAATTGCATACACTTGGAGTGGATGGCGGGTATACGCAGGCCGATGTAACACAGGCAGCAAGGGTATTAACCGGCTGGACTATTGCTCCAATGGGTGAAGATGGATATGGTGCAGGAATGAAGAAATTGATAGATAATGTAGGAGAGGTGAACCTGGAGAAACGAGGGTTTGTACATCAGGGAGATTTCTTGTTTGTACCTAGCCGACATGATAATGGAGAGAAAATAGTGCTTGGCAAGCGATTCCCGGCTAATGGTGGGTATGAAGAAGGTGTGGCTTTATTAACCATGCTTGCTCAGCACCCTTCTACGGCAAAATTCATCTCAAAAAAGATAGCAACAAGATTTGTGAGCGATCAAGCGTCTCCACGGCTTGTAGATAGAATGGCAAAAACCTTTAGTAAAACAGACGGAGATATAAAGCAGGTAATGATCACGATGGTTTCTTCTCCAGAGTTCTGGAAGGTCGATGCTTTAAGGGAAAAAACAAAGTCTCCTTTTGAACTTGCCATTAGCGCAGTGCGAAGTTTAGATGCTCAAATTACACAGCCATATCAGCTGTTTAGCTGGATCAATAAAATGGGGCAAAAGATGTACTATTATCAGGCGCCGACAGGATTTCCAGATAGGGGTCAATATTGGATTAACACCGGAGCATTATTAAATCGAATGAATTTTGGTTTGGCGCTTGCTTCACAACGCATTCCAGGAATAAAAGTTGACTTGGCCGCTTTAAACAACAATCACGAACCCGAAAGTGCTGAGGCGGCTTTAACAACATATAGTAAGATCATTATGCCCGAACGGAATCTTGATGCTACCATAAAGCGATTGAAGCCCATGCTGAAGGATCCTGATCTAAATAAAAAAGTAGAAATAGCTGCTGAGAAAACGACTCCTGTAACATCCAATGTTGACGACACCGAAGCTGTGGGAGGCATTAAAAAGGGTAGAACAACTAAAAAAGAAGATATGAAGAATTCAAAATTGGCGCAGGTAGTAGGCGTAATTCTTGGCTCTCCGGAATTCCAGCGTAAATAGACTTAAAATAACTATCATGACATCAAGAAGGGGATTTTTAAAAGCAGGAGGCCTTGCCTTATTTGGAATAGGGATGGGTGGCGTACCAGGTTTTCTGGCCGATGCCGTTGCTGGAATAATGCAACCCGGCCTTTTTGAAAGAAGGAAAACACTTGTTTGCATTTTTCAGCGGGGAGCTATGGATGGGTTAATGGCAGTGACCCCTTTCACAGATGAATATTTAAAGACCGCAAGACCCTCTCTGTTTATGTCTGCTGCTAAAACTTCTGCAAATAAATCATTAATAGATTTGGATGGCCGTTTTGGATTGCACCCTTCAATGGGCGCCTTTGAACAGGTATTCAGAGAAAAAAGAATGGGAATAGTACATGGAATAGGTTCTCCAAATAATACACGCTCTCATTTCGATGCACAGGATTACATGGAATCAGGTACACCGTTTAGAAAGAGCACAGAAAGTGGGTGGTTAAACAGAGCCGTTGGTTTGCTTGGACATGATGGAGGAACACCCCTCAGAGGAGTTAGCTTAACTTCATCGCTGCCAAGATCTTTTTATGGGGATAATCCTGCAGTAGCCATTAGCAGCCTGCGAGATTTTAACATTCAAATGAGAGGCAATGTCAACGGAGCCAACATGGCTGCTAAAAGCTTTGAAGATCTATACGATCAAACTTCCTCTGGTCTATTAAAGGAAACAGGGAAAGAGAGCTTTGAAGCCATAAAAATGCTTCAAAAAACAGATGTGAAGAATTATAAACCTACTAGTGGAGCCGCTTATCCCAACTCGGCTTTAGGAAATTCTTTGAAGCAGATTGCGCAGCTCATAAAAATGAATGTAGGGATGGAGGTGGCATTTGCTGAATCAGGAGGGTGGGATACTCACTTTAACCAGGGAAGAGAAACCGGAATCTTTGCAAGAAATGTGAATGATCTTAGTGAAAGTATCATGGCTTTTTGGACAGACATAGATACCCTACAAGATGACGTAACGGTTATGACCATGACTGAGTTTGGCCGAACAGTAAAACAAAACGGAACCGGAGGAACAGATCACGGCAGGGCTTCCTGCAACTTTATTCTTGGAAATGGAGTAAAAGGAGGATTAGTACATGGTATTGTGAATCCCCTTGCAGTTGAAAACCTTGAGGATGGAAGAGATCTTGCGGTTACGACAGATTTTAGGGCTGTGTTTAGCGAGGTCGCCGATAAGCATTTAAGAATTCATAATGATAAAGTGCTATTCCCTGACTGGACTGGTTCAAAAATAGGAGTGATGAGCTAATAAGGGTGTTCAAAACTTACTTTAAACACCCTCAAGAGTTTCTTTACGGCAGTTTTTTAAAATCAATTTCAGGATGCTCTTTTCCAGATGGTTTTCTTTGTAAAGGAGTTTTTATTGGAGTGAAATCATTAAAAAATCCACAATTCTTTAAAAAGAACGACGAACCTTCTGTTCCTCCTGCATAATCTTTCCTATAATTCTCTCTTGCAGTAGCATCAGCCGTAAACGTTGCTGCGGTAACTTCATGCCAGTTACCTTGAGCATCAATAGCCCATTGATTTTTATAATTTGCTTTGCGGGATTGATCGCCTGTCGTTGGGGAGAAGTTTTCCAAGAACGAGTGGAGCCCCTTTAAATATTCTCCAGATTTTGGACGTTCAAAGCTGGCCACAAGTTGCCAGTTTCCTTTTTCCAAATCCTTAAAATAGGCAGTATATATCGTCGTTTTTTTATCTTTATCAGGTTGCGCCCTTATTAAAAAGGCATAACTTTTTCCGGCCCTCCAAGGGTAAAGCATATAGCTCTGGCCACCAGAACCTTCATTGCCAAATTCACCTGTTTTTGTTGTGTTTCCTTTTTTAAGCAATATAACCTTCATGCTGTCAGGAATAGATTTAGGGTCGTCAGTAGAGAATGGGCTCCAGATAGAAAATAACACTCTGCGTTCAGTAGGTGAATTTACCTGCATCCCAAAATATCCTCCACTAAAGCCATTCGACATAAAGTATGTGCCCAATTTATCTTCACCTACCGGAACCTGAATTTCATTATAAAACCATTCCGTATTGTTTTCTGCTTCTACAGGTATTTTGTAACCCAAATGTACAGATGGGCCTCTGTGGCCCCAGTAAAAGTAATTGTTTTCATCGTTTTTAACATAGGCAGCACCTTTTAACAGTTCTTCGCTGCCACTTACAATTAAATCAGATACTTCTGCAAAAAAACCTCCTGTTTTAGAAAGTCCTTTTAGTTCTATCTTTACGTATCCAGGACGTTTAATCGTAATACTTCCTATTTTAACAACAGCAGAGCCAAGATTACCTACTTCTTTGACAAGAGTAGTGCCCTCTGCAGTGAGGCTTATTTTACTTTTCCCCTCGGGGACGCTCAATTTTAGAGAAATTTCTGCCTGTCCTGCAGATTCTGTTCTAAAATAGAGGGTAATTACATCGCTAGCGGCCGACCAATTGGTTATGCCTTCCTTTTTAATGTTGGCGGTTGAGTTTTCGTTTACCCATCCATTCCCGCCAAGCGGTATGGTAATGGTTTCAGATTCTGCGCTATTTTGGGTTTTTGCCAGGCAAACTGTGCTAAGTAAAAACTGAAATGCAAGCAGAAACAGGGTGGTTCTTTTCATGTTCATTTATGTGTGGTTTGTGTTATAAATTAAATGTATGAAAAGCATAATTAAAATGTTAAACTAAATTTAAGTCAAACGTTTGCGCTAATGTTTTAGTCAAAATATAATTAGGTTCGAGGGTGGATAATACAATCTAAGACTACAAATGAAAACTTTTTTAACAACCCTATCTCTTCTATTGGCTACCTCGGCCGTAATTGGACAGCAATTGCCGTCTGAACTGCAAACCCCTGAAGTAGTCTCTGTTAATAGAATGCCAATGCGCGCATCGTCTTTTGCTTTTGAAAACAAAAATCTGGCTTCTAAAAGAGAGAAACAAAAATCCGAATACTTTTTAACCCTAAATGGGCAGTGGAAATTTAATTGGGTACGGGACCCGCGCAAGCGCCCGGATGATTTTTTTAAAACTGATTTCGACGATAGCAAATGGGATAATTTTAAAGTACCTGCCAATTGGGAGACCAATGGATATGGCTTGCCTATCTATGTAAATCAGCCATATGAATTTGCCGGTCGTAAAAACACGGGCGCTAAAATGAATCCTCCTTTTGATATTCCAGTGGATAATAATCCTGTAGGGTCTTATCGTAAGAAATTTAGTCTGCCCCAGAATTGGGATGGCCGACAGGTATTCATTCATCTTGGGGCTGTAAAATCCGCATTTTATATTTGGGTAAATGGTAAAAAAGTGGGTTATAGTGAAGACAGCAAACTTGCAGCGGAATTTGATATTACCAAATATGTAAAGCCCGGAGAAAACCTGGTTGCATTGCAGGTATATCGATGGAGTGATGGTAGTTATCTGGAGTGTCAGGATATGTGGCGTATTTCGGGTATTGAGCGCGATGTTTATCTGTATGCTACACCGAAATTGGATGTAAGAGATTTTAAAGCGGTAGCAACGCTTGATAAGTCATATAAAAACGGAATTCTTTCCCTTACTGCCGAAATAGACAATTACAGAATAGACAAGAAAACCATGCACAGCAAGCCCGATAGCTTTGCTGTGGAACTAGACCTGATAGACCCTAAAGGTAAGTCTGTTTACAAAGATGAAACAAAAGGGGTTAAAACAGTTCTTGGAAATTTTAAAAGTACGGTTAGTTTTAATACACAAGTAGAAAATGTAGCAGCATGGACTGCGGAAACACCAAACCTGTATACACTATTCATCACGCTTAAAGATAAAAAAGGTGAGGTGTTAGAGGTTATTCCTCAGCGCATCGGTTTCCGTACGGTTGAACTGATAAATAACAACTTTCTGGTAAATGGTAAGCGGATATTCTTTAAAGGTGTTAATCGTCATGAGCATAATGCAACCCAAGGACATACACTTACCCGTGCCGATATGAGAAAAGATATGGAGATGATGAAAAAGCTGAATGTAAACTCGGTTAGGCATTCTCATTACCCTCCTGATCCATATTGGATGGAGTTATGTGATGAATATGGCCTTTATGTTGTTGACGAAGCGAATATAGAGTCTCATGGCCGCTATTACGATCTGGCATATACACTGGGTAATGATAAACAATGGAGGGTTCCTCATTTGGAGCGTATTAAAAGAATGTATGAACGCGATAAAAATCATTCGTCAGTAATCACGTGGTCGCTCGGAAATGAAGCAGGAAATGGGATTAATTTTTATGAGGGCTACGACTGGTTAAAGTCAAATGACATCAGACCGGTACAATACGAACGCGCAGAGGAAGATTACAATACAGATATGATTGTGCCTCAGTATCCAGATCCGAATTGGCTTAAGGAATATGCTAACAGCAAACCAGACAGACCTCTTATTATGAGCGAATTTGCACACATTATGGGCAATAGTCTGGGTAACTTTAAAGAATATTGGGATGTTATAGAAAGCCAGCCTAATTTACAGGGAGGTTTTATTTGGGAGTGGATAGATCAGGCAATTGATACGGTTAAAAATGGTAAACGCATTAATGCATATGGCGGAGACTTTCCATTAAGTGGTCCCGTTAATCAGGATTTTAGTGATAATGATTTTTGTGTAAAGGGTGTTGTGACCAATTATAGAGGGATGACGCCAATGGCTGTTGAGGTTAAAAAGGTATATCAGTATATTAAAACAGCTTATAACGGGTCAAATAAGATCAACATCAATAATTCTTACTTCTTTAAGAACCTGGATAACGTTGGGCTTGCATGGGAACTTCTGGAAAATGGGAAGGTTATGGAGAAAGGTAGCATAAGTGCTTTAAATATTGATCCAAGAACAGAAAAGGAGATCAGCTTGCCTATTAAAATCAAGGCTAAGGGGGGAGCAGAATACTTTTTAAATATTTATTATGACCTTAAAAAGGAAGAGCCATTTTTGCCGGCAGGATATAACATCGCAGCAGAACAATTTGCATGGAGCGGTACAGCTCAACCCGTTAAAATAGCAACTGCTAATGGCAAATTATTGATAGAAAAAGGGTCAGGTAAAGCTCTTGTAAAAGGCAAAGACTTTTCTGTGGCTTTTGATATGGCAGCGGGTATTATGAGCAGCTACAGTATTAAAGGGATCCAAATGCTTGCCGAAGGGCCAATCCCGGCATTTTGGCGTGCACCTACAGATAATGATATCGGTGCAGGTTTTAACAGCAGCTTAAGGAAATGGCGCAATGCTTACACTGAAGGTAAACTAAGTGTGGCAGATATCAAAGAAGATGGATCAGGTGATGTTACCGCAACATTTACAAAGGAGTTGATAAATGGTGATGCCACTGTAACGCAAATATTTACAGTCAGGGGGGATGGAACGGTTAAAGTAGACAACAAGTTTGCAGCCATCAAAGGAAGGTATCCGCTAATGCAGCGTATCGGTAATGATCTGCAATTGAGCAAGGAGTTTAATAGGATTAATTTTTACGGCCGCGGCCCTGGAGAAACTTATTGGGATCGTAAAACCGGGTCATTTATTGGCTTGTATAATCAAACTGTCGATGAGCAGTATTTTCCATATGCCCGTCCACAGGAAAGTGGTAATAAAACAGATGTGCGCTGGGTGAATTTTACAGATAAAAAGGGAAAAGGACTAAGCTTCGGTATGGCTGACAGCTTATTGAACTTCTCAGCACTTCCATATTCATTAAATGATCTTGACCCGGAAGAAGAGAAACAGCAGTATCATTCAGGTGAACTTGTTAAGCGGGATAAAATTTACCTGCACATGGATTTGATTCAAAGTGGCGTTCAGGGAATTGACAGTTGGGGTTCAATGCCATTAAAGGAATACAGAGTTCCTTTTGTAAAGCATGAATATTCTTACTGGATAAAACCAATAAAATAGCCAAACAAAAAGGGAACGTAAATTTTACGTTCCCTTTTTGTTTAAACTATTCCTTTTGTTCTGATTTTGAAATGATTGCGCAAACGTTTGCAATTTTTGCCATCTCGCAGATTGCAAGTGAAGTGTTAGGTAACTTTTGCAGTTCTAAGGTATTTAGAGAATCTTAAAGGGAATAATCTTTTAAACAAAACACCCTTCACTTCCTTCCCGCCAATGTATACTTCTTCTTTATTTGATTTAACCGCCTGAACGATCTTTTTGGCGCAATCTTCTGCTAACATGCCATTTTCCTGTGCGCTATCCATGGTGCCCTGTGGTGTGCCATTTGCCGTTAATGCATTAAGCGTAACGTTGGTTTTAATAAAACCCGGACAGATAATTGTAATGTTTACCTTTTTGTCGTACACCTCCGATCGAAGTGAATCAAAATATCCATGCAATGCGTGTTTTGATGCGGAGTAAGCAGAACGCATCCTTGTGCCAAACTTTCCAACCAGGCTGCTTATGCAAACAATATTACCACCGCCATTTGCAATCATATTAGGTAGCAATGCTTTGCTTAGGATAGTTGTTCCCCAAAAGTTAACATTCATTAAACGTTGTTCAGTTTCGAAGTCAGTTTCCAGAGCCAACCCGCGCTGACTAATTCCGCCACTGTTGATCAGAATATCAATGTGACCATAAATACGAATGGCCTCTTCAGCTTTCCCACTTAAGGAGGCTGTATTTTCAAGATCTAAAGACAATACATGAATATTTACCGGATTCTTGCAATTCGTTTTAACCCGAAATAGCTCATCACGATTGCGCGAAGATATAATTAATCTTGCTCCTGCTTTATTGTATTCATAAACCAGGGCTTCGCCAATTCCAGAGGATGCTCCGGTAATCCAAACAACTTTATTATTCATTACTTAATATTTAAGGTGATCATCTTCTGTTATAAACAATTCAGATGCGATATGATCTGCAAATAATTTTCCGTCTAAAGTTAAAACAAGATGGTCGTTCTGATTCTCTAACCACTTTCTTTCTATAAAAGGCTTTATATTTTTAATAGTGTCCGTTAAGAACACCTTACCAAAATCTGACTCAATTTTAGCTAAACTTGTACCCCACATTGTTCTTAGTGAGGTCATAATATATTCATTAAACCTATCGTAAAGACTAAGCTCTTCAATCGTTTCGGCGAGTTTTCCGGCTTGCAATTCGCTTAAATAAGCTGCATTATTTGCGATATTAAGATATCGTGTTTTACCACTAAAACCATGAGCGGATGGGCCTATCCCCAAATAAGGAATCCCGCGCCAATAATTGGTATTATGAACGGCATACTGGCCTGGTTTGCTGAAGTTCGAAATTTCATAATGCTCAAAACCACCTTTTTTTAATTTATCAATAAGCGTAATAAATTGTGAGGCGCTCTGTTCATCATTAACAGGAGCCTGTTTGCCTTTTTTTATGGCACTTGCAAGTGCAGTACGTGGCTCAACTGTTAATGAATATGCCGAAATATGTGGCGTTTGGAATTCAATAGCTTTATTAATATTGCTTAACCATTTGTTGTCAGTTAGCAAAGGATAGCCATAAATAAGATCGATGCTCAGGTTTTCAAATCCTGCATCCTGACTACGTTTTATACAGGTTTCAGCCTCGCCCGCATTATGGGCTCTGTTCATCCATATCAGATCCTCATCAAAAAAAGATTGTATTCCAATGCTGAATCTGTTAACAGGTAATTGTCTTAATTCACTGATCTTTTTAGCATCAAGATCATCAGGATTTGCTTCAATAGTAATTTCAGCATCTGATGAAACAGAGAAATGCTTAGTTATGGTATTAAATATTTTTTCAAAGCCTTTTGATGGAAGCACAGATGGTGTTCCTCCTCCAAAATAAATAGTGCCGATCTGATCGGTTACTCTGGATTTTTTACGCATAATTTCCTCGCATATCGCATCAGTCATCTCATCAACGTATTTTAAAGAAGTGCTGAAATGAAAGTCGCAATAGCTACAGGCTTTCTTGCAAAAAGGAATATGGATATAAATGCCGGACATCTGGCAAAAATAAGGTATAAAAATGACTTGTGTGCAGAAGATAATGTCTTTAGTCAGAAATATGAAGGCCATAAGGAGCTGATCCGATTAAACCCGAAGAGACACCATTTTGAGATTATAGAGAGATTTTTTTAGTAAAATGATCTACGACGATTCCTCTCATTCTTTATATTTTTATTGCCTTTAACATGGATATTCCGTATTTTTGTTAAACAGTGTAGGAAAGAAAGATTATGTATTTTGGTGACTATAAAAATTTTCCTGATGTAACCCTTAATCCAAAATTGCTCTGGGAGTTTAACCTCAGTGATTTTGATTATAACGAAATGCGTGATGTAGTTGTTCAAAGGGTAATTGAGCGAGGATGGCCAAAAGACTGGTATTTTATATTAAACAAATATGGGGTCGAAGGGGTAAAATTGGCCATTAAAAATTTGGCTTATCTGAATGATAAAGATATGATCTTTGTAAGCCATCAATTTAATATACCCATAACTTCAATGAAATGCTACGAAAAGAAACAGTCAGTGAATCTACACTGGAACTCCTAAACACTTTAATGAATGATGAATTGCTGAAGGCTTTTTTCCTAGTCGGCGGAACGGCTTTGTCTTTGCAAATTGGCCATCGGATAAGCATTGATCTGGATTTGTTTACTATAGCTTCATTTGATGACAACCAGATGCTGTCTGATTTGGAAGATAAGTACAAATTTCAGTTGGATTATCAATCTAAAAATACCCTTAAGGGAGAAATTAGTGGGGTTAAAGTTGATCTTATTACACACAATTATCCATTGGTTAAACCATTATTAAATTTTGATAGTGTGCGCATGGCTTCTCCTGATGATATTGCTGCAATGAAACTTAATGCCATTTCTGGTAATGGAACGAGATTAAAGGACTTCATTGATATTGCATATCTTTCTTCTTTCATGACACTATCACAAATGGTAGATGCTTATGAGGAGAAATATTCATCAAGAAA
The DNA here is from genome assembly GCF_059758925.1 of Pedobacter sp. GQ55. Lineage (NCBI taxonomy): Bacteria > Pseudomonadati > Bacteroidota > Sphingobacteriia > Sphingobacteriales > Sphingobacteriaceae > Pedobacter > Pedobacter sp. GQ55. Next base: position 173,432 of record NZ_JCAXEI010000007.1, on the reverse strand, counting down.
TCCCGCTATGGTGATTAAAGCACTGGATTATCATAGGGACATTAATTTTAATGAGCCTATTGAAATGATTGACGCTAAATATAAGTGGAAGGATATCGAGCAGAGGTTAGGACAAATGACTTTGCATCCTACAAAGGTTTTCACTCAAATCTATGAATTAAAGCAGCGGGACCAAAAGCAATCCCGAAATCGTGGGCTGAGCAGATAATTATGCTCCTCGTGCATTTGCGATCTACGAAACCGAGATTTCACTTTGGTATTTACAGATAAAATTTACATCCTCAGATGTAGTGTTTTGTGTTACTTATTTGTTGTTTTGTCGGTGTAATGTGTTGATTATAAGATGTTAATTCTATTCCGGACATCTGGCAAAAATAAGGTATAAAAATGACTTGTGTACAGAAGAAACGTCTGTATTCAGGAGTATGGAGACTATAAAGAGCTGATCAGATTAGCGAAGGTAATTACTAATTAGTTTACGGCGTTCAAAAGAACGTATAATCTCGTTTTCCAACGGAGTATGTGAAATCCTAGTATTACGATCCCATGTGTCACTGCTGTATGGAATGTTCTTCATCAATCCCACATCGCGGATCTTTGGTGTGATGATCATGTATTTCTCTTTCGAAAGTGCATCATCGTAATCATACATTAAGATTTTTGCATCATAAAACAATTTCTTAGCCGTCACAAAACCAAATGTGGCCTTGCTGGTGAATTTAATATCTGCAAAGTCAAGAACGATAGCACCATCTACAGTCTTTTTAAAATTCACTATCGTATTTACTTCTGTGTCTTTTAATTTTAGTGGGCCGCTCAGATCAAATGAAAAGTTAAGGATCTTCCCGTCAAGTTTCAATACGTCGTAGTTCTCAGTATCAATGAATATCTTTCCAACAAACATATTATCTGTCTTGTTACTTTTAGGGGTACACATAATCACAGCAATTTCATGCATATTACTTCCCGTTATATATTGGCTGATACGGCAATCATACAGAGAATCCGGTCTTTTCGTTACAGGCTTTCGTACCACATTACTTGGCAAATATCCTGTAGACATAAAGCTAAAGAAACTAAAGTTTGTAAAGCTGATCATACTTTTCTCCAGATTAGCATACCTCGTTTGTAGCGGTTGCCAGCCAGTCATGGCAAAACTCTGCCATTGGCCGTTAAATATAGCTTCCTGCATGCCAGTGTAGGTATCACCCTCCTTAGTGAACTGCCTGATGTATCCTTTGCCATAATACTTCTTGGTGGCATGGGGATAAATCTTTTCAAATGCTTTCCTGATCAGCTGGACCGCACCATCACCGCCCACCACCACCGTATCAAGGCTGATGGATGCAGGGCTAAGCACGATCGATAATTGTTGTGCAGTATCCCTCACCGTAATTTTCTGAGCCTGATAACCGACGTAAGATATGTTTAATGTAACAGGAAGGGCATCTGCATAAATCTCAAAACCACCTTGATCATTACTTAGGGTAGCATTGTGATTCTGATCATTGTAAATGCTTGCATTGGGCAAGGGTTGTTTATTAGTTGATTCTGCAACAATTCCATACAGCTTAATGCCTGGATATACCTGGGCAAAAAGCTCCGGCATACAAAAAGTAAAACCAAGGCAATGAAGAATAAGAATCTGACCGAATCGCATGTCTATGTAAATAAGGAATAAAAATAGGAGCACTGGTATTGCGCCATACCATGCTCCTACTGTAGGTTGTTAGTTCTGGCTCCAGGACACAGTTGCTGACCAGCCGTCATTACTAGCTGTAGCAGAAACGCCCCATCCTGCAAACTCCATTCTCTCTTCCAGCTCTTCTACTTCGAACAGTTCAATCAACTCTGGCTGATAGTTCTGTAATTCTTCGGTTGAATTTTTCATAATAGTAAATAATTAATAGGTTATCCGGATGAAATTAAATAGACATCAGTAAGCCACCCGGTCTAACTTAGCTGATGTAACCCGCGAGTTTTTTATAATAAAATGGTACAATATCCTCCCCACTAGCCAATAAAAAATAAATACAAAAAGATATTCACTTTTCAAGTTGTTGAATGAAAGTTCCAGTCTTATCATTTTCATAAACAGGTCTAGCAGGATAGCCGGAAAATGAATTATACTATCAAAGTGGCTTACAAGCATAAATCCCATATAAATTAAAATAGAAGCAGTGTTAGCCATACCGTAAATAAATAGCCATTTATCTGTTCGGCTAAAAACAACAGGCAAGTGTTTGCTGCGTGAAAAAAGTGCTCCGAAAACCTCCTTCACCAGTTTATTTGCCTTTGGTAGCAGATTCGGTGTATTGGTAATATCTGAAAATACCCAGTAACCATCCATACGCACAAAAGGATTTAGTTCGAACAATATTTTCAGACTGATGAGATAAAAGGCGGCCAGCAGGGTTTTGTTGCCTGTAAAATAAAAAATCAGAAACAGACAAACAGCATAAAGCAGCTCATTGGTTGCACCAGCTAGATTTACTATGATACGGCGCCTTTTAGGCGCTTGCCAAATGTTGGTTACATCTGAATACAACACAGGAAAAATAAGATAAAAGGCAAAACCGACCTCTCCGTGTTCTACACCAGCTGCACGAGAGGCCGCAATGTGTCCAAGTTCGTGTATAAGCACCGAAGGATAAACCAAAAAGGAGAGAAGTAACAGGTTGACATTTGCCCATGTGAAGGCTTGCTGTGATGGATAATTCATCAGCACCCACGCAATTACGCCCCCAAGTATGGCAATCAACATGGAAAATAAGCGTGGCGAATACAGGAAAACAAAAGGGGCCGACAAAGCTCCTGCTACTGAAGCTGAAAAAAATGGTACCTGCAGATGCAGATATTTTCCCTTTTTCTGAACCTTGCCATTTTCTTCTTCTATTAGTATTTGAAAGCCGGACAGCTTTTCCTTTGTAAGCTGGCGAAATGCTTCGGTACCCAGGTCTGTATTAAAATGCAGGTTAAAGGCCTGTGCAGCTTCTTCATAGCCATGATGTTTCTGCAATAGCTGCACTAGCATCGCGCTTGCCTGATTAAGCAATATATGGCGGCCGTCCATGGTTTTTAATATCCATCGGCTGTTGTCTGTTTCTGAAAGAGAGAGGTCTTTAACTAGCATGGATCAGGAAATATTTTTGTTCGTACAAATGCAGCGTATTTAATACTGTAGCCGTTGTGAAAACACGATTATGATCGTCTATTATTACATTGACGCCAAATGAGCTTTTGCGCCAGTGCTCAACAGTATCTAGCCGGGTAACATTTGTTGCAGGAAGTAACAGTACCCGGTTGGTGAGCCAGCTACCATCGCTGGTTTGGTGCCTTAAAAGCCAATCTGCACCTTTCTGTATTTTTTCTAAATAGCGCTTGTCGTTGAATTGCAATAGTGCTTTCATGGCTAGCGCAGTATATAATGCACTGGGCTCATTTACAGCAGGATTATACCAGCAGCCGTCTGAGTTTTGCATATTGCCTAACCAGCCTGCCATTCTTGCTGCAGCATCTGCATGTTTCTGTGTTTTACTAAGTGCCATTAAGCTAAATGAGGTGGCATAGATTGGACTGGTCCACCAGTACGATGAAATATATCCTTCATCGTGTTGTTGTTTGAGTAAATAACCAATGGTATCGTCGTAACCCTCACAGGTTTCCATAAAAGATAATACACAGGCGGCTACAGCCGACACACAGTTATGCGGCATTAACCAACCTGCAACGCTTACATCTTTTTCCAAACCTAGCTTTTCCCGCAGCGATATTTCATTGTTATAAGTCGCCCACCCACCATTACCATGCATAAACGAGCGCCAGCTAGCCATTGTCGCTTCCGGTACATTCCCCCCCTTGTTCTTTTGCATCCATATAAAAAAATTAATAGAGTCAGCGTCAGCGATGATATTTTCATTATACGCTGTTTCAGTTCGGAAAAGTAATTGCTCAGATGCTTTTGCTATCAGTGCTTCGTTCCCTGGTATATCCGAAAGCTGGAGCGCAACATAAGCGGTAATCCAATCTTTGCCAAAGCCGGCCGAGGTCAGAAAATCGCGCCAGTAACCATCCTCATGTAAGGAGCCCGCCATAAAATCTATTCCTGCCGTGGTTGAGTGCTGTATTGTTCTGGCCTGTAAATGACCGTTGCTTTTTCCGGCCTTGTCCTTTGTTTTTTCAATAAGCAGACTTATTTCCCGTATCTGGTTATGGCATCTTTCTTCTTTGCTTGTGATAAATGTCACAAGCCCGTTAAGTTGTGTTTTTGCTGCTGCTGCTTTTGCAAGCTGGAAATGGTCAATGGCATTCTCCAAATTTCTTACAGCTATGCCTGAAAGAAAAAGATAGCGGTATTTAGCATCACCTGAAACTGTGGATAAATCATGTCCTTGTTCTTTAATTGCTTCCTCCACCAGGCTATGCGCATATGTCCATTGTTGTTCTATTCCATCTTTTTTAAAATCGTCGAGATCATCAAGATATTGAAATCCGATATGCAGGTGCTGCAGACATTCTAACCAATTGGGGGTATCCTGAAAATCGTTAGGCATCAATCCATTCAATGCATAAACAATAGCATTGCACACAGCAGACTTACCGGCAGCAACTTTTTTAAATACTGCTTCAGTAATTACGGGTCTTTTTTGTGACCATTGTTTTTCTAAGAAGGTGGTGTTAAAGTACTCCAATTTACAGGCTTCAAAGCACTGCCAAAAAGGATTGCTGTTTTCGAACAGCCTTCCCAGCTCTGCTACTGATCGCTCTAAAAAACAAAAAAAAAGATAAAGATTCGTTTTCTTCTCTGCCGCTCCCGTCTGGCTATCAGTCATATGGTCATAAACCAATAGTGCCCTAAAATAAAGGTAGCTGGCGAAGCCTAATTTTTCAAGTTTGGCTGCTGGTATATTAATATCATTTTTACCATTCTCAGTAAGAAGGGGAATCAAGTTAAGATAAAAGCTATGTGAATGATATAAATCTGAAGCAGTAAGCGCTTCTTTTGTTGCGTTTTCAAGGAAAAGCATATTCACATATTCACTAAACTGGGCAGTAGTTTTACTCATGATTTAACCCTTGACTTAAACGGAAATTGCAAAAACCAATATTTATTTGGGTTTTTACGTTCTAAAGTATTAGAAATTAAATTTAATCAATGAGATTTATCTGGTCAATCACTGAAAACCAGTATTTTTTATCTAATTGTGTTAAACATGTCGATTATTTCACCACAAATTTAGTGGTCGATTTGCATATATGTTCAATTGAAAAGCTACCATCACTTTTTGATGCAAAATGCTTAGCAACTCCATTTATAGTTAATTCATACTTTTTGCCAGGCACCAGCCCCTTGATTATAAATTGATATTTATCAGGCGAGGCAACGGTCCATGAATATGCATCAGCGTCCCATGAGTTAATCTCCATATTGATACTGCGATTGGTAGCGGCGTTAATCTGAAGCAACATCACGTTGTCATTGTGCGGATAATAAGTAAGTATGGTGCCTGTCTTATTTGCACCAAAGCTTTCTTTACTTTTTATTGAAAAACCAGTGGTGCTCATTAAATAGTCGTTAACACCTAGTTCCAGGTTATAAACTGTGCTGCGGTTTGTATAAGAGAGTTTTGTCCCGTTTAGTGTGCTACTCATATTCGGTTCCAATCCCATTCTGTTCCATTTAGGCCTAATTCCATAAATATCTCTGTACAAAGCTGTAATACTTGTACTTATGCCGGCCAAAATATCATCACCCAATCCAAGTTGAGTAGTCCTGCTATATCGCTGAGAAGAGAGCCCATCCTTTTTATACTGGTCCAGCAAGTTATTGATGTATTTAAGCGCAATGGCCTTATCGTATTTCGCATAAGCCCTTACACCAAGGTATCCCCAGGTTGGAAATATGTCACCATTTTCATATTTAGGGAAAGGCCAGTTGCCCTCACTAACCTCTTCTCTTTTGAAAGAATCAAAGCATAAAGGCCAGTGAAAAAGATTTTCAGCTTTAGATCTCTGCTCTATCTGATCAAGGATCATCGCTATTCTTTTCGGATCATCACATATACCAAATGCTATAGCCGCAAAATTTACTGGAGTAACCAGATTATCTCCATGTACAGACCCATCTTTGTCTCGCCAATATACATACTGCTGTTTAGCAGCCGACCAAAATCCACCTTCCTCAACCGGCTTGTTGAAAGCGGTTTTTAAACACGAGGCTATTGCCGAATAGTGATCTGATTTTCGCTGGTCGCCCAATACTTTTTCGCATTTAGACCACAGGGTCAATGCCTCATACATCTGTGCATTTACAAAAGAATTCTCAAAACTTGCCCACACAATATCTAACCAATCGCTTGCTTTTTTATCTGCAATACCATCATTCATCATTTCAAAAATCCCATTGTTGTTCGAGTCGCGTTTGATCAGCCAATCCAAAGCCTTTTCCACACTCAATTGGTGAGATCGCAGCCAATCAACGTTTCCGGTTAAATCAAATTGCTCACTGGTATTAATCACGTAACCTGTTTGAGAGTCTATTGTATAACCCCACATTGCTTCATAATATCCGGTTTTAGAATTGTATGTTCCCGGTATCTCATCACCAGCAGCATTATGCCAACGCGATAGAACACGGCCATCGCTAAGCATGGCCTGATCCCGCTCCTGATCAAGCGTTGCCGACATGTTGTTGGTATAGTTCTGGTCATTAACTGCCATCCCGATCTGGGCAAAGAAAGGCTCATGCAAACACTTCCAATTGGTTAACCAGCCATTTGCCCCTATTATGTTATTATCTACAACACCATACCTCCCGGTTGTGTTTAGTAGTTCCCGTACCGCCACCGCATCTATACCAGCCAACGTTCCCCTTGAATACTCACGGTTATAATCCACATATTGCAATTCGAAACTCACTTTAATCTTCCCTTTTTTAACTTCAAAAGGAGCAAATACATCAGCCTTTTGCGAAACAAACCTGCTTAAGTCGTAGCGCTGAGACAGTTGTGTGTCTGTTATTAACTGCGTATAGGTAAACTCATTTTTATCGCTATGTGAATATTTGGAAGCAATTTCTTTGCCTTTATCGGTTTTTGCAGTAATACGCAAAGCATCTCCAGATTCGGTATTCCAGAATGTTACCCCGCCTGTATGTACTCCATAGGTGTCGTTTACCTGTTTAAGGTATTTACACCAAACCATGCCTCCATTATCCATAATTCCTCCTTTCCAGACTGATAGGTCAGTAAAATTCCATTTAGGAAATGCCATATCCTCAAGATTAGCATCATTATCATAATCACGTGTGATATCCCAAATTATCTTGTTGCCATTCAATTTAAAATCCCATATTTCTTTCACCGAAATTGCCCCATTCCCATAGCTAATGCCACTTAACGTTATCCCATTTGCATTTTTAGTAACAGTGATATGCTTATTGTCATCGGCCGAAGAGAAGGTTGCATTGCTTGTTCTGATTCCGGTATAAACCCCTGACGGAGAAAGCGTATTTTTCCCATTTAAACTCAATTGTTTAATTACACAGCCATTTGAGTAATCAATTGTAATTGATGTTTTTTTATCGGGAACAGTGATCGTAATTGTTTTAGCATTAACGTTATGCTTAATATCACGATTCACTATTTCAATAGACAAACAAGCACCATGAAAAAGAAACAGGAAAAAGGAAAGTATCAGGGTAAGTCTCATTATTATAAATTTTCGGAATATCTATCAAAGCTAACCGGAAATCAAAATAGCGCTTTTATAGTAAAGAACATTTTCTTTATACTTTTTGATACCTGTTTATCAGAACAGTACAGGATGGTTAAGGATTTCATAGCGTTAAATTTGTGGTAATTGAAGAAAACCATTTATATTCCAATGAGAACAAGCTTCCTATTTTTACTTTGCTTTCTTGCAGGTATTGCAAGTCCATTTTCTGGTCATACCAAAGAAAAGCCAAAACCAAAGATCATCAATATCGTGAATTTTATCCGTTTGCTTGAACCCAGAGATCCAAAGATTACTGAGGATGTGCTTTATCAAACGGTAGTTAAGCAAGTTGAAATGATGAAGAAGTACCACTTAGGAGGTACTTTCTTATTACAATATGATGCCTTGATGGATAGCCGCTATCAAAAGCTGCTAAAAAGCTTACCCAAGGATGCTTTTGAAATCGGTGCATGGTGGGAAATTCCACAACCAATGGTAGAGAAAGCCGGACTGAAATGGCGTGGCCGTTACCCATGGGACTGGCATGCTGATATCGGCTTTTCAACTGGATATTCTCCCGAAGAACGTGAGAAGCTAGCAGATGTGTATATGGCCGATTTTAAGAGCATTTTTGGCTACTATCCTAAATCCGTGGGCTCTTGGTTCATTGATTCTCATACCTTAAATTACCTGTACGAAAAATATCATATTATAGCATCCAGCAATTGTAAAGATCAGGTAGGTACAGATGGCTATACCTTATGGGGTGGCTATTGGAATCAGGCTTACTATCCAAGCAAAATAAATTCATACATGCCCGCACAAAATGAAAAGAACCAATTGCCTGTTCCTATTTTCAGGATGCTTGGAAGCGATCCAATCCGTCAATACGATAATGGTTTAGGTACCGACAGGCAAGGAGTAATTACACTTGAACCTGTTTATCCTGATGCCGGAGGGGATTCTACCTGGGTAAACTGGTTCTTTAAAGAATTTGTTGAAGGAGAATCTATGGAATTTGCCTACACTCAGGCAGGTCAGGAGAATTCGTTTACCTGGGATGCAATGTCGAAAGGCTTTCAAATTCAGTTGCCGCTAATTGCAAAGCTTAGAGACCAGAACAAAGTAAAAGTAGAAACATTGGCAGAATCCGGCCAGTGGTTTAAAGATAATTACAAGATAACCCCGGCAACCTCTGTTACAGTAAATACCGACCTTCCAGGAAGTAACCGTAAAACAGTATGGTTCAATAGCAGGTTCTATAGGGTTAATTTATTGTGGGAAAACAGATCTTTAAACTTTCGTGATATTCACCTATTTAATGAGGAATTCCCTTCCGTTTATACCAAAGATAAAGCGACCTCTAATGAGTGCTCTTTTTTTACACTTCCTTTTGTAGATGGTTATATTTGGAGTAAGCCAGGTGCTATAGCGGGTATGCGTTTTAAAGCATTGGAGGATGGTAAAGAAGTATTGCTTGAAGGAGGTGATCCGGTTATAGAAAGTCCGGCTACTGGAAAATTACACATCGTATGGCCCTTAAAAGACAAGGATGCATCGTTGGTAATGGATATTGATGAAAGGCAAATGACATTAAGTGTTAAAGGAAACAAGCCTATCAACTGGTTCTTAGATATGACCGCTGCAGAAAATGCAGTGCTCCCTTTTAAAGCAATCAATGCCGATAAAATTGATTGTCAGTTTGAAGGAATGAACTATTCTATTACAGCAATTAAAGGTACCTTTAGTAAGCCAGATGATAAAACAGTTTTCAGGATAAAGCCAAATAAGAACACTGTACAGGTTGATTTTTCTGGTAAAAAGTAGAGAGATTTAATCATATGCAAAAATTTGTAACAGGTATTTTAACAATATTAATGATAGCTGGCGGATTTATTGGACACGCACAGACGATATCCACAGCATCGCTGCTTAAAGAAATGACAGATTTTAATGCTGTTACTTATTGGCCCAAGCCTGATTACAGTGCTGGTCAGGCCAGCAGCTACGATCGTCATTCTATCTCGCGGGATAAACCCGGGTGGTTTGCCAATGGCGATAACTCGCAATTTATAAGGGTAGAGCAGAACAAGGGTCATAAAGAATATGTGATGCTCGATCAGGAAGGCCCGGGTGCATTGGTGCGTTTCTGGCTAACCACTTTTAAAAGAGCGGGCAAACTCAGGATTTATTTTGACAATAACCCCATTCCAGAGATTGTTATACCATCTTACGATCTGATGAAGATCGATCTAAAGCCCGGCCCCGCTTTATTAATTCCCCATTCCAGTTATCAACCTTTAGAAAAAGGAGGCAGTACACTTTATCTGCCAATGCCGTACGCAAAACATTGTAAGGTTACCTGGGAAGATGCACAACCCGAAATAAAAGAGCCCAGATATTATCAGATCAATTTCCGCAAATATGCTGCAAATACAGCTGTTAGAACATTTAGTTTAAAGGAGGCTAGAAATTTAACCACTTTACTAGATAAGGTTAACGAACAGCTTTTAAATCCTGTAAATGTCAATAAAGGAAAGCAATCATTAATAAACCAAACTATTCTGCCAAAGCAAACTGCATCTGTAAATCTGCCCAACGGAGCGAATGCAGTTAAATTCTTAAGCATTGAAGTTTCAACTCAGGATAAGCAAAATCTAGAGAAGCTGTTGAGGTCAACCATTCTAAAGATCAAGTTTGACGGCGAGCAAAGTGTTGAATGTCCGATAGGTGATTTTTCAGGATCAGGAGTAGGTGGCAAGTCTTTGCAAAGCTGGTATAGGACTGTTACTGCCGATGGGGAAATTATCTCCAGGTGGACAATGCCTTATCAGAAATCGGCTACTGTATCATTAGAAAACCAAAGTGATCAGTCGGTGTCAATCACATTAAAAGCAATCAGTCAACCCTACTCATGGAATAGCAACAGTATGTATTTTCATGCACATTGGAAGTTTTCAGAAAAAGTCTCAATAAAGAAATGGGATGATTCATCCGGAGCTATTGAATGGCAGCTTAGCAAAATCAAAGGCAAAGGCATCTTCCTTGGAGATAGTTTTGCAGTATTCAATCACATGCATACCTGGTATGGCGAGGGTGATCAGAAACTATATGTAGATGGTGAAACCTTCCCCTCAGAGTTTGGCACGGGAGCTGAGGATTACTACAATACTTCCTGGGCACCAGTGGTACTTTATCAATCCCCTTTTGCCAATGCACCAAGAGCTGATAAAGAAGACTCTTACGGCCATAATACTTTTACCAGAACAAGAAATCTCGATGGCGTAACTTTTAAAACAGACTTTAAATATGATCTGGAAATGTTGGGCTGGGCACATGGCGAAGCTGACTGTGCTGCTACAACCTATTGGTACGGCTTCAGGAGAACCAATTAAGAACCTTACTTTAAACAACACATATGAAAAGATATTTACTACTAATGCTAATCGTTTTTGCGACCAATAGCCTTATGGCGCAGCTTGGTGTGTGGTACGATCCTAAGATTCAAAGCACTAAGAACCTTCAATACTGGAGGCCTAAAGGTGATTTGTTTGTTGGTGATTGTATGCCTTTTTCGCGAAACGGTACTTACTCATTTTATTGGCTTCTAGATTCTGCACACCATGCCAGCCTAAAAGGATTGGGAGGCCATCAATGGGCCTTAAGTACCACAACAGATCTAAAAACATGGAAGCAACATCCTGTAGTACTTGGAATTGATGAGGATTGGGAGAAATCCATCTGTACAGGCTCCATCGTGTATTATAAAAATAAATACTATGCTTTTTATGCTACACGGCTTATCAACAAAGAAGGACAGGTAAATGAACAGCTAAGTTACGCAATAAGCTCTGATGGCATTAACTTCGATAAGCAAAAACCCAATCCATTTTATACTTCAGCTCCGGGTTATAGCAAAAGAGATTTTCGAGACCCAAAGGTGTTTGTAGATGAGAAAACAGGAGAGTTTCATTTGTTCGTATCCAGCTGGCAAGAGAATTCTGTATTGAGGCACGCAGGTGGCGCTTTGGTACACCTTACCTCTAAGGATCTAAAGAGCTGGACAGTACTTGATCCGGTATTAACCGGACAATCATCAGTACCGGAGTGCCCTGATTATTTCTTATGGAATGGGTGGTATTATTTGGTGTATGGCGACAATGGGGATACCTATTATGTGAAATCTAAAAGCCCTTATGGCCCATGGGAAGAGCCCCGTTACCAAACCATCAATGAGTCGTGGACAAACGTTGTTAAGACTGCCGAATTTAAAGACAACAGACGCATTGCCGCTGCATGGATTCCTTCAAGAGATCAAAACAAGGATGATGGAGGAGAAAGGTTTGGCGGGAATGCCATCTTTCGAGAAATCATACAGGAAGCCGATGGGACCCTAAGCTCAAAGTTCCCGGCAGAGATGATCCCTGAAACTGGAACAGAGATTCAACCTAATCTAGTTGCTGATCTGTACGCTTCTATTGTCAGCAAAAACAGTATTTCAATTAAAGCACCTAATGGTGTAGGAGCAGCCCATGCAGAGGCTATTCCATTAAACAGCCGGATTACTATGGAAATAGAAACAGTTGGTTCGGTTGATGAGTATGGACTGTACTTAAGATCACGTGAAAAGGCAGAGGCCGGTTACCGACTTAACTTCTCGCCAAATAATCAGACCGTAAGTCTTGGTAATACCATGATAAGGGCTGTTAGCGGTTTAAACAAAACCATTAAGCTTGATATAATAGTGAAAGACGATATTATAGATGTTTCAATTGATAACAAAAGATGCATTGTAAACCGTACTCCAGAACAAAAGGGTGGGTTTTTATGGTTCTACGCCAAGCATGGTGAAATGAAATTCAAATCCATTAAAGTGAGTCCACTTAAAGAAGAAAGTTAATAAAATTTGAACTCCTTTTTTAAGGGAGTTCAAATCCGTACTTGCTGTAAATGGCACGGGCCTCTTTACTCACAAGAAAATCCATAAAATCTTTAGCGGCTTTAGGATGCGGTGCTTTTTTAAGCTGTCCGGCATAATACTGCGCCTTGATGTTTTCGTTTTCAGGAATCTCAATGTACTCAATCGGGTGACCGATCATTTTCTGATAATGTACTTCAGAATACCAAACAGGGCCTGCATCGCTTTGCTCGTATAAAATGCGCATAGGTGTTTGCCTGTGATGAATTTGAGTAAGGTATGTTGTCGAATCCTTTACTTTAGTTTCCATAATGGTGTTTCTAAGTGCGTCTCCACCTGCTTTTCTATAAGCTTCCTCAATGCGTTTTCCAATTCCTTCCCATTCAGGATTAGGCATGCTTACACGCACACCACTACGCCCCAGGTCAGCTAATTTCTTTACCTGTTTAGGGTTCCCTTTTCGGGCCATTATAGCCAGTTTGTTTTTAGCATAAAGCTCAGTTCTGCTAAACCAGGCTTTACTTTCATCGATTCTGCTTTTACCGGCAGTATATACATCCGGCTTTAATGTTATCCGCATGTTGCCAATAACAATGCTGCCCGCTTCAATCTGTTTTGCTAAAATTCCCGGCGGGAGGGTTTCTGCAAGTACACGGGTGTACTGAGGGTATTTAAGCTTAAATGATTTCATCAAATCATCAATAACCATAAACTGGTTGCCTGCAAAAAATACAATTAGCTGGGGGTCATTTATGTCGCCATAAATATCTGGTACATTGTCAATTCCCGGAATTGTAAACTGCACCTTTGCATCGGGAGGTGTATTCCATGGCGGATCGAAATAATGATCCTGAGCCATTACAACTGTATTGTTGAAAAATACTAGTGTTAGTATAAGTATGATTAGCTTTAATTTACTCATTATCTTGTGGTTAAATCGTCATTTTAAAAAATATTTACGGATGGACAATTGCCCATCCTTCATAGTGGCGTAAGATAATTTCTCCATTGCCACTGGGAACATAGTTGATGAAATCATACAAAGAGCTCTTCTCAATTTTGCGCTCCCTAATTGTATTTTCGCATTGAACAAGATCTACTCCATGGGATTTTAAATCGAGTAAAGTTTCTTTAAAGAGGCCTTTTTTATCGTACACTGCTACACCTCCGCTAAAGGCAATGAGCTCAATATGAAGCCTTCCCTTTAGACGAGGATCTTCCAACGCATTTTTAATATTTCTTAATGTTCCCGCTATCTTTTGCTCATCACCACTATTTAATGCATAAAGCGCATAATATTGTTTGTTTTTGCTTTTTGCCGGTTGAAATTCCGGACTGTTTTGAGCCATTGCCGGTTTGATGACAGTAAATAATAAGATTGCGAATATTGCAAAGATGTACTTGGTTAAATTTTTCATTTATGTTTTTGTTTTGTGTGCATTTTTAATTGGCTGGTACGGACCGTATTTATGTTGTTTTTCTGAGAATTGATCTCCGTACGGTCCATACGGGGCATCTACAGGTTTCTTTTTTAAATCAGGGTAGTCTTTATGTTGATCTTTGTGAGGGCGAGCCTGTGAGTTAACAAAAGCGGCTATGTCCCATGATTCTTCGTCCGTTAATATTGGATTCTTGTAAGAAGCACCAAAAGGCATATTGTTCTTTATAAAACCCGCAAAATTAGAGAGGCGATAAAGTCCCGCCCCATCATTATAACTTAGTTTGCCCCATAGCGGCGGATAAATAAAGGTCTTGCCTCCAGCTGCAGCAATGCCTTCGCCATTTTCGCCATGGCAGCTTCTGCATTTTGAGGAATATAACAATGCACCTTTTTTAGGATCGGCAGGACGATTTAGCAGTGCTATTTTTTCTGTTCCCCTTCCATACATACCTTCCGGTTTTTGAACCCCCTGATTAAGCCATTCCATATAAGCAAGCATTGCTCTTATTTCTTTAGAAGTAGAATCTGGCATTGTGCCATTAAGGCTACGCTCAAAACAGCCTTTGATCCGTGCTACAGGACTGATAATTTTTCCTGAGCGTGCAGTAATCTTCGGGTAACTGCTCATTACAGCAGCGTAGTTATTTCCAAATATCCTGGTACCTGCATCTAAATGGCAATTTTGACAATTCAATCCATTAGTAAATTTACCTAATCTTCCTTTAGGGCCAAAATAAGTAGAAGTATTTACAATCAAATCTTTACCATAGCGAATCATTTCGCCGTTGGCATTTTTTGGTATAGTGCGCTCTTCAGGAGCCTGCCATACCTCTTTAACAATAGCTGTGGGTTTTGGTTCGTTTAAATCCTTCTGTTGTGTTGGTTTGTTCGGTCCATTACAACTGCATATTAAAGCAGCGGCGCCAATAATGGCAAAGAGTTTTAATTGGTTTACTAGCATAATTTTTTATTTGTGTGTTACCCAAAGATGACATTAAGGAAGCTAATGCAAAAGATGCTTATAGTTATAAGTCATAACAAAAGGTTATCAAAGGTCATTACGTAATTCTATGGATATTTATATATTGGCTGCATGATATTCGATTTCAGGTTACAAGTATTTCAAACTGTTGCACTAAAACTGAGCTTTACTAAGGCAGCTGCGGAACTGTTTATTACACAGCCTGCAGTAACCAGGCATATCCGAGAGCTCGAAAAACAGTTAAATACGGCTTTGTTTGTTCGCAACGGAAATCATATTTCCTTAACACCGGCTGGCAATGTCTTATTAAAGCATACCGCGAAAATATTTGAAATCTATTTGCATATCGAAAACGACTTGGCCCAGTTAAGCGATGGCCTCAGGGGTAACCTTCGCATAGGAGCAAGTACAACGTTGGCACAAACGCTCATGCCTAAAATCCTTGCTTTATTTAAAACTGCTTACCCCGAAATCATATTTACATTTACCAGAGGGAATACAGAATCTATAACGCAACTGGTAATAGATGGTAAAATTGATGTGGCAATGGTAGAAGGGCAGATGCATTATCCACAGATAAACTATGAGAAATTTAGTGATGATGAATTGGTCTTAGTTACAAAGTCTGACAACCCATTGGCTCAAAAAGGAGAAATCGTGCCCCATCAGTTACTTGATTTGCAATTAGTACTTAGAGAACATGGGTCGGGGACACTCGATGTTATTTCAAAAGCATTAAGTGAAGCTGGTATAAGCCTAAAAGATCTCAAAATTGAACTACAACTGGAAAGTAATGTCAGTATCAAACAATATCTGCTTCATTCGGAAGCTGCGGCATTTTTGTCAATGCAAACCATCATTGGAGAGCTGAAGAGGAATGAACTTAGTATTGTAGATGTTAAAGGGATCGAGATGTTTCGCACTTTCCAGTTTATTCAGCTGCATGGCAGAACTTCAAAAGTTATAGAATCATTTAAGCTTTTTTGTAGAGGTCATATTAATATCTGATCAACTTAATATTGATGCTACTGTGAGCAACATCAACATCCCCAGGCCCAACAATATCAGTGTTGGCAATAATAATGATTGATGAGTTTTCATAGATGGATATTTAATGAAGGTATATCCAAATTTCAAGTGGTATTATCGAATTTAATAGTAAAAAAGCGACATCTTTTGCTAGAATATTAAGAACAAAATGATGTTTCAAAATAGATTAAATAGCAAAGTTTCCCGGACGAAAATCGCTTGGAGTAATATCAAGAAATCTTTTGAAGGCCTTAATAAGATGCATCTGATCGTAATAATTAAATTCATAAGCGATTTCGGTCCAGCTTTTATCAGGGAAATCAATTCTATAACGAAGCAGGTTTTCAAAACGAACCATATTGCTATATAACTTAGGGGTAGTACCAACTTCTTTTGCGAAATTCCTTTCCAGCTGCCTATCCGATAGGGATACCTTAGGCAAAAATACTGGAGCTTTATTGGTAAGGATTAGGTTTGTCATTTGATTTACCGCTTTAGAAGGATAAATTTTGGCATGTTTTAATGCCATTTGCAGTAGGTAAGGCTCTACAATCTCTATACACTCATTTATGGTGTTACAAGACATCAGCCTTTCGGTTATTTCTTTAAATATATTGGCAAATAGCAGTTGCCCATCAACAGCCTGATTACAAAAAAGATTTGCAGGGATGCCTAATAGACGATACAGGCCGGCAGCTCTAAATTTGATGGTAAAAGAAACAAAATGGCCATTAATTGCAATGGTATATTTTTTATGAGTACGTGGACCGCGAATGGTACATCTTTTAAAGGGCTCAGCCTGATTAGAGTTACAATTAATAGTTTCGAAACTGTCGCCCAAAAAGAAATCAATAGAACCCATTACCCGTAAAGGCATTGCTTTAAGAACATGATGGCCTTTTGGTACGGTAAGTATTCTGAAAACATATTCAGATACAAAAGCCTGAAGTGCTTCAGTTGGTGCCATTTTTTTAACAACCGAGTTGTAGGGATCCATACTAAACATTAGAGGGTTAATTAAATATAAGTATTTTTCTACTACAGAAAAGATATAATCTGGTTATGTATTCAGACCGTGTTGTAAGGAAACCGGGCTTGGACTGAATCAAGACACGATGAGCACTGGGAGCAGATTGGTTCGGAAAAAGGTACCCTTACCCGAACCAATCCCGAAGCAGTCTCGAACCGGCTGGGTTTCATGATCAATGCTAGTGGTACGATCTTCAAAAGTTTTATCTAAATTTGGAGCGATGAATTTGAGTCGTGTTATACTAATTGTTTCCTTATTTTTTGCCTTAGGCTATAACCAGACTTATGCGCAGATAGTACCACAGACAACGGATAGTGTTGTCGCGCCAATTACTCACACCCGCAAATTTGTAAAGGACCCGGCTTTTCTTGCCCGTCAGAAATTTGTTACAGATTCTATAATGACTCACACTTGGCTTTTCCCTGATTCAATGATCCGGAAACACATGATTATGGATAGCATAATTAAGGTAAATGTTGTAGGCCGTTCTGATCTTATCAACAGGTATAAAGAGCTTACCACAATGAAGGTGAGTAAATACAGATTGGGCAAACCAGTACCAAAGGGCTCAGTTTGGGTGCCAGCTATAGTAGCTTTGCTTTTGGTTTTGTTTGCAGTTTTAAAAATATCCTTTAATAAACAGTTACAAACAATTGTACAATCCTTTTTTAGTAACAGGGTTTTGAACAATCTTAATAAAGAAGATAACCTGTTTACATCGTGGCCTTTTTTGCTCTTATTTGTTCAGTTTGGTTTTACAATAGGTATGTTTTTTTACCTAGTTTCCGGCTTTTATCATATCTCTTTTCCGGGTACAGGGTTTCAGTTTTACCTGAGCATTTCTATTCTTATTGTGGTTTTATATATCATGAAAATAGTTATTTTAAGGATATTAGGGTACCTTTTTGACATTCAGAAGCCGGTTAATGAATATGTTACAATATTATATTTGAGTTATTTTAATCTCTCTTTAATCTTCATTCCATTGGTTATTGCGTTCGCATTATCCCCCTTAAAGTATGGCCCATACTACATTGCGATCTCTTTTATACTACTAGGGGTGATCTTTGCTTTTCAGTTCATAAGGGCTGGGGTTAATATTTTATCTCATCATCGATTTTCAAAAGTCTATTTGTTTTTGTACTTTTGTGCCCTCGAAATTTGCCCTATATTAATTTTAATCAAGGCAATAGGATTATAACCGTGTAATTTGTAAAATGCAAGAAAAGACAGAAGATAGGTTGCGTAAGGTAAAGAGTATCTTAATAACATTACCGAAACCAGAAACAGAGAAATCTCCTTACTTTGATTTGGCAAAAAAGTATAACTTGAAAATTGATTTCAGATCATTTATTCATGTTGAAGGAGTACCTGCCAGGGATTTTAGAAAGGATAAAATTACATTAAGTGATTTCACCTCCGTGGTATTTACCAGCAGAAACGCCGTTGATCATTTTTTCAGAATTTGTGAAGAAATGAGGTACGAAGTTCCTGCCGATCTGAAGTATTTTTGTATTTCAGAATCTACTGCTTTATATCTACAGAAATACATTCAGTATAGAAAACGCAAGATCTTTTTTGGAAAGCAAACTGCAGCAGATTTAGCTGAGGTTTTGAAAAAACACGCAGGTGAGAAGTTCCTTTACCCTTGCTCTGATGTAGCTACTGAGGATACTATGAATTTCTTGCAGAAGAATGGTTATGATTTTACTCCGGCTGTACTATTTAAAACAGTTGTTTCAGATCTTTCTGATCTGGCCGAAGTTTTTTATGATGTGATTGGGTTCTTTAGCCCATCAAGTATTCAGTCGTTGTTTACTAATTTTCCTGAATTTAAACAGAACAATACCCGCATAGCCGCTTTTGGGGTAAATACCCATAAAGCTGTTAAGGATGCAGGCCTGATTGTAGACATTGCAGCCCCTTCTCCAGAGGCTCCTTCTATGATTATGGCTATAGAGAATTATATTAAAAAGTCTAACAAATAATGCTTAACATATAGTTAAGCATTATTTCTTTAAAGTTTAATAATTGAGTTCATTTGAACTAAATTCTGTTCATTTTAGTCTTTAAGCATATTTTTCCCCCCAATAATTGTTTATATCAATCATTATTGATAAAATTGTTAGGAAATTGCTTGATGCTAATTATGAGAAACAGATACTTATTAGGTTTTTTTATCGTTGCAATATTTCTTTCCAGTTGTGGAAAGGGCGGCCAGGGCGAATTGGTTGGTGTATACAATAAAAAATTCAGAAATAATAGGATTCCCTTAGGTATGGTTTACATACCTCCTGGCAGAACGCTTATAGGTATATCTGATGAGGACATCAATAACTCTCAGAGCTCACCTAGTAAAATGACCTCCTTTAGTGCATTTTTTATGGATCAGACCGAGATTACAAATGCTGAATACAGGCAGTTTGTAAACTGGGTCAGAGATTCAATTGCTGTAACTAGTTTAGGCCCATCTGGTGCACCGAACTATTTTCAGGCACAACCGCAAGGACCGGCAGGTTCAACTCCTCTTGGTGGAACAAGAAATATCGACTGGAGAAAAGTTGGTAACGGATCACAACTGTGGAGTAATAAAAATGGCGGATACGGCAGTAAGCTAACCGACATGTATTATAGCGGAGCGGATGCGATTCCAGGAAGAAATGAAATTGATATCAGAAAATTAAGATATGCATACAGCTATGTAAGCACTGACCTGGCTGCCGAAGGAAGAAATGATCCTTCTAAAAAGAGACAGGATTTTATTGTTACTTATACAGATTTACCTGATCCCTCTAATCCTAATCACCACCCATCTATTGCAGTTTATCCAGATACGATGGTTTGGAAAGTAGATTATTCCTATTCGCAGAATGACCCAATGGTTAAAACTTATTTTAACCATCCGTCTTACGACGATTATCCTGTGGTTGGTGTAAACTGGGAACAGGCTTCTGCATTTTGTGTATGGCGTACACGCTTCTATGAATCAGTAGCGGTAGCAAGGAAACAACCGCTTAACTCAAGACCTGAGTACCAACTACCAAGTGATGCTCAGTTTGAATACGCTGCCAGAGGCGGTAATGTGAAAACAAAATATCCATGGGGTGGGCCATATGTGCGTAACACTAAAGGATGTATGCAGGCAAACTTTAAAGTTGGACGTGGAAACTATTCAGATGATGGTGGGCTGTATACCGTAAACGTAAAATCGTATTTCCCGAATGATTATGGGTTATATAACATGGCTGGTAATGTTGCCGAGTGGACTATAACTGCTTACAACCCATCAGCAGCACCAATGCTACACGATTTTAATCCTAATTTCACGTATGTAGCCAAAACTTCCGACAGCAAATACAAAAAACGTAAGGTTGTAAGAGGTGGCTCATGGAAAGACATAGGTTTCTTCCTGCAAAACTCTGTTGGTACTTATGAGTATCAGGATGAAGCAAGATCTTATATTGGTTTCAGATGTATTTCTTCATATCCTGGAACTGATATTTCTTATAAAAACTAAACGAACAAAACCCAAAAATCGAAAATCCTTATTTTAATAAAATGGCAGCAAATAGAAAATTTGATAAGATGCACTTAGCTATATCGCTTGGTGCCAGTGTGGTAATTCTTGGAGCACTTTTCAAAATCCTTCACCTGGGTGGTGTCTGGGGTAATTATATGATTGGTGCCGGATTAGGGGTAGAAGCAATTCTTTTTGCGCTAACCGGATTTATTCAGCCTGAGCCAGAACCAGCATGGGAAAGGGTATATCCTGAATTAAGAGACGATTTTGATGGTGAACTGCCTAAAGCTTCCGCCAGACCGGTTGCTGCACCTGCTGCAAGTTTTTCTTCAACTGCGGCTTTGGATAAAATGCTTGTAGATGCTAAAATTGGTCCTGAATTGATCGAAAGCCTGGGTACGGGTTTACGTACTTTTGGTGATAAAGTTGCTACAATATCTAATGTAGCTGATGTTTCAACTGCAACAGCTGAATTTACAGGTAAAATCAAAGGTGCATCTGCAAGTTTTGATAACCTTAACAATGCTTTTGAAAGGGCTACTTCTCAATTAGTAGAAATGGGCGAGAGCAACGTTGCTTCTAAATCTTATCATGAGCAGGTAAATACATTAGCTAAAAACTTATCGGCTTTAAATGCTGTATATGAATTAGAACTGCAGGATTCAAGTGCTCATTTGAAATCTATGAATAAGTTTTACCAGAACTTATCGCTTACGATGAACAACTTTAATGAATCAATGGAAGATTCTAAACAGTTTAAAGAGGAGGTAGGTAAACTGGCTAAAAACTTGTCATCATTGAATGCTATTTATGGCAATATGTTATCTGCTATGAACCAGCCACGCGGATAATTAGTAATTATTTTATTTATTAATTAACCAAACAGACCTATTTAGAATGGCCGGAGGAAAACAGACAACGAGACAGAAGATGATCAATATCATGTATTTGGTATTGTTAGCTATGCTCGCCTTAAACGTATCAGATACTATATTAAATGCTTTTAAAAATATCAATGATAGTTTAGTTAGCTCAAAAACTAACGTAAATACAAGCATTGAACAATTATTTACATCATTTCAAAACACAAAACTTAAAGATGAGCCGGCAAGGGCTCAGCCAATATGGGATAAAGCCAATAAAGCTAAAGCTTATGCAGACGAGTTGAATAATTATGTTCAGAAGCTGAAAGATAAGTTTAATGCCGAAGGAAAGGGGATTGATGAGGAGACAGGTGACCTTGTTGAAAGAGCAAACCTTGACATTGCGCAGGGCATTATGATTAATCAGAAAGAGGGTCAGAAGCTTAAAGTTAAGATCAATGAAACCCGTGAAAAATTAATTGCCTTACTGGATGAGAAAGATCGTGCAGGTGTAACCTTTACACTGGAGGCTAAAGACGCGGAGAAAAATATCAACGGCAATAAAAAGTGGGAGGATATTAATTTTAGTGAAGGTACTCCACTTACTGCCGCAAATACAATTTTAACCAAGATACAGTCTGACGTTAAAAATGCTGAAGCTGAAATTGTAAAGAAATTATTCGGTAATATGGATAAGGCACTTGTAAATTTAGATCAGTTTGAAGCGGTTGCTGTAGCGCCAAGTTCATATGTGATACAAGGTCAGCCGTATACCGCTCAGGTTTTCTTAACGGCTAGTGACTCTAGATCTAATCCTGAAATTTCTGTTGGTGGAAATGCTTTGTCTGTTAAAGAGGGTAAAGGAACTTATTCTGGTGGCACCGGCAGTGTTGGTGTTTTTAGATGGAAAGGAGTTATCCGCGTTAGACAAACCGACGGACAGATTAAAGAATATCCTACTGCTGAGCAAAGCTATCAGGTAGCTAAGCCTTCGGCAACTGTATCACCAGATAAAATGAATGTTATTTATGCTGGTATACCTAACCCATTCTCTGTTTCTGCAGCTGGGTTTCCTTTAGAAAGTGTTCGCGCTTCTATATCAGGAGGATCTATTTCCGGCAGTAATGGTAAGTATACGGTTAATGTTGGTGGTGGACAGGTTGGTAAAACTTTAAGCATTAATGTTTCTGCTACTAATGCAGGAAAAACATTAAATCTGGGTTCTCAGCAATTCAGAGTTAAAGGATTGCCTACACCAAGAGCATACGTTAAAGGAAAAGCCGGAGGTAATGTTCCTTTGGAATGGTTAGAAGGTGCTGGTGGAATAGAGACACAGCTTGAAGATTTCGTTTTCGATGTTAAATTCAGGGTGATTAGATTTTCTGCTACCTTTATTAATCCGAAGGCTGATGCTGTTACCATTCAATGCAATGGTGGTGGCTTTAACGGACAGATTAAAGGGGCTTTAAATTCTATTAAACCAAATGCAACTGTTATCTTTAAGGATATTGTTTGCGAAGGACCAGATGGAAGACAAAAAGTTTTGGACGGAATTACATTTGTAGCAAAATAAAATATTATGAAAAATGTCTTAGGTATTGTTGCATTATTGTTGTTAAGTATTGGTGCATTTGCACAAGTCCCTGAAGCTCCGGCTAAGGTGGATTCGCTTAAGAAAACTAAGATTAAAACACCTCCAAAGGATGGCTTTGCAGTAAGGAAGGAAATCGACAGTAATGTGATGGTTCCATACGCTGATGTAAGAGAAGAGGATGTTTATTATGCCAAAAGAATTTGGCGTGAAATTGATTTAAGGGACACCATTAACTCGGTTCTTAAAGCTGAGGATTCTAAATTGATTGATGTGCTGTTAGAAGCCATAGGCAATGAGGAGCTAACGGTATATTCTAATAAGGATACAACTGCTGGTAAGATTCTTGATGATAATGATTCGTTTCGCATTGCTTTAACCGCCCAGGAGGCTTTACAAAGTGCAAGAGGTGTAAGTGAAGGCGTAGCTGATTCTGCAACAGGTAAAATTGCCGAACCTTCTTTAAGAAGATTAAGATCAGATGAGTTTTTAAAATACAGGATAAAAGAAGATTGGATTCTGGATTCTAAGCGGTCTATTTTTGAACCAAGAATAGTTGGTATTGCGCCAATGAAAGAGGTTGAAGGACACTGGCAACCGGTATTCTGGGTTTATTATGATGATGCACGTGAACTGTTAAGCAAAAAACGCCTTAACAATCCAGGTAATGATGCCTCTACTTTAACTTTTGATGACTTTTTTATTAGAAGATTGTTCTCGAGTTATGTTGTTAAAGAAACCAATCCCGGAAATAAAAATATTACGGATATGTTAGGACTTACTGATCCAAAAGATCCTAGAAAGCTTTACGAGTCCGATCGGATAAAGAAATCGATCGCTGATTTTGAACAGAGCCTTTGGGAGTATTAAAACGGATTTTGTTTTAACTTTTTTGTCATCTCCTAAAGTCGAGATGTGGTGTTTTATATGCTATTGTTTAGCGTTTTATATCTTATTGTTTAAAGTGATCGAGCAGAGTTTGTAACTGTTTTTTGTTTAATACTTCTGCAAGGGCTGCTTCTGATGCCTCTTTTATTTTCTTTACTGATTTAAAATGCCTTAACAACTTATCGGCTGTTGTTTTGCCAATACCCTCTATTTGTTCCAGTTCGGTTTTTAATGTTCCCTGATCTCGTTTTTTTCTATGGAAGGTGATGCCAAACCTATGCGCCTCATCTCTTAGTTGCTGAATTACTTTTAGTGTCTCAGATTTTTTATCAAGGTAAAGAGGATAAGAGTCTCCCGGATAATACAATTCTTCCAAACGTTTGGCAATTCCAATTACCGTAACTTTTTTGTCTATACCCAGTTTTTTTAAACTCGTTAGTGCTGATGATAGCTGGCCTTTACCACCGTCAATGATAATAAGTTGAGGTAATGTTCCTTCTTCTTCTAACATGCGCTTATATCGTCTGTAAACAGCTTCCTCCATTGTGGCAAAATCATTCGGCCCTTCAACTGTTTTTACGTTAAAGTGTCTGTAATCTTTTTTTGATGGCTTGGCATCTTTAAAAACAACAATTGCAGATACCGGATACTGGCCCTGAAAATTGGAATTATCAAAACACTCTATATGTTTTGGTAATTGAGTTAGCCTTAAATCCTTTTGCATTTGCGTAAGGATGCGGTCGGTCCTTAAATCAGGATTGAGTTTTTCGTACTGGTTTAACTTCTCTTTTTTGAAAAACAGCACATTCTTTTGAGAGAGCTCAAGCAGTTTTTTCTTCTCACCCAGTTTAGGTACAGTGAACTTCAAATTGGTATCAAGAAGTACAATGTCGAAAGGCACAATGATCTCTTTAGATGTACTGTGGAATTTTGTTCTGAACTCTGTGATGGCAATGGTTAGTAATTCTTCATCGGTTTCATCTAATCGTTTCTTGATTTCGATAGTTTGAGTCTGGATAATACTGCCATTCATTACCTTCAGGTAATTTACAAAAGCATACCGCTCATCTGAAGCAATACTTACTACATCTATATTGGTAATTGCACTGTTTACTACGGTCGATTTACTTTGGTATTTTTCCAACACCTGCAATTTTAGCTGGTATTGATGGGCGTATTCAAAGTTTAGCTGTTCAACAGCGGTTTTAATTACCTGTTTTACATCCCGTATTACATTTCCTATTTTTCCGTTAAGAATATCTTTAATCTCTTCTATGTTGTTGTCGTAATCATTATGCGTTTGATAAGCCTGACAGGGGCCTTTACAATTACCAATTTGATACTCCAGACAAACTTTAAACTTGCCGTCGCTAATGTTCTTATCCGTAAGCGGGAGGTTGCAGGTACGAAGCGGGTATGTTTCTTTAATTAGGTCAAGTATCGTATGCATCATCCCAACAGAGGCATAGGGGCCAAAATAGGTAGAGCCATCTTTAACCATTTTTCTGGTCCAGAATACGCGTGGGAAAGCTTCCTTTTTGATAATGATCCATGGGTATGTTTTATCATCCTTAAGCATGATATTATACCTTGGCTGGTGCTTTTTTATGAGACTGTTTTCGAGCAGCCAGGCATCAATTTCAGTATCAACAATGGTAAAGGATATTTTTCTGATTTTGGAAACAAGTACCCTTGTTTTTCCATTCATCTGATTATCCTTATTGAAATAGGAACCAACCCTGTTCCTTAGGTCTTTTGCCTTCCCAATGTAAATTAAAATACCCTCGGTATCCCAAAACTGATAGACGCCGGGTTTATGAGGAATATCACTCACAGCCTTTTTATAGTCAAAAGCACTCATTGAAACTAAGGTAGGTTAAGTTGGTTAAAAACCTAATTTCTCATCAAGTTCAGTTTTTTGCTCCTGCTGCTGATACTGGTTACAATCAAAAGTGATGGACACACCACTTTTAGGAGGTTCGAAATCTGCTTTAGAGATATTTAATTTAGGGTTTGCATAAACACGTTTCATGAAGCCGGCAAAAATAGGTAGCGCCGTTGTAGCTCCATCACCTTGTGCGGTACTAGTAAAGTGAAATGCACGGTCTTCACAACCGGTCCATACACCTGCAACCAATTGCGGACTGATTCCCATAAACCATCCGTCTGAATTGTTTTGTGTTGTTCCTGTTTTACCGCCAATTGGAGTTTTGATGCCAAACCTGCCAGCTAACCTCCAACCTGTTCCGTTGGTAACTACCCCCCTCAGCATACGGGTCATCACATAGGCCACCTCTTCGTTCATTGCAGGAACAGGGATTGGTTTTTCGCTGTGCAGGACAACACCATTTTTATCTTCTATTCTTAGAATATAGGTAGGTTTTGTCCATATTCCTTTATTCGCAAAAACGCTGTATGCGCCAACCATATCGTAAACAGAAGCATCAAATGAGCCCAGTGATATGGATGGGTAAGCGGGCACTTCTGATGTAATACCCATCTTTTTAGCCAATGTAGCTACGGCCGTTGGGCCTACTTGTTTCATCAGGTAAGCAGCAATATAGTTTTGCGAAAGCGCAAGTCCTTTTTGCAAAGTCAAGTAGCCGGGAACAGTACCGCCGGAACGTGGAGTCCATGGTGGACTTCCCGGAACTTCTATTGTAACAGGCTCGTTAAGCACAGAAAAGCATGGAGAGTAGCCGTTTTCAATTGCTACGGCGTAGGTAAATGGTTTAGCTGTTGAGCCCACTTGCCTTGTACCCATTTTAACCTGATCATATTTAAAGTGCTCGTAATTAATGCCACCAACCCAGGCTTTAACATATCCTGTTTGCGGATCCATCGCCATCATTGCATTTCTTAAAAGCATTTTGTAATACTTTACAGAATCAATAGGCTTCATTAGGGTATCTATATTTCCTTTCCAGGTAAAAATGGTTAAACGGCTAGGGGTATTAAAGTCTTCTTTAATTTCGGCTTCCGATTTACCTTCAAGCTGTAAAGCCCTATATCTATCAGATCTTTTAACACCCTGTTCTATCTGGGCCTCTTTTCCTTTGAATGGGTTTCGTCCTTTCCAGCTGTTGATAAATGACTGCTGAAGGGTCTTCATGTATTCCTTTTGCGCATCTTCAGCTGCAACCTGCATGTCGTAATTTAAGGTTGTAATTATCTTTAACCCATCCCTGTCAAGATCATATGGAGTTCCATCTGGTTTTGTTATAGAACGCTCTTCAAATATTCTTCTGATGTCATTCTTTAAAACAGCTCTAAAATAAGGTGCAATTCCGTCGTTAACAGTGGCTGCGCTAAAGTGTAAACCGAGTGGTTTTTGTTGCTCAGCATCAAATTGTTGCTGGGTAAGCAGGTTTTCTTTTAGCATTAACCCCATAATTGTATTTCTTCTGGCTAAAGACCGCTGAGGGTTACGGGTAGGTGAATACCTGGTGATTCCTTTAAGAATGCCGACAAGTGTTGCTGCTTGTGAAACGCTTAATTTATCTGGGGTAGTATTGAAATAAACTCTGGCGGCTGATTTGATACCATATGCCTGGTTGCCAAACTCTACCGTGTTAAGGTACATGACAATAATTTCTTCCTTAGTATAGTTGCGCTCTAATTTTACAGCGATAACCCATTCCTGAAACTTCTGTAAAATACGTTTGGCAAAGTTTTTCTGCCTTCCTTCTTCAGAGAATAGATTTAACGCAAGCTGTTGAGTAATTGTACTACCCCCTTGTTTTTTGCCTACAAGGGCATAAAAAAATATAGTAAATGTACGTTTGAAATCGATACCTGAATGTTCTCTGAATCGGATATCCTCGGTCGCAATTAATGCATTAATTACATTTTGTGAGATTTCCGGATAGGTAACATTTGAACGGTTTTGTACAAAGTAGGTGCCTAGAACCCTGCCGTCATCAGTTACAATTTCTGATGCCTGGTTGCTTTTAGGGTGTTCAATATCTCTGAATGATGGGAGCTCTCCAAATAATCCAAATCCGATGCAAATGATAAACAGGGAAAAGAGAATTATTCCCCCGATTAATAATTTCCATAATGTAAAGTTATACTTTCTGATGTCTTCCTGCGAAAGTGCTTTCCTCATTTTTAATAGTTGTTTTTATAAAATTCTATGTACTTATCCAGTAAAGCTTTACTGGTAAGTTTATCGAAATTCTCTTTGCTGATGATGAAACTTGTGTAGATATTAACGGGAACTTTCATGATTTGTTTTAGCTGTGGAGTGATTCCGGATGCATAGGTTTTTGCCTCGTCAAAATTACTAAAGTTCCCCACATAAATGAGTTGATCATTGTCAAATTCTTTTAATTGGTGTTTTAACCCGCTGCCGGCATAGTTCCCGCGGTTAAACTGACCAATGCCAAAACGTGAAGAGCTTAGTGTTAGTGAGGCATCGGCTACATCGATTATATAGTAGTAAACTGTTGATACTGCTGTGCTGAACGGGCCGTCGACCTTTACTGCTGCTGCTTTAGGTACATCTGGAGTTACTTGTTGAGGTGTGGCAGATTTAACAGGTTCCTGAGCTTTTGCAGTTTGATCTGCTTTTTGAGAAGCAACTGGTTCCTGTGCTTTGGCAACGGTTGGCATTTGTTTGGTGGGGCCAAAAAAGGGCGGTTCATTAGGGTCAAAATCTATCAGTGCAGTGTCTCTTTTCTGAAAATCGGACAGGTGATCATTGATGTAGGCTACATTACCTTTAACAAGAGGAGTGATCAGTTTGTCGTCTGGAAACTGTTCCGTGATGCTGCTAAAAGCGGTTAATAGGGCATCTACTTTGTCTGTTCTTCCAATCGCAATTGCTTTTAAATATGCAAACTGTGGTGCAAAAAAGCCACTCGTATTACTTTTCGAGTTTTCATTTACACGATTGATTACGGTATTGAAATCTTTTTTTAAGTACTGCTCAAATATATCGTTGTATTGTTTGGTTACTGCTGTTTCGAGTTCTGATTGCTTTAAAGAGAATGAAGGATCGATAATGATTTTTGCATAAATAGACGAAGGGAAGTCTTTTAAAACCTTGTTTTTGAAATCTGCAGACTTTGGTTCATCAACACCTTTGTTGATTAAAAATAAACTATAGTAAGTTGCTGCTAAATGATTATTTGCTGGGAATCGGTTTAATAATAGCTGATAAACTTCTGCTGCTTCCTTAGGGCTATTTAATTCCTGTAAATAGAAACTGGCTATTTCGTAATAAGCATCAATGATCTTTTGATTGGATTTAGCCAGAAGTTCTGGTGTAACAGGCAGCGAATCTGTGTATTGCTTTACCAGGGTTTGAGGGTCTTTAACAACAGGAGTTGCTTCATCAGTACTGGTGGATGTATTAATATTATTGGCGATTTCCTGTGAGGTTTCCTGAGCCGATGTTCTGATGCTTTGGCGCCAGTTGTTCTCTAACTTTCTATTTCCCCACTTTCTTTTAAAGTCTGAAAACCCAATGCTTACTGCAGCTGGATTGCTAAAATAAAAAGAGCTCTGTAGCTGGGCATTGTTGTTACGGCCGTAGTTTGGTTGGTAAGCCGTTGTTGAAGCTGAATTGCCGTTTGCAGACGGTTGTGTTGTCACTACAGGAGTTGCAAGCTGCTGTATTTTTGCGGCCCTGTCTGCTTCTGGCAATTTCGCAATGCTTTGCAAGGTATCTTCGACACTTATAATTTGATATCTGTTGGTTAAATATTGTAGGTTTTGGTTTTTCTTGAGAATAAGCTCATACCCAGGGTAGTTTTTAGGAAGGGTATTAACCGTGCTGTCATAATAAGACTTGGCTTTAAGGTAATCTTTAAAAACTTTGAAGTTTAAATCGGCGATCCTTAAATAGCTAAGGCCCTTTTGATATTGGTTTGTGGTGCTTTTCTGAATAGATAACTGATAGTATTTTAGTGCTTCAGTATATTCTTCATCTGCAGCATGGCTTTCAGCGATTTGAAAATATACCTGATCATTGTAATCCAGGTTCTTGTCGTCTTTCAGGAGCGCGAGCAATTGATCCTGTTTATTCGCTTTCTGTGGGCCTCCCTGAAGTGTTCTTAGCTTAATTTGATTAAGATTAGCGTTGAAATACATTTCGAAAGGGGCATTGCTTTTTACTACTTTTCTATAGTTTACTAATGCATCAGGATAGTTCTTTTGTCGTTCGTAAAGCTGGGCAAGTATGTAGGTCCAACGTATTCTGTTATCTGTTCCTGTACCAGCTTTAATTGCATCTTTTAAATAGGAAATGGCAGCTGCATTGTTATCAAGATAAATGCACATTTCGGCAAGTGTAGCAAATGGTTCGGCAAGGTTGCTTTTCTTCTTAATATCCGGAAGAATAGATTCCAGGGAGTCTAATACTTTATTGGCCTCACTGATTCTTTTTAGCTGCATAAGGCTGCGCGCTTTCCAATTGAGTGCTTCCAGTTGGCTGTTTACGTTGCTTTTATAAGTTTTAGCAGTATAATCAAAATATTCTGTAGCGTTAAAATAGTTACCATTAAAAAAGTTAGCTTTCCCTAATAATATATATGCGTCGTCGATATAGTTGCTGTAGCTTTTTTCAAGGATGATGGTTTGGGCTTTTTTAATAATATCATCCATTGGTTTTAAGTTGAGGGAAGTGCTAACTTCCTCGTTGTTCGTTTCGGGGCCTAAATAAACCGGGAGTATCTGGTCGTAATTATCAACATAGGTTTCGGTGAGTTCCTGCTGATGATTTATTAAAAGAACTTTAGAGTTGTAGATATAATTATAGCGAGCAGTTAGGTTCTGCATGCCTCTGCTCGAAGCGGTATCTTTTTGAGAGCTGCAGGAATATATTATGCAGAGGCATAAGCTAAATAATATTATCTTTAAATTGTAGATCGCGTAATTTTTCAAAAAATATAGATTAAGTTGATGCTTAATAAAAACAAAATATATACAAAAGTATTTTATTCATCAATAACTTCTTAACAAAACCCATTTTATTTAAATATATCCGGTTATGGTAGATCCTGAGGAAAAGAAAAAAGGCTTGAGCACATTTGCTAAATACTCTTCAATTAGTTTTCAAATGCTTGCTACAATAGGAGTTTTTGCATTTATAGGCTATAAAATTGATGAATACAGAGGAAGTAAGACGCGTATTATTACTGCTGTATTTAGTTTAATCGGTGTGGGGGCTGCCATGTATCAGGTTGTAAAACAGTTGAATAAAAACTAAAGTCTATTATTTTAAGCCAAGGTAAATACCTACTTTTGTAAAAAATATAGATTTTGAGCCTAGCACGTTTTACCGTTTCCTATTTACTTTATTGTGTGGTTTTGGCTGGTATAGCCCACCTGTTGCCAATTGTTTTTCCCGATATCCGGATTTTGACCAGTAAGTTCTGGCTGGTATATTTCTTCTTTGCTATTATTACCTACATCGCTTATTTCTGTGCTGATTTGGGCCTTAAGCGTAATCCTGAAGTTGGAATAATGGCCATTATGGGGGCCATTGCGGTGAAAATGTTTTTTTCTTTGGCTTTTGTGCTGATTTACAGCCTAAATGCTAAGGAGAAGGGGATCATTTTTGTGCTGAATTTTTTTTCTTTATATTTATTGTTCAGCTTCTTTGAAATATACTCTTTGTTACGTAACTTGCGCCACCAAAATAAATAGTAAAAATCTGCGACTAAATGGATTGTAGCCACGTTTTTGAGTTTAAAGTGAAAAGGTTAATTGTTGTTTTTACGCTTTTTTTAGCGTTTCTGTCGGTTTCGTCTGGAGTTTTTGCTCAGGGGGATACTGCAGTTGTTTCTGCTGATACTGCCGTAACTGCGGCTCATGTTGAAGGTGCTCATGACGCCGAGCATGGTGAGAAGAAATTTGAACCAACCAAGGTAATTATGGAACACATTGCAGATTCGCATATGTGGCATCTTTGGGGTCACCTTTCAGTTCCTCTTCCTGTAATATTGTATACTCCTGCTGGTGTAGAGTTTTTCTCGTCTGGTCACTTTCATCATGGTGAGCATGATTATGCCGGATCGAAGAATACTTATCGTTTGGTTGAAGACAAGATTAAAATTGTTGGAGCCGATGGTCAGGTGGATGAGGCTGCTTCATCTAAAGTTCTTGATTTTTCTATTACTAAGAATGTTGCTGCAATGTTTGTTGCAATAGCAGTTATTCTGATCATATTTATATCAGTTGCTGGTGCATATAAGAAACGTGTTGGTAAAGCACCTAAAGGTTTGCAGTCATTTGTTGAGCCAATCATTATTTTCGTAAGAGATGATATAGCTAAACCGAACATCGGACATAAGCACGCTAAGTTTATGCCTTACCTGCTAACCGTGTTTTTCTTTATCTGGATTAATAACGTTTTAGGATTAATTCCTATTTTCCCAGGAGGTGCTAACGTAACTGGTAACATCTCATTAACATTTGTTCTTTCATTGTTTACCATGATCATTGTGAATATCAATGGTAACAAATATTACTGGAAGCACATCTTTTTACCTAACGTACCTTTCTGGTTATGGCCACTTATGGTTGTAGTTGAGGTTGTAGGTGTGATTTCTAAACCTTTTGCGTTAATGGTTCGTTTGTTTGCTAACATTACTGCAGGTCACATTATCGTATTGAGTTTGATCTCATTGATATTTATTTTTAAAACATTGGCTATTGCGCCGGTATCTGTTGCTTTCGTATTGTTTATGGATGTTTTGGAATTACTGGTAGCATTTTTACAAGCCTTTATATTTACATTACTTACTGCCCTGTTTATAGGTATGGCAGTAGAAGAGCATCATTAATTAGAAACTATTTTTTACAAATTATATAAATTAAATTAGTTATGGTAGGTTCAATCGCGGCGATAGGTGCCGGTTTAGCAGTAATTGGTGCCGGTATCGGTATCGGTCAGGTAGGTGGAAAAGCAATGGAAGGTATTGCTCGTCAGCCAGAAGCTGCATCAAAAATTCAGACTGCAATGATTATTGCTGCTGCCCTTATTGAGGGTGCTGCTTTATTCGGTGTGGTAGTTGCATTATTAGGCTTAGGTGTTTAATAGCTCAAACTGAAAAAGTTTAGGCAGGTATTTAACGATTGGTTATATACCTGCCTTAATAAAGTAGAATAAGTTTAAAGTATTATATAAAATGGAATTAGTAACCCCTACCATAGGATTAGTTTTTTGGACAGCAGTCGCATTTGTTTGCTTATTAATATTGCTTAAGAAATTTGCATGGAAACCCATTCTTGCTGCTATTCATGAACGTGAGCAATCAATTGATGAGGCTTTAAATAAAGCTGAACTTGCGAAACATGAGATGGCTCGTTTAACTGCTCAGAATGAGGAGTTAATGAAAGAGGCCCGTGCTGAACGCGATCATATCTTAAAAGAGGCTAAAGCCCTAAAAGACAGTATTGTTCATGAAGCTAAAACGCAAGCTCATAACGAAGGTGCTAAGTTAATTGAGAAAGCTAAAATTGAAATTGAAAATCAAAAGAAAGCTGCTTTAGCAGAACTTAAGAGTCAGGTTTCAACTTTATCTTTAGAGATTGCTGAGCGTGTGTTACGTAGCCAGCTTGAAGATAAAGCAAAACAGCAGGATTTAGTTGCTAATCTTTTAAAAGATGTTGAATTAAACTAATTGATAGTTTGTTTAGCTAGATATACCAAAGAAAATGTCAGAAAATAAAGCAGCATCGAGATATGCCAAATCATTAATAGATCTTTCTACAGAGCAAAATGCTTTAGAAGAAATCAAAAATGATATGGTTCTTTTAGAACGAGTAATTAATGATAATTCTGAATTAGAAGCTATCCTTAAAAACCCTATAGTTCCTTTAGATAAAAAAGCAGGAATTTTAGAAAATATATTTGGTTCTAAGGTTCATCAGGTTACAAAAGTCTTTATGAAATTGGTTGTAAGCAAAGGTCGTTCTGCGATTTTATTTGGTACAGCAAAAGCTTTTATTGCTCAATACAACTTTATCAAAGGTATTGTTACTGCAGATGTAACGTCTGCTGTGGAACTTACACCTGCAAGCAGAGCTGAAATTGTAGCTATTGTTAAAAAGGAAATAGGCGCTAACGAAGTTGTTGTTAAAGAAAAAGTTAATGACAAATTAATTGGTGGCTTTATTTTAAAAGTTGGAGATAAACAATTTGATGCAAGTATTTCAAGTGGTTTAAATAAACTTAAAAAGGAATTTGCTCAGGGAATTGTTTAATCCTGAGACGAAATAATAAGAGATAATAAATACTGAATTTACAAAAGAAATAATATAAAATTATGGTAGAGGTAAGACCAGACGAAGTATCGGCAATTATCAGGCAACAATTGGCGGGCTTCAAATCAGAAGCAGAACTTGAAGAAGTTGGCACCGTATTGCAGGTGGGTGATGGTATTGCCCGTGTTTATGGTTTAACTAAAGTTCAATCGGGCGAGTTAGTTGAATTTGAAACCGGCTTGCAAGGTATTGTTTTGAACCTTGAAGAAGATAATGTTGGTGTGGTTCTATTGGGCCCTTCAGACAAAATCAAAGAGGGTGATACTATTAAACGTACTAAAAAAATTGCCTCTATTAAAGTTGGTGAAGGTATGCTAGGACGTGTTGTCAATACGCTTGGTGAGCCAATCGACGGTAAAGGACCTATTTTAGGTGAAACTTACGAAATGCCGATTGAGCGTAAAGCACCTGGTGTGATTTATCGTCAGCCGGTAACTGAGCCTTTACAAACTGGTATTAAAGCTATTGATGGGATGATTCCTATTGGCCGTGGTCAGCGTGAGCTTGTTATTGGCGATCGTCAGATTGGGAAAACAGCTGTATGTATCGATACCATTATCAACCAAAGAGAATTTTATGAAGCAGGTAATCCTGTATTCTGTATATACGTAGCTTGTGGTCAGAAAGCAAGTACTGTAGCAAACGTTGTACGTACTCTTGAAGAGAATGGTGCAATGCCATATACAGTAGTTGTTGCTGCTTCTGCTGCTGAACCTGCTCCATTGCAGTTCTATGCTCCTTTCTCAGGTGCAGCGATAGGTGAGTTTTTCCGGGATACTGGAAGACCGGCTTTAATTGTTTATGATGATTTATCTAAACAAGCTGTTGCATACCGTGAGGTGTCATTGTTGTTACGTCGTCCACCGGGTCGTGAGGCTTATCCAGGTGACGTGTTCTATCTTCACAGTCGTTTATTAGAGCGTGCTGCTAAGATCAACTCGAATGACGAGATTGCACAAGCAATGAACGATTTACCTGAATCATTAAAAGGTATCGTTAAAGGTGGTGGTTCATTAACTGCATTACCTATTATCGAAACTCAGGCCGGTGACGTTTCTGCATATATTCCTACCAACGTAATTTCAATTACTGACGGTCAGATCTTCTTAGAAAGTAACTTGTTCAACTCTGGTGTTCGTCCGGCAATTAACGTAGGTATCTCG
This sequence comes from Pedobacter sp. GQ55, assembly GCF_059758925.1. Lineage (NCBI taxonomy): Bacteria > Pseudomonadati > Bacteroidota > Sphingobacteriia > Sphingobacteriales > Sphingobacteriaceae > Pedobacter > Pedobacter sp. GQ55. Next base: position 138,016 of record NZ_JCAXEI010000007.1, on the reverse strand, counting down.
GTATCACGTGTGGGCGGTAACGCGCAGATCAAATCGATGAAGAAAGTTGCAGGTACATTAAAATTAGATCAGGCTCAATACCGTGAGTTAGAGGCGTTCTCTAAATTCGGTTCAGATCTGGATGCTGCTACTAAGTCAGTTCTTGATAAAGGTTCACGTAACGTAGAGATTTTGAAACAAGGTCAGTTCTCTCCAATGACTGTTGAGAAACAAGTTGCTATTATTTACATCGGTACTAAAAACTTAATGCGTTCAGTTCCTGTAAATAAAGTAAGAGAGTTTGAAGCGGAATATTTACAACAATTAGAGTTGCGTCATCCAGAAACTTTAAAAGCTTTAAAAGCTGGTAAATTAGATGATTCAATCACTGGAGTATTAGAAACTGTGGCTAAAGAGCTTTCAAGTAAATACTAATAAAGCTGAACTGAAGATAAAGAAGAATGGCTAATTTAAAAGAAGTAAGAATTCGAATAGCATCGGTACAATCTACTCAGCAGATTACCAAAGCCATGAAAATGGTTTCGGCTGCTAAGTTGAAGCGTGCAACTAATGCTATCATACAGTTACGTCCTTATGCTACCAAGCTAAAAGAGATCTTAGGAAATCTTTCTGCTAATTTAGAGGGATCATCATCACCTTTTATACAAGAGCGTGAGCCTAACAAGGTTTTGATCATTGTGGTTTCTTCTAACCGTGGTTTAGCTGGCGCGTTTAATATGAACGTGATTAAAACTACTAATAATTTAATTGCCGAGAAGTATAGCGAACAGTTAAAAAATGGTAATGTAAGTATAGTAGCAATAGGAAAGAAAGCTCAGGATTTCTTCGAAAAACGTAACTACAACGTCATTGGAAACAATAACGAGGTATATGCTGATCTTACTTTTGAAAATGTAACCAAGATCACTGACGCTATCATGAAAGGCTTTGCCAAAGGCGATTATGATAGAGTTGAATTGGTATACAACAGATTTAAAAATGCTGCTGTTCAAATTTTAACAACAGAACAATTAATTCCATTAACTAGTGGGCAGGATGCGGCAGAAGAGAAATCTACTAACGTGGACTATATTTTAGAGCCTTCTCAGGAGGAAATAGTTGAGCAGCTAATACCTAAGTCAATTAAGATTCAATTGTTCAAAGCTATATTGGATTCTCATGCTTCCGAGCATGGTGCCCGTATGACATCAATGGATAAAGCAACTGAAAATGCTGGTGACTTGTTGAAAGCCTTAAAGCTTTCTTACAACCAGGCTCGTCAGGCTGCAATTACCACAGAGCTTACAGAAATAGTAAGTGGTGCAGCGGCTTTGAACGGATAAAATTGAGTGATTAAAAAGATCAGCGTAATATGCTGTATTAGTTTAAAAAATATTATTTTTGCGCAGTAAATAAAAACAGTAAAATGGAACAGACACCAAAACACAATACAGAAAGCATGAAAAGAGCTAATGAGATCTCAATTTATAAGTTGATGACTGTTGGGATTTTAGTTGGTATTTTGGGCGTATTTTTACGCTTTGCTGGTGACTCTACCACATTGTCTATTATCTCGTGGGCAATACTTTTAATCGGTGCTATCATCGCTTGTAAAGGCGTATTCAAAATATTAGACGCATAAGAATATAAAATTATTTTTTTTAAGAACGTCCTCATTAGCAAAAGCTGGTGAGGACTTTTTTTTTGTAACGTTTATATGATTAATAGTAAAGTTGATCTTATTTATTGAAATTTTTAGGTTACCTAATTTAATATTTGGTATTAAGGAAAAAACCTAATCATTAATAATATGATAAAATATTTAATCTATTGTATATTGGCAATAGCTATGTTTTCGTGCAACAGTAATAAAGATTCAAAACTAGAAAATTCAGATTTCACAAGTGCAAATCTGGAGACAACAGATTCACTGCTAAGTGAAAAGATCATCAAGACTGCAGATATGCGTTTCAGGGTTAAGGATGTACAGAATACAAAAGAGAAATTAAGCTCGGCAATAAAAGCAGAGGGAGGAACCATTGCAGAGTTCACCGTTCAAAGTAATATTCAACAAACAGAAAAGGTAAAGTATTCTACAGACTCGTTACTGGAGCTCACTTCTTATCGCACAGAAGGACTCATAATAGCAAAAGTTCCTTCAGATAAGCTAGATGAGTTTACCAACAAAGTGGCAAAGCTGGCTGTTTTTATAGACCAGCAGTCGCTTAAAATGGATGATCAAAGTATTGTTTATTTGAGTAATAAACTAAAGAATGAAAATAGGGTTGAGGCTGTGGAACAACTTAACAAACATGCCAATAAGAAGAGTAATAATGTAGAAACCTCGCTATCTCTTAAAGATGATTACGTAGATAAAAAGATAGAAAATCTGATGATCGATAACAAAGTGCAGTACAGTACAATTACCCTTAATTTTTATCAGGACAATACTGTTAAAAGCATTCTTGTTGGAAATGATGATTTGTATAGTTACCGTCCAAACTTCTTTACCCGATTGGGATTGAGCTTTCAGAACGGATGGTACATCTTTAAAGAAGTTATACTTGTTGCAATGAACTTATGGGTTTGGATATTAATTGGTATAGCAGCATATTTCAGCTTTAAGTATTATCGCAAAAGAAAAGTAGCTAATGCAAATCAGGTTACTGCTTAAGTCGTTTTTTATTGTCTTTGGCAAATGCCTCCCAGCCGGAGTAGGATTTACCTGCTCCGCTGGTGCTTACCCTCTGAAAAGAATGACAAACAGCAACGGCTAAACCATCTGTAGCATCCAGAAATTCGGGTGTTTCCTTAAAATTTAATAGGCGCTGTAACATAGCCGCCACTTGTTCTTTACTTGTATTGCCGTTCCCTGTTATGGATTGTTTGATTTTCCGTGGTGCATATTCTGCAATTGGGATATTTCTGGATAGGGCCGCCGCCATTGCTACACCTTGTGCCCGACCTAATTTTAACATAACCTGAATGTTTTTTCCATAAAAAGGAGCTTCTAGCGCTAAAACATCAGGTTTAAACTCATCCAAAAGTAGAATGGTTTTTTCAAAAATGCGCTGTAATTTCAAAAAGTGATCATCCATATGATCCATCCTGACGATCCCCATGGTGATTAATTCAATTTTACTTCCTTTCTCCAGCACTACTCCATATCCCATTATTGAAGTTCCCGGGTCTATGCCCATGATCACCCTTTCCTTTTTTTCAGCCAACATAAAACAATATTAAGCATATTTGCAGATAGTAAATGCAAAAAAGTTGACATCGCGGTACAAAAAAATACTTTCCTACTTTATTAAAACAGCAATTGTTGTATTTGCCTTTTGGATCATTTACAACAAACTGTCAAATAATGAGAATTTAAGCTCATTTAAAAATCTATTAAAGCAAATTCCTCAATCAGAAATCATCCTGGTGATGACTGCGGTTATTGTTCTTATGCTTTTGAACTGGGGGTTGGAAGCGCTGAAGTGGAGAAGGTTAGTTTCAGGGATTGAGAAAATTAGTATTTGGAGATCTATTGAATCTGTATTCTGTGGATTAACCTGGGCAGTATTTACTCCCAACAGAATCGGAGAATATGGTGGCCGGGTCTTCTTCCTGTCGCCTAAAAGAAGGATTGTAGGCGTAGTGGCCATGGCAGTCGGGAATATAGGCCAGATGGTACTTACCAATGTGTTTGGTGCAATAGCACTATGTATTTTCATCTACAAGTTTGTAAATATAGATTACCGGCTGTTTTATGCCCTGGTAATCCTTTCGATAATGTTCTGTTTGTTTTTTATCATTTTCTATTTTAATATAAAATGGTTAAATGGAATTTTGGTGTCCATGCGTTTTACACGTAAATACAAAAGATTCTATGGGGTTCTTGCCAGGTATCAGAAAAGGGAACTGCTAAATATATTGCTGTTTTGCTTGTCAAGATATGTTGTATTTAGTACCCAATACTTTATCCTTTTCTATTGGCTAATACCTGAATTACACTATCTGGATATCATGATGATGGTGAGTATTCTGTTTTTCGTACAGTCTACTTTACCTTCCCTTGATCTTTTTGATATAGGGGTTAGAAGCGTTACTGCATCTTACTTTTTTGGCTTTATAACAGATCAGAATATTGCAGTTATAGCGTGCACTGCTGGTATCTGGCTAATAAATATTATAATTCCTGCTATATTAGGCACTTATTTCGTTTTTAAACTTAATTTCTTTGGAAATATTCAGCGCAGTTAGTTATCTCTCCTCTTTCTTAACTATTTTATATGTAATAGTGGTTATAGCCTTTATTAAGGGGTGGCGTAGCCTTATATATTTTAAGACTTCTGAGGGTGAACGAAAAACCAGCGTGTCAATTTTGGTAGCTGCCCGTAATGAAGAAACAAATATTTCAAAAACTATTGATGATCTGCTCGCACAAAGCTATAATAAGGAACTTACAGAAATTATCTTCATCGATGATCACTCTACAGACAATACCGCTGAAATTATAAGATCGTATGCAGGCCGAGGTGTAAAATTAATTTGCCTTAACGAGGATCAAGCTTTAAACTCCTATAAAAAAAAGGCGATACAGACTGCTATAGGACAGTCGACCGGTACGTTGATAATTACTACAGATGCTGATTGCAGAATGGGACCTGATTGGTTAAAAACGGTAATCCAATTTTATGAGGCAGGGAATTATAAAATGATTTCCTCACCGGTTGCTTATTTTCAAGAGAAAAGTTTCTTTGAGCGGGCCCAATCGCTGGAGTTTCTTTATTTAATAGGTTTGGGTGCATCAACAATAGGAAATAAACAACCCTCTACCTGCAATGGTGCCAATTTGGCTTATGAGAAGGATGCGTTTTATGAGGTAGGTGGGTTTAAAGGAATTGATGACCTTGCCTCCGGTGATGATGAATTGCTTTTGCATAAAATAGCTGCTCGCTTCAACAATAATGTTGGATTTTTAAAGAATAGGGAGGCTATTGTTTATACCCATGCGAAACCTACCTTAAAAGAGTTTATTCAACAGAGGAAGCGCTGGGCTTCAAAAAGTACCCGGTATAAAAATAAATCGATCATTGTTCTTGGTGTTTGCATATGGTTGTTCAACCTTAGTGTGCTTATGAATCTGGGTATCGGCTTGTTTATAGGATTCTATTTTAAATTGGCAATATTTCAAATACTAGCAAAAATATTAGTTGAATTCTTATTTTTATATGATGTGACTGGTTTTGCAAAAAGGAGAAAATTATTGCTTCTGCTGCCTGTATTAAACATATTGCATATGATTTACATCGTTTATATTGGTATCGCCGGCAACTCCGGGAAATACAACTGGAAAGGGAGAATGGTAAAATAGTGGAAGCACACAATAGCCCTTCAAGAAAAGTCTGGAAACGCTTTAGGAAAAATAAACTAGCCTTTGGAGGGTTATTATTTATTATCACGCTTATCATTATGGGCATTCTTGGTTATACAATCACACCTGATCAAACCCCAAATGCGAATACCATGCATCTTCAGCTTACAAATAAGAAACCGGGCAGAACCTTTGACTTTTTAATTGTTAGTAAAAATAAGAACATTAGGAAAGTTAATTTCTTTGAGAAGATGCTTTATGGACAGGAGGCAGATTTTAAGAGCATACCTATTACTTCTTATCGCGAAAACCAGGGCAAAGTTTATGCAAGAGAATATATTGGCGATGACGAACAAGCAGAGGAAACCAGTTATCTTTTAGTTAAGGGGAATAATCGCTATACACGGACTTTTTGGCTGGGAACAGATGTTTATGGTCGAGATCTGTTAAGTAGATTGATCCTTGGCATTCGCGTGTCATTGTCGGTAGGATTAATGGCTGTACTTATTTCGCTTTTTATTGGAGTTAGTTTAGGTGCCTTGGCGGGTTATTTTGGAGGTAAAACTGATGCAGCAATTAGCTGGTTTATGAACGTGATTTGGTCATTACCCTCGCTATTGCTGGTCATTGCAATTTCCTTTGCACTTGGTAAAGGATTCTGGCAAATATTTATAGCAGTGGGACTATCTACCTGGGTTGATGTGGCCCGTTTGGTACGCGGACAAGTAATGGCATTAAAGGAGGTAGAATTTGTAGAAGCATCAAAGGCACTTGGATACTCAACCCCAAGAATCATCATAAGGCATATCTTGCCTAATATTGCCGGTCCGATACTTGTCGTTGCTTCTGCAAATTTCGCTTCAGCAATACTTTTAGAAACAGGATTGAGCTTTTTAGGCTTTGGGGCACAACCGCCGATGGCTAGTTGGGGAGGCATGATAAAGGAGCATTACGGATACATTATTATGGATGCTGCCTACCTGGCTATTTTACCTGGACTGGCAATTATGCTTACGGTATATGCGTTTAATTTATTAGCTATTGGATTGAGAGATGCGTTTGATGTAAAGTCGCAAAATATCTCAGTGTAGCCACAACTATTAAATTTACTAACTTTGTTGTAATATGCTATTGAACTGTTACCAGAATGAATTACTAGAAGCCGGATGTGATGAAGCAGGGAGAGGTTGTTTGGCAGGGCCAGTATTTGCTGCTGCTGTAATTTTGCCTCCTGATTTTATTGCCGGAGAGTTAACTGATTCTAAAAAGCTTACTCATAAACAGCGCTGTAATTTAAGAGTGATCATAGAAAGAGAGGCAATTGCCTGGGCAGTAGCAGAAGTTGACCACCTGGAAATAGATAAGATTAATATCCTCAATGCCTCGTTCCTTGCGATGCACAGAGCGGTAGAAAAGCTCGCCGTAAGGCCGGAATACCTAAGCATAGATGGAAACCGTTTTAAAGCATATCCAAATATTCCTCATACCTGCATTGTAAAAGGAGATGGTAAATATTTAAATATTGCAGCAGCGTCTATTCTTGCTAAGACCCATAGAGATGAATTCATGGAAAATATATCGATCCAATATCCTCATTATCAGTGGCATCAAAATAAAGGGTATCCAACAATAGTACATCGGATGGCTGCCTTAGAGCATGGATTGTCGCCATTTCACCGTAAAACTTTCACAATTAGCAATCCGCAACTGGCTCTATTTTCCGAAAACGAAGGATAATTAGTATTTTCACGTGATTTGAAAATATTAATTCTGACAAATAGGGTCCCCTTTCCGCCAAATAGCGGATATCCCATAGTAGTTTATAACACTATTAAGGGTTTATTACAACTTGGCCTGGAAATAACCTTATTTAGCATTAACACTAATAAGCACAGAGTTGATGTGGATGATATTTACGACCCTGTCTTTGATAGCATAAAATTCCATTCCTTTAGCTTGGATACTGAGGTTAATGTTTGGGGTGCGTTATTTAATGTTTTCTCTAATCAGTCTTATAACGTTTCAAGGTATTTTGACGATGAGGCAGCTAAACTGCTTGAAGATATTTTAAGAGAAAATGAATTTGATATTATTCAATTCGAGGGGCTGTTTGTGGTACCCTATCTGGATATTGTTAAAGCGAATAGTAAGGCCAAAGTGGTTTATAGAGCGCATAATATAGAGTTTGATGTTTGGGAGCGTATTGCAAGAACCGAAAAGTTTACGCCAAGACGAATGTATTTACAATTTCTTGCCCGCCGTTTAAAGGTTTATGAAACCGAACAGATGAACAGATTTCACCAGGTCTTTGCTATAAGTGAACAAGACAGGCAAAGTATTCTTCGGTTTGGTTGTGAAACAGCTCTTGAAGTTTTTCCCGTAGCACTAGATTTTAAAAAATATGTTACAGACCCCTCTAAAACCAGCTTTCCCACATTGTTTCATTTAGGGGCAATGGATTGGCGGCCAAATAAAGAGGGATTGGAATGGTTTCTTGATGAAATATGGCCGGATATAGAAAAATTAAGTAGTGAGTTGCGTTTTTATATCGCTGGAAAAAACATGCCAAGAGAGTTTTTTGAGTATGACTCTGAGAACCTGGTAGTAGAAGGTGAAATTTTTGACGCAATAGAATTTATAAATTCTAAAGCGATTATGATAGTTCCGCTGCTGTCTGGCAGTGGGATGCGGGTAAAGATTATCGAAGGTATGGCTATGAGTAAATGTATCATTGCAACAAGCATGGCTGCCGAAGGAATCAAGTGCGAACATGGTAAAGATATTCTTATAGCCAATACTGCCGACGAGTTTTACAGGTCTATACTGCAATGCATCACCAACCCTAAAAAATGGCGTGAAATCGGTGAAAATGCAAGAAAAACGGTGGAGCGCGATCATGACTTTTTTTCCATCTCTAAAAGGATGTTGAATATCTACCAAAAGTTAGTAAGTGCTTAAATTTTATATACCTTTGCCCACGTTTTTACAGATATAGAATATGAAGAATACCGCATTAACAGATAAACACATCTCTTTAGGGGCTAAAATGGTGCCATTTGCAGGTTACAATATGCCAGTTCAATACGAAGGCATAAATGCAGAACATGCTGTGGTGAGAAACGGCGTTGGCGTTTTTGACGTTAGCCATATGGGCGAATTTATTTTAAAGGGCGAGAATGCGTTAGATTTAATTCAACGTGTTACCAGCAATGATGCTTCAAAACTTTATGATGGGAAAGTACAATACTCTTGCCTTCCAAATGAGGACGGAGGTATTGTTGATGATTTATTGGTTTATCGTATAGATGAAAAAACATATATGTTGGTTGTTAACGCATCTAACATAGATAAGGATTGGAACTGGATTCAGAAGTTCAATGATAAAGGTGTAGAAATGCATAATATTTCTGATAAAACATCCTTGCTTGCTATACAAGGGCCTAAAGCGGCTGAAGCCTTGCAAGGGTTAACTGACGTTGATCTTGCTGCTATGGAGTATTACAACTTCGTAAAAGGTGCATTTGCTGGTGTTGATAATGTTGTGATCTCTGCAACCGGTTATACTGGTGCTGGTGGTTTCGAGATCTATTTTGATAACGAACACGCTGATAAAATCTGGGATGCTATTTTTGAAGCAGGTAAACCTTTCAATATGAAGCCTATTGGCCTGGGTGCCCGTGATACTTTGCGTTTAGAAATGGGTTTCTGTTTATATGGAAATGATATTGATGACGCTACGTCTCCAATTGAAGCAGGATTAGGATGGATCACTAAATTCACCAAGAAGTTCACCAACTCTGAGGCTTTATTAGCTCAAAAAGAAGCAGGTATTACACGTAAACTTGTGGGATTTGAAATGATTGACAGGGGGATACCTCGTCATGATTATGAAATAGTTGATGCAGAAGGGAATGTAATTGGTAAAGTTACTTCCGGTACTCAATCTCCGTCTTTACAAAAGGCAATAGGAATGGGATACATTTCAAAAGGCATGGATAAAGAAGGAACCGAGATTTTTATCAATATCCGTAATAATAAGATTAAAGCCAAAGTAGTTAAATTCCCTTTTTATAAATAAAAGCCATATCCTGTCGATGCAAAAGAGTATAGAAGTTTGTTTAACGCCTGCATTATTAGATCTGTATGCTATTGAAGATAGCATTGTCGTAGTCATTGACGTACTCAGAGCTACCTCGTCCATTGTTTATGGAATAGATAACGGCGCAACTGCAATTATACCGGTAGCAAACGTAGAGGATTGTCTTAACTATTCTGATAAAGGATTTTTACTGGCAGCCGAACGTGACGGACAAGTAGTAGAAGGATACGACTTCGGGAATTCACCTTTCTCTTATACAACTGAAAAGGTTGGAGGCAGAACTGTAGTGCTTACAACTACTAATGGAACAAAAGCCCTTCATATGGCTAGAAAAAGAGCACATCAGGTAGTGATGGGCTCTTTTTTAAATCTACAGGCCTTATGCAGCTGGCTTAAAATTCAGGATAAAAGTGTTTTATTACTTTGTGCTGGATGGAAAGATAAATTCAATCTGGAAGATACACTGTTTGCAGGAGCTGTGGTTGCCGAATTACGCAAGGAGTTTACTCATTTTGATGATTCTTCTGTAGCTGCAGAAGATCTATACAACTTGGCTAAAGATGATCTTAGAAGTTATCTTCATAAATCTTCTCACAGCCACAGACTGGCTGAATTAAATATAGAAGAAGATGTAAGATTCTGTTTGCAGTTAAATCTTTGTCAGGCTATTCCAGTTATGGATGGTGATGCTTTAGTTTCCCTAAAAGCTACTCCAGTTCTTTAATCGGAACCTTTAGCAGATTCTTTAGGCTTTCATTGCTTTTAATGGTTTTCAATGTTTCTTCATATGCAAGCCAATAAATAGTTTCGGCTTTTTTCATATCAAAAGTACTGATTTCACCCATTCCTTTTGGCTCAATCAGCACATTGCAGAAGGCGGCCTTTTCTTCCATATCTTTATTTACAGACATTAGACCCGCTCTTGCCATTAAGGCTGTAATCTTGGTGATTTTGTCGACGGGTTTTAAGTGGTTGCATGACGATCCGATAATGAAATCGCAGTTATTTAATAAAGGTTCAACTGGAAAGTTATTTAAAATACCCCCGTCAACATACATCTCATCATCTATCATAATCGGTTTAAATATCCCCGGAATACAGCTAGATGCTTGTATGGTTCTGATCAGGGGGCCTTTGTCAAAGTATACCAGTTCTCCTTTGCTAAAATTAGTTGTAGCAATGCTAAGTGGGATCTTTAGGCTTTCAATTCTATCATCAGGAAAGTATTCTTTAAATAAACTTGATGTGTTTTCAATGTTGATTAAGCCCAGTGAGCCCACCGCAGGTCGAAGGAATTTTAAGAGTTTGGTCTTTATAAAAATATTTAAAGCATCTTCAGGATCGATGCCTGAAGCAAATAAGGCTCCTGCAATTGAACCTGCACTTGTTCCGCTAATGTGACTAAACTTAATGCCGGCATTTCCAAATGCCTTTAAAACACCCAGGTGTGCAATTCCTCTGATTCCGCCACCAGATAATACGATTCCAATTTTAGTCATTTAGCATTATTTAGGTTTGTACTTTGATAAATTTAATATTTTTTGAGCATTCTGTTCAGCCATCAATTGTTGTAAGGTAACATCTTTATTTTCCTGCATGTACTTTCTTACAATCTGCCATCCGGTCCAGATACCTAGTTTAGGAGCTGACTCGTTTTTCTCTCCAAGTCCCGGGGTAAAGGGGCCTTCGCTCAAAAGCACCTGTATCTTTTGGTAATCGGTTTCAAATAATAGGTTATTCTGAAGATAATAAGCCCAAATGTCACTTTCAAAAGTTTTACACCAGTCTAAATGTTTTTGAGTGTATCCTATTTTAACTGAATCTGGAACTTTCTCATCAAGCACCTTGTCCATAAAGTACAAAATTTTTCCGTTATGAATCATCTTTGAAAGTAAGGTCCTGTCTTCGTCCCGTTCATGAAACAGTTCTTCTCGTGCATAAGTCTCAGTTATTCGCGGAACAATGTATTCAGGAGTAAAACGTCGGGAAAGGTAAGTTGGTACACTTTGCACTATAGCTTTGTAAAACTTACTGTTTTTCCCCATAAACATATCCAGGCCAATGCCCATGTAATTGTCGCCAATCGGTGTCTGTACCGCAAAACCAGAAACAAAAGATATGAACTGAGGAACTTTTGCTTTAGGATAATAATAAAGGATGTATTTAAAAGTTTCAGATAAATCTTTTTCTATTGGTGTATTGTCTTTAAAAACACTATCCACCTCTTTGTTTAAATCTGAGTATGCAGAATCCTGGTATAGGGTGGTTAAAATTTCCTGATTTGTATAGTCAAAATTACCAACCATCCTATGCACATAGTCGTCGTAAAATGTACCGTATTTCTTTGTCAGGAACGCATTGGTCTCACTAAGATTTTTAGATTTTCCGGCATATAAATCCTTGTCGAACCGGGCAATTTTTACATCTAAATGTAGTGCGCTAACATCAGGTTTAGTACTTTGAGTACATGAAACCAGTAGTGACGAAAAAAAAGCAGACACAAATAGAAAAAATAGATAGCTTTGGTGGAATTTTACGTTATATATCATTGTAAACAAATATAAAGTAAGTTTATTCAAGCTTCATAAGCATTAAAGGAAAATATATTTATATGAAACACACATTTATCGCGATATTATTATTGTTTGTAACAGGAAGCGTTTTTGCACAAGATTCTTCATCTCCATATTACGGTTTCAGACTCGGATTAACAGCTCATCCAACAATAGGTTGGGTAAAACCACAAGTGGGTAAAAGTAATGGAGTTGCTCTTGGATTTTCATATGGTTTAATGGGCGATTTTAATTTTGCGGAGAACTATAGTTTTGCAACAGGCCTTACCATCACTACAATTAATGGTAAAAGCACACAGGTAATTACTGAAGAAACTACTCCTCCAACTCAAATACCATATGAACTTAAGTATAAGCTTCAATATATCGAGGTGCCGCTTACAGTTAAACTAAAAACTGTTAAAATCAACGACATCCGCTGGTATGGCCAATTTGGGTTATCAAACGATTTTAATATCGGAGCCAAACAAGATGCCGATGCCGCAGGAAAATCAAGCTTGCGCGATGAGAACATTTCGAAAACTATTAAACTATATCGTGCAGGCTTAATATTAGGTGCAGGAGCTGAGTTTGACCTAAGCGGGAATGCAAGTATTGCAGCAGGGTTAACCTATAACAATGGCTTTACTGATATTACCACCGATAAAAATAATAATATCCGGAATCATTACCTGGGTATTAATTTTGGTGTTTTCTTTTAATAAATTTACTTAGCAGCATTTTCTACAATTACAAGCACATGAATATAGCACTGGCGCAACTCAACTATCACATTGGTAATTTTGAATACAACACAAAAAAAATAATCGACAACATCCAGTTGGCAAAAGATAAAGGTGCCGACCTGGTTGTATTTGCTGAGCTGGCTATTTGTGGTTATCCGCCACGTGATTTTTTAGAATTTGATGAATTTATTGGCCTATGCGAAACTGCGGCACAAGAAATTGCTGCTCATTGTAAAGGTATTGCCTGTATTGTAGGTTTACCTGTCAGGAACGAAGTGCTTGCAGGAAAAGATTTATATAATGCAGCATATTTTATAGAGGAAGGAAACGTAAAAGCTATTGCAAAAAAGGCATTGCTTCCAAATTACGATGTATTTGATGAATACCGTTATTTCGAGCCCGCTACTCAATTCGAATGCATAACGTTTAAGGGGCGTAAAATAGCATTAACCATTTGCGAAGACTTATGGAACATCAACAACAATCCATTGTATGTTTCCAATCCAATGGATGAGTTGATAAAGCAAGGTCCTGATCTGATGATCAATATTGCAGCATCACCATTTTCATATTGTCACGATGATGAAAGGGTAGTGGTTCTTGCAGATAATGCTAAGAAATATAAACTTCCTTTATTGTATGTAAATCAGGTAGGGGCACAAACTGAAATCGTATTCGATGGTGGTTCCCTGGCATTTGATAAAGAAGGTAATCTTCTGGATGAAATGGCTTATTTTAAAGAAGAATTAAAAATCTATGAAGTTGAAGGCGATGTAATTAAAGGATATACGCCCAAAACACATAGAACTATTACAGACATAGAGCAGATTTACGAAGCGTTAGTTTTGGGCATTAAAGATTACTTTGTAAAGTCGGGCTTTAAAAAGGCAGTATTGGGCCTTTCAGGAGGTATAGATTCAGCTATCGTATGCGCTCTGGCATGTCGGGCTTTAGGATCTGAAAATGTAATGGCCGTGTTAATGCCTTCAAAATACTCGTCTGACCATTCTATTCAGGATGCACTTGACCTTGTTGAAAATATTGGTTGTCAGCATGAGATCATTCCGATTAAAGAGGCAGCTAACGCTTTCGACAGTATGATGGCATCTGCTTTTAAAGGATTACCGTTTAACCTTACAGAAGAGAATATTCAGGCAAGATGCAGGGGGATCATTGTGATGGCTATGTCTAATAAGTTTGGCTATATCTTACTAAACACATCAAACAAAAGTGAGTGCGCTGTAGGGTATGGAACACTATATGGTGATATGTGCGGCGCAATTGGCGTAATTGGAGACGTGTACAAAACCCAGGTTTACCAGCTGGCTAATTATATTAATAAAGACGGGGTGGTAATACCTGAAAATTCCATTGTTAAACCACCTTCGGCGGAACTTAGACCAGGTCAAAAAGATTCAGACTCATTACCTGATTACGATATCCTTGATAAGATACTGTTTCAGTATATAGAGCTAAAGCAAAGCTCATCTGCAATTATTGCACAAGGCTATGATGATGCACTGGTTAGAAGGGTCATTAAAATGGTAAATACGGCAGAGTTCAAGCGTTATCAAACACCGCCGATATTAAGGGTTTCTCCAAAAGCATTTGGTATGGGTAGAAGGATGCCTATTGTAGGTAAATATCTTTCTTAAGCTTTTTTAATCCATTTCCTGTAAGGAATAATTAAAGCCAATAATAGAGCTGTTATGCATAAAAACTTAGCGATGATGTCGCCTGTTTTAACGTATAAAGTCAGTTCGTCATTTAGATTGATATTTGCCTTTAATGCAGTTCTTGTCCACCATTTGGCTTGTTCGATGACATCACCTTTTTGATTGATGAAGCATGAAATACCGGTATTGGCCGAGCGCACTACATACCGACGGCTTTCTATAGCGCGTAATTTCGCATACATTAAGTGCTGGTCTTTACCTGATGTATTTCCCCACCAGCCATCATTGGTGATGATAGCGATAAACTGAGCACCGTTTTTAACGGCTTCTCCAATCCACTCTCCCCATAGTGATTCGTAGCAAATGACAGGGGCTACACCGATGCCACTGTAAGCATAAAATACACCGGGTTTATCTTGCCATCCCCATCCGCCACCACTACCGCCAAAACCTTCAAAAATAGGCCCCAGGATGGATAATGCAGATGGAAAAGGCATCTTTTCTACGCCAGGGACAAGCTTGGATTTATGGTAGAATTGTACGTTTGCTGAGTTTTCTACTTGCATGGCTGTATTAAAGCTATCGAAATACACGCCGTTAGGATCTTGTTTCGCAGATACGGTTTGCTTATCGTTGTACAGTTTTACGCTTTCAATTCCAGTGATGATCGTACCATTCTTGTATTTCGAGAGAAACTGTTGTACAGTGTTGAAATCGGGATTACTACGGATTCTATCTTCGTCTGCATAATTAGGAATTGCAGTTTCGGGCCAGATAAAATATTCGGTATTTGGCTGTGCAATAGAGTCAGACAAATGGGTGAGTATATTGAGTTGGTCTGCTACAGAAAGGCTGCCAAATTTTTGATAGGGATCTATATTCGGTTGTACGGTGACTATATTTACAGGTGCCACCTTTTCCTTGTATTGGTAGTATTTTACTAGTGAAAAACCAATTGGGAGGATAACTACTAAGGCCCAAAGCATCGCTGGTCTTAGTTTTAAATAGCCCTTTGCGTCGGTTTTAAAGCGTTTGTAAGCTTCGAAAGCTAAAATGTTACTGAGCAATATCCATACAGAGCCGCCGTAAACCCCAGTGTACTCATACCACTGCGCCAATTGGTGCATACCTGATAAACCATTTCCTAGTGTCATCCATGGGAATGCTAAATCCCAGCTTTGATGCAGATATTCCATCGCTACATAAAATGAGATCAGACCCGCGTAAGCAATTTTTGTGTTGGTTACGCTTCGTAAACGGTAATACAACCAGAGAGCAAAAGTCATTAATAAAGCACCTAAACCAAATGGGATGAGCGATACGAATGCGGATACAACAGGGTTGTTCACTGCGCTGATGGCATTGTATACCCAATAAATAGAAGCGGTATTCCAAACTAGAAAAGTTAGACCGGCTGTAAGGAAGACCTTTTTGCCTGTTTTTTCTGCTTTTTGAAGAATGATTTTATCTAGTGCTATTAACAGGGGGACTAAGCCAACTAGAAGGATCGGGGTAGTATAAGGGACTGGAGGCCATGCCAGCCACATTAAAAACGCGCTTAGTAAAGCAAGGAGAGCAGTGTTTTTGAATTTCATTATAAGCTATCTAAAATATCGGCTTTTTTAGCTTCATATTCTTCCTGTGTAATAAGGTGTTTATCATACAGGCTTTTTAATTTTCTTAGCTTCAAGGTAGTTTCATCTTCTGGCTCTTCAAACGGTATTGCAGGCGCAGCAGGGGGCTGAGAAAAGAACGCTTGCGGCTCCTCTTCTTCCACAGGCTCTGGAGCCGGCAATGTATTTACAGTGACTGGTGAGGTCGATGATCTTCTTTCTTCCAGATCAAGTTGTCTTTGTTGCTCTTTAAAACTTTCTAATTGCTCATATGCAGCTTGGTATAACTTGCGGGCCTGTACTTTGGGAATGTATTCCGTAATGATGTTTTCGCCATGTAAAGGCACACAAATGAATTTAGAGCCAAACAATTCTTCTTTAAAAGAAACCTCTTTAATGCTCTTCCAAGAAATGTCTTTAAAATTCATGGTAATCCCAAAATTGCCGGGTTCACAGTAGAAGATACGCTTGTTACTTACTGCTATACAATCAGGTAAAAGATTTACCGCCGGCTTTTTTTGTACAGCCATGTAAATCAGTTCCTCATTGCTGGTTAACATATCATTTAGTTTACCTAAAACTTTTTCTACGGCTTTAGGATCCTGTTCGTCACTTAAAAATCTATCTATTAATATCATGTTATTTTCTTATAGTAATTTCAGTAGTCAGCTATCAAAAATTGAACCCTAATTGTCGCGATCATACTTAGCTTTCTTTTTTACTTCTTCAGCTCCAGCAATACAAATTACGAATTCTCCTTTTAATATATTGTTTTCAAAATGTGATTTAATTTCGGTTAAAGTGCCTCTCACAGTTTCTTCATAAAGCTTGGTTAACTCACGACTTACCGATGCCTGACGATCTGTGCCCAAATACTGTGCAAATTCCTCAAGGGTTTTAAGTAACCGATGCGGGCTTTCATATAAAACTATCGTCCTTTCTTCCTCAGCCAGTTTTTTAAAACGTGTTTGGCGTCCTTTTTTTACGGGCAAAAAGCCTTCAAAAACAAAAGAGTCAGAAGGTAACCCTGAGTTTACCAGAGCGGGTACAAATGCCGTCGCTCCAGGCAAACACTCTACAGCCAAATCATTTTTAATTGCTTCCCGAACCAGAAAAAAGCCAGGGTCAGATATTGCAGGTGTTCCGGCATCGGAGATCAAAGCTACCATTTTACCTTCTTTCAAAAACTTAATGATTTCTGAAGTTGCTTGATGTTCATTGTGTTGGTGATGTGAATATGTTTTTTTATCGATCCCGAAATGCTTCAGCATAGGAGCACTCGTACGGGTATCCTCTGCAAGGATCACATCAGCTTCTTTTAAAATCCGGATCGCCCTGAAGGTCATGTCTTCAAGATTTCCAATAGGGGTGGGGACAAGAAATAGTTTACCTTCCATAATTATTAGGTCTCGTATTGTGCTACTGCGTTCGCAATGACGAGTTAAGTTATTATCTTTGTTTAAAAAATAAAATAATGCTGCAAGTTAACTATATCCGCGAAAATAGAGAGAAAGTTTTAGAAGGACTAAGTGTACGTAATTTTAAGCGCCCAGAACTGGTTGATGAAATTATTAAAATTGACGAAGAACGAAGACAAGTTCAAACCTCGCTGGATAACCTTTCGGCCGTAGCCAATGCAGCGGCAAAACAGATTGGTGAACTAATGCGTAGCGGTAAGAAAGAAGAAGCAGAAGTGCTTAAAGCAGAAACTACGTCAAATAAGGAAGAGCATAAAAATCTTTCAGATCAGCTGACAGAAGCGGAAGACGCCTTATATGGTTTGATTGTACAACTACCAAACCTGCCACATCACCTTGTAAAACCAGGAAGTGCGGCTGAAGACAATGAAGTTGTTTATGAACATGGCAATCCTGCCGATTTGCCAGAAGGTGCACTTCCACACTGGGAATTGACTGCTAAATATGATATTATAGATTTTGAGCTTGGTACAAAAATAACCGGTGCAGGTTTCCCTGTATATAAAGGTAAAGGTGCGCGTTTACAGCGAGCACTTATTAATTTCTTTTTAGACCACGCAACAGAAAAGGGCTATCGAGAAATGCAAGTGCCGCATCTAGTTAACGAAGCCTCAGGCTTTGGTACCGGACAGTTACCTGATAAGGAAGGACAAATGTATCATGCAGGAGTAGATAATTTATATCTTATCCCAACAGCTGAGGTGCCTGTAACCAATCTTTATCGTGATGTGATTTTAAAGGAAGAAGAACTTCCTATAAAAAACACAGCATATACACCATGTTTTCGCAGAGAAGCAGGATCATATGGCGCGCATGTACGTGGGTTAAACCGTTTGCATCAGTTCGATAAAGTTGAGATAGTACAGGTTGTACATCCTGATAAATCTTATGAAGTTCTGGAAGACATGAGCGCGTATGTACAATCATTACTTCAGGAGCTAGGCCTGCACTATCGTGTTTTGCGTTTGTGTGGTGGCGATATGGGTTTTACTTCTGCAATGACTTACGATATGGAAGTATGGAGTGCTGCGCAACAACGCTGGTTAGAGGTATCTTCAGTATCTAACTTCGAAACATACCAAAGTAACAGACTTAAATTAAGATTTAAGGGTGCTTCTGGTAAAACACAATTGGCGCATACATTAAATGGAAGTGCACTGGCACTACCTCGTATTGTTGCCGCTATTCTGGAAAATAACCAAACTGAAAAAGGAATTAAAATTCCAGAAGCTTTGGTAAAATATACAGGTTTTGAATACATTGATTAAATAAGAACAAAACCCGATAAACAGAAAAAGCTTCCCATTTGGGAAGCTTTTTTTATAGGTAGATGTAAATAAGGTATTCTATAGAATAAGAATTAATAATAAAATAATGATGATGATTGCACCAACAGAAAGGTAAACACCGCCACCTAAGGCATTTGCTTGTTTCTTCAATCCTCTCAATTCTTTACGTAACTCTTTCTTCTCAGTTTTTGACAATTGAGATTTGTCCATTGAACGGATCTCCTGAACACGGTCAGTGATCTGTTTTAGCTGAATTTGCTGCTCGGCAGTCATCTCAGTTTTAATCTTGTCTGTCTTTCCTGCTGCAGAAACTGTGTTTGCGCTGATTGCCAATGTGAAAACTAGCACTAAAGAGTAAATTAATCTTTTCATACGATTTGAATTTTGTGATATTATCTAAATAACAAAAAACCTACCAAAAGTTATTGATAGGTTTTTTAAAGGTATTTTATTAAAACTGTATACTCAAGTAGTCACTAGTACTATTTAATTTCGAATACTGTATTCATTATATAGTTCAGTTTTATTTTTTTAAAGTCAATCTCCGGTGCAGCAGCCCCTGCCATATCAGCACTTTCAGCTTTCATCATCATCACATTACGATACATTGGCTGTGGATATTGTTCATTGTTCACTTCCTGAATGTCAATTACACCACCTAACTTATCCCCAAGGGCTTCAACCAGGTAAGATGCTTTTTCTTTAGCAGCCTGCAGTGCTTTAATTTTCAGTTCTTTTTTAAGTGTTTCAATTTTTGAATAATCATAACTGTCAACATTGGTATAAGCAATTCCTTTAGGGTCAATAGAACCAATGATGTCATTCCATTTATTCAAATCAGATACTTTTAAGCGATACTGTTTGCTAGCCAGGTAATCAGGATTTTTCTTTTTCTCTGTAACGATAGCATAGCTCGATAAATTGTTGATGGTTAGGTTTTCTTTGTCGATACCTGCTTTTTGAACCGCAGCATACAACTGACTTTCCAAAGTTGTGATCTCCACTTTTTTCTTACTGTTGTTATCCTTTAAATATTCTTTTAAAGAGATGCTGATGTAAATAATGTCTGGAGTAACTTCGGTTTCCGCAGAACCACTAACGCTAATCTTTTTTCTTAAATCTACTTGTTGAGCCATGGCGCTTATACTTAATAAGGAAACGAAGGCAAGGGTTAATAACTTTTTCATAATGATAAATGTTTTTCTTTTGTGTATTTAATAATTAGATGAAATTACCATACCAATTCCACAAATCATTAGCACAAATCATAAAATTATTCTTCAACTATCTCATTATTAGGGCCAATTTCTTCTTTAAATTCTTCCTTAAAATAAGTTTTCTGGAACACAAGTATGATGATTACCCCAACAGAAATGGCCGCGTCTGCAATATTAAATACAGGTCTGAAAAAGATAAAATCTTCTCCGCCCCATATTGGAAACCACGAAGGAAAATGACCTTCCCAGATAGGAAAATAGAACATATCTACCACTCTTCCATGGAACCATCCTGCATAACCATATATTACGCCATACAGTACTGAATCTATAATATTTCCTAATGCACCCGCGAATATCAATGCCACGTTTAAAATAAGACCACGATGGTATTTCCTTTGGATCAGGTAATGTAATCCATAACCAATACCGGCAACGGCTGCTATTCTGAATAATGATAAGGCAAGCTTACCAAATTCTCCACCAAACTCAAGCCCAAAAGCCATTCCGTTATTTTCGGTAAAATGAATAATAAACCAATTGCCAATGATCTTGAATTCCTGACCCATAAACATATTGGTCTTGATCCAGGTTTTTAAAACCTGATCAGCAAGCAAAACCAGGAAAATTATTAATAAAGGTTTTGTATAGCCTTTCATTATGACTGCTTCAGTTTAGCTTCCATGCTTAAGGTTGCGTGCGGTACAGCACGTAAACGTTCTTTCTGAATTAGTTTACCTGTTTCTCTGCAGATACCATAAGTTTTATTCTCAATACGTACCAATGCAGCCTCTAAATTCTCAATGAATTTTTTCTGACGTGCAGCCAGCTGGTTTAATTGTTCTTTTTCAAGAGTTGCAGAACCATCTTCAAGCGTTTTGTAAGTACCGGAAGTATCTTCTGTTCCGTTAGAATTAGGACTGCTTAGAGAGTTCGTTAAATCAAGAAACTCTTCTCTGGCCATACGTAATTTTTCCTGAATCAATTCTTTAAATTCTTGAAGTTCACTGTCAGAGTACCTTGTTTTTGTAGCTTTTTCCATAATAATTATTGTTTGGCAATCGAAATTTGTAATTCAACATCATCGATTACTATTTTGTTTCCATTATCTAAACTTTCTGTTAATTTAACCTCATCTGCTAAAATTTCCGAGCAAATGTATGTTTTATTTTGAGCTACAGCTGTAGCTACTAAATTATGGTTTTGTAAAGTCACAGTAATTCTATCTGTAACTTCGAAATTAAGTTCTTTTCTTAAATTCTGAATTCTGTTAATTAGTTCACGTGATAATCCTTCCTGTTTCAGTTCGTCAGTTATCGTAACATCAAGAGCAACAGTTAAGTTACCCATATTAGTTACCTGCCATCCTGGTATATCCTCAGCAATGATCTCAACGTCGCTCAACTCGATAACATAATTAGTGCCAGTAATTTGATATTTCCCCTCATTTTCAAACTGACTCAATTGTTCCTGTGTCAAGTTGTTTACCACTTCGGCAACCATTTTCATATCTTTACCAACCTTAGGACCTAGGGCTTTAAAGTTAGGTTTGATCTTTTTGGTAATGAAGCCAGCAGTGTCGGTAATATACTCAATATCCTTAATATTCGTTTCTGATAAGATTAATTCTTTAACTAATTCAACCCTTTCAGCAAATTTATTATCCAGTACCGGGATCAGGATTTTAGCCAAAGGCTGGCGAACATTGATGCTTGTTTTTTTACGCAGCGACAATACCATCGACGATATGTCTTGCGCCAGATGCATACGTTCATTCAGTTCAGTGTCAATCAAACTCTGATCCGCTTCTTTAAGCAGGGCAAGGTGTACAGATTCAACATTATTAGCAGCGTCTCCTGCAGTTAAATTCTGGAATAACCAGTCAGCAAAGAAAGGAGCTATAGGCGACATCAGTTGCGAGATACTAGTTAAACAAGCATATAAAGTTTCATACGCAGCTTTCTTATCCGCAGTCATTTCGCCCTTCCAGAAACGGCGACGTGATAAACGGATGTACCAGTTACTCAAGTGCTCGTCTACAAATGACTGAATTGCTCTTGCGGCTTTTGTAGGCTCATAAGCAGCATAGCTTTCATCCACCTCTGCAATTAATGTTTGCAGTAACGATAGGATCCATCTGTCAAGCTCACTACGTTCAGCAACCGGAGTCAGGTTGTCCTGGTCTATTTCAAATTTGTCGATATTTGCATAAAGGGCAAAGAACGCATAGGTATTGTAAAGCGTTCCAAAGAACTTGCGGCGTACCTCTGCAATTCCTTCAATATCGAACTTTAAGTTGTCCCAAGGATTTGCATTAGATATCATATACCAGCGCGTAGCATCCGGTCCATACTCTTCCAATGTCTTAAACGGATCAGCTGCGTTGCCCAGACGTTTAGACATTTTCTGCCCGTTTTTGTCGAGCACCAATCCATTTGAAACTACATTTTTATAGGCAATTTTATCAAAAACCAATGCTCCAATAGCGTGTAAAGTATAGAACCACCCACGGGTCTGGTCAACTCCTTCAGCTATAAAATCAGCAGGGAAGTCTTTTTGCTTATCAATTTTGTCCTTATTTTCAAAAGGATAATGCCATTGTGCGTACGGCATTGCACCAGAGTCAAACCATACATCGATCAAGTCACTTTCACGATTCATGGGTTTTCCTAAAGGTGAAACCAATATAATTTCGTCCACTACATTCTTATGCAGATCTACTAAATCATAATTAGCTTCAGACATGTTGCCGATCTCAAATCCTTTAAAAGGATTTTCTTTCATAAAGCCGGCTTCTATCGACTTTTCTATGGCGTTGTATAACTCTTCAACAGAGCCAATTAATATTTCTTCTCTTTTGTCTTCCGTTCTCCAGATTGGCAATGGAATTCCCCAATATCTAGAGCGCGAAAGGTTCCAGTCATTCGCATTTTTTAACCAGTTTCCAAAACGGCCTTCGCCTGTAGACTTTGGTTTCCAGTTAATGGTCTCATTCAAATCAAACATCCTGTCCTTAATGTCAGTTACTTTGATGAACCAGGAATCCAGAGGGTAATATAGTAGCGGCTCATCAGTTCTCCAGCTGTGTGGGTAACTGTGAACATACTTCTCTACCTTAAATGCTTTATTTTCTTCTTTCAGGCGGATGGCAATTTCTACGTCTACTGATTTCTCAGGAGCCTCCCCTTCGTTATAGTATTCATTTTTTACATACTTTCCGGCCAAATCGCCTAAGTGAGCAGTAAATCTTCCCTGCAAGTCTACCAATGGAACCGGAGATCCATTCTCATCCAAAACCAGCATCGGAGGTACCTCAGGCGTTGCTTCTTTAGCTACTTTAGCATCATCCGCACCAAAGGTTGGCGCAGTATGTACAATACCTGTTCCATCCTCTGTTGTCACAAAGTCTCCAAGGATCAAACGGAAAGCATTTTCCGGATTTTGGTATGGTAAGGTATAAGGTAAAAGCTGTTCATATTTAACGCCTACCAAGGCTGCGCCTTTACACTCCGTTAAAATCTGATAAGGGATCTTTTTGTCACCTTCTTTAAAATTACTGAAATCTTCCTCAGCAGTACTTTCAAAGTATATCTTGTTAAACTGTTTCCCTACCAGGTTCTTGGCTAAGATTACATTTACAGGAAGGTAAGTGTATTGATTAAAGGTTTTTACCAGTACATAATCTATTTTTGGGCCTACCGTCAGCGCTGTGTTCGATGGTAAAGTCCATGGTGTTGTCGTCCATGCCATGAAATGTATATCTCCAAACCCTTTCAGGAAAGCAGGTAACGTATCAGGTAATGATTTAAACTGGGCAACTATGGTAGTGTCGGTTACATCACGATATGCTCCCGGCTGATTTACCTCATGCGAGCTTAATCCTGTTCCAGCTTTTGGAGAGTAAGGTTGGATGGTATAGCCTTTATATAACAAGCCTTTATCGTAGATCTGCTTCAAAAGCCACCAAACCGATTCCATATACTTCGACTTATAGGTAATATAAGGGTCATCCATATCTACCCAATAGCCCATTTTCTCAGTAAGGTCGTTCCATACATCTGTATAGCGCATTACAGTTCTTTTGCAAGCCTCGTTGTACTCTTCAATTGAAATGGTTTTGCCTATATCTTCTTTGGTGATGCCAAGTTCCTTTTCAGTTCCCAGTTCTACAGGAAGTCCGTGAGTATCCCATCCTGCTTTTCTTTTTACCTGAAATCCTTTAATAGTTTTATAGCGGCAGAAAATATCTTTAATAGCACGTGCCATTACGTGATGAATACCAGGCATTCCATTTGCAGAAGGTGGCCCTTCGTAAAAAGTAAATGGGTTTGATTTTGAGCGGGTCGAAATGCTTTTTTCAAAGATGTTCTCCGCTTTCCAAAAATCAAGTATCTCTTTTCCTATTTTCGCTAGTTCTAACTGTTTAAATTCCCTATACATCAATCAAGTATCTCCAAAAATTAAGGATGCAAAGTTAAGTTATTAGAATGAGAAATTGAAGTGTTGTTTAAAGCTTTTAAACAGCTTGGTACCATCTCTAACTGTGTTGGGTATTGGATAATACGGCTTTAGATCGCCAATTGTTCGGTAAAAGTACCTGTTTTCCTAAGTAAAGGTGAAGTATCAGTGAGCCATCAGCGTTCTAACACAAAGTTAGGTATCTTTAATGCCACCAATTATTGTTGTAAGAAAATAAAATTGCATTTTCGCAGTTATTAAGATAATCTACACCCCTATCTATATCTATTCATGAAAAACCTTGATTTTTCCATTTTCCCTGTCATAAAGACCTCCCGTCTGGTACTCAGAGAATTATCTGCACAAGATGCCTTGCAAATTCATGCATTGAGATCTGACCCGAAAATTGCGGCCATGACTGGCAGAACACCCTCTACTGGTATAGAAGATGCCATGGCTCACATTTATAAGATTGGAAAACTTATAGAGAACAATGCCAGTATTTACTGGGCAATTTCTTTACTTGACAACCCTTCTTTAATCGGAACCATCTGTCTCTGGAATTTTGATACTGAAAATGCCATTGCTGAGATCGGTTACGAGCTGCTTCCCGATTTTCAGGGAAAAGGATTTATGAGAGAAGCCATTGCCGCGGTTATAAAGTACGGATTTGAAGAATTGAAAGTAAAAACCATAACGGCTTTCCCTTCAGCAAATAATATTAGTTCAGTAAAAGTTTTAAAGATGGCTGGTTTTAAAAGAGACAACAAAGTCTATCTGAATTCGCATGACGATAGTGTAGATAATCTGGTTACGTTTTCTTTAACATTGCCAGAATAACTTAAGAACCGATAAAATTTTCTCATTATTCTATTACAATTAAGGATTTATTATGATGTAATTAATCCCCGATGCTTTATTTGTGTAGTTCACCAAATGTAAACCATTAATAAACCATCAATTAGAATTCATGAATTTTTTTTATTGCAAAACGAGAACGAAACTTAGTATTTGTATAGTCCTTGCTCTTTTCGGAATAACCTATGCGGTTAATGCACAAAGCAAAAACAATCAAAAGCTAACGGATTTTGTCGATCCATTTATAGGGTCGGGCTCACACGGTCATGTTTTTATTGGGGCCAGTGTTCCTTTCGGAGGCGTGCAAATTGGCCCCGACAATTTTTATAAGGGCTGGGACTGGTGTTCCGGATACAACTATCAGGATAGCGTAATCAGAGGCTTTGCGCAAACCCATTTAAGCGGTACAGGAATAGGCGATCTTTCCGACATTGCCATCATGCCTTATCCTGGAGATCTTAAAACAGATAAGGGTCAGGAAAAAGTTCCCGGAAGTGGCTACGCTTCACTTTTCTCCCATAAGGATGAGCAAGTAAAACCAGGTTTCTATTCAGTAAAACTGGCAAACGGCGTCAACGTAGAACTAACCGCCTCCGAAAGGGTGGGTTATCATCGGTATCATTTTGCTGCAGGAAAAGAAGCACACGTGATCATTGATTTAAAGGAGGGCATTAATGATCAATCTACCGATACTCATATTGAACAGGTAGATGATTTTACATTCAAAGGTTATCGTAAACAACAAGTTATTTGCAGGCAAATATCGCATTAGCCCAATTGAGGGCCCTTTTTATCCGGTAACAGCAGAGGAAACAGATGTCAAGGGCACAACAACTCACGATTTTCATGTATTGCCTTATGTAGTTGTAGAATGGGTGGGTGATCTGGTAGTTACAGCCGACAAAAAGATTTCTGCTAAATTTAAGTTTAACAGAAATGAGGCGCCTGCCGGACAAACCAAACCGACCGTTGCAGATTACAGGTTGTTTGTTTCGACTACAAAATATGTAGGCAACAATAATTTCGATCCTGCAAATGGTCTGGTAACCGTTATCCCAAATGAGAATACCGAGGTTACCATTACCACAAATACAGCAATGAAATATGCTACTACTTACTACGTGAGGGTAGGTGTAAGGGTAAATGATAATTTCAAAAAGTACAATTATACCACAGTAAAAGAGATAACCGTAACACCATAATTTATTAGGTTAGTTAGTTAAGCGGCGAGGGCTTTGGCTTCCCAAGCCGCTTTTCTTATTTAAAACCTAACTGTACATTTATGTACATAGATTGTACGGAAATGAACAATAAATTGTTGGCATAAATACAAATGTGTGATATTTAGGTGTATGGCGTTGTTTCTGAGAATGGCATATCTTTGGCGTAAGAGATGAAAAAAACCGGAATATGTTTTTAATCAACTTTAAAATAGCTTTAAGAAACCTTTGGAAAAATAAAGGTTTTTCTCTGATCAATATTGGAGGATTAGCCATTGGCATGACCTGTTGTTTAATGCTCCTGGTGTATGTGGGTTACGAATGGAACTACGACAAACAATTTAAAGATGTAGATCGTATATACGCCGTTAAATTAACCTTAAATGTAAATGGAAAACTTTTAACAACAGACGCAACCCCAAATAAGCTTGCAGGTGCTGCTTTGGTAAGCTTGCCCTCGGTAGAAACTGCCAGCAGGATAGCGATGGGCGAGCCAACGAAATTATTTGGTACTGCCAATAACAATTTTAAGTTGACTACCCTAAATGTTGACCCTGGTTTTTTGAAGATATTTAATTACAAGTTTATTCAGGGAAACCCCGAAGCAGCTTTAAGCGAACCCAATTCGGTCTTACTTACCGCCTCAGCGGCTAAGAAATTATTTGGAAGTGTGAACGTTTTAGGCAGCAGTGTAAAGTGGGATAATAGTAAGATCCTGAAGGTATCTGCGGTAGTAGAGGATCTGCCAAAGAATATGACCCATCAATTCGAAGCATTGCAGCCCTGGTCATTTTTTGAACGAGAGCATCCCGGAGAGAAAGACAATGGTTGGGGAAGCATTACCTGTTTTACTTTATTCAAGTTAAAAGACAAAGCTAGTTTCGAGGCTACAGATGCCGCGGTAAGACAGCTGATTAAGAAAAACGATAAGGAGACCACTCTCCAGGCTTTTCTTTTTCCCTTTGGCAAATACCATCTTTATGATCGTTTTGAAAACGGTAAACCTGCTGGAGGAAGGATTGATCAGGTGAGGTTATTTATATTTTTGGCGTTCTGCGTTTTGTTGATCGCTTGTATTAATTATATGAACCTTTCTACCGCCCGATCAGAAAAACGTGCAAGAGAAGTAGGCGTTCGTAAGGCGCTTGGTGCCTCTAGAAAAATGCTGATCGGACAGTTCGTAATGGAATCACTTGTGCTTTCATTAATTGGTATTTTGATTGCATTTGTACTGCTAGAAGCACTGTTGCCTTATTTTAACAATCTGCTGGATATCTCTCTTCAAATCAATTACAATTCGCCCTACACATGGATTACATTGTTCTCGCTAATCCTATTTACTGGTATACTTGCGGGGAGTTATCCCGCGTTCTATTTGTCGTCCTTTACACCTGTAAAAGTATTAAAAGGCTTTACTGGAATGGGCAAATCCTCACTGCCAATGCGTAAAATACTTGTTGTGGTGCAGTTTACCATCTCAATTTGTATGATCGTTTGTGCTATCGTGATCTATTCCCAAATCCAATTCATAAAGAATAAACCGTTAGGATTTAACGAGAATAACCTAGTGCAACTGGATCTGGAAGGTGAGTGGTTAAAACCGCAGAAACTGGAGATCTTTAAGGCGGAGCTGAAAAATATCGCGGCCATTGTTTCGGCAACAGAATTTGCAAGTTCATTTACTCAGGGAGGCACAATAACCGGAGGCATTAGCTGGCCGGGTAAAGCTGCAAATGATAATTCTATTATAGATTATCGAAGTACAGGCTTCGATTTTGTAAAAACGATAGGGACGACGATGGTGATGGGAAGGGACTTCTCACCGAAATTTGTTGCTGATACAGCGACATCATTACTGCTAAATGAAAGTGCCGTGAGAACGATGGGGCTTAAAAATCCGGTGGGCGCTAAGATTACCTGGGGCGATCAGTCGCTAAATGTAATTGGTGTTGTTAAAGACTACACAAACGAACAATTGGGCGCAAAGTCAAAACCTACCGTATTTTATTGGAACATCGCTCAAAGTAAAGTATTACTACTTCGTCTTAATCCAGATCAACCGCTAAGCAAATCAGTTCAGTCTATCAAAGACATTAGCCATCGACTTAATCCTTCTTATCCGGCGGATCTCCAGTTTGTTAATCAGGGTATGCAGCAGAAGCTAAAAACAGAACGATTGCTCAGCGTGCTATCTAACCTGTTTGGTTGTTTTGCCATTTTTATCTCTTGTTTAGGCCTGCTAGGTCTTGCTTTATATATTGCAGAGCAGAGAAGTAAAGAAATCAGTATCAGGAAGGTTCTTGGTGCCGATTTGAAAAGTATTCTCATTCTTTTGAACAAAGATTTTATAAAACTGGTTATTCTGTCAAATATGATTGCTATTCCTGCTGCGTATATCATTGCGGTAAGGTGGCTTCAGAAATATGATTATAAAGTTGAAATGACTGCCTGGCCGTTTTTAATTGCTTTATTTTTGTCTGTATTTATTGCCATACTTACGGTAAGTTTTCAAACGGTTAAGGTTGCAAATGCGAACGCAGTTGATGCTTTGAAGTATGAATAGGTTCTGAAATAAGTTAAACTTTATCATACCTAAGCACATAATGGCGGTATAAATGGCTGATGCGGAATAGTTGCTCTGCAATGAATAGCAGCACTACTAACGGTAGTAATAATTCCATATGGTCTGACTTCCAAAAAATATAGGCAAATACAGTTAGGAGCCGGGTATACTCTAGGTAGTAAATCCATTTTCTTTGTTCCATTAAGGCCCCGCAGTTGATCAGCGTAAGCAGAACAAACCCTACAATAAACAGCTTATCGGCGGTTTCAAAGAAAGGATATAAACCGGTGATCAATGTTAAAAGAATTACACTGACAATTATTTGTATGTTTAAATATCCTCTGAATTTAAAACGATAAGAAGAGGAGGCTTTGTGCTGCAAGTATTTCTTTTCGAGCGTTGGCCTGATCTCCTGATCCAGTCTGGAGGGATGACCAAAGACGATTTTTAATTTGGTCCTTATGTCGGGTACTTTTTTACACGCAGCTAAAATTTCAAGGTAGTAATGGAAGTGCTGCCATAAGAAGCTGTAACTTTTTACGGGATGTGTAAGACCGTACTTAGGTGGTTCTTCTTCCCTTTGGAATGTTCCAAAGATCTTGTCCCAAAAAACGAATACATCTCCATAGTTCTTATCAAGATATTTCTCATCGCTGGCATGGTGAACGCCATGAATGGAAGGCGTAACCAGAATGTATTCTAGCCAGCCTAAATTTCTAATCAGCTGAGTATGGGTAAAAAAAGAATAGGCTCCATGGACAACAAGAATAGTGATCACCATAGTAGGATGAAACCCCAATAGTGGTATAACGCACCAAAAAAGATTTCTGATCAGAGCCTGAAAAACGGTGATCCTTGCTGATACGGTAAAGTTAAATTCTTCGCTTTGATGATGTACGATATGGGCTGCCCAAAGGATGTTTACCTCGTGACCCAAACGGTGATACCAGTACCAAACCAGATCTGTAACGAGTATCAATAATATCCATACCCACCAGGTATTTGGTATACTGAAAAGTGCGTAGTTGTTATAAATCCAAAAGAATAAGCTGTAGAAACTTGCTGATATAAAGAGATTCAGAAGTCTTTCGGCAATGCCTATGCTGAGGTTGGAAATTGAACTTTCATATTTGAATAAATGCGCCTTTTTTAGCTTCACAGCGATGCCGTACTCTAAAAATAGAAACACAAAAAAAGCTGGAATAGCGAAGGCTAAATAGTTAAAATGGCTAGTCATAATTTAATTCCTCTTAGCCAAATGTAAATAAATACTACTATTTTAGTAGTATTTATTTCAAATTATATGTTAGCGAATAACAATGTTTCCCTGCTCAATGTTTATACATTCCAAAATCGAATGGAGATTGTTTTGCTATTGTGTAACGATTGTTTAAGCATTGTATAACACCTAGTAATGTTGTAGTTATCAATGTTTTATGAAAGTCGTTTCTTCTTGCTTTTTTGCGGTAAAACAAGCCAATTAATAGGAATTAAAATTTATTTTAATAAAGTCTAGTAAATTAGTAGTTTTTATTTATACATTTGGGACTCAATAGTTGTTCTTGTAATTTACTTATCCAGAAAGACAGAGGGAAAGGCCCTACGACGTCTTAGCAACCTGTACGAGCTTTGCTTGTAAAAGGTGCTAATTCCTGCTCCGCGAATGTGGAGAAAGATAAAATGGTAAAGAGTTGTACCTCTTCTGCATAAGCTGACATCACAGAATGATTAATTATAAACAATTAATTAAAAAAGAGGAGGAAGAAATGAGAATTTATCTAGACAATGCTGCAACCACCCAACTGGACAAAGAGGTTTATAAGGAGATTATCCCTTACCTGCTGGAGCATTTTGGCAATCCATCATCACATCATGAAGATGGAAGAATTGTGAAAAACGCTATTGAAAATGCCAGAAATACCATTGCTGATCTTTTAAATACTGCACCCAATGAAATTATTTTTACAAGTGGTGGTACTGAGGCCGATAATACAGCAATATTATCAAGTGTGTATTCTGAGCAGGTTAAACACGTAATTACTACTCCATTTGAGCATCATGCAGTTCTGCATACACTAGAAGCGCTTAAAAAGCGTAGTGAGATAACCCTAAGCTTTATAAATACGGATGATAAGGGAAACATTGATGTTGAGCATTTACCGCAACTATTAAAAAATAAGGAGCGCTCACTGGTATCGGTAATGCATGCCAATAATGAAATTGGGAATTTAAACGATATTGAATTAATTGGTGAGCTCTGTTGTAGTAGCAACACTATTTTTCATTCAGATACGGTTCAGACCATTGGGCATTATCGCCATGATCTGTCAAAATTGAAGGCACATTTTGTAGCTGCATCGGCACATAAATTTCATGGTCCAAAAGGTGTAGGATTTATTTACTGTAAAAATGGGATCCAGCTTTCGAAGCTGATTCATGGCGGATCTCAGGAACGCAGGCTACGTGCAGGAACCGAAAATATTCATGGAATCATTGGACTGGCAAAAGCTTTGGAAATTGCTTACCGCGATATTGATGAACATGCAAGGTATATACAGAAACTAAAAGACAGGATGATCTTTAAATTGAAGGCCGAAATTGAAGGGGTGCAGTTTAATGGAAATTCGGCCGATGCGGATAAGAGCCTTTACACCGTGTTAAGTGTTAGCCTGCCACAACATGAAGGTGCTGATGACTTATTGGGGTATCTGGACCTGAATAATATTTCTGTGTCTGGGGGAAGCGCCTGCTCTACAGGGTCGGCATCGCATGTGCTTAAAGCAATTAATGCAGATCCATCCCGTCATACGGTGCGCTTTTCGTTTAGTAAGTATAACACCATGGAAGAAATAGATTATACCGTTGAAAGGCTTTCTGCAATTTATAATGCGGTAACTATATAATGAGCTTAATGGTAAAAATTAACATCCTGGCTGTGTAGATTGCGTGGCTTTATGCAATGGTGGAAAGTTCATTCAGCTCGCTTTCTGCAACACGCCGGGATGTTAATTCATAAACGTTTAACAATATACAACAACGGCTAATAGAAGGCCGAATTATAACATAAAAAATAAATACTACTAAATTAGTAGATTTTTTTTGAATTGTTATTTCTAAGCATTACCTTTACATCAATCTAATAAAGCTCCACCCCTTAGTAGATGATTTTTATTGCCAACATCTAGTAACTCCACCATTAATAGATGATTTATAAAATTTTCTAAAAAATGATTTTTAGAAATATAAATTAACTAGTGATATGAAAAATTTAAAATTCTGTTGTTGTATGTGCATGTAGTTTCTACAGCATTCCCTGATTGATTTTCTTGAATTTATTCGTCAGAATCTAATAGCCAGGCTATTGAGGCAGGAATCGTTATGCCCAAAATTCTCTTAAACAACCTAAAAAACCCCCTATACAATGAACTTAAAAGATTATCTATTTAAAGCTAAATGCCTGTCGGCAGGTATTTTATTGAGTGGTGCAGCACTTGCAGGAACTAAACCTGAACCTGCAAAATTTATTAAAGAGGGCGTATGGCGCGGCGTATTTACCGTAAGCGAATCGCAGGTTCCCTTTAATTTCGAACTAAAAGGAAAAGATCCTCAACATGCAGTGTTTACCCTTTTAAATGGCACTCGCCGCGATGATTTCCATGTACAGCTAATTGGCAAAGACTCCATATTCGTTAAAATGAACACCTATGATGCCGCTTTGGTAGCTAAAATAGAAGACGATGGAAGGCTAACTGGCGAATACCGTAGTTTGGTGCCTAATTTTAGAGGAAATGCACTTCCTTTTACAGCAGAATACGGTAAGGCATATCGCTTTGTTGAGCCAGGAAAAGATGTGGCACCAAAAGCAGATTTAAGCGGTAAATGGGAACTTAAGCTTTATAGTAAAGAAGCGGTTCCGGCCTCTATTGCCGTATTAAAGCAATCGGGAAATAAACTTACCGGTGTGATAATGACTGTTGTTGGCGATAGCCGCGAAATTGAAGGTACGGTACAAGGTGATGAATTTGCTTTATCAGGTTTTACAGGCCCCAGCCCTTTCATTATTAAAGGAAAGATAAATGAAGATGGAACCCTTTCCGGAGAGCAGGGTTTTGGAATTTATAAGAACATCAAATTTGATGCGACCAAAAACAATGTTGCTGATTTGCCTGATCCTTATAAACTAACCTTTTTAAAGGAAGGGTATAAAAAGCTTGACTTTACTTTTCCTGATTTGAACGGTAAATCTGTTTCGCTAAGCGATGACAAGTATAAAGGTAAGGTAGTGATTGTAGAGATTATCGGTACCTGGTGCCCTAACTGTACAGATCAGACCGTGTTTTTGTCGCCATGGTTTAATAAAAATCAAAAGCGTGGTGTAGAAGCCATTGCAATAGGCTTTGAACAGAAAGACAGCTTGGAGTATGCTAAATATACGCTAGGGAAACTAAGGGATAAATATGATATCAAGTACGACATACTTTTTGGCGGCCTTGCCGATAAAAAGCTGGTAGCTCAAAAACTCCCTGCACTTAACAAGTTCATTGCTTTTCCGACAACCATAATCATAGACAGAAAAGGTGAGGTGAGAGAGATTTACACCGGATATACCGGCACTGTAACCGGGAAGTATTACGATGATTATGAGAAGAAATTTAATAAAGTGCTCGACGAATTATTGGCTGAACCTGAACCAACTGCAACCCTTCAAAATGCAGATACAAGCAATACCATAAAAGGTAAATAATAGTATAACCATAAAAATTAAACGATGAATAAGCGCAATTTTTTAAAAGAATTATTATTACTCTCATTAGGCTTACTTGTAGGCGTATCTGTATGGGCTTTAGATAAGACCCATGCCGGAAAAGTAATTAAAGAAGGTGTTTGGCGGGGTGTATTTAATGTTAGTGAAACCCAGGTGCCATTTAATTTTGAATTTAAAGGCAAAGATCTTGAACACGGCACATTTACACTGTTAAATGGGACTAGACGCGATGATTTCCATGTAACCCGCCTAGGCGAGGATTCGATTTTTATTAAAATGAATACCTATGATGCAGCACTTGTTGCCAAAATAGAAGATGATGGAACATTAAGTGGAGAGTATCGCAGTCTGGTGCCAGGTTTTAGAGGTAACTCGTTACCGTTTATAGCAGAACATGGTAAGAACTACCGCTTTGTTGAACCTGGTAAGGACGTTGCGCCAACTGCAAACATAAGTGGCAAATGGGAATTGAAGTTTTATTCTAAAGAGCAGGTTCCTAATAAAGTGGCCTTGTTAAAGCAAAATGGAAACAAACTTACCGGTGTAATTTTACAGGTTACAGGCGATAGTCGTGAATTGGAAGGTACGGTACAAGGCGATGAGTTTGTGTTGTCGGGTTTTACAGGCCCAAGCCCTAAAATTTATAAGGGTAAGATTAATGCAGATGGCACCATTAGCGGTGTAATATCGGCAGGGATTTACGATAATACCAAGTTTGATGGGGTAAAGGACGATAAGGCTGAATTGCCTGATCCGTATAAGCTTACTTTTTTAAAGGAAGGTTATAAAAAGCTGGACTTTACTTTCCCTGATCTTACGGGTAAACCAGTATCCTTAAGTGATGATAAATATAAAGGCAAAGTAGTTATTGTTGAGATTGTTGGCACCTGGTGCCCTAACTGTACTGATCAGACTATATTTCTTTCGCCATGGTTCAATAAGAACCAAAAGCGTGGTGTAGAGGCTATTGCTATTGGCTTTGAACAAAAAGATAGTTTACAGTATGCACAGTATACACTGGGTAAATTGAGAGACAAGTATGATGTTAAATACGACATTTTATTTGGCGGCCTTGCCGATAAAAAGGTGGTGTCTCAGAAACTACCTGCGCTGAACAAATTTATTGCTTTTCCAACTACTATAATTATCGATAGAAAAGGCGAAGTGCGCGAGATCTATACAGGCTATACGGGTACAGTGACGGGCAAATATTATAAAGAATACGAAAAGAAATTTAATGATCTGCTAGATGTTCTGATTGCAGAAGCAGTGCCTTCGAATGCATCAACAAAATCTGACAATACTTTAAAAGGAAAGTAATAGAAATCCCTCTTCCCCTGGTGCAGACTTAGGTTTGTACCAGGGAATTTAAACCACTAAATAATTAAACAAGAATATGAAATTAATACTAACTCTTTCTGCAATTACTGCAACTTCATTATTGGTTTTTACAGAACCTGTAAAGCCAACAAATTCTAATAAAACAGTTTTATCTACTAAAAAAGTAGTGTCGGGCAAAGGCGCCATTGTTAAGGCATTGGTGTTTAAAGTCGACAATGAAGGCAGTAAATTAACCTGGTTGGCAAAAAAGGCTACGGGCGAACATAGTGGAACTGTTAAAGTAAGCAACGGTAGTTTTACGGTAGAGAATAATACTTTAAAAACCGGGAGCTTCGATATTGATACCCGTACAATAACCAATGCTGACCTTACAGATGAAAGTGCGAATGCAAAATTAGTCGGGCACCTTAAAAGCGAAGATTTTTTTAGTGCAGAGAAGTTTCCTAAAGCGAATTTTGTAATCAGCTCTGCCACCAAAACTACAGTTAACCAATACAATGTTAAGGGCAAACTAACAATTAAAGGGATAACCAACGATGTGAGTTTCCCGGCAACAATTGCTGTAAATGGTAAAAAATTAACAGCTAATGCCAAGATAACTATAGACCGTACCAAATACGACATTAAATTCCGCTCTAAAAACTTCTTTGAAAACCTGGGCGATAAAGTGATCTATGATGATTTTGATATCGATGTGGCGCTGGTAGCCAGTGCTCAATAATCGCATGACCTTACATTAATCATGAAAAAAAGAAATACCATACTTATACTGATAGCCTTTGTTTTCCTGTTGATCACCCAGTTAAGTTTCATGTCGGCTAGCGACGAGATACAGACCCGGGAACAACTTGGCAGTAAGCTGTTTTTTGATAACATACTATCGAAAGACCGGACAATTAATTGTTCGTCGTGCCACAGACCGGAATTTGCTTTTGCTGATACTGCAGTATTTAGTAAAGGTATTGGAGGAAAACTTACATCCCGGAATTCTCCGGGATTAACCAATTTATCTGGTCGTACTCACTTTTTTTGGGATGGCCGGGCCTCGTCACTTGAGGAACAGGCTTTAGGGCCAATAACATCGCCTGATGAAATGGGCTTAACCATTGACGAGGCAATTGAACGACTTAATAACGATAAATTCTATGCAGACGCTTTTAAAAAAGTATTTAAAGCAGCGCCAAATAAAGATAATTTGTTGAAAGCACTAGCTGCTTTTGAACGGACGCTGGAAACAAATAACAGTCCTTATGACCGATATATAAATGGAGATGACAACGCTATGTCGGAAGCCGCCATACGCGGACGCCTTCTGTTTATAGGTAAGGGGAATTGTAACAACTGTCATTCAGGTGAAGATTTTACTGCTGACAGGTTTAAAAACATCGGCTTGTATAATGGAAAAACGTTGAATGATGCCGGCCGGTTCAGCATAACAAAGGACAGTACTGTATTGGGAGAGTTTAAAATACCCGGCTTACGTAATGCGGCGTTAACAGCTCCATACATGCATAACGGGAAATTTAAAACTTTACGGAGCGTGGTAGAATACTACAACAATCCGTCGGTAGTGGTTAATGATGGTATTAACAGGGATTTATCATTGGATAAACCGTTGAATCTATCGAGCCAGGAAATGGATGATATTGTAGCTTTTCTAGGTGCGCTTACCGACGACAGGTTCCTGTTGAACAAGTAAAAATATATAACTGACAGAATGGAATATATGCTTAAATGCGTGTAGGGGATATCCTTTTGTCTAAACCTAACTAAATCATAATGAAAAAAATTATACCGGTACTGTTGTTCTTTAGCTTTTTTTATGGGCAAAATTTATATGCGCAAAGGCGTATAATCAAAGGGGTGGTTACCTCAGCAGACGATAATTTGCCTATACCCGGAGTTTCGGTAAGGGTAAAGGGGCTTGATGACGGGCCGGCCACAAAGGAAGACGGAAGTTACCAGGTTACGATTAAGAATGGAAGGAGATTGATTTTTTCTTACATCGGATATGAAACGCAGGAGGCAGAAATTGATGGTAAGGAAATAATAAATATTAGTCTTAAACCTTCATCAAGCTCACTGAGTGAGGTAAATATTGTTGGTTCTAACAACGCAAACAGAACTAAGCTTACTTCAGCAAACCCCGTAGATATTATTGATATAAAAGCGCTTCAGGAATCAGCACCCCAGGTAACCGTTACGCAATTGCTGCAATATGTATCTCCATCATTTCACTCCTCTGTTTCAGGTGGGGGAGATGCCGCTTCGGCAACATCAACAGCACAGCTTAGGGGGCTTGGTGTAGATCAGTTATTGGTATTGATTAATGGAAAAAGAAGACATAAAAGTTCAAACATTAGCTGGGGTGGACTAGGAAATGGAGCAACTGGCTATGATCTTAATTCCATCCCGACAGGATCTATTGAAAGAATTGAAATACTGCGTGACGGTGCTGCGGCCCAATATGGTTCTGATGCTATTGCCGGGGTTATTAATATAGTCCTAAAGAAAAGTACGGACCAGCTGTCGCTTAGCTCAACTGCAAGTGCACGCAGACGCGGCGATGGATTAACCACAAGGACTAGCAGTAATTATGGGGTTAAGCTTGGAAATAAAGGCGGCTTTTTGAACGTAACCGGAGAATTTGCTACCCAGGCTGTATCGTTGCCGGTTGGTAATGATGATGCGGGGTTGTATATCGGGCCTGCCTACGGTGGTGGCGCTAATACAAGGGGGTTTGATCAGATCTATACTAAAGAGATTGACGATGCAATTATAGCCAGCAGAGGTATTGACAGACACTATTTTGATCAGCGTGGCAGTACAAATAAGGCTATAGATGGATTGCTTTTCTTTAATGCTTCTGTTCCTTTAAAGGAAGATGTGGAGTTGTATTCGTTTGGAGGTATTAGTCACCGTAATTCGCAATTTACAGCAGTATACCGTTTACCGGGTTGGACTGAGCGCAACAACACCTTTATTTATCCCGATGGGTTTTTACCGGCGATGGATAACATCATTTCTGACAAGTCGTTTGCCCTGGGCGTAAAAGCAAAGGTAAAAGACTGGAAAGTTGACATTTCAAACGTGTATGGCATTAATGATTTTGGGAATGTGATCACTAACTCTTTGAATGCCAGTTTGGGCCAGCGCACACCACGTAAGTTTGATGCAGGCAGTTATAACGCAAGCCAGAATACAACCAGTCTGGATTTTAGCCGCTATTTTGAAAAAGTACTAAAAGGACTTAATGTTGCATTTGGCAGTCAATACCGTGTAGAGAGCTATCAGATCATTGCAGGTGAGGAAGCCTCATATTCAAAAGGCGATTTGAGGGCAATTTACGGGGTCGATACTACAGCGGGTGGTGTTCCTTATACTACTTCTTTAGGTTTAACACCACTAAATGGCCTGTCGCCAGGTTCGCAGGTCCATGCAGGTTTTCGCCCATCAAATGAGGTGAACGTAAACCGATCTATTTCTGCTGGATATTTAGATCTGGAGTTAAATGTTACTTCAAAATGGTTACTTTCTGGTGCGGTACGTGTCGAGAATTATTCGGACTTTGGAAGTGTGTTTACTTACAAAGGTGCAACACGCTATAGTGTTACCGGCTGGCTTGGCGTAAGAGGATCGATAAATACCGGATTTAGGGCGCCTGATCTTGCACAGTTTTATTATACGGAAACCTCTACAACTTTTCAAAATGGTGTAGCCATTGATCAGGTTACCGCAAACAATGTAAATCCGGCTACAAAAGCATTGGGGATTCCGGAATTAAAAGCAGAAAGATCTAAGGGATATACGGCCGGTTTAACCGCATCACCAATACCAAATGTGGAACTTACGGTCGACGCTTACCAAATTGACATTAAAGACAGGGTTGGTAATACCGGACGCTTTTCGGCAACTGATACCAATTTGCCTGCCGATGTTAGGGCCTTATTTGTACAAACGGGTACGATACAGGCAAAGTTTTTTTACAATTCATTTAGCACCAGTACAAAGGGTATTGAGCTAACCGGAAGCTATAAGTTCCTGTTCAATAATGGAGCAAATGCTACTTTTCTTGCCAGTGCAAACTTTTTAGATACTAAGCTGACTAAAGTAAATACACCAAAAGGGTTAGAAGCTTACCGATATATTATTTTTGATGAATCGGAAAAAGCAAGGGTAACAAACAACATTCCATCAAAGAAAATAACCTTGCAGGGAACTTATAACCTTGATAGGTTTAATTTTTTAGTGCGGGCAGTGTATTTTGGATCGGTAACATCGGTGTCGCAGCTTAATGCTAACTTCCCTAAACCAGATTACTACTACCAGGTTTTTAGTCCGATTTGGATAGCAGATGTTTCTGCGGGATATAGGATTAGCCCAAGCATATTGGCAACGGTTGGTGCCAATAACTTATTCAATGTTCTGGGCGATTATAGTATTCCTGCACCTGGAAGTAATATCACGCGCAACCCTGGTCCAGGTGGTACCCAAGCCGGAACAAATACAGGTATACAGCCATTTGTAAGATTATCGGCTAAGTTCTAATTATAAAACAGAGAGATCATGAAATTTTTAAATATAAAGTTCGCAGGGATATTGGGTGTGATTGCTATCATGTCTACATCCTGCAAAAAAACGGAATACCTGGATTCGGATAATGCCGACAGACCGCCTCTAAGTGCTAAAGTTAAACTGGTAAATGCATTGTCTATTACAGCACCTATTAACTTTCTTGACTTTACAAGACAGATAAATACGGCCTTGATTGTTCATAATACCGCTACCGATTATGTGGATACTCAATATGGAAAGGTGCAATACAATACTACGGAGGGGAGTAACACGAGCTATAAATCATCATATGTATTTGGAGGAAGCGCCACCTTTGTACAGGAAACTGATAAAGCTTCTTTTGCAGGTCCTAATGGTCCTATTGCAAACTATTATCATACTTTATTCGCGGTAGCAAAACGTAAGCCTAGTAAATTGAACCCGGGAAATAGGGATAGTCTGGTACTGGTGTATGATGATTTAACAGCGCCGGTTTCTGATAAAGCAAAAGTTCGGTTTGCAAACTTTTCTCCTGATGCACCGAATGTAGATTTGGCTTTAGTAGGTAGTGCTGCAGTTTTTTCTAACGTTGCATATGGCAATTTTGGCGACCAGACCCTTATTACCTATGATGCAAATGGGAAGGCTCCGGCAACCATACCGGGTTTGAGTTGGAAAACGCTTGGCCCCTTTAAGGAAATTGACGCAGTTGCATCTAAAAATCTTGAGGTTAGGAACAATACGACTCAGGCGGTATTACCTATTGCTGGCAATGGGCTATCTAACATAACTTTTGAGGCTGGAAAGATATATACCATTTTTATAAATGGAAGCCCTGCTGGTGCTGGACTAAGTGCAACCATAATTACGCATAGCAGGTAACATTGTTTAAGGCTGTAGTCATAAAGCTGTCGTTATTTCGACGATAGGAGAAATCTCTTGAGTTTGTATAATCCGGAGATTTCTCCTATTGTCGAGAAATGACGGAGTGAGCTAGTGCATGATGTCGTTGCTATGTTACGATTGAAATCTAAGATTAAAGTAAAATAACAGCTTAACTGCGCTTCGGGGTACTTTATAAAGTAGTATATACCTAAATTTATAAATAACTAATACTTTATATATGAACCCCCTCATTGTAGCCACAGACTTTTCGGAAGTAGCTGAAAATGCTGTAGAATATGCCGCTGCCATTGCTAAACATAATAATGCAAAGCTTATCCTTTATAATTCTTTTGTAATTCCTACCCATGCTGCAAATACCCTTTTACCTGCAGCCAGCATACAAAAATTGATAACTGATAATGAGATTCGTTTAATTGAAAGGGGACTATCTCTATCTATCGATTATGATATAGAGGTAGAACATGAATCAAACCTTTCCTTTGTTCAGGATGCGCTGAAAAGTTTAATTGATAAGCACCAGGCCGCTCTGGTTGTACTTGGAATGAATACTAAAACTTTGGAACAGGATCTTTGGGGTAACACCACAACGTCGGCAATTAAGAAACTTAATCTGCCTGTTATGGCTGTGCCTCTGGGTGCCAGGTTTGAAGGTACCAAAAATGTGCTTTTTGCTTGTGATGTTTTGCGTGGGATATCAGAAAAAGTACTTGCCAATATTAAAGAACTGGCAATAGCACTGAAAGCTGAGGTTGAAGTTTTTAATGTAAGTCAGAAAGTGGAAGAATTAAAAACGCTAAATGCTTCTTTACCCGAAGTAAATGCCATTGATGATGGACTTGACGGTATTTCTTACTATTATAAGAATGTAAATTCCAATGCAGTGATCAAGGAAATTGAAAAAGAAATTGTCGATTTTAAAGCTGATCTACTGATTATGGTGCCAAAAAAATATGGATTTTGGGCTTCTATTATTCACCGAAGTAAAACACGTATTATGGCTTCGGGATTAAAAATACCTTTGCTTTCGCTCCCAATTTCCTGAGTTGAATCAGAATTTTTTTATGCTTATCATTGCCGCTTCAAATGAAGTATATAATTCTGTTTTTAATTGTTGTAAGCCATAATCTGTGCTTTGGACAATTCACAAAGGTTAAGCGTGTTGTTGATGGCGATACTTTCGTAACCGAATCAGGTGAGCGGGTAAGGTTAATAGGTATAAATGCTCCTGAAATGAAGGATTTTTATGGTGTTGAAGCAAAGGAACACTTAGCAGAACTGATTGAAGGAAGAGATATTGAATTGACCAGAGATCATAAATCAAAAGACAGAGACAGATATTCGAGACTGTTAAGATATGTTGTACTTGGTGGGGTGGATATAAATGAACAGATGATCCGTGAAGGATATGCTTTCGCTTTACTTAAGTTTCGCTTTGACCATGCTGCTGCGTACACTGATGCTGAAACTGAAGCAAAAGATCAACTACTGGGAATATGGAAGTTTACTGAAGCTGAAAGGAACGAACCCCAAAATGTTCCAGTAAATACCCCTATAAGTAATATTACCCATATAGACCTATATGAGAACCGCTATGTGATTGGTGGGCTTGTTGTAATGTTCATTATTCTAGGCATCAATTATCGTTTAAGAGCTTAATGGTCGAAAAGTCTCCCTGCTTTTTTTATATCACACAATTTAAGGCATCACAGAAAAAATATCTCGGTGTGTTTTAAGCGTATCATGTGATTGTTCGAGAATTTCTTTTATCCATTTTTGGAAGTATACGGGCACCTGTTTGCTGTAAAATAGTATTGTGTTTAAAGCGATTTGTTTTTTATTTAAATAATTGATTTACAGTAAATTATGTAATTTTTATTTTGTTTATTTCAATAAAACTCCTTTAAATTTACGGTAACCAAATATTCTTCTTCCCGTTAAGCAGTGTGCTTATACATCAGTTGTTGAAATATAATTCAGTGAATTCAATCAACCCTATTATAAACCAAAAAAACGATGTAATGAAACAACAACCTAAACAACTTCGAGTGATGTGCATTTTGTTATCTGCAGCACTAATTATTGCTAGCTGTAAAAAAGAAGACAAACAGGTAAAATCTGAACCGGAAAGTTCCGCTCTGGAGAGGAATGAAAAATCTGTAGTTAGTGCAATAAACGCAATTTCTTCCTCAATAAATCTTAATTGGGAGAACAGGGCAAATGGCTCTACTTATACTTCATCTCAAGCCTCCTCAGATTTTGGAAATGTATCTGGATGGCAGGAATCAAGGGCATACATTACCAATGGCAAAGATGGAACAAACGGATTAAGAATAACACTTCTTCCAAATCAGCTCTCGGGCGCAGGTGGGATGGTAACGAATGTAGATATTAGCGATGGTACTGCTTATGAGCTTGATTTTGATGTAAAGTTTCATAGCCAATTTAACTTCGACAGAGGAGGTAAGATCGGATTTGGATTCTCTGTGGGTGATGGGAATACCGGGGGCGATCCAGGATGGGATGGGAATGGTGGCAGTTTAAGACTAATGTGGTATTCACCAAATGCTTCCGGTTCAAGTCAGCCAAATCCGAACAGGGTATTTTTTCAGCCTTATGTTTACCATAAAGACCAACCTACGGAGTTTGGAGATACTTATACCCAAAGATATCCTTCATCAGGAGCGCTCCAAAAAGGGGTGTGGTATCATGTGCATATGTATATAAAAAGTAACACGGGATCCAGTACAAATGGACGTGCGCAAATCCTGATAAATAATGTAGCTATACTTGATCAAAACATCAGGTGGACAACTAATGACAGCAAAAGACTAATCAACAACCTTACCTTCCATACATTTAGAGGAGGGAGCCAGGATGACTGGAAAACCACCACAACAGATTATATTTATTATGATAACTTAGTTGTAAATAAGATCAATTAATCTCATTATTATATTTGATCGATATACAAAGTTTGATGGTAAAGTCAGATAAGCAAATTTTACTTATTAGTCCTATAAAAATCTTTATTACGGCAATTGCACTGCTGGTTCTGGTAAATAAACAAGCCAGGGCCCAGCAGGCTGTTGTAATTAACGATTCTGTACAACATCACATTATTTCGTACGGAGAGATCGTCTTTTTAGAAGACACAACAAGCACTTTAACCCTGGCCGATATTCTTAAACCTGCCATTAGCGCAAAGTTTGTGATTAATGAGAAATATACTCCCAAAAACTATAACACACGTTCCGCTTACTGGTATAGGTTTAAGATAAGGCATTCGAAGACATCCAGAAGAAACTGGATACTGGAGTTTTTTGATCAATCGATTCACAGGATAAGTTTATATGCTCCTGATAGTACTGGAAAGTATGAGGGGAATTATTTTGGAACTGATTATAAATTCGGTAAGCGAGTATATCATCACAAAAACTTCACTTATGATCTTAATAATACATCTGATAAAGAAGTTACCTATTACGTCAGATTAAAGTCTTCCCAATCTGTAGGTGCCATTTTTGTAATTAGCGATATACACTGGTTTATAAAATATGCGCTTAATGAATACTTCATTTTTGGGCTTTTTTATGGGATGGTTATTGTTTTCAGTTTGTACAACCTTTTGATGTTCTTTGCCATAAGGCAACGCCAGTACCTTTATTATGTGTTATATAATTTAAGCATAGCGCTCTATGAAATGAGTAGTGATGGAATAGCCTTTCAGTACCTTTGGGCAGCTACTCCATTTTGGAACTATTATGGGTTCGGTATTGCGCTATTTTTAAGCAGCCTTTTTGGTCTGCTGTTTACACTTAATTTTTTATTTGTCCGTTCAAAGGCTCCCCGACTTTACAGACTGATTATAGTAGTCATTATTTTGCGGGTAATATTTTTTGTGCTTTGCTTATTTTT
Organism: Pedobacter sp. GQ55; assembly: GCF_059758925.1. Taxonomy (NCBI): domain Bacteria; kingdom Pseudomonadati; phylum Bacteroidota; class Sphingobacteriia; order Sphingobacteriales; family Sphingobacteriaceae; genus Pedobacter; species Pedobacter sp. GQ55. The sequence continues at coordinate 93,422 of NZ_JCAXEI010000007.1, read as the reverse complement.
TAATGAGCTTTTCAGTTATAAGCTTGTAGAGTTGATACCCCTGCTTGTTGCTTATGGTACGGGTATTTATATTCTCAAAAACCGCTTTAGACCAGCGCGATTCTTTGTTATTGGTTATAGTTTTTTGGTGATAGGTTTTCTAATGAAAATACTATTGCTACTTGGCTGGTTACCTTATAGTCCGTTTACATATTATAGTCTGAGCTTCTGTTTTGTGATCGAAATGATTCTGGTATCTTTTGCTATAGGCGACAGTATCCGGAGCTTGCGAAGAAAGAAAGACAAAGCACAGCGACGTATCATAAAACAACTTCAGGTTAACGAGAAATTAAAAGATACGCTTAATAGCGAATTAGCCACGCTTGTAGATGAACGTACTAAAGAGGTTAGGGATAAAGCTGCAATCATTGAAAAGCAAAATGAGGAGATCTCAATAATGAATGCAATGCTCGAAAAGGACAATCAGGAGCTACACATTAATATTGAAAAAGTTACCAGGGCGAGAGTAATGTCTCATGAGGTTGATTTTGCTGAATTCAGTAAGATTTATCCAGATAGGGAAACCTGTTTTAAATACCTTTCGGAATTAAAATGGGCGAAGGGATATAGCTGCAGAAAGTGCTCAAACCAACAATATCTTTCAGGTTATCTACCGTACAGCCGTCGTTGTACAAAATGTGGGTACGATGAATCTGTGATTGCCAATACTATTTTTCAAAATGGAAGAATACCAATAAATAAAGCATTTTATATGCTCTTCCTGGTATACTCAACCAAAGGGAAAATTTCTTCCCATAAACTATCCGAAATACTTCTCATAAGGCAAAGCACCTGCTGGGCCTATAACAGCAAAATGCAAAAAGTACTTGAAGAACGAAAAAAGGAACTTAAGAATGCTGGTGAAGGTGGCTGGAGTAAGTTGGTTCTTGAGTAGATCTCCTTTTATTTTACTTTAAATCTTCTGTCTGAACTATATTTTGTGCCTTTAAATGTGCTATAGGGAACTTTTTTCATTTTTTTTCAATGTATTTGAAGCGTATTGAAGCTAAACCGGTAAAACGCTTTAAACGCATAATAACCAGCAATAATCAATATCACAAATTGTTATTAAAGCGTATCAATGTTGTATATAAGTAATTGTATATCAATTAATTATGAAATAATTTGCTTGCAAGGATGCTATAATTCAAATAGATTTACCCCACCAATTATAAACTTAAACCAAATAAAAAATGAAAAAAAGAATTACTCTTCTTATCGTTTTCTTTTTGACCTGTTGGGCGGTATCTTTTGCTCAGAACCGTACAGTTAAAGGAGTCATAAAAGACAAACAAGGGGTGCCATTACCGGGTGTATCCGTTCAGATTAAAGGATCAAAAACAGCAACATCAACTGGTTCGGATGGAACTTATGGTATCTCCGTTCCAGACAATTCTCGGCTGATCTATACTGCTATAGGCTTTACTACTCAGGAGATTGCAGTGGATGGCCGCACGCAATTAAATGTTACTCTTGTGGAGGAAACACAGGATCTTACCGAAGTGGTGGTAATAGGTTATGGTACTGCACAAAAAAAGGATGTGACCGGCGCTGTGTCAAGTGTTAAAGCCACCCAACTTGAAAATGAGAATCCAAATAGTGTAACTGATATTCTAAGAGGAAATATACCTGGCCTAAGTGTTGGATTTAGCGGTTCTGCAAAAGGCGGAGGCGATTTGCTGGTTCGTGGAAAAACCACACTTACGGCTAGCACATCGCCCTTAATTGTTCTTGATGGAGTGATCTATATCGGGCAGCTTGCAGACATAAATCCTAATGATATTGAAACAATTGACGTATTGAAGGATGCGAGTTCACTTGCTGTGTATGGAGCAAAAGCTGCCACCGGGGTTGTCGCCATTACTACAAAAAAGGGAAGAAGCGCTACGCCAACAATTACAGTAAACACGAATGTAGGATTGGCTACGCTTTCCGAAGATCAGCCTGTGTATGATGGTACGGGTTTCCTAAACTGGCGGGCGGATGTTTTAAGAAGTACTGGTACAAGTCCGGCCTATATCTACAATGATCCTAATAATCTTCCCGCTGGCGTTACTATGGAGCAATGGCTTAATGGACAGACTACAACAAACCCTACTGATTTATGGTTAACCCGTTTGGGGCTTTTAGCTAACGAAAAAGCAAACTATGCAGCCGGAAAAACTGTAGACTGGTATGATAAGTTGTTTCGTTCGGGTTTGCGACAGGATCATACGCTTAGCATGTCGGGCAGAAAAGAAGAGATTACTTATTACATGTCCCTCGGATATTTAAAGAATGAAAGCGTTATAGATGGTGGAGAATTCAGTACACTGCGCTCTCGTGTGAACCTGGAAGGTAAGGCAGCAAAATTCCTTACTGTCGGTTTAAATCTTCAATATGCAGGTCGTGATGAAGGAGCCATTCAGGCCGATTGGGGGCAGCTTACCAATCTGTCTCCATATGGAGATTTTTATAATGCTGATGGAACATTGAGAAGAATACCAACCGACGACAATGGCTTGAATGCGAGAAATCCATTTTTGGACAAAACTTACAATTCCCGTATGGATAAGCAAAATACCTTATTTGGAAGTGTATTTGCAAAGGCAGTTCTTCCATTTGGAATTTCTTATCAGTTGAACTTTAGTCCGGGATTAGATATGTATCGTACTTTCAATGCAGCATCATCAAAAAACCCCAATGTTACCACACCTGGTGGTACTGCCAGTCGTGCCCAAGAGACACGTTATAACTGGCAGGTAGATAATCTTTTGAAATGGAATAAAACCTTTAATAATATTCATACTGTTGACGTTACGCTCCTTGCAAATGCCGAAAAGTACCAAACCTGGTATACGCTATCAGGCAATGAAGGTTTTATACCAAGTGATATTTTGGGTTATCATAATCTTGGAAGTGGGGTTAAGCCTACAGTAAGTAGTGATGACAGGGTGTATTCTGGGGATGCTTTAATGGCAAGGCTAAATTACTCTTTGCTACAGCGATATAATTTCACGGTTTCGGTACGTCGTGATGGGTATTCAGCCTTTGGTGATAAAATGCGCAGGGCGACCTTCCCTGCAGGTGCAGTTGCCTGGACCTTCACAGAGGAATCTTTTATGAAGTCTTTAAAATGGCTTAACTACGGTAAACTCCGTTTATCATATGGTATCAATGGAAACCGTGAAATAAGGGGCAGTAATGGAGTAGTTGATCCTTATGTGGCCTTGTCATCTTTAGATGCAGGAAAATATCAGACGGTTGATGGAAGCGGAGCTGCCAGTGAAGTAAACACCCTATTAATTAACAGTCGTATTGGTAACCCAGACTTAAAATGGGAAAAGACAAAGTCATTTAATGCCGGTCTTGATTTTGGCGTGCTAAATAGTAGATTGACTGGATCGGTTGATTTTTATGATAAAAAAACATCAGACCTTTTGATTAGTCAAACACTGTCTAACGTATCCGGATACTCCAATGTTACTTCAAATCTTGCACGTGTAAATAACAGAGGTATTGAATTTGGATTAAACAGCACAAATATTACTGAAGGAAAAATAAAATGGAACACTGCATTCACCTTCTCTCTGAACAGGAATAAGATCATACAGCTTGCAACGCCTAATAACGACCTTGGAAATGGATGGTTCATTGGACAAGACATTGATGTGATATGGGATTATAAAATTTTGGGTGTTTGGCAGGAAAATGAAGTAGCAGAAGCGAATAAGTTCAATAAAGGAATTAAACCAGGAGATTTCAAGTTGCAGGATGTAGACGGAAATTACCAGTACAACGATTTAGACAAACAATTTCTTGGATATGGAACGCCGAGATTTAACTGGTCTATGCGCAATGATTTTAATGTTTTTAAAAACTTTGATTTTTCCTTCCAACTTATTTCGAACTGGGGGCAAAAGAGACAGGATAATCAGCCCAAAAATCAGCCCGGAAGTGTAGGCTTTGGTCGTACAAGCAGCTACGTAGTTTCTTATTGGACGCCCCAAAATCCTACAAACGAATACGCACGTTTAAGCTCGGGTTTAAGCGGAGCAAGTTTCAATGTTTATCGCAATAGTTCTTTTATTAGGCTTAATACCATAGCGCTTGCTTATAGCCTCCCTAAAAATCTCTTAAGCAAGATTAGAGTTCAAAATTTGAAACTCTATTTGAACATCGCTAATGCGGCTTTGTATGCGCCAGATTGGAATCTTTGGGATCCTCAGAGTGACGTTGGTGGTACGGTTGGTCCAACTCCAAGAATATACTCATTGGGGCTAAATGTTTCTTTATAATAAAATTGATGAATATGAAAATCATAAATAAAAAATTAGCAATTCTGGTGCTATCCGTGATCATGATTTCTGGAAATGGATGTAAAAAATCTTTTCTGGACCCGGATTACCGTTCGAAGTTTCAGCCAGAAGTTGCCCTCACCAATGTAGCCGCTATGAAGGCCGCTCTTGCCGGACTGGGAGCCAATGTTCGCCAGGAATTTTTTGGTGATATGGCACCAATAGTTACAGAAGCTATATTTTCTGATGTTGCGGTTGATGGGACAACAGACAAAAGCACCCAGGCTCAGGATATGGATACCCGTGTTACTCCAGATGCAGAATTGAATAATCCAGACTTTAACAGGATCGGATTTTATTGGACAGAAGGTTTTAGGGGGATAAGATATGCAAATACCATTATCACTAATATCGACAATGTTAAGTACAAGGATGATGCAGAACGTAACTCGATACTTGGTTCAGCTTATTTCTATCGTGCGTACCACTATTATCGCCTGGTACACCAATTTGGCGATGTACCTTTAAATCTAACCGATATTAATGGGCCCAAGCTTGACTATTATTCTACAAAGAGAGAGGTTATCCTTCAAAAAATGAAAGAAGATCTTGCGTTTGCACAAACCTGGGTGACTGATAATGTAAACCGAGGAGAAGTAACCAAAGGGGCAGTTAGCCATTTGCTTACCAAAGTAGATCTTGCATTGGGTAAATTTGATGAAGCCATTGCCGCCGCAACAGCTGTAATTTCAGGCGGTAGATATTCACTGATGACAAGCCGTTTTGGGAGCACTGCTACAGATGCAGCGAAAAACGTTGTATGGGATTTGCATCGCATGGACAACAAAGCAATTCCTGCAAATAGAGAGACGATATTTTTAGCAATAGACAGAGAAACATTGGCTGGATTTACACCTAATGGATCGCAGGTGATGCGTAATTGTGTGCCAGCATGGCATTTTGCAAACTTAAGAACTCCCTCAGGACTCAATCCGGCAATTGTAGATGGTGTTAATGCTGAGATCCCCCTTACCTTGTTATATGGTAGAGGTATTGGAAGATACCGGGGCACTCCATATAGCACTAAATATATTTGGACAGATAATACTGATTATCGCCATGCAGCCGGAATGTGGGTGAACATGACTGATCTTGTTTATAACAATCCCGCGTTAAAAGATGCAAAACAGCCTGCCTCAGAACGAGAATTATATGGAAAACCACTTGTAGACTTTAATAGCGGAAATCTTAACAATATGTTTCTTAACAAAGGATTGGATACCATACGTCACTTTTTTGGCTGGCCACATTATAAAGTCTTTATTAACTCAACAAATGTACGTGCAGTTGACAAATACTGGTCGCCACCACGCGGAACGAATACTGACTGGTACATATTCCGATTGGCCGAAACTTATCTATTGCGAGCTGAGGCCTACTACTGGCAGGGTAATTTAGCTTTGGCCATGGAAGACATTAATAAAGTGAGGGCACGCGCAAATGCAAAATTGCTTACCGATGCGTCAGCCGTTACAATCGGGACCATTCTTGATGAAAGAGCAAGAGAGCTTTTTTATGAGGAGCCTAGAAAAACTGAACTTACCCGCATGGCATATATTTTTGCAATGACTGGTAAGGCAGCTTATAATGGTAAATCATACAGCCTTAATACTTTTTCTGATAATAATTTCTTCTATGATCGTATTATGGAAAAGAATGATTTTTATAAAAATCGCGTTCCTACAGTTTCCGGAGTTAATTTTAAGATATCACCATATCATGTATTGTGGCCGGTGCCTGGAAGTGCTCAGAGATTTAATACTCAAGGCCATATTAACCAAAATAAAGGATATAGTGGCTACGAAACTAACGTGCCTCCATTAGACAAGATTCAATAGTAAAATAGGTTGAAAAAGTTGCGCAGCCCGGATGTTTATTTATATCCGGGCTTTTTTAAAGGAACAAGTAGATTAATTTTCAGAAAAGCGATTTTGACATATTCTTTTTGCCTGAAAATTCATATTTTTAGTAACATTTATTGCGTGAAAGCATCATACACAAGATAAATTCATAACCAAAACAAACTATTATTTCATATGAAAAGAACCATTACACTGCTCACGCTGGTATTATTCCTGGCAGGGGGCGCTTTTGCCCAAAAAAAGAAGAAAAAAGAACTGGCCGCTGACTCGTTAAAAAAAGCGATGGCTAAGCCTGCTAAACCAACGATAAATGACAAGATAAAATCAAGTAAAAAGATTGAGGGTCTTTTTTCGATGTATAGAGATACGGTAACGGGTAGCCTTCAGATGTATATAAAGAAAGATCAGTTAGGCAAGAATTACATTTATCAAAGTTTCTCGATGGGTGGGCCAACAACTTTATTCCTTAATCAAAACATGATCAGAACGACCTGGTTATTCTATATCCAGAAGTCTGATGATAAAATTGAGCTCCTTCAAAAGAATACTAACTTTTATTATGATAAAGCAAACCCGGTAAGTAAATCAGCAGATGTTGATGTATCAGATGCAGTTTTCTATAGTGATAAGGTAGCCGCTCAAGATTCATTAGGATACCTGATTGCTGTAGACGGTCTCTTTCTTGGAGATAAACTGGATCCAGTTAAACCGGTTTTCCCCCCAACTTTGCCTCCGGGAGCTGTATTTAATCTTGGAAACCTAAATGCCTCTAAGTCAAAGTACAGAAAGATACGCTCATTCCCGGGAAATACAGACGTAGTTGTGGAACTTGCTTATGATAACCCTGTGCCTTTGAACGGTGGAGGAAAAGACATTACTGATGCCCGCTATGTAAGGGTTAAAATGCAGCATTCTTTTCTTGAAGTTCCTAAGAATGATTTCCGCGCCCGTCGTGATGACCCAAGGGTAGGTTATTTTGGATCGGAAGTAGATAACCTGACTTCTTTATCACCAACACCATATAAAGATTTTATTAGCCGTTGGAACCTTAAAAAGAAAGATCCATCAGCCGCATTAAGCGAGCCGGTAGACCCAATTGTATTTTGGATTGAGAATACTACCCCGTTAGAATATCGTCCAATCATAAAAGAAGCAGGCGAGAAATGGAATGAGGCATTTGAGAAAGCAGGTTTCAAGAATGCTGTTGTAATGAAAGAAATGCCTGATACGGCTAGCTGGGATCCGGCTGATATTGCTTACAATGTAATCCGTTGGGTATCTTCAGCATATCCTTCTTATGGTGCAATAGGGCCAAGTTTTTATAACCCATTAACTGGTCAGATTTTAGGTGCTGATATTACGGTTGAATGGCGCTCTGGAGCAGGGACAATTATTACGGACGACCTTTACAACGGGGGCAACTCTGCTTTAAAGCTGCCTTGGGAAAATCCTATTGAGGCTACGTCTTCAAGATCAGGTCAAATGCATAGTTTCGATAAAAACCATATGGCTTCTTGTACATTGGCCCAGGAGTTAAGCATGCAGTATCAAACTGGTTTAACTGCAATTGAAGCCCTGGATGCTGATGTTCCGGAAGCAAAAAGAGCTGAAACTGTTCGTGAAATGCACAAGCAGTTCTTATACTATCTTATCATGCACGAGATGGGGCATACACTTGGACTTAATCATAATATGAAAGCCAGTCAAATGCTAACCCCTGCTCAAATGAATGATGTAGCGCTTACTCGTAAAATTGGATTGCAAGGGTCTGTAATGGATTATCCTGCAATAAATGTAAGCAGCGATCGCAGTAAACAAGGTGATTATTATACCACTAAAGCAGGGCCATATGATTTATGGGCAATAGAGTATGGCTATACTCCATTTAGTGAGTCGGAAGAAGAGGTTGGATTAAATAAGATTTTGAGCCGCAGTACAGATCCACAGCTTGCCTTTGGTAATGATGCGGATGACATGAGAAGCCCGGGCGGTGGTATCGATCCAAGAGTGAATGTTAATGATCAGACTAACGACATGGTTGCTTATGGGGAGGATAGGTTTAAATTGATTAACACAATGATGCCAAAGCTGAAGTCTCGTTTTAGCAGAACAGGTCAAAGTTATCAGGAGTTGCGTCTACGCTATCAACAGCTTAATGGACAGCGTGCAGGTATTGCTGCGGCGATAAGCCGTTTTGTTGGCGGTGTATATGTAGACAGAAGCTTTGTGGGACAAAAAACAACTGTTGCCCCATTTACCCCTGTTCCTGTTGCCTATCAAAAAAAGGCAATGGCGCTATTGGGCAAATATGTGTTCGCTCCTAATGCTTTTGATGCTGATAGCCCACTATTTCCTTATCTTCAAATTCAGAGACGTGGATTTGGATTTTTTGGAAGCAATGAGGACTTTAAACCTCAGAACACATTCATGTCTATACAGTTGAGTACGCTTGCCCAAATTCTACACCCAAATACGCTGACCAGAATAAACAACAGTGGACTTTATGGTAACACGTATTCTGTGGCAAGTGTAATGAATGATTTGGCGAATGATATTTTTGCGGCAGATCTTAAATCGAATGTGAACCTGTTCCGTCAAAACTTACAGACCGAGTTTATTAAGGCTTCGACAAGTATCATTTCTGCACCTGGTGGATATGATAACGCAAGTAAAGCTGCAGCACTATCTACACTAAAAAAGATAAAAACTCAGCTAGGTGGTGCGGTTTCAACAAATGAGCAGACAAAAGCTCACCGTACAAACCTGACTTTTTTAATTGATAAAGCTTTGGCAGTGAAATAAAATTGTAATTGCTATAGATAAAGAAGCCTGTGCCGATGGTGCAGGCTTCTTTATTAAATTTGGTCATTGATCTTCAGTACAGCATTGTCCAGTTCTCCTGCCGAGATCTCCAGGAAATTAACTAAACCTGTAAGGGTCTCCTGGTCGCCAATTGAATCCTTTAATAAGGGGATAAGTCCTATTAGGTTAGACAGAGGTCGTCTTATTTCGTGCGAGTTGTGCCAGGCAATTTCCCTTAATTTCTCATTCTGACCTACAAGTTGTTCTTCATGTTTTACCCTTACATCTATGTCTTGCATTGCCCCAAGCATTCTAAGCGGGTTGCCCGAATCATCAAAGATTAGATAGCCGCGATCAAAAACATGTTTGTAACGGCCATCCTGACAAAGGTATCTGTATTCGGCTTTCCATTTGGTTCCTCTTGTTTTTACGATTTTCTCAAACTCATAAATAATGCGGGCCTGATCATCAGGGTGTACCCTCGTCATAGACCAGAAAGAGCTGTGAATTTCCTTACTATCATCATATCCAAAAACCTCCTTGTACCCACTCATCCAGGTTAATTTATCATTGGCTATGTCATAATCCCATATCACATCATTGGTGGCTCTGGTAACAGTATTGTATAGAATTACCTGCTCATTAAGTTGCTTTTCGTGTGCTATAAGCTCATTTTTATATTTCCTTTCTGTGTTTAGCAGGCTGCTGTAATGATGCTTTAATCCTATTACTGCCGCTATAGCAGTGCCAATTAAGAATATAAAGTTCTTAAGGTAGTATAAGTTCCTTAAATCAGTTGCCGGATATTGCCGATCGAGCCAACCGATAAATTGTGATCCCGTAAATAGCCATATTCCACCCAAAACTAGATAAATGGAGATGATTGTGATTAGCGTCTTGTTTTTCAAAATAATTAGAGCTGATTTATTGTAAATTTACATTTTTAGCATTATGAATCAATTCGCATTAATAACAGGAGCAAGTAAAGGAATAGGAAGGTCAATAGCCATTTCGTTAGCGAAAAGAAAGTTTAACCTTTTGCTTGTGGCAAGATCAGCTCCTGAACTTAATGCACTTAAACTGGAACTTTCCAGCCAGTATAATGTTAATGTGGAAGTTTTTGCATTAGATCTGTCTGTACATGGAGCTGCAAAGCGTGTGGTGGAATGGTGTACTGACAATGCTTTTCCGGTTTCAGCCCTTGTTAATAACGCTGGTTTTGGTGTTTGGGGCAAATTTGAAAGCCTTTCCATAGATGAGCAGCTAAATATGTTACAACTTAATGTAACGGCACTCACCGAACTTACTTATCATATGCTTCCAATTTTAAGACGAAACCAGCAAGGTTATGTGCTTAATGTTTCTAGTACAGCAGCATATCAGGCAGTGCCTACATTGGCGATGTATGCGGCGTCAAAATCATATGTTTTATCCTTTAGCAGGGCCATTAGGTACGAACTTAAAGATTCATCTATATCAGTAACCTGTATTAGTCCAGGACCTGTTGGAACTGGTTTTGCCGAGCGGGCAGGGCTTTCAGTTATTAATGATATCGCCGAAAAATTTAATATGGATGCAGATGTTGTTGCCGAGATTGCGGTTAAAGCGATGTTAAATCGGAAAGCAGAAGTAATACCTGGTTTCACTAATATTATATCGGCATATGCGAATAGAGTTTTACCAAAATCACTTATTGAGAAGATAACCGCCGGTATCTATAAAATCAAATAATCCCGAAGCAGAAAATATTTTTTTAAAATAAATGCTTGGTATTCAATATATTTTATATGTTTGTAAAATAAACTACTAAACACATAGACTATGTCTATTAAAACAGATAACAACTTTTCATTAAATCACTCCATGGCAATGCTTCAGATGATGAAGCCCATGCAGTGTTGTTGCTGTTAATTTCTTAGGGTCACCTGCACCCTCCTCTGATTTCAAATAATACCCTTCTTTTAATTTTTTATAAAATATACCTATGGCAACTTCATATCCAAAGTTTTCATTAGCTGAAACTTTAACTGCTGAACAAAAAGACTTTTTTAATACAAATGGCTTTATTCATTTCCAAAACTTTATAACACCTCAAACTGTAAAATCAATTGTAGATGCTTCTCTGGAAGTGCAAGAAAAATGGCTAGAAAAGGATGTTAGTAAGGTTAATGGCGTTCCAATTAAATATGGACGCGATCTTGATGGCTCTTCTATAGTACAACGATTTGCATTTATTAACCAGCATCATTCGGCCTTTAGTGGTCTTTTACTTGATCCAAGACTAAATGGATTACTGGAGCTTGCTGGTGCGGGTGCGAGATTGGGCGAAAGCGAAAAAGACGGAATGGTTTTTAATCATTATGTAAATGGCCCGGATAGTAAATTCACCAAAATGGGGTGGCACACTGATGGACTAAGGGATGTTTTTTATGGTCAAAAGTTAAATCCGATGCTTAATGTGGGAATACATCTAAATAACCTGGAACCTGAAAATGGTGGTTTAAGAATAATTCCAGGTACACACAAGCAAGGGCTTTATCAGATGCTTTTCAGAAAAAAATACTTTCTTGACCATGATGAAGATGCTGAAGAAATTGCAGTAGTGCCAGAGGTTGGTGATCTTACCATCCACGATGGAAGGTTATGGCATCGTGTTGCACAATCTACAGTAATTGGTGAACAAAGTCGTAGAAGGGTAATTTACATTCCAATTATTGCAGGTAAATATGCTCCTAAAAATGAAAATAGTCCAACCGTGTTTTACCAGCGTTTTGCAGGTATTGTTAAATAGATAGCTATGTTATTTTTAATCATCATAAATTATTTGGTAAGGTCGGGCCGACTGGATAAGCCTATTTTGTTTGTAAAAACGGTATATAAAAGAAGTATCGTGAGATAGATTGCAGTCGTATTTTATTCTTATGTTTACTATAAAGTAAATGTTAATTTGATCTCAAATGAAAAGAATATTATTGCTGTTTACCATTATTGTTACTCTTGGATCTTTTACCCGAAAGGAAATTACATGGACTGCTATTGGCGACTCTATTACCTATTTAAATGAACACCAGGACGAAACGGGTAACCGGGTTACCAGCGGTTACATGACCAGAGTGGTAAGCAAATTATCTAATATTCATTACATTAATCAGGGCCATAATGGTTGGACAGCTGTTGGTATTGCCAAAGAAATTGAAAATCTGGGCCTCCAAAAATCAGATGTATATTCAGTTTTTCTAGGTACAAATGATTGGTGGTCAGGTCAACCATTGGGAACTTTAAACGACTATATCAATGATACTGGTCTCAAAACAGTTTACGGAGCATATCGCATCATTATTAATAAGCTTAAAACCCTTAATCCTGAGGCTAAAATTATTTTGATCACTCCCATGCAGCGTGTAGATTTTGTATACATTGCCAATAGCCATAATAACGCATGGGGCTCTTATAAAGAGAAAAAAGGGCAGAAGCTATCGCAATTTGCAGATGCTGTTAATGAAATAGGTCGTTATGAACATTATAAAGTAGTGGACCTGCACAATAAAAGTGGTATGGAGCTGAAAACGCTGGTAAAGTATAAAAGATTAAAGGATCCTGAAACAGGAGCGTATAAAAATTATAGTTATCCTGATTTTAAAGATATTCCTTTTAATCCTGATACTGATGAATACCCTTATCCGATTGAAGCAAGTGACAATACTTTCGATGGTTTGCATCCCTCAGATAAAGGTTATCAGGTCATAGCGGATATGCTAGTTAAAATCATAAAGAAATATTAAAGGCTCAGATTTTTTTATTTAGAAGCCATAGATTCGTCCGTTAGCCTATCTGTTTTCTGGCATACAAAATTTTCAAAGCTAATGTTCTCCATATTATTGGCAATATAAGTATGTGAATCTGCAGTACCGCTTAATTTTAAAGTCGATTCTCCTTTAAGAATGGTATACATGCTGTTTGCATTGGTGCTTACATTTGCGGTAGCATTATCATTTAAAAAGATTTGCAAGTAAGTGAGATTGAGTATGCCTTTGGTAACTACTGATGCATTACCCGATGCCTGAATTCTGTTTAAATCTTTTACTGTAACTGTAATGGTGACAGGATATTTATCAGTAGAATTGATTAGCAGATGATAACCTTTTCTAGCGATTGTGGTTTTTGAAGAATTATAGTATTCGTCAATTCTGACTTCTTCCTCCTGGCCTTTCACTAAAATAACTTTTACGTTTCCACTAATAATAACCTTGTTAAACGTAATAGTGCCTGTTTTAAATGAAAGTAGTTGGGGCCTGGGGTTTGCAGCAAAAGTTGAGATAGCGGAAGATGTTAAAACGATTGCTGTAAATGCAGAAGCAAATAAGGTTTTTGTAAGGGTTTTCATGACGTTGTGTATTTAAGATTCTTTGATTATTTTATCAATAGGATGCTTCGGCCAGGAAAAATGTTGCACAGGTATTATCTGTTTTATACCACAAGGTATTAATACACGACGAACAGTCAAATGTGATCGACCAACTAGAAAAAGAAAATTTCTTAGAATTGTTTTGCGCCCGGAAATGGTTGAAATAAGAAAAGGGGATAGGCCTTTCGACTTACCCCCTTTAAATTAACGCTCTCGGGGGCAAATGTAATAAATGTTTAAACACTTATTTATCATTGAATTGTCATCAGTTAAATACTGTTAAAATTTTATCTGGCTGTACAGAATGTGTTAGTTTCGTTTATTAACGAAAAAATCTAATGTTAAAGATTTCTATCTTTTTGTTTTTCATGTTGTTATGCCTGTGTGTTTCCGCACAGCTAATAAAAGGTAAAGTAATAGATATGCATACAGAACGCCCGCTGGGCGGTATTTCAATACAATTGAAATACACTAAAAAAATGAGTAGTGGCACTGGAGATTTTTCATTAATTGCCTCGGCAACAGATACTGTATGGTTTTCAGGATTAGGTTATGAAAGGAGAGATGTTCTTGTAAAAGATTGGAAATCGCCTGTAATGACAATTGCGCTTAGACCGACTTCTTTAGACCTTGAAGAAGTTGTTATTTTTGGTCAACGGAATCACAAAGCAGATTCACTAAAACTAAGGAAAGATTTTGCAAGAGAGTTCAATTATAAACCTATTGGTATTAAAGATGTTTTTGTAAATACTTATCAGCCAAGGGGCCGGTTTGAGTTTGTAAAGATTGACTTATTGCAATTGGCAAGGTTGTTAGGACGAAAAAATGATATTCAGAATAAGCTAAAGAAAAGACTTCATGAGGACGAAAAACGGGCTTATATAGATTCAAGATTTGGGAGATCTTTTGTTTCATCGCTTACTAAACTTGAAAACGATTCTCTTGATTTATTTATAGAACGATACATGCCTACTAAAGAAGCGTTATTAGAGCTATCTGATTATAATTTGATGCTGAAGATTAAGTCGGATTTGAGGACGTTTAGAGAAAAGAGGAACTAAACCTTAAAAATAAGGCACAAAAAAAAGGTAGTCTTATCCAAGCACTACCTCTTTTTAACCAAATATAAACCCAGTATGAACGGGATCTTTTTCTTTAAGACAATAATCGCACCATTGTCTGTTTTAATCGTTTAATAATCAGCTGCGCTGTATTAACAATACAAATGTAAGAATTATTTTTAGATAGTGTAATAAATACACTAAGTAATTTTTGAAATGACAATGCCATGATAATTCTATGCATAAAAAAGGAGGCAATAGCCTCCTTTTAATGATTTGATAAATATTTTAATTTGTTTTTATTTTAAATCTGTGATTTCCATCGTAAAATCTAATATGGAATTTGCAGGCACGGGGCCATTCTGTATATTTCCAAAACCATAAATTGAAGGAATGAGTATTCTGATTTTACCACCTTTTTGAATTTGCCTAATGCCCACTTGCCAGCCATAGATTCCATCGCTTAATTTAAATTTAACACCTGTTTTGGTATCAAATTCTATCCCATCTAATAATCTGCCTGTATAGTTTGCTGTTATATTTGTTGTGTCCTGATAGGTTATATTACCTGCTCCTCTTTCAATAATTTGATAAAACACTCCTGTTTCTGAGTCTTTTTGTGCATTAATGTTATTTTTTATAATGAAGGCTCTAATAGCTACTGTATCTATTGCAAGTTGAGCATATGGATCACGGTCGTCCTCGGGGAAATCTTTTTTGCAGGCTACAAGGCATCCAGCCATGCAGATGAAAAGTAATAAATGGTTTATTTTGGTCATGGTAATCAAATATATGTTTTTTTTAAATCATTACTTGAAGTTAATAAGTCGTTTTAGCAAAAGCAAATGTCGGTTTTTTAACTGTTTGATAAATACTTTGATCCAGAAGGCTGGAACGAGGTATAAAAAAAATGAATTTAAAATAACGGCCCTGGTAAGACCAGAGCCGGATGAATATCTTTGATTGTTATTCCAGTACTAAAAAAAAATAAAGCTGTTAATTAGGCTTTAGTTATTAAAAACTGCCTTAAAAGCATTTCTGCAGTCTTTGCCTATTTCCAGAGGTAGTCCATCTTTTAAGTAAAGTTGAATCTCACCTTCAGCGGTATAGAAATAACGGAAATAGTTGTTAATTTTATCCGGTGCTCCGGTAAATGGGTTGTTCTTTGTGCCAAACCATCTAGAATATTTGTTGTCAATCTCCTGAAGCTTTTCTTCAAAAGCCAGTTTTTTTTTGTCAGTAGTTACTACCTGCGTTTCGTTTATAATTTCGCTCATATTTTTAATAACGCACAAGATACGTAGAATATATCTATTGTCATGATAAATAGGCATTTATAGCGGCATTGTGACAGCTAAATGTTATACTTCTATATATCCTCATGCTTTTAGTTTTTAATCGCGATCAGGATATTTAATTTATTAAACATTTTGATCCAGCTTTGATAAGCACCTGTGTGTTTCGCGTCCTCTTCAGAAACAGTTTGATGGATAGCTAATTTTGTTTGATTTCCAATTGAGGTAAAAGTTACTGTAGTGATGATTTCCTCTGGCCAGCCTTCAGGTTTTCCTGCAGCTATAGATTCTACGGATTCGCCGTTTTCATTAGTAAGAATCATTGAGAAAACCATTTTTTCCGGAAATATAACTTGATCGTAAACGCCCTTTATCCAACAATTTCCATGTATAGGATCATGAATGCAGGAATGAAAGGTGCCACCTTCCTTTACATTGATGTACTTAAATTCGATGGTGCAACCATCGGGTGCATACCAGTGTTTTAATTGCTCTGGATCTGTCCAGGCCTCAAATACAAGTTCACGTGGGGCATCAAAAAGATGCGTAATGAAAAGCTCTTTTTTAGATTGTTCCATCTTCTTTCTCTTTAGTTTGTATTGTTTTTAGATAATTGTCTAGTTTTTCAAATTTGCTAACCCATTGTTTTTTCGATTGCTCAACCCAGTCAGCTACTTCATTTAGCTTATCAAGTTGAGGTTCACAATATCGTTCTCTGCCTATTTGCTTAATTACTACTAATCCGCATTCTGTGAGGATTTGGATGTGTTTGGATATTGCTTGTCTACTAATGTCGAAAGCCTCAGCTACGGCATTAAGGTTCAAAGGTTCTCTTGCTATTCTTTGAATAATTTCCCTGCGGGTAGGATCAGCTATGGCTTGGAATACGTCTCTTCTTGTTATCATTTTGCAATTATATGGTTGCAAATATAAATGCAATCATTTGATTGCGCAAGTGTTTTTTTCTATAATGCTAGTTTCTCAGAATGCCGACCTCACTTTTTTAGACGTCTTTATGGAAATGGTTTAATTTTTGTCGATATTTAAGACTATTTTAATTCCTCTGGTCATGATTAAGACGCTGAAACTTCAGAAAGCAGTAATTGCCTTTATATTGGGCATACTGGCACTAATTGCTTATAAAGTGATGAGTGTGAACAAAATGGAATCAAGTAATTACATGTTGTCGATTGCCGGATTTTTATTTGTCGCAGGTGCATTAATGCTCATTTATCCCATTCTTTTTGCAAAAAAAGATAAAGAAGGCTGTGTGGAGCTCGACCCCGAAATACAAGAAGAGATGGCTTCTGCAGAGGCGCAGGCGCCCGCAACCAAAGACCCCGCAGATTAAACCAGCCCACCCATATAAGGATCTGTTATCGAATCTTCTCCCGTTTCAACGTGTCCGGCATATTGCTTTGAAAATGCGCTATACCCCTCTAATTGAATTGTAAAATCATACCATCCTGAACTCCTTTGCAAGTCAATAATGAAAGTTTTCCTAGTTTTCGTGCTTAATAATATTGATCTGGTAATATCGCTTTTGTAAGCGTTGTCGATAACATTTATCTTTAAATCCTGATCACCTTCATTTTGAAAGATAAGTTCAATGTTGCCACTTGGCTTTTTGTTTAAAAACCCTTTAACCTCATAATGGCAATTAACTTTTAAGAAAGGATCATTTTTATCACCCTTAAACTCACGGAAAAAGCCATTAGGTGCACTTACGCATAAATTGTATTGCCCATCCCCAAAGTTATGTAACATTAAATGGTCCAAAATTTTGTCTCCATTTTTCACTGCATATGCCCAGGTCTTTCCTGCCTGCCCATTGTATAAATTGGTGGTGTAAACGTTAAAGGGCGCCCCAACAGGCAATATTTTTTGTCCGAAATTACCTTTGCCTGCCTCAAGCTCAAGTTCTACCTTGGTTTTAGAACGATCAAGATTACATTCTGCAAAGAGCTGGTATGGCAAAGTGCAAGCCTTACTTGTTCCACGCTCCTGTTGTGGCAAATAAGCTCCTGAGGTTATTTCAGCTTTTGATAAAGGGCTTGGCTTAACCTGTGCCGGTTTATTTTTTGCATTTTGAATATTTGTAACAACTTCTTCTCTTTTTAAAGGTGGTGGTGCAACAGATGACGTCCCTGCTGAAGGCCTGAAAGCTGATGTCAGATCGCCGCAAATTACTCTTCTCCAGCTGCTAATCTTATTGCTGCTAATTTTCTTCCCTGTTTTTTTGCTAAGTATGTTTTCTAAAAACATTAGTGAAGAGGTATGGTCAAAAACTTGCGAATTTACATAGCCTCCTTTGCTCCAGGGAGAGGCGATGATCATTGGCACGCGATAGCCTAAACCAATAGGGCTATCTTTTTCTAGCTCATAATCTGCATCAACAGAGATTCCTTCAGAAACTTTTCCGCTTGATGGGTCGTTAGGTTTTGGAACTACATATGGAGGGATATGATCAAAGTAGCCATCATTTTCATCATACGTAAGGATAAAAACTGTTTTTTTCCATACTTCAGGGTTCTTTGTTAAAATGTCAAGCGCTTCAGATACATACCACGTTCCATACAATGGTGAACTGGTGTGATCTGAGAATCTTTGTGGAGCTACCAGCCATGAAACGGTGGGTAGTTTGCCATTGTCAACATCAGAACGGAACTGATGGAAGATATCATTTTTAGGGATGCTGATGGTTTCTTCCTGTCCCTGGTCATTAGTAAAGGTAAATGGAGCAAGTTCCAGATAGTTAAACGGAGCATTTATATTGCTGGCAAATGCCTTGTCTATTAAATTCCTTTTACGGGTAGATAGCTTATTGTATTTCTCGGTTACCTGAGCTGCAGTGAGGGGAGGTTTACTTGTCGAATCACCGTTCTTTCTGAAATATGCCGCAAGCTTAACGTTGTAGCGTTTTACATATTCAATTGCATTGTCCCCGTAATTACCTAACCAATCATCTACATTATCACCTTGTAAATCAGCTGTCCATATTTCATTTTGGTAGATCTTCCAATCAATGCCATTATCTTCCAATACCTCTGGAAATGTATCCCAGTCTACAAAAGCACCGTCTCTTGATTCTGCTTGAGAATTGTTTACCGCTGCTACCGAACTCCCGTTTAACTCGGGGCGGATGTTCCCTGTCCAGAAAAATAACCTGTTTGGAGTAGTGCCGGTAAGGGATGAGCAAAAATTATGGTCACAAATCGTAAAGGCTTCAGCCATTGCGTAGTAAAAAGGAATATCTGTTCTGTCATAATATCCTAAAGACATAAGTGATTTTACAGGTACCCATTTATCATACTTGCCATTGTTTCGGGCCGCAAGCTGGTCAGACCAGGAGTGAGGCAGCCCGCCTTGCCAGGTTATTTTTGTTTTATTAATGTCTACGTGAAATGGTGCGTATGTTTTTCCTTCATTATCCTTTTGTAACCAGACCTTATCCTGATCAGGAAGTGTAAAAGCTCTTGGATCATTAAAGCCACGAACACCTTTGAGCTTACCAAACATATGATCAAAAGAGCGGTTCTCCTGCATCAGAATTACAATATGCTCTGCGTCATAAAATGTAGATCCTGGATCTGCTTCAATTGCCATTGCCTTTTGGATAGACATAGGAATTACATTGGGTAAACCCACTGCTCCAGACAATAGGGCAGCCTTTTTAATAAAGTCTCTTCTTGAGTCCATAATGGTTCATTTGGGTACTTTGTGTTTGAACCAAATGTAATAAGAATAGAAATAAGTTGGTAACCGATAGATTACCCCTTTAGCGCTTTCCAGATCAGGTCATGAATTTCCATCGCCTGTACATTGCTGTTGTTTAGCTTTTGATCCGTAATTAAAACAGGGTGAAATGCTGCAGGGGTGTTGATGCTGCCATGTGAGCCCTTAATTAAGGTGGCATCTAATGGAATAACATCCATTACATAACGGAAACCTGCTTTTTTTCTTAATAGTTTGTATGCCGCACGCGGTTTAGAAGACATGAACATTTCAACAGGGTCATACCCTGGTTTTTTATGAATATCTACGCATCTGGCATAATCAGGAGCTTTTGCGTCGTCAAGCCAGAAATAATAAGTAAACCAGCTTGCAGGTTCAGCAACCAATACAAAGTCGCCTGCCCTTTCATGGTCCATTCCGTATTTCTTTTTGCCTTCTTTATCTAAAACCATAGCAATGCCAGGAGTTTTTTCAAGAATAGTTTTTACCTGATCGGCTACGGATGGATCATTGATGTAAACATGTGCAATCTGATGATCTGCAACTACAAATGCTTTAGACGCCCCCGCATCTAATAATTCCAAACCTCGCTCTATACGAATCTGTAACAGTCGGTTTTCTCTAAAGATTCTGTTTAAGTGAATCGGTTTGCTTACCGGAACAATACCGTATTCGGATAGAATAATAATATTGGCTCCTTTTTTTTCATAAAATGTTACCAGGTCCTTTATCAATTCATCTATCTCACCAAGCTCCTTACTGATTTTATCAAAGTCGCTGCCGAATTTTTGTAAACAATAATCCAGATGTGGCAAATAGATTAAGGTAAGGGTAGGATTGTAAAGATCCTCAGTAATCATAGAGGCGTCAGCAATCCATCGGCTAGATTTTATATTTGCACCTGGCCCCCAAAATTGAAAAAGCGGAAACTGACCTAATTTATCCTGTAAAATATCACGTAGTTCTGCGGGTTCCGAATAACAATCAGGGAGCTTTCTGCCGTCAGCTAAATAGTTTGGACGTGGAGTAACACTGTAATCAGCATTTGAATACATGTTATACCACCAGAACATATTGGCGCAGGTAAAATCAGGGTCTTCTTTTTTTGCCTTGTCCCAGATCTTCTCTGCAAGCACAAGCTTGTTTGATTGCTTCCAGAACTTGATTTCCGAATCCATATGGTCGTACCATCCGTTTCCGACAACACCATGTTCTGTTGGCTGTTTTCCTGTTAAATAAGTTGATTGTACACTGGTAGTTACTGCCGGTAGCATTGGTGCTATTGCCCCAAGGTTTTTATCTTTTATGTATTGTTCTAGAAAGGGGGTATGCTTGCCAATAAGGTTCGAGGATAAGCCAACAACATCTATTACTACAGTTTTCTTCATCTTATATGTTCGTTTTAATTACCCAGTTCAGTTCATTACTGATAGATTGGGCAATCGGTAATTTTAATTGCTCCGGTAATACCTCCCAGGTATAAGTTTCTACTTCCAGATGGTTAGTAAAAGGAGCATTCTTTTGAAGTTCCAGAACGGTGGTAATATCATCCTGAGTAGATTGTAATAATCCGATCTCTTTAATTGATATTGGAACATGGAAATGTGCTCTCCATTGCACGGCTTCCTGGTTTTCAAAGTCTTCAAGAGCAGGAGTAAGGTCTGAATAACGAATCAGCCCACCATCTTTCTTTAAGGACACTACCTGATGCAGATAGGTTGGCTCATTAAAGGTCTGGAAGCTGTTCTTTATGATTTCTCTTTCCGCTTCTGATTTATCAAGATTTGCTTTTAAAGCAGCACTGATCTGTATTTTACCTACTTTAATGCCTTTTGCTTCAAGTTCTTTTAGAACCTCATCATGAGCTTCATAACCTATAGCAAAGTGACAAACATCATAGCAAAGGCAGAGGTGTTTTTTAATTAATGATTCGGCTTCAATGCCAGGAACATTAAATGAACTTTCAATTGCCGGAATCCCAAGTGGCAACAAATCATTCTCAAACCAGTCTATAAATTCCCTTCCGGTTTCAAGTATGCCATCAGGTTCAGGTTCCAGATCAAGGTGCATAATTTTACCTGTTTGCTCGCTAATTGTAATCAGTTCTTTTATAACCTCTATTACATTTAAGGTAGCGGTGCGTTTTGCCTGCGCAAAATCCTGATCAGTTTTAAACCAGTGCCTGTAACTAAGTGGCGATGTTGAAATTCCTCCATTCATCCCTTCAGGTAATATGGATTGGAGAATATTAAAAAGTCTGATGGTATATTCTCTTCGCGCGTCTGTTGTCCAATCAGGTGTATGTACATCTTCTTTAACCACCGTACGGTGAAATTCGCCATAAGGGAAACCATTCATCGTAAAAACATAAGCGTCATTTTCCTCAAGCCACTGCTTAAATTCAGTTAAAGCATCTTCTTTAATCAATTCAAGACTAGAGGTATTAGACAATCTAAGTCCTAGTCCAAGCGGTTGATTTGGGGAAACCGATTGTTTGATAACAGGAAAATTCTCTTGTAACGCTTTAAAATCATCATCCCAGTTTTTACCCGGATGTATGTTTGTGCAATAGGTTAAATGGCCAGTGTTAACTTTCATTATTAGTGGTTACTTATAGGTAAACCAGCATGTGTACTGGTAAAGTTTAAAACATAGTTGCTTGCTTCTATCAATAACTGATGATCCATCTGATGCACCTCTTTTCCGGTACCCAAATCAGTAAGCAGGGTAATGGTAAGTTTACCGCCAAGATGTTCCTGAAATTCTGCCAATCCACGAAGTATTGGAGATTCAGTATCGTTAATCTGGATAAATGGATTAGAAATATCAAAAGACAGGTGAAGCAGTACACTCAATATGCGCTGCAATTTTTCTTCTGTTAGCATTCCTGTCAGGAAAGAATAGGTGCTATCTAAAGCAATACCCATTGCCACAGCTTCGCCATGTAAAACGCTGAAATTACTTAGCTGCTCCAGTTTATGCGCACTCCAGTGCCCAAAATCTAAGGGTCTTGCTGATCCTGTTTCAAATGGGTCATCACCGGCAATATGGTTTAAATGCAATTGAGCACAACGTTTGATCAGGTAGTTCATCGTATCTAGATCCCTTGCAACCAGTTGTGCTGCGTTATCTTCAATCCAGTAAAAGAATTCGGGATCTTTGATAAGGGCCACTTTTACGGCCTCAGAAATACCCGAACGCCAATCTCTGTCGCTTAACGTAAGCAAAAACTGGTCATCATTAAATACTGCTGATGGTGGAGCAAAAGTGCCCAGAAAGTTCTTTTTGCCATTGTAATTGATGCCGTTTTTGACACCAATACCAGAGTCATTTTGTGAAAGTACAGTTGTAGGGATACGGATATGTTTAATACCGCGGTGCGAAACTGCAGCAGCATAACCAACAAGATCAAGTACAGCGCCTCCTCCAATGGCAGCAATGTACGAATGTCTGTCAATTCCATAAACATTCACTGCTTCAACCAGTTGGTCAAAAAGTGCAGTATCATTTTTTGATACTTCTCCGCCCGGAACAATTATGATGTCCTTAATCAGCTGCACATCTTTATGTTGCTCAAAGTAAGCTTTAATTGATGGTACAAGGTCAGGATGAGCATCGGCAACACCCTTGTCCAGTACGAAAAATATTTTGCGCAAGGCCTCCGAAGGCTTCTCCTTAAAGAAGTTTGCCAAAATGGGATTGCCTGTATCAAATAGCGAAGCAGTAAAGTATATTTTATACTCAAATTTTACACTAAACGACTGTTCTAAATAACTCATAGTTGAAAATTCCTGACTAAGTAACAGCGAATGCTTTACTTAGTAATATTGATAATGGTAATAAAATAACAATTGATAGGGCTACTTTCCAGTCGGCAAAAACACTAGCCCAGGCAGCATTCATTAATATTAATGCAATAACACCTGCTTTTACTGCTTTGCCTATGTTTGGGCCTATTGGATTTTGTATGGCTTTTAGCAGCGGTATAAATATCATTAAAGCAAAAGGTACAATAAATGCCAATGTGATGCGTAAGTCGCCTTTTGTAGTGGCGAAAAAAAGAATGCTGGCTATAACTACAGCATAAAGTACCGCAGCAAAATAAAGCATCTTTTTGCTTCCTCCGTGTACTTCACCTCTGCTAATCATGGTAATAGATGCAATATAGATAATAGGCACAAGGGCTAAAAACCACCATTGTTGCACCTGAGAACCAATAATACTTACACCTAACAGCAGATTTAATCCCCGGCACAGCCCCATATTCAGCGGGCCTAGTATAGAATGATGTTTAGCCCATCTGTTATAAGTTAGGCAGGCAATCATAATAGATACTGCAAGTACTGATGTTGTAGTACCAAAAAGGTTGGCCGCCGCAATTCCTATAAAGAAGAATACTGCGCCAAAAATGGTAGCTGCTTTCTTGCTTATTAATCCACTTGGAATTGGGCGCTCCGGACGTTCTATCTTATCCAGATCAGCATCATAAACGTCATTAAAGATAATTCCGCCACTGTACAAGCCTATTGTTGAGATGCAAAGCAGTATAACGGGTAGCTGTAAAGTGCTCCATCCCGTTAATGAAAAGGAACCCGAAATAGCTATGCCCGCCAGTACATCTGCAACAGAAGTAACAACATTTGCAGGCCGCATTAGCCTTATATATCCTAATAGTTTTTTCAATGTATACCTGATTAGGAAATGATGATAGAATTTTTATCTATTCTTGGTTGTTGCCCGCCACGCAAAATCGAATTGCTTTCAAATTTCTGACTTTGATCGATGTTTTTAACTGAAATAAAATCGTTCTCATCAATTTGTCCGCTTTGTGCAAATGCAGTTATGGCATTACTGTAACTCACCAGTTCAATATCAGCAAGGCTGATTCCCGATTTTTTCATTAATGCCGCAGTTTTAGGTACCGCAAGAGGATCCGAAATGCCCCAGTCCGCTGCTGAGTTGATCATGATCCTTTCAGATCCATATTGTTTTACCACCTCTACCATGCGCTCATTGCCCATTTTGGTAAAAGGATAAATGGTAAATGCAGCCCAGAATCCTCTGTCAAGAACTTCCTTAACAGTTTCCTCGTTATTATGATCTACAATTACTGAATATGGGGAAAGTCCATGTTCTATTGCAATATCCATACTACGCTGCGTGCCTTTTTTCTTATCTCTGTGTGGCGTGTGAATCTGCACAGGTAATCCTGATTCTTTTGCCAGTTCCAATTGTAAACGGAAATATTTTTCTTCGGCGGCAGTCTGATCATCAAAACCAATTTCACCTATACCAACTACTCCTTCTTTAAAAATAAAGTGAGGAAGTATTTCCATTACTTGTTCTGCCAGTTTTTCGTTATTGGCCTCGCGAGAGTTTAAACCTATGGTGCAATAATGCTTAATACCGAATTGTGAAGACCTGAATCTTTCCCAACCAATAAGGCTGCTATAATAATCGGTAAAACTGTCTACTCCGGTACGCGGCTGACCCAACCAAAAAGCCGGCTCTATTAAAGCTACAATTCCTGCATCGGCCATGGCCTGGTAGTCATCTGTAGTACGAGAGGTCATGTGTACATGCGGGTCAAAAAACTTCATCCCGCTGATGTCATTAAAATCAAGAGAAGTTTGAATTTTTTCTCCTTCATTTCTTTCCTGAAAATTATCATTACAGCACATAATTCAAAATTTATATTTTCTGATTCTTTTGTTCTATCAATTTGTAGATCTCCGGATTAACAGTTCTGTGGGCGGCTAAACGTTCTTGTACGTAGTCGCTTAAGGTATCCGATAATGCCTGGTTTGATCTCGCTTTTAATCCAATGATGTGATTAACGTCTTTCTCCGTAAAAAATGCTTTCAGGACCAGTTGGTTCCATGCTCCTTCCGAAAGGAAATGAGCAGGGTATGGATTGTGGTACATAATGGCTTCCAATACGGTACCAATATTACTGCGTATTCCATCCTCACATCTGGTAATCCATTCTTCAGCATAAGCTAAAAATGGCAAGGCCGAGTAGAGTGCAATTTGCTCGTTCATTTCAGAGCCAATAAATAATCCATTTATCTTTTTGATGTAGGTGTCTTTATACTCATTTGGAACTTGCATCAATAGCCAAACACGAGAAACCCTGTCGGCAGTCCACCCATTTAATGAAAAACCAGGTAGTAGCTCATCTATTTTTTTCTCGTCCTTTGTTTGCACCGCTATCGGCTTTTTTCCGGCCAAACGTGGTAGATGCGAAAAGGTGAGGTTTAATTGTATTGATTTTTCTTCTGTCTTAATCAATTCAATCTTATTCTCCAACCATAACAACGCATCACTGCTAAGATTTTGTTTAATGATTTGCAGAAAAAGATCATTAAGGCTTTTTATCCCTTCTATATCTATCAAAAGCATGATGTTCTTTATTATAAATTGACAGCTACAAAATAGTTGATGGCAAGTGCACCACTTATAATCAGAAGGCCAAAAAATTCTCTGGTTTTCTCTATATAAGGTTTGGTGGCCTGCATACTCTCAACTAAGCTTGGGCTTCGGTACTTCATTATCCAGTCACGCACTCCGTCTTTTGCAAAAAAGAGGATGATTGCGTAAATAAGATAGAAAGATATGGCAACAAGGTATACGATGGGATAAAAAAGATTAAAAATGGCAAATCCACAACAAATGGAAGCCACCATATAGATTGGTACCCAAAGCCATGAGTCTTTATCATTTAGGTTTACATACGCAAATAGTATAAATGCGACGCAGAAAATAGAGTTTAAAATGCTAAGTAGCATAACAATGAAGATTAAATTTGTGTGTATTTAATTAACAAATGCAAATAAACAGATAATTAACTCGATTTAATAAGGTCGTATTGTAAAAAAAGAAATAGGGGACACAAAAATATTACTTCTAATCTGTTGGTTTTTATGTAATTTCATTGGTAAAGTCTCTATTTTAAGGAAATGGTTATGAAGAATTTTTTGAGTTTATCTTTTGTAATGTTGCTGGTTCTATGTGTTAATGCTCAGCATAAGCTTGAAAAAATATGGGAAACAGACAGTATAATTAATCTGCCTGAATCTGTATTGCCTGATGTTAAGGCCGGCGTATTGTATGTGTCAATAATGGGAAATAGCCCCGATAATAAGGATGGAATTGGTGGAGTAGGTAAATTGGATGTGAAGGGAAAAGTGATTAATCTGGATTGGATTACCGGACTTAACGCTCCAAAAGGACTTGCTATATACGGCAGCAAAATGTATGTTGCTGATTTAACTGATGTGGTAGTTATCGACATCCCTACAAGCAAGATTGAGCTGACTATACCAATAGAAGGATCTAAATTCTTAAACGACGTTACGGTTAGCGATAAAGGCGTGGTGTATGTTTCAGATTCCCGGACAAAAAGAATACATCAGATCATTAACAATAAAGATATTGTTTATATGGAAAATATAGATGGTGTTAATGGACTCAAAGCAGTTGGCGATGATCTTTATATCGCTGGAGGAGGCAAAAATCTTTTAAAGGCCAATGCAAAGAAAGAGATGATCAAGATAGCAGGACTGCCTTTTGGTGGAGACGGAATTGAGCCAATTGGCAATGGTGATTTCTTGTTTTCATGTTGGAGTGGTTATATCTATTATGTATCTGCTAATGGTACTTCTGAACTATTGTTGGATACGCATCTGGAAAAGAAAAACACTGCTGATATTGGATACGATCCAGTTAAAAAAATAGTTTATATCCCTACTTTTTATAAGAAGAGCATAATGGCTTACCAGTTAAAATAGATTCCTTCTATTTGGCATTTAACTGCTTAACTTGTTCAAGCATATCATCAAGCGTCTTTCTATCAAGCGCTTTTCCGGCAGTAACCACAGCGAAGATCTTTTGGGTAGCTCTTATATTGCTCAGAGGATTTTCGTCAAGTAATAATATATCGGCCTTTTTTCCGGCGGCAATACTGCCATAATCTTTTTTGCCAAGGAAATCAGGTGAATTGGTAACAGATGCCTGTAAAGCCTGTAATGGGGTTAAGCCATATTTCACAAGCAATTCTAATTCTTTATGGAGGCCAATACCAGGGTAAGCATAAGAATTTAAATAGCCGGCATCCGTACCGGCCAATATTTTTACACCAGCTTTTTGCAGAAGCGGGAGCGTGGTTACCGTCTTTTCAAACAGCTGATGTCTGAAAGCAATAGCTTCTGCATCATCTTGCTCAACTCTTTTTACACGACCTTCATAGGTTTTTTGTAATCCTTTTCCTATATACTGCAGGTAGCTGTCATTTTTATGATTGTCTTTCTCAAAATAGGTAAGGATATAGTTTAGCGAAAGTGTTGGCGTAACATACATGCCATGCTTGGCCATATTTCTGTAAGTTGATAAGGCAGCTGTTTCGTCAAAAGTATCCATAACCTTTTGATTAAATGCTTTACCTTTCAGGGTGCCTGATGCAACTTCAGCTGAGATCTCTTTTTCTACTTTTGATCCGGCCTTAAGGGCATAGCCTAAATGCTCAACAGAGCTTAAACCTGCATTTGCTATTTGTTCCATCGTTAAGGCGCTTGGGATGTGTGCAGATACCCGATATCCACGCTGACGGGCTAGTTTTATAGCTTCTAAAAAGAGATCGGGCTTTAGCGTATTATCTGTTATTTTAACAAAATCGACATGCATTTTTTGTAAAGAATCCAGAGCTTGCGCTATCTCTTTAGTATTTCCAACTTCAATATCACCTTTCCAAACAGATTTGTGGCCCTCTAGTTTAGGCCCAGATGTGAAAATGGATGGACCAAGCAGTTTTCCGGTAGCAATCTCATCTCTCCATTGTAATACACTGGGGCTAATATCGGCTGCTGCATCACGTACGGTTGTAATACCATAAGCCAGAAATAGCGGTAACAGGTTCTTGTTTTCGTTGATTAAAGAATCGCCACCGCCAAAGTGCATGTGCATATCCCAAAGGCCCGGCATCAGATATTTACCTTTTGCATCCAATATTTGTTTTGAATTGTATCCGCTGATTAGCTTTTCATTAAACACGTTAATGATCATCCCATCTTTAATAGCTACGGCCTTTCCGGAAATTATTTTGCCTGTTTTAACATCAATGATATTTGCAGATTTGATAATTATATCAGCGTCTTTTTTCTGTGAAAACACCCCAGAGGCCGTTAAACAGAAAACGATAGAGAATATTAGTTTTTTCATTAGGAAGGATTATTTCTTAGCTGCTTCTTCAAGAACAGTTGTTATTTCTTTAAAATATCTTTTTTTGGCATGGCTAAGTGCATCAATGCCGTCTTTATCTTCAATGCTAATGTCGCAGCCGGCATTTACCAGAAGCTGGACAATTTTCACATACTTATCGCTTCCATCACCTAAAATAACGGCTTCCAGCAATGCTGTCCACCCTAATCTGTTAATATGGTCAATAGGATAGTTTTTGTCTTTTAGTAATTCAGTAACTATTGCGATATGACCCCTTTCGCATGCAGGTATTAATGCAGTACCATTATATCGATTAAACACTTTATAGTTCGCTCCCGCTTTTAAGCAAAGCTGAAGTATTTCTAGATAACCTGAAGCCCCAGCGTATAGAAAAGGGCTGTTTAGCATATTGTCTTGTTGATTCACATTGGCTCCGGCATCGATCAGCATTTTTGCGAGCGAAATACGATTGCTATAAGTGGCATTCATTAAAGGTGTTTCTCCTTTACTATTGCGTAGATCAACGTTTTTATTAGCAGAAAGCCATTCCGGTAGCTTAGTGCTATCGTTTGCCGCTATGATTTTAAAAACCTCTAATTCGTTTTGTTCCATGTTTTTTTTCTGCGAACAAGCATTCATTGCAATGCAAGTAAGGATGATAACAGATAAGATTCGGAAATTCATACGCAAATTTAGTTCTTAAAGCCTCAGCTAAATAGGACTGATTATCACAATAAAGGGACTAATTATTTGTTTTTCGAAATTGTTGGGGACTAACGTTCGTGTTTTTTCTGAAAAACCTGGAGAAATAAGAGGTGTCGTTAAACCCAAGAGAATAGGCAATTTCTTTAATATCAAGGTTTGTTAATGTCAGCATTCGTTTTGCTTCAAGCAAAATGCGTTCTCGAATAAGGTCTCCGGCAGTTATTCCTGATTTCTTCCTGCAAATTTGATTAAGATAATTAGCAGTAACATGTAGCTCTTCGGCATAAAACGACACCTCACTTCGAGCAGAATAATGCTGGTCGAGAAGTGTGAGGAAATTATTAATCAGACGATTGTCGGTAGTAAACTCCTGCAGATCAAAACAGTCTGAATACCATCTTTTCAATAAAATCAGTACAATTTGTAACCTGGTTTGAATTAATTCAGTTTCAAATTGCCCTGGGGTAGTCAATTCCTTTAATATTTGCTCTAGCTCCTGAACAAGATCCTGATATTGATCATTTTTAAGATGAAGAACAGGGAAGGCAGACAAGTTAAAAAATGGCAATCGCAGACTCCCCGGAAGCATAAACTTCTGCGAAAACATTAACTGATAACCCGATGTTTTTTCAGAGAGCTCCCATTGATGGGCCTGTCCGGGTGCAAGAAAAAACACCATTTTGTTATTAACGTTGTGCTCTTTAAAATCTATGGTATGCGTGCCACTACCTTGATCTATAATAAGGAGCATATAAAAATCATGCTTGTGTGCATGCGGAATGGAGGGCATGTTAATGGGATCGTGGCGTAGTAACTTAAAGTCTTCCCCGGTATAAGGAAGTTTAAAGATCTGTTCAATGCCCACCGTAGGTAATAACATACCTTATCCTAGTGTAATTTAACGTAGGTTTCTACAATCTCATGGTTAACATTCAGGCTGTCTATTTTTTCGATGCCACGTTGCACCAATGTATCATTGCTTATTTTTAATGTAAAACTGAATTTTAGATTTTCCCAATCTCTAAAGCTGCAGTATTGAAGATGTTCTTCGTATTTATCTCCATTTAATGTATATGTGCCGCTACCCGCATCGAAAATAGCTCCTTTACCCTTTCCTTTGTTAACATCATGCTTGAAAAAGGAAAAATGAGTATCATTAAATTCTTTAATCATCTCCTGATTTTCTACAGGGAAAGTATTTACGGTATCACCTTTGGTTATCACTTTTGCGGATACAAGTTTCCATGTTCCATTTATAGATTGCTCAGATGATTTTTTGGTTTCTGGTTGTCCAGAACAGGAGGCTAATGTAACTGAAGAAAGGATGATTAATTTTAATAGTTTCATGGTTTGATCTCGTTAGTTTTCAACGTTATTTAAATATAAATAATTATTTTTTGATCATACTCAACGCACTCTCTTTTAAGGCCAACACATCTTCCCGTTTTATAAAATGCTCATCAGATGTGAACACCAAATCAATTTGACCTTTAAAATAAGTTGTAAATAGGGTTGTTGGATTACCGAACGGAAAAATTGTTGAAGGGGATTGCAAAGATTCGATTTCAAGCGCACCATATTTTTCGCTGATGCTTACCTTTCCCATGTTTGAAAGGGTAAAATCATGTGCTCCTTTATCAGCTTTGGCATACCTGGTCATTCTTGGCAAGGAAGGTAAAAGACACTCGCTGTATAGTAATACGGTATTTACATTCATCTCATCTATTTTTTTTGCCAGGCCATTTTTAAATTCATGGGTTTGGTCCCAAAAACCATCGTTTTTTTTGTTCGATAGATTGAGCCCAACCATTGCCGGAAAAGCAAAGAGCATATTGCTTTTAACTTCAGGCAGGAATTTTCGCATGTCTACTGCGCAATAAAGTCTGGAGTGTGATTTTATGGTTTTAATTTCTTTAAACCCTCTTAAAAATGCCACACTTAGTGCATCGTGAACAGAAGCCCCTTCAGATTTGCATTTTTCAATAATTAACGAAGATTCCTCTTTGCTAAGTTTCCAATGTAAAAAAAATGGTTTTTCTCTTTTAATCTCTTTTTTAAAAGCTACAGTAAGTAAGGCAAGCTTTGCAACTTTAGAAAATAATTGAATCTTTAGTTTGTTTGACTTGCTTTCCCGAATTTGGGAAGGAATAAAATCCTGTATTGAGGAAAAGGATTTATAAGCACCTATCTCTTTTTCCGGATCGCCTAACAAAGACAATGTTTCAGCTATAAGATTCAGGATAGATCTGCCATCACATATACAATGATGGCCCACAATAATCAGGTCCGAAACACTTTCCGATTTTAACCACACTAACCTGACCAAAGTATCATTCTTAGTATTAAATGGGGAAAGGCATTCTGTGACAGATTCCCTTTCCCAATGCTTGTCTGTTTGTCGGTTAACTACACGCACAGCAATTCTTTGAACCGGATTCTGCTCAACAAAATAGGGGATACCTGCCTCATCTTCCCAAACATTGCTGCTCAGCAACGGGTGCCTAGCCTGAATTTTTAACAGTGAGGCGTGTAGGTCAGATTCTTGAAAGGCTCCTTTAATTGTAACAGAGGAAACCACATTTACAGCTGTTTTGCCACCGGCATACATAGTCCCTTCAATTAAAGATAGTTTTCTTTTCATTTCAACTAGTTGCTCAATTATTAGTAAAAGTACTAATAATGACAACTAAATAATTGATAAGTTATATTATTTTTAAATGGAATAATTCCGTTGTGAGTAGGGGTTATCCCCGGATAAGACACTGTTTTGTTAATGTCCATGTCTAGTCCATGTTTTTCTGATAAAAACATGGACTTATACTGTGACTTAAATGAAATTGCACTGGGATGTGGTACTGTTAAAGATAGAAGGGTATTTAATCGATAGGGATGGATGCAATAGAAGAACTTTATAGCAAAAGTCCTTTAAGTTGAACAATTGCATGATCCCCCTGGTTAGCTAACGCTTTCATAATCTCATCATGCATTTGTTCGTTATTTACTGCCTTACCTTTTTTTGGTGGCTCAATAGTTTTCGGACCAATATTAGTTTCTGTAACCTTGGTTGCAAACCAGGTCACATTTTCATGTGGAACAGCAACACCCAGTATCATTCCCGGCAGTCCGTTGAAGGACTCGGGACCACCTGGTATATGAATTTCTTCTGTGTAAAAAGCAACCACATAGATAGAATCGAGCATCAGTCCGTTGGCCCTCCGACACTCATAACCAGCAATTATTCGTGTTTCCTCGGTCATCTTCCATTTAATTTTCCGCAAGTTATCCTTCACAAGATAAGTACGTTCATAGAATTCCTTTTGAATGGTGCTCGTCCCATTTTTCAAGTCAGAAAATACAATATTGACCTGATTAGCCATTGGGGTATCATACCACCAATGAACATTTTTTGCGGCCACAGGTGTAAAAAGCGAACTACTGGCATTAAATGTCAGGCTACTCTTCAGTACCCTGAATTGAGGCTCAGTTTGCAAGTACTTTTCATAGTAAACTTTATTCTCGGTACTGTGTTTTGTCACTTTCTTTTTGACCAACGCAAACATATTCATGGTTCGTTCAAACTCTATTATTCCACTGGTAACAAAATGTTTATTTTGAGCATAAATACTTTTTGTAGTGAGCATGCAAATCAGTAAAATAAGTAACTGTTTCATAATTGTTGTTTTTGAAGTGATTTGCCAAACTTTGTAAAGTCCCAGATTAAGGATAGAATGAAATATCTGCGTATGGTTGTATTTCTTGACTCAGTAAAGCCATTTGCTGAACTGTAACGTTCATATCCTGTATTTTGGTTAAACAAGTCATTTCCCCTGATCATCAGTTTCAGGTTTTCCTCTTTAAGGAAATTCTTTCCGAAATGAGCATTGGCAATAAGCCGCTCAAAATCACGGTTAAATAACTGGTTTTTGGCCATATAGTTGTATTGTGCATCCGCTCCTATAAAAAAATTATAGGGAAGTTTGGTATAAAAGCTGGCACTGCTAAAAAAACCTTTCCTGTTATTATTCACAGATTGCAGTGAGGATGAACTGACCACATAATTTGATCCTATACTAAAACTATAGGAATATGTAGCCCTATTTTTACCTATGTCGATTTGTGGTTTATATTCTACCGTACTGGTCTTGTTCAACGTATTGTTTACATAATTAAAATAGGTATTCCCATTAACGTTAAGGCTAATATAAAGTATAAAATCAAGCTTTGTGGCATGTCCATATAGTTGAGCGAACATGTTCCAGTAACTGGGCCTGCCCCCGCTTAAATTTGAGTAACTCAGCATGTTTACTCCAGCTGAATCAGTAACCCTGTTACTTACAATGGCATTAGTAGTAAAGTTGTAATTTCCGTTAAAGTTGATCCCCTGATCTAGGGTTGGCTGATAGACCCTGTAATTATAAGAAAAGCGGTTGCTGAAGGAAGGTTTCAAATCCGGGTTGCCCAGACTTATGTTTAGCGGATCACTATTCTGACGTAGCGGCTGTAATTGATAGTAAGAGGGCTGATTGGTGCTTCCATTGTAGTTTAAAGAGAGTGACGCCGCCTTGCTTAGCTGATAGCTCAGATAGGCCCCTGGCTGGAGGTTGATGAACTTGCGGTTCATCACAAAATCAATAAATTGATCCTCCTGTTTATAGCTGGCATCTGCAAGACTGGCACTTGCACCTGCGGATAACTTGCCTGATGAATAATTTGCACTTAAGCTGTATAAACTTGTCAGATTCACCAACTTAAAATCGCTGCTAAATGCGGAATCAAGCTCTTCGTATCGGTTGGAACCCGACAGATTGAAAGATCTTCGGTCGCTGGTGTTGATACTTCTGGAAAAATTATATCCTGTGGTAATCGAAATAGCTTTAGTTAGCATATCAGTGTACGAAAAACCGGCTGAAAGCGTGTTTATATTTGAAACAATAGGCTTAAACTGATCGATAGTGCTTGTACTGTCTAATACCCCCAATTCATTATAATATCTCAATTCCGATCTCAGATTGCTTTTGCTATTACTCCGATCAAATGAGCCCCCAGTGTTAATGGAAATACTCCTGCCTTTCTTTTTAAATCTTTTTGTATACTTTGCGTTGGCTGTAAAGGATTCAAACGAGTTCTCACCTATTGTTGAATTTGTATTTGCATTTTGCAGAATACCATTGCCCCGCAAGGTCGAACCCGTTTGATAGCTTTTGTTATCGCCTCTGGTGCTGTACGCATTAATATAAGTATCGAGATTTGCTGTTGAGTCAATTTTAGAATCGAATCTGCCATTGAAGGACTGGTTAAAGTTGTAGCGGTGATTCACACCGTCTCTGCTGCTTGTATTAAAATTACCTGGCAAGTTGTTTTGACTTATAGTACTGGAAACGGCATCGGTAGTCAGTGCACCTGCTTTATAGTCCACGTTGATGGACTGCTTGTCTTTGTTCCATTTATTATTGTAATGGGCGCCAGCGTCACGCGCCAAAGGAA
This sequence comes from Pedobacter sp. GQ55, assembly GCF_059758925.1. Lineage (NCBI taxonomy): Bacteria > Pseudomonadati > Bacteroidota > Sphingobacteriia > Sphingobacteriales > Sphingobacteriaceae > Pedobacter > Pedobacter sp. GQ55. The sequence goes on along the minus strand of NZ_JCAXEI010000007.1, from coordinate 58,481 downwards.
TTCCATTGCCCCCATAATCACCCTGACTATAGCCGCTGCCAAATTTGTTATTATCTTCTCCACTCAACCCCACCTTTCCGGTATTGCCGATATTCCCATAAACCGAGAACTTCTGTTTAGGACTGAATTTATTAGCCATGAGTTGCGCCATATAATAATCATCTGTGCCGTAACCAGCGTCGGCTTTGCCGAAAAGGCCTTTTTTCTTATCTTCGGTAAGTACAACATTGATCGTCTTAACTTTTACACCATCTTCAATACCTGTGAGCTTTGCCTGTTCACTTTTCTGATCGTAAACCTGCACTTTGCTTACCATATCGGCTCTTATATTTTTAGTTACCAGAGATGGATCGTCACTAAAGAACTCTTCACCGTCTACAAGGACCTTACTTACAGTTTCACCCTGAAAAATGATAACACCACTTTGATTGATCCTCATTCCTGGTAATTGCTTCAGCAGGTCTTCTACCTTTGCATTTTTTTGCGTTGCGTAAGCAGCGGCATTAAATTCTGTTGTATCACCTTTTATTTTAATGGCAGCTACCCTCGCTTTAATAATAACTTCATTAAGCAGTTTCGATTTTAAGATCATCCCAATATTTCCGAAGTCGTGTACCGGATTTGCTTCATCTAACGTAAAATGTTCAACAAAATCTGCGTAATCCGGATAAGTAACCATAATTAGAAATTTACCCGGTCTTAGGTTATTAAGTTCAAAAGTTCCCTTATTGCTATAAGTGAAATTTTGCAGAATCGAATCCTGATCATTAAGCACTATAACTGTTGCTTCGTGAATTTTAACAAGTGTAGTCGTGTCGATAACCGAACCTTTTACGACAAAGGAATTTTGTGCGGCAGAGGGAGTAGTAAAGATACAACAGACTGTAAGCAATGCGAGCAGAATTTTCATGAGAGCATATTTGGTTAACCTAATATATAACTAAAAAGTAAGTTTAAAAATTCGTCCACACGCATTTGTTTGCTTTACAGGCATTTAGATATAACATAAATCAATAATCACAGAAAAGTTACGTCCGACGGATTTTTACACTAATTTATTCTGGTATTTAAAGGATAACAAGGAATTGCGAGGGCAAAAAAAAGGACAACTCCGAAATTATCGAGGTTGTCCATTATGGTGGTTCCCCGTTTGATTATTTCGAATCAATTCCTATTTGAAGTAGGTTTATGGAGGGATATTGAATTATTTTAGTTTTTTAGATTTTGCTGATATTTTTAGTATTTATAAGGCGACAGATATCTGCAAAACCAAATAAATATTTTGTTTGTAAGGGTGTATACTGTCGTGAAGAAACAGAAGTTGACAACCCAATTCCGTCCCAAATCAGCGTAATACACAAGTGCACCCAAAAGCGTCGAGCAGCCGATGATCCTGCCCGATGATCCTGCGATTATAAATACACTCAAAAGCAAAATTTGCTAATTCTTAGGCCTCTATTGAAACTACATGCAAAATGGCTACTTTTAAGTTCTCTCATTCATTCAGGTGGGGTTAATATTAATTGATTATGAAACGAATAGTAGTTTTTATTTTATTAGCGCAGAGTTTTAGCTGGATTAATATTTTTGCTCAAATGGATACACAGGCTAAAGTATCTTCAATCCAGGCCAACAACGAATTTGCTATAACAGGAAAAATGACTGGGAGAGATACCGGAAATCTTGTCTTGACCTATTTTGATGAAACTGGGAAATTTGTAAAAGATACCGCTACCTTAAAACAAGGGACTTTTAAATTTAAAGGAATTCTAAAGGAGCCTACGCGTGCGCAACTAATTGGAGATTTAAAATCGAACAGATTTAGTGATCCTAACAAGGTAACCGTATTTCTAGAACCTAGGGATATGTACTTAGAATTAACTCACGGTGACTTTTATCATGCAAGATTAACGGGATCAAATACGCAAGCAGAATTCGATCAGTTCCATAAAATGGAAGAACCGTTTCAGATTAGTAGTGATTCGGTACAAAATCAAATTACTCAGGTTTTACAGATAATTGAAAATAAAGGGAAATCAACTGATACGGATCAGAGGCTGGCTGATCTTTATGCTAGAAGGAGAAAAATTTATACAGAAAGAGATAAACTTGCTAATGATTTCTTTAGTGCGCATCCAAACTCATACGTGAGTCCGTATTTGATGTGGGAAGCTAATGACAAAGATCAGGTTACTTATGAGCTAATAAAGTCATCCTATAATAAGTTGTCTATTGGTCCCAAAAATAGCCTGTATGGCAAATTAATTGATAAGAAAATTAAAGCAAAAGACGGAGTGGTGGTTGGTAATCCCTCACCAGGCCTTGTGGCTAAAGATATGAATGGGAAAATCTTTAGTCTGGAACAATTTAAAGATAAAAATTACGTCTTGCTCGATTTTTGGCATAACGCCTGTGCTCCTTGTCGAGTGCAGTCTAAGCAATTGAAGAAACTCTACAATTTATACCATGCAAAAGGCTTGGAGATTATTAGTGTTTCCTGGGATGAGGATCAGAATATTTGGAAGAAAGCTATAAAGGAAGACGGGATTGGTGGTTGGTATAACATGATGATGAAAGACGCCAACGTTAGTCAGGGCGAAGCAAGTGTTATAACCCGATTCAATATACAGACGTATCCAACAATAATTCTAATTGATAAGAAGGGTTTAATTTTATATAGAAAAGAAGGGATTGATGAAAAGGGGTTGGATGATGTATTTGCATCTTTAAAATTATAGTTACAACACTATCTTTCGATTAACGAAAGCACAAGCCTATACCTTGTTTTGGGCATTGGACACTAAAACTTGCGCTAGCTAGGTACTTAATCATCTATATCAGCTGCTCAATATGGGGATTATTCCGTATGTGGCCACCTCTTTCGCGGAACGTGGCCTCATATTACGGCCCAAAATGATCAGTCGATTTCGCTGAAAAATGGTCACTCGGCTTATTTTAAGCGGTTTTTAGCTTCAAGAAAGCCCGCATGGACCGAATATTCATTTTGATTATCAAAATCAATTAGCGTACTTCTAATTGCGTTTCATTGCAAAATTATGAAGCACATCCATGAACACTTTCTCAGAGAACCAGATTTGACAAAAATTGGTATTACAATCTCCTTTTAGCTCACCAAAACGGTCTTAGGAGCTATCTGCTACTAGTCAAAACGCTAAAAAGAAAAAAGCTTTTCTAAAAAATGGGTAGGATTGAATTTTCTGGATTTGAATATATTTGGCCTAAAGACCCAGATCCCTCCTGAAATTAAAGGCAGAAGTTCGGGTGAACAGTTTGGCCCGGAATGGAGTGTCTACTATCTGCGTAATACACAAGTATAGAACGGGGAGCAATATTGCTAAAAGAGCGATAATTGGTGCGGTTTATCCCGTTAATTTAACGTATTCCAGCGAGGGAGTTCGAACCGCTAAGGTGAATGACTTAAATGCCTGTATTGCGTTGATAAACAAGGAATTGAGGGGTAAAAAAAATGGACAACTCCGGAATTATCGAGGTTGTCCATTATGGTGGTCCCCCACTTGATCCTTTCGAATCAATTCTTGCATGAAGTAGGTCTATGGAGGGATATTGAATTATTTTAGTTTTTCGGATTTAGCTAAGAATTTTAGTGTTTAGTGAGACCACAGGTATCCGTAAAACCAAAATGACTGATTTCACTATATGAGTAATGTCAAACCTAATTTATCAACTATAACAGTATTTAGTGAGGCCGCAACTATATTCATTCTTTTAGGGCAGATTTCTACACTTTTCGATCCAATTTTATGATTGGATAAAGAAAGATCGTATTCGAGAATATTAATATATTCGCATTGAATGATCAACCTTAATCCAGAAACACTAGTATCTGCAATAATCTGTGTAAATTTTTTCTCTATTGGTCTTTACACATTTCTGATAAGACAAAATCGCAGCAAGACTGCTAGCCTTTTTCTCTTGTCGTTTTGCATTTCTATTAGTTTAAATCAGTTATATGATTTATTGGTTTTTAATGGAGTCTACAGGGACTACCTTCGTTTTCTGGATGAATTTTCGTTGCTTATTGCCTTCTCATCGCTCTATTTTTATATTGTTTGCCTGACACATAACTCGTTTGGTTTTCAGGGGAAACATATTGTTCATTTAATACCTATTCTTATATTTCTCTTACTCTGGGTGTTTCCTTTGCCGATTATAGAGCAGTACCACAATAGTTCTTTTTTAAGAATTTTATACAAATATTATAATAACATCCAGGGGGTAATTTACGTATTCCTCATTAACGATCTCGTAAATCAGCATCAACAAATCCTGAAGGATCTTACTTCTACTGCTCGGGAAAATGACCTTAACTGGGTAAGGATAATGGTGATTTTATTATTGATTGTCATAGTCTTCTGGACATTAAGTGGTTTCGAGAAAGATCCGTTTAATCTGACAGGGTACGCCCTTTTAATTTTCAGCTATTGGCTCGGCTACCATATTATAGCGCAAAAAGGCGTTTACAGAAGTATGCCACCAGAGTTTGAGGTAACGGAACTAAAGCAGAGGGAAAAGAGGTACAAAAATTCAACCCTATCTGTTTTGGAGAAATCCGAGATGACCGATCAGATCAGACACTTCATGGAGAATGAGAAGCCATACCTTAATAACGAGCTTACACTTACTTCTTTAGCAGATAGACTACAAATAAAACCTATCCATCTTTCGCAGGTATTGAATGAAGAGTTTAATGAGAACTTTTACTCCTTCATTAACAGATACCGTGTAAATGAAAGCAAAAAAATGTTACTTGAGCCGCGGTACTCCCATTACAATATCCTTGGGATAGCTCTTGAATCCGGCTTTAATTCAAAAACAACCTTTAATAAGGCTTTTAAAGAAAACACGGGTATTTCTCCTTCCGAATTTCAACGCACCTCAACACGTGCGTCTTAGCTTAGACGGGCGATTGGCACACACATATTATTCAGTTTTGCGTCATTAATTAGTGTAAAACAAATAATAGAACAATGAAATTTCTTAAAATTCTTCTTCCCCTTATGGTGTTATTTGCGGGGTCTGTGAATGCACAAACTACTGCCGACTCCCTGACCTATTATCTTGATGAATACCTGCACAAAAAGGATCTGCCAGGTTTTGCAGTGGTCATTCTAAACAACAAAGAAATCATATATAAAAAAGGATTTGGATACGCCGACATTAAGAGCCAAAAGCCGTTTACACCGAAAACCATCCAGAATATAGGCTCGGTAAGTAAAACAGTTGTTGCGGTTGCACTAATGAAAGCGATTGAATTAAATTATTTTACACTGGAGACAGATATCAACGAGATACTGCCTTTTAAAGTGGTAAACCCTTATCGCCCGGATCAGGTAATTAGGGTTAAGGACCTCACTACCCACACTTCCGGAATTATCGATAATGAGGACATGTTTAACAGAACCTACCGTTTCTGGAAGTCGTCTGATTTAGACCCAATACTAGGTCAGTTCATGAAAGCTCATGGATATACGTCAGATCTCGCGGATACAACGATACAAACTTTCTTAAAGTCTTACTTAAATCCGACGGGGAAATTGTACAGCGCTAAAAATTTTTACAACAGCGAACCCGGAAAACGTGCAAGCTATAGCAATGTCGGGTCTGCATTGGCGGCTTATCTTATTGAGGTGAAGGCGGGTATGTCATTTGCTGCGTTTACGAAAAAGTATGTTTTTGGACCTCTAAAAATGCTTCATTCTGACTGGTTCTTGACTGGAAGGAATTTAAAGCAACATTCAGTTCCTTATTTCACCAAACAAATGGCTTTCCCATATTATACATTAACAACCTATCCAGATGGGGGGCTCAGAACTTCAGCACTGGACCTAAGTAAGTATGTTTTGGAAATGATCCGTGGCCTAAATGGTAATTCGAAAATATTGACCAAAGAATCTGTTAACACGATGTTTAAACCTGTCTTTACTGCGGCCACTGTACCTGCTAATATGAACCTTCAAACACGTAATAAAGGAGTGTTTTGGAATATTTACAACGACGGATACATCGGCCATGACGGGGATGATCCGGGAGTAACCACCAATATTTTGTTTAATGATCATGTCGGTATTGTTTTCTTGACCAATATTTACCTGAAAGACAGGACAGATATATTGAAGATCCTGAAAAAATATGGGGAAAGACTAGTAAATAAATAACTTAAAGGCTGGACATGTTGCGTGTGTGCGAGGAGTTCGAAAACGCCTGTATTGTATTGATAAACAAAGAATTGCGAGTTCAAAAAAAATGGACAACTTCGGAATTATCGAGGTTGTCCATTATGGTGGGAGATACTGGGTTCGAACCAGTGACCCCCTGCTTGTAAGGCAGGTGCTCTGAACCAGCTGAGCTAATCTCCCCTTAGTTCTACTCTCTTTTGTTTAAAAAACCAGCTGAGTAAGCTGTTGTTAATAACCTTCGAATCCTCGTTAGGTTTTGGTGGGAGATACTGGGTTCGAACCAGTGACCCCCTGCTTGTAAGGCAGGTGCTCTGAACCAGCTGAGCTAATCTCCCCTTTGGTCCTACTCTTTTGCCAAAAGGCCAGCTGAGTAAGCTGTATTAATCCCTAATTGTTAGGGAGTGCAAATATACACCTCTAATTTAAAACTCCAAAACTTTTGTAATATTTTAAGAGAGTACATCCTCTAAAACTTGATGCGAACGAATATCTCCAAAAGATGCTGTATGTAAAGTGTAGTAAATCAATATTTTATCTAAAATGAATCGTCTTGTTTTATTTTCTAATTTTATTTGATTTATTTTTTCAAAAGGTGAAGTAAACAGGGAAATAAACAGAATCGCATCTGATTTTTCTAAATAATGGGGATGTACTGGGAGCGTCGACTTAAATTCTCCTTCCTGTAAATCAAAATAACTCTGGTCGCTTTTAGTTTGCATACTGGGCGCAAATCCCAAATACCTTGATAGTTTGAGCAAAAATGCAAGGTGGAAATTTACGTTTGCTTCGCTGTTTTCATCGAGCCAGCAAATAGCGCTAAATATAAAATCAAATAGGTGCTCATCTGCCATTTGCTGTCTTATGCTCTTGTACAATACTTCATTTAAGAAGATTGCCATTGTACTTTTTATGATATCGTAAGGAATACTACTAAAAATAGGAGATGGCCTGAGCTCCGAAACACGCTGTATGCTGGTATTGGTTTTATGATAAACCACCATGTCTACAAGATGCAATGGCTGGAGCATATTCATTCTTATCTTTGCCTTAGACTTTTTAACGCCATTGATCATGTAAGATTGAATGCCAAATTTTTCGGTAAAGATTTGTACAACTACACTGCTTTCACTATAGAGTGTGGTTTTTAAAACAATCCCCCTGGTTTTATGCAGCATGGCCTAAAAAATTTTAGGAATAAAGATGATCAAGCCAATTATAGCCGCGCCAATGGCTGCAATCAATACACCCCCGGCAGCTACATCTTTAATGATCTTTGCTTTAGGGTTAAAGTTTGGCGAAACCAAATCAACAAGTACCTCTATAGCTGTATTCAGTAATTCTGTTATTAAAACAATTGCGGCTGCGGCAATTATCCAAAGCCATTCGTTTATAGATAATGTGAAATACCACCCGGCAATGGCCGTTACAAGGAGGGCTACAATATGAAATTTAAAATTAAGCTGTGTTTTAAAGGCATAACCAATACCCGAAAACGCATACCCAAATCCCTTGATAAACTTTAGCATAGTACCTTCAAAATTGAAAAATTATACATGCAAAGTTCGTCATGCTTTCTAATATATCCAATTGTTTACTCAGAACGCTTAACTTTGGATAATTTTTATACGAATGTCTGCAGAAAAAACATCCCTCCATCCAAGAAATAAACATCGCTTCAGGTACGATTTTCCCAAGTTGATTAAAAGCTATCCGGAATTGAAAAACTATGTTGCAGTTAATTCATATGGCGACGAATCTATAGATTTTTCTGATCCTGCTGCTGTTAAAAGCCTTAACAAAGCACTTCTTAAGCATTTCTATAGTATTTCATATTGGGATATTCCGGCCGGATACCTTTGCCCGCCTATACCTGGTAGGGCAGATTATGTACATTATCTGGCAGATTTGCTCGCTTCTGTTAATGATGGTGTAATGCCAACGCGAAAATCAGTTCGAGGTTTAGATATTGGATTGGGCGCTAATTGTGTTTATCCGATTATTGGTCATCAGGATTATGGTTGGAGCTTTGTGGGGACCGAAATAGATTCCGGGGCCATAAAAGCGGCCAATGCAATTATTGCATCAAATCCGGAACTGACAAATGCTATAACTTGCAGGCCACAGAGCAATAAACATCATATTTTTAAAGGGATTATCAAGCCAGAGGATCTGTTTGATTTCACCATGTGTAATCCACCTTTTCATTCTTCTGCCGAAGAGGCTCAATCTGGCACAAGACGGAAATTGCAAAATTTGGGTAAGCAAAAAGGCAAGGCGGTAACGCTGAATTTTGGAGGACAAAATACAGAGCTTTGGTATGAAGGAGGAGAAGTCGGATTTATTAGAAAAATGATAGAAGAGAGTGCTTCTTTTGCAAATCAATGTCTATGGTTCTCGACTTTAGTTTCAAAGAGCAGTAACCTTCCTTTTATTTATAAAGCGATTCAGAATTTTAACGCATTTGAAGTTAGAACAATAGAAATGGCACAAGGACAAAAGATCAGTCGGTTTGTGGCCTGGACGTTTATGGACTTTGAGAAACAAGAAAACTGGCGCAAAAGCAGATGGCTGTAACTGGGTTTAAGTGAAAATAGTGACGCTCGCCTTCTTGTTTTTATAAGCTCCAATTTGTTCTCCGGTGGTATAATCTTTAAAGAAAAGTGAATCACTTTCTTTAAAACGCTTTTTTAGCATACAATACAGATGAAGGCATTTAATCCAATTTAATGCTGTTGGTTTATCTTTAAGGATTTCGGGATAAACATATACCTCATTTCCTTCAATTCTTAGTAGATTCTTTTCCTGAAGCTCTTTTACATTTGCAATAATTTTGGCCGTTTGAGCGGCCAAATGAGCAGTCTGTTGTACTTTCTTTTTCGCATATATCATAAGCCGGATTTATTCTAACAATAAAGGATCGTCTTCGTCATCTGTAAGGCTTAGCTGTATACTATCTGTTCCGGCAATACCCTCAATAGAACCTCTGATATGCGCCGCATTTAACAGTACTTTTTCTAGTTGTTTCTCTCTGGCTTTCCATAGTTTTTCCATGGCATCGCGTTCTCTTTGGATAGATAATTTCATGCTCATGAAGCCTTCTCTAATGGCTTTCCATTGCTCAGAGAACTCATTGCTGGTTAAATAGTCATACAGCATATGCATTTTATCTCCACGGTTTTCCTGAGATTTTGAAGCACTGAACAGCTTCACAATTCCATCTCTAAGGATATAGGAAACTGCTTTAACTTCGTCAAACGAACAAATCCAAACGCCGTCTTTTTCGCCGAAACAGTCCATCCCTTTTGGATAGGTTTGGGTAACAATAACTGCAACGTCAACGCCCATACTGCGCATGTCTTTTTTTAATTTCTCAATCCATTCCATCGAGAAATCTTTAGTGCGCTTACTTTCATATATAATTTTACCACATTCCTGCCCAAATTGATTTCTGACATGATGAACGCAGTCAGCCCCTCTTACTCCTTTACCGACTTCAGATACCAGATCAAAAGGGAATGCATTTCTAAGTAATTCTTCTAAAATTAGTTCTTGTACTTCGCCTTGTAACTGCATAGATCCTTGTTCTGCTTTACGCTTCATCTCTTCTGCCAGTTTTTTCTGATCGTCGAGTTGTTTCTCCAGTTCTTTTACCCTCAGTTGATGCTCGGTCTCTTTGATGCTGTTTTTTTCGGCCTCTTGCTTTCTGATCTGTTCCGTCATATCAGCGCGCTGCTCTTGTAGTTTGCGTTGTAGCTGAAGCTCCATTTCTTCTTCTTTTTGCTTCATTTCCTGTTCCTTTTTCAGGAAATCAAGCTCTTTCGCGCGGGCGGATTTTAATTTTTCTTCGTTCTCTTTGTTGGCATTATCGAGCATTTGCAGCTTATTTTCGAAATCTGTTGCTATACTTTTTCGCAAGCTTTCTTCCAGCACCGTTTGCAGTTGCTTCTTTTCTTCGCTTAATTTTTGCTCATAAGCTGCTGCTTGTTTTTTTTGTTGCTGCTCAAAAGCAAGTTCCTGCTGTTTTTGCAACGCTTGAAATTCATTTTGCTTTTTAGCAAATTCATCTTCCTTTTGTTTGGTAAAGGTAACCATCTTCTCTCGGAGGTCTTTTTTATACTCCTCAGCCATCACCTCTTCAATGGGAAAAGTATGCGCACAATTAGGACATTTTATTTCGGTTGACATATAATGGGTGTTATGGAAGTTGGTTAATAAATAAACTTTCTGCAAATTTCATAGATACGCTTCTGGGCTCTTCATTTTCAATCTGAATATTCAATGACCCATCAAAAGCAATAACTTCAAGTACTTTTATCTTGGTGCCAATGGTTATCTTCAATTTCTCTAAATATTGAAGAAATAGAGTAGAGGTATCTTTAACGGCTGCCACCTTGCAGTTTTGGCCAGCATTTAATTCTGATAATAACGTTTTTGCAATGGCGGGCATATCTCCATTTGCTTTTGGAATTGGGTCGCCATGTGGATCAAATTCCGGGAAGTTAAGAAACTCTTCCAGCTTATCTACCAATTTAGCTGATTGTATATGTTCTAGTTGCTCAGCAACTTCATGAACCTCATCCCAGCTAAAATCCAGTTTCTCATATAAAAATGTTTCCCAGAGTCTGTGCTTTCTTAAAATGGCGATGCCGTTTTTTCTGCCGATATCTGTAAGTAATATTTTGCCATACTTTTTGTAAGTAACCAGATTTTTCTCTTTCAGCTTTTTTAACATATCTGTGGCAGTAGCAGGTTTAACGCCTAAATAAGCTGCCATTTCATTGGTGCCTGCCTCAGGCCTTTCTTCGTTCTGAAAGCTCAGTTTTAATAATGCTTTTAAATAGTTTTCTTCTGTATAAGATAGCATAGTACAAACTTATCGCTTTATAAAGGAAATAAAAATAATAAATATCAAATTATATTTGTTAGACTAATCTAACTTTATTAGTTTTGTTGAAGTTATCTGACTATTAGATTAATATAAAAATATGTTTAGCAAAACTTTACTTTCAATTTTTTCTATGTTGTTTGTTATTAATGCCATGGGGCAAACCGGAAGCATTAGTGGTAAAATTATTTCTGAAGAGCTACCCTTAGCTCTCGTAAATATCGGAATAGAGGGAACTCAACTAATCACTCAAACTGATAGTATGGGGAATTATACGCTTAGTAAAGTTAAATCGGGTACTTATAGGGTTCAGGCATCGGCAATAGGGTTTAGAAAAATGGTTAAAACCATTACATTAAAGAATGAGGAGTCATCAGTTTTAAATTTTGATCTCAGCAACCTTCAAAATGATTTAGATGAGGTTGTAGTTACAGGGACTTTAAAGGAAGTAAAGAGATTGGAGAGTCCGGTTCCGGTAGAAGTCTATACGCCGGGGTACTTTAAAAAGAATCCAACTCCAAGTATTTTTGAGGCGCTCCAGAACGTAAATGGAGTGAGGCCACAGCTAAATTGCAATATCTGTAATACCGGTGATATTCATATTAATGGTCTTGAAGGGCCTTATACCATGATCTTAATTGATGGAATGCCAATAGTAAGCAGTCTTTCGACTGTTTATGGACTTTCAGGAATTCCGAATTCACTGGTAGAGCAGATTGAAATTGTTAAAGGACCTGCATCGTCTTTGTATGGTAGTGAGGCAGTTGGAGGCCTGATCAACATCATTACTAAAAAGCCTGAAAATGCACCGCTGCTCTCTGCAGATTTTTTTGCCACCGATTATCAGGAATACAATGCTGATCTTGGATTTAAATTTAACCTCGGTAAAAAGGCCATCGCATTAACAGGGGTGAATTATTTTAAATATGGCAATCCGGTAGATCACAATCATGATAACTTCACAGATGTGACGCTTCAGGATCGTATCTCAGTATTTCAGAAATGGAGTTTTGAAAGAAAAAACAAACGGATATTTACGCTTGGTGCCAGATATATGTATGAAGACAGATGGGGAGGAGAAATGCAATGGAATAAGTCATTTAGGGGAGGAGATCAGGTCTATGGTGAAAGCATTTATACCAAACGCTGGGAGTTAATTGGGAATTATCAGTTGCCGGTAAAAGAGAAGATATTTCTGGCTTTTTCATACAATGAACATAATCAGGATAGCAGATATGGAACTACATCTTATATTGCCGAACAGAAAATAGGGTTTACCCAACTCACCTGGGATAAGAAGATTCACAATCATGATCTTTTGCTTGGGACAGCTTTGAGATATACTTTTTATGATGATAATACTGCGGCAACTACTGGTCTTAACCAGGCAATTGCAAAAAATACCTGGCTCCCGGGAATCTTTATTCAGGATGAAATAACAATAAGCGCGAAGCATAAATTTCTTGCGGGATTTAGATATGACTATAATTCTGTTCATGGAAATATTTTTACGCCCAGAGTTGCTTATAAATGGAGCATTGATGATAATAATATTCTTAGATTAAATGCAGGGACCGGCTTTAGAGTGGTAAACATCTTTACTGAAGATCATGCTGCCCTAACAGGCGCCAGAACAGTAGAGATCGCAAACGAGCTTAAACCCGAAAAAACATATAATGTAAATCTTAATTATTTAAAGAAAATATATACAGATAACGGGACTTTTTTAGGTCTTGAAGGTTCAGCATTTTATACCTATTTTAACAATAGGATCATAGGCGATTTTGATGCAGATCCTAATAAGATCATTTATGATAATTTAGATGGTTATGCAGTAAGTAAAGGATTAAGTGCTAATGTTGATGTGGCTTTTAACAACGGACTGAAGGTTATAGTTGGAGCAACTTATCAGGATGTTGCCAGTTTTGAACACGGAATTAAGAAGCAACAAATTCTTACAGAAAAATTTTCAGGAAACTGGGCCGTTTCTTATAAAATCAAACCGCTTAATCTTGCTATTGATTATACAGGAAATATTTACAGCCCTATGCGTTTACCATTACTAAGTGATCTTGATCCGCGCAAAGAATACTCACCTGTATGGAGCATACAAAATATTCAATTCACGTTTAGTGGATTCAATAGATTTGAACTATATGGTGGAATAAAAAATCTATTAAACTGGACTCCAAACAGAGGAAATCCTTTCATAATTGCAAGAGCTAATGATCCGTTTGATAAACACTTGGATGTAGATAACCCATATGGGCTTACTTTTGATCCAAGTTATGTTTACGGTCCGAATCAAGGAATACGGGGATTTTTTGGCATTAGATATACAATTAAATAAATCCAATACCTTAACTTTATGGCATGATCTATCAATCTACCTATCAGGCAGCACGGATTATTGCCCCTAAAGTTGAGGCTATTTTTGCCGCGCATCTTGCTGCTGCCAGAGATAGCGGAGAGGACGATCTCGCACCTTTACCTACAGCAGATATAGTTGAAGCTATAATTGATGCCACCTTTTGGGCAAGTTTACGTAAAGAAGAAGGACATTCTCCAAAAATATCATTGGCATTTTTACCTCCGCAGCAAGCAGGCAATCCATTATTATTTAAAAATAGATTGCCTTTAAACCCTGGTACCTTAACTAAGCTGGCCCCAGGCATAGAGCGTGCGGGGATACATCTTGGCGTTTGGGAAGAGGAGGGAGCACTTTACATTTGGGGAACTACCGTTAGTATTCCTAATTTTTGTTTTGTACTTGATGTTTCTGAACCTGCATTGCTTGTAATTAAGCACAGAAGGATTTATGGGTTTGGAAAATTTACAAACATTGCAGTTCTTAAAGGTGACCAGGTCAAAATGGTTGACGGGCAAAGTACAAGTGTGCCGGATTGTCCGCCAATGCTTTTATCGTTGCTGGATCTTACTGCCCCCTCTTATTGGAATGATTCTGTTAATGTGCTAATCCAGCTTGCTGTTTCTATGAGGGCACATGGAAGAGGGGGAACTTTGCTGGTAGTACCAGGTGAAACCAGTAATTGGTTGCAATCAATTATTAAACCTATTCAATATTATGTGCAGCCATCGTTTACAGGTCTATCAAAGTTGTTGCAACAAGATCGTAAAGAGGCCAGTCAGATTTTCTGGCAAACTGCATTAAAAAGAGAAGTAGAACATCTGGCAGGTTTAACTGCTGTGGATGGAGCAACGGTTATCAGTAATCAATATGAACTGCTGGCCTTTGGAGCCAAAATAGGACGGGCAAAAGGGAAGGATAATGTTGATGAGATTTCTTTTTCAGAACCGATAACCGGTGGTGATGCTGTAGTAATCCATCCTTCTAAGGTAGGGGGAACCAGGCATCTTTCAGCTGCTCAATTTGTTCATGATCAAAGAGATGCTACAGCATTAGTAGCTTCTCAGGATGGTCATTTTACCATTTATACGTGGTCCGAATATCAGGAAAGGGTACAGGCGCACAGAATAGATACGCTGCTGTTGTAAATTAAGAAAAAATAATAGCTCCAATAATAGCACTGGCAAAAAGAACAATCATTACAATTCGATCGGCAGCTATCCATTGTTTTCTGGTCAATTCTTTAGGTGGCGCCTCCTCTTTTCGCCTGGCGAATATATTAAGTAAGGAAAAAGTTTTTGTTAACATAATTGGTTTTCAAGTAGATGCATTCATTATTGCAAACTGTGAGCCAAATTAGTGTTCAGGGGTTAAAATGTTAATAACTTTGATTTTTCGTTGACATCTCTACTCATATTTCTTGCTTTTCGGGTATAGCCTTATCTTTCATTTAAAATTATTTACCTGTAAATCAGTTAGATATATCTTTGTTTTGTTTTTATATAGTACTATGTATTGCATATTACTATATAAAACATATAACTTTGTATTATGATAGCAGAAAATACGCAAACGCAAATGCGAAAGGGCATACTGGAATACTGTGTGCTTCTTATCATATCCAGAGGCGAAATTTACGCCTCGGATATTATAGCTGAGTTGAAATCAGCAAGATTGCTTGTTGTTGAGGGGACATTATACCCTTTGCTGACCCGCTTAAAAAATAATGGCTTGTTAAGCTATAATTGGGTAGAATCTACCTCTGGCCCGCCCAGAAAATATTATTTGCTTACAGAAAAAGGTAAATCTATACTTAGCCAACTCGATGCTACGTGGCAGGAACTGTCGTACGCAATAAATACTTCAAAGAAAGTTGCAGATAATGATACCAACGACCAAATAAATATTAATAAGTAATGAAGAAGACACTCAACATAAATATTGGTAACTCTATCATTCATATAGAAGAGGATGCCTATGAAATGCTTACGGTTTACTTAAATGAAGTAAAACAACATTTTGCAAAGAATGCCGATGATTTTGAAATTGTAACTGATATAGAAAATAGAATTGCAGAGATGTTTGCAGAAATATTGACCAATCAGCAAAGGCAGGTGATTAATATTCAGGACGTTCAGGTAGTTACTGCCCAGATGGGTTCAGTGAAAGATTTTGAGTCGTCGGAAGAAGAAGACGAGGAAACTCAAGAGTACGTTGCCCCTCCTCATTTTAGTGTGAAAAAACTTTACCGAGATACGGATCAGGCAATGATTGCTGGTGTATGTTCTGGCTTAAGCCACTATCTGGATGTAGAATCACGCTTAGTTAGACTTATAGCTATTGCCACAATTTTTCTGGGCGGATCTGGAATATTAGCGTACGTTGTATTGTGGATTATGATACCGAGAGCTGTTACTAAAGCTGAGAAAATGACAATGAGAGGCGAGGAAGCAAACTTAAAAGGTTTTGCTAATAGTTATCTGCAGCCCTTGGTACATCAGTCCAGAGGCTTTATAGCTGAGTTCCTTGATGTTTTGGGTAATTTTATTAATGGAACCGGTAAGGTTATATTCAAAATTATCGCTGCTGGTATTATTGCCTTTGGATCATTGATTATTTTATTCCTTATTGTAGCCCTGGCAGCTTTACTAGGTATGTGGGATTCAAATGTTTATCAGATGTTCCCGCTCAACATCATAAATCATGAGTATATAACTGCTTCGGCTATTGCAGCTTTTTTAGTTTTTATGATTCCGGTTCTTGCCCTTGTTCTGTTTTCTATTAGAGTAGCTTTTAACAGCAGACCAGTTAATAAATCACTTTCATTTGGACTGTTAATTATCTGGCTTGCAGGTGTGGCAGTGACTTCATTTTATGTGGTTAAAATTGGATCTGAGTTTAAAGAAGGTGCTGAATTTACACAAGTGAGTGAAGTAAAACCATATCAGACATATACATTAAATATTGATAGAACAAGATTCTTTACAAAAGAAGACAGTTTACGTTACAGCATAGATCCTGGAAATTATAATGGGCGCAGAATTTTAACTGATCTTGACCATAACTTTGATGCGCCAAGAAACATCAGGTTAAATATTGAGAAAAGTGAAAATGGAAAGCCCTCATTAAGCCAATATTATAAAGCTAGGGGTAAGACCTTTGAAATGGCATTAAAAAATGCGCAGAATATCCATTACGATTTTCTGCAGCATGATTCTTTACTAACCTTTAGCCCAATGTTGCAATTTGTTAAAGCAGGGAATTGGCGTGGACAGGAGGTTGAGCTTACATTAAAAGTTCCTGTTGGAACCAGGTTAAACATAAGCAAAGACTTTAGTCGTTATCTGGACGGTTATGGCTATTGGGATTGCAATCATGATTCAAACAGTGAATTCACCGTTTGGAAAATGACCGATGCCGGTATTAAATGCGAACACGAAGAGACAGAAAATAACGGGGAATAATCCTAATTATTTAACCGTATAGCGGTAGACGGAGCGGGATATGTTTCCGTCTTTGTCTACCCCTTCAATTACCGCTCTATAAGTGCCATTTCCATCACCATTATAATAATCTAACGATAATACACCTGTTGTATCCGTAATTGCTTTAGGATTCCAATAAATCGTACTGCGTAAATCATTAAAATTATAAGTGCTGGCTGCATTTACATATTTAGGTGAATAGAATTCTCTTTGTGTACTAAATCCTTTAGGGCTAAACTTTAACAGGTTAGCTTCGGGCATAAGTTTTTTGAATTCAGCTAAACTCATTTTTGTGCCTTTAGGAGCTTTTTTCATATTCACAACTAATACTCCATTGGTGCCATAAAGTCTGTTTACTGTACCTAGTTCATCCCTTGGAAATATCTCTACAGATTCAACTTCTGAAGACTGAACTGCGGTTAATGCAAAATAATCGCTAGGTGTACCATTAATGAAAATTTGAACCGGTGTTTTGTTTCCTTGATTATAATCTCTGGTTACGTAGAAGTTATTCTCAAAGAAAGTTAGGCCCATTGCCTGTGTTTGTAAACATAGTGCGAATGTGTTACATCCTTGGAAACGATCGCCATCTATTGTTGTTCCGGTAATGTTGCTCAATCCGGATAAAGATGGATAATCTGCATGACTTGGCCTTTTGGCCTTGGCACCTTCAATTTTTACCTCTTTAAGTGTACGGAGGTAACTATATTTTTTTTTACTGTTGTTTAAATAAGGCGCTAATGCGCTGTCTATATTAACAATCTCGTCAATCTGTTTAGGGTTTTTGGAAACAGGAGGGGCCATTTGTCCATCAAGCAATATCATTAAGCTTGAGCCATTGGCGTTATATTTTGCATTTATTACTACTTCTGATGAATCTGGAATGTTAAGGTTGGGGAACGCAAATACACCTGTGTTATTGGTTAATGCTTCTGCAGAATATTTGCTTCCTGTAACCGTTAATCTTAATGCACCTTTTCTAACAGGCATACCTGTACGATCTCTTAATGTACCTGTGATTCTCATATCTTGTTCAGGCAATAAGGTAAGCGGTGTGAGCGGCCCGGTCATGATATCTTTAAAGTTAAAACGGCGGTAACCTTGTGTAAGCATAAGTACATCCAGGTCACTTATTTTTTTCTCATCCGGCTTATTGAAATAATAGTTTGGTTTTTCAACGTAACCTTTTAAATCAGAGGTTAGTAATAGAGAACTTAAAATAGTTATTTCATTATCTTCGTTAACAGGAACTTTTTGATCATCGGTAACAGAGATAGAATAATTTCCTTCAATAGGTACTGCACCGTTCTTTGCTGTTACAGTCATTTTTACCTTTTGTCTGGGTTTATATGCTGCTAAATCAGTTTTTAAGGATACGCTTATGGTACTTTTTGGATAGTTGAATGCCAATCTCTCACTAACTGGATCACCTGCTTCAGAGAAAAGTGTAATTTGAGTGATACCTGCCGGGAATTTATCCTTCGGAATTTTAGCATTTGTAACCAGGCTATTTAACTTGGTTTTTGCTGCGTAGTAAACAATTCCACCATTGGAACCTACGATAAATACCATTTTTCCTTTGTTCGCTGCAAAATAGGTTTCGTTGGCAAATATTTTAATGCCTAAAGCTAACGGATCTGTGTTGGTTACCTGAAGTGTAATGCCGGAAGCAACCGGCTTTGGTAATTCGATGCTCTTAGTAGTGCCGTCTTTAAACGTAATATTTGCGGTATAGACTTTACCATTCTCTGGATTCAGATAAAAGGAGCCCATGCCTAAATGGCTTGAAGTAAAATTGGTAAGTGAATTGCCTCCATTGTCAGTAACTGTACCCTTTAATTCAACACCGAGTCCTGATCCGTTTATGGCTTTAAAAGCAATTCTTGTGGCTACACCACTAATTAAATCTCCGCCTTCCGGGAAAAATTGAACATCGTTGGCACTTTTAGCTGGTTTAAGCTTGAAGTTCGAAGTAACTATATTCGTTTCGCTTAAAGTCATGTCGGTTATAAGTTCACCACTTGTAATAGGTTCTTTACGGGAATCAATCTTAATCCTTAAAATCCCATTCTGGTCGGTAGTGCCTTTGCCTTTACTTACCACATCAAAATTAGAAGTTACCCTCCAGTTTACTGTTTTATTTGCCTGAACAATGTTCTCACTGTTTTTGAATTGGACTATAGCTTCAATGTTTTGGTTTTTATCCGTTTGAGTGGTTTTATAGCTAAAATGAGTAATCAATTGTTTATCAATTGCCTCGCCCACAGGGATGGTTTTGCTAAAGAAAAAGTCTTCTCCAAAGTTTAGCATCCATAAAGTATATGCTTTTATATAATAGTTTCCTTGTTTATAAGTACCAGGAGTAAGGGGTATATTCCCTGCGGCCACGCCTTTTACTACGGGTAGTTTTATGGTTTGAACTAAAGAATCACTACTGTTTATTACATCAACATAAACGATTTTACTTAGTATGGAAGGAAGATTTTGTTCCATTGTTAAGTACGTTTTAAACCATATCGTATCAGCTACGCTATAATAAGGTTTATCAAAATGAACATAAACTCTTTCTGTCGGACGTTCTTCCGCAAGTTTTTTAGATTTGTTCATTATGTTATCTAAAACGATACTGTCTTGCTGTGCATATGAAGAAAGCTGCAATGCAGTTGAAAATAATATTAGGGCAATTACAAATTTTACGAATCTCATCAAAATGGTATGCTGTTAATCATGCTAATATATTCATTTATGAATTGAATAGGTTAGTTACAATGCATCTTTAACATATTTTGACATATCATTGCTATTTAGTACCGGGTATTAAGACAAAAAAAAGACCCTGAATATGGTTTCAGGATCTTCTTAATTTTTTTGTTACGCTGAATCTAATTCAGCGTTTTCACTATGTTATTTGAATTCAATAACGAAATCTTGTAACGGAGTGCGAACCTTTTTAAGGTTTACTAACCAATCGCCGGCTGTATCTCTATAGCCTAATGGAAGTAAGGTTGTACTACGCAATCCTTGTTCTCTTAAACCTAATAGTTCATCAACTTTTGCCGGATCAAAACCCTCCATTGGGGTAGCATCCACTTTCAATATAGCAGCTTCTGTTAATGCAACTCCAAAGCCAATATAAGATTGTTTAGCTGCATGGTGGAAGTTTTCTTCTTCAGTTTTTGCTGTATAAATACTTATCAATTTATTTACATAATCTGCTGTTGCTGATTCTGGTAGTCCACGCTCATTGTTTGCCCGATTAAAAACCGCTTTGATACGTTCTTCGGTATAGTTGTCCCAGGCAGCAAAGATTAATAAATGAGAACAATCAGTAATCTGAGACTGTTCATAAGCTGCAGCTTTAATTTTTTCTTTGAGTTCAGGATTGGTAACAACTATAATTTTAAATGGTTGTAAACCCGATGATGTTGGCGCTAAGTGTGCAGCGGTAAGAATCTGATCAACTTTATCTTGTGACACTTTTTCACCGTTCATTTTTTTTGTGGCATATCGCCAGTTTAAGGCCTCTATTAAGCTCATATTGAAAATCTTAGTTTATTTTTATCGTTCAGCACTTATTTTCAGCTCTAACATGAGCTTTAAAAATAACAGTGTTAGCAAATGTAGTTACGTTAGTCAAAACAAAAAAAAATACTAAAGCTTATGACTTTAAAATGATAGCAAACTTTTTTCTGGTTTCATACGTTAATTATTATGCATGCATAGATAAAAGCGAGTGCATACACATACCAAATTTAATCTACTATGAAAAAGTTAATTCTATCAGCAGTATTACTAGCCACTGCTTCTCTGTCTTCATTAGCACAAGAAAAAGGCTTTTACATTAAACCGACAGGTAGCTATTTTATGAAAGTAACTCCAGTTGAGTTTCCGGCAATAAATGGCCAATTAGCAAGAGATAAAACAACCACCATTACAGGAACTGGTGCAAGTGCAACCACAACGACTTCAGAAACAACATTAACAGGGTCTTTTGGACAAGGTTTTAGGGCAGGCCTGGTTGGCGGTTATCAGTTTAATAAGATTATTGGTTTGGAAGTGGGAGTTAATTATTTTAAGAGTGAAGAGCAGGATATGCTGAGGCAAACTGTAATAAATAACGGAGCAAATGTGTTAAGTCTGCATGCTGTGGGTAAAGTAAAAGCATTTGATGTAACACCAGCATTAGTTTTCCGAATTCCGAATACAGGGAAATTCCAGCCATATAGTAAAATTGGGGTGATAGTTCCGGTTGGTGGGTATTTGCAAATCAATACTTCAGTTAATGATCAGACTGGTCAGATTGCAGCTTCTCAGGGAACAGTGTCTCCTCCGGGTACTCGCACAACTCTTGTTCTGGCAAGAGAAGAGCGCATCAATCCAAAACCAACAATAGGATTTCAAAGTGCTTTAGGATTTGATTATAAGATTGGAAATAATATAAGTTTATTCTCAGAAATAGAGTATCGTAATATTTCGGTTGGTGGTAAGGATAAGGAACTTAGAAGTTACGATGGAACAGCAACTGTAGTGGTTAATGCCACGAACACTCCGGCAGGGTCTAGACAACTGACTTTAGAAGATCAGCCAAAAGGTGACAGGGAGGTTAATTATCATAAGACCATTAATTCTACAATGAATGTCAAAGGACAGCCTAATTATGACCCTACTAAGCCTTCAGATGATTTACGTTCGTATATTAACATTGGAGGATTGGGGTTAAACGTTGGACTTAAAATTGGAATATAGTATTACAAAGGAGAGTGTTCGGAAAGGTGTATTTAGTATTTGATTGTGGTCATCGTCATCCTGAAATAAATTCAGGATGAGGCGGTGGTGATAGCGATGTGCTGCACCTAGCTGTCATTACTACTTCTTTGTGTTTTCTCTAATGCTAAGATCAGAATCCGAAATTACCTTTTTGGACACTATCCTCAAATTATTAGAAAAGCTTTTTAATGTTTAAGCTTCGCTTTAAATATCTTTTCGAGTTTTTCCATTTTTGGTAAAATTACAAGGCGGCAGTATGGCTGGTTACTATTTTTATTAAAATAATTCTGGTGATATCCATCTGCTACATAAAATGTAGATGCCTTATTGATAGCTGTTACAATTGGCTTACCAAAGGCTTTGGTATCATTCAATTCCTTTTTATATTTTTCTGCCAGCGCTTTTTGTTCTTCATTATGATAAAAAACAACTGAGCGATATTGAGTGCCAACATCCGCACCCTGACGATTTAAGGTAGTTGGATCATGACTTTTCCAAAATACTTCAAGAAGTTCATCGTATTTTATTTTAGCGGGATCATAGGTAACCTCAATTACTTCTGCATGACCAGTTGCTCCGGAACATACATCTTCGTAGGATGGATTAGGGACATTGCCTCCTTCAAAACCTGATTTAACATTTGTAACCCCATTTAAACGCTGAAATAGTGCTTCTGAACACCAGAAGCATCCCATGCCGAATGTCGCTTTTTGCTGACCTTTAGACTGCGCATCTGCACCGCCTGTCGACAAAAGGATTATAGCCATAATTAATATATTTCTCATAATTTGAATACAATTTTGAAAATCATCTTTCATGTAAAATTACGTAGCAGGAAGGTACATAGTTTTTAATTAATTTGATTTGATTCTAAGTTTACAATTACCTGATAATCTTATTTTGTCCTTGATCTTGTGAATAACTTAAGATAGTTACTTGCAGAATGTTATATATGTTACCGATGTGCCTTTACTGTTTATTAACAATTGTTTCTTAAATTAGATTGTTATTACTCATAAAAATAAATCACTATGTCAACACCTTATATTCCTTGTCTGGACCTTGGTTCATACATCAATGGAAATGAAGAACAGCGTAAAAAATTCTCTGACGAACTGGGCAGGGCATTTAATGATTCTGGTTTTGTAACCATCACTAATCATGGGGTAAGTCAGGAATTAATCGAAAAGCTGTATAAGAATATACAATCAATGTTTAGGCTTTCTGTTGAGCAGAAGAAAAAATATGAAAGAGTTGAACTTGCCGGTCAGCGAGGTTATACCAGCGCTGGTAAAGAAACCGCAAAAGGAGCTAAAACAGCTGATTTAAAAGAGTTCTGGCAAATTGGCCAGGAGGTTATGGATGGTGATCCTATTAAAAGTCAATATCCGGATAATGAGTACCTTGAAGAGATCCCGGAATTTAATGAAGTTACAAGGGAGATCTACCAACGTTTGGAGGGGAATGGTAAGCATTTGTTGCGTGCAATTGCTACTTATCTGGGACTACCGATCGAATATTTTGACAAGCATGTTCATAATGGTAATTCAATTTTAAGAGGAATTCATTATTTCCCTATTCCGGATCCTGATGCTTTACCGGATGATGCAGTTCGTGCAGGTGCTCATGAAGACATTAACCTTATCACTTTGTTGATCGGGGCAAGCGCAGATGGTCTGGAGGTGTTTACACGCAGTAACGACTGGCTGCCTATTAAAGCTGGCCATACTGATATTGTCGTAAATGTAGGAGATATGCTACAAAGGTTAACAAACAATAAACTCCGTTCTACAACACATAGGGTTGTAAATCCTCCAAGAGAGCTGATGAAAACCTCACGTTTTTCGGTTCCTTTCTTTTTGCATCCTCGTTCTGATATGGATTTAACAAGTCTGGAATCTTGCATAGATGCTGAGCACCCCAAGGTTTATGATGATATGACCGCGGGTGAGTATCTTGATGAAAGATTGAGAGAAATTGGATTAAAAAAATAAATTTGATATTCAACAATAAGGCCCGATTTTGCTTTGAAAGATTGCAAGACTGGGCCTTATTGTGAAAAATCACCTGG
The DNA here is from genome assembly GCF_059758925.1 of Pedobacter sp. GQ55. Lineage (NCBI taxonomy): Bacteria > Pseudomonadati > Bacteroidota > Sphingobacteriia > Sphingobacteriales > Sphingobacteriaceae > Pedobacter > Pedobacter sp. GQ55. The sequence continues at coordinate 34,687 of NZ_JCAXEI010000007.1, read as the reverse complement.
ATTAAATTCTTATTTTCTGGTAAATTTAATCTCCATGGTTTTCATTTCCTTGCCATCAGTGGTCATGTACATTTCCATAAGATGGTTTTTATCGTCAATTACTTTGTATACTTCACGAACATCCAGGTCCTTACCTGTCATCGGATCAGCAGTTTTGCCTTTAAGTGTAATAGATTTTGTTGCGTCATCCCATGTTCCTTCCATATTCATAATGCCGGTCCCCATGTTATCAACCCAAGAACTTACAAATGTTTTTTTTGCATTGTCATATCCCATAAGACCCATCCCTTCAAAAGGTTTTCCCATCATAGTTCCTTTAAAGGAGGATTGCTGATAACGCCCACCCATGATCATGGTGTTTGTGCAAGAGCCTGTACTTTTTGCTGGCGGGGCATCGGGGCTCATCCACATGCTTACCTCTGCATCCCATGTGCCATCATCTTTGGCCATCATTTTATGTACATCACCTGGAGTCATGTAGGCCTCCCAGGCTTTCATCATGGCATCGTCCGGGGTTTGGGCTCGGCCTACTGCGACAAGCATTAGCAGAACCGCAATAATTGATACTTTTTTCATAACTATATGATTTTAGGTTATACCTAATTTACGAAAAAAATACCTCTATATGAACTGCAGTATTTAAATGTACAAAGTTGTGTAGTGATTTATACATTTATTTGAAATTCAGAAGGTTATTTGGTTATTTTGCGCCCTTATCAACAGCCTTAATTATTGCATCCTCAATTCTTCCTCTGATTTTCATTGTGCTTAGTTTATCACTTACGGAAGGGTTTACTCTGTTTGAAAGAAAGATGTAAATCAGGCCTCTTGATGGATCAACCCACACACAAGTACCGGTGTAACCCGTATGCCCGTAAGTTTGTGAGGATGCAAGTTCTGAAGGATATTTCTTTGTCAGATCCGGATCCCATCTATCAAATCCTAATCCTCGCCTGCTAACGGCTGATTGCCTTTGAGTAAACATATCTACTGTTTCTGGTTTAAAGTACTGCTGACCTCCATAAGTACCTTTGTTAAGTAGCATTTGATACATAATGACCATGTCATTTGAACTTGCAAATAAACCGGCGTGTCCTGATACGCCACCAACTAATGCCGCTCCCTGATCATGAACGTACCCTACTAATAAAGTTTTTCTGAAATAAGTATCGTTTTCTGTTGGAATGATCTGATCTCTGCTGAACCGGTTTCGCGGTAAAAAACCTGCAGTTTGCATCCCAAGTGGTTGATAGAAATTCTCGCTAACGTATTCGTTTAGCGGTTTTCCGCTGATACGTTCAACAATATCCTTCATTACATACATGCTAATATCACTGTATACATATTTGCCTCTGGTTCTGATTGGCGCATTTAACATTTTAGGCCACATCACGTCTTTGAAATAATTCTTTCTTACATAATATCCATCAGCCACTTTTGTTGGATAGGCAGCCGAAGAATCTGGACTATGGTCAGTGGGTTTGATGGCATCATGAAATGGAATATACGGAATGAACCCTGCCTGATGAAGCATGACCTCTCTTACATGGATGTTGTTCATCGGCGTTGTTCTGGCCTTAGGAATGTAAGCTCCTATATTTGTATCCAGTTTAAGCTTTTTTTCTTCAAACAGGCGCATTACAGTGGGAGTAGTTGCTGTAATTTTGGTTATAGATGCCAGATCAAATATGTCGCTAACCTTATCGGGGCTTTTGTCATCGTAAGTATGTGTACCGTAGCCTTTATTGAAAACCACTTTCCCGTTTTTAGCTACCAGTACTACAAGCCCCGGAGTAGCCCGCGCATTAATAGCTTCATTGGCAATGTTGTCGATCTCTCTTAAGTTATCAGTATTTATGCCTGCATCTTCCGGCAGTGTATATTTTAACCGGATTGGAAGCGTAGTGAATCCTGAATTTGCGGTGTACTTGGCTGAGAAGTTAGTAGTAAGCTTTTTGTTGACACCAATTCCTCCAAAAATTACCTGAGGTGTAACAGCGGCAGCTAAAGGTGTGCTTTGATCAGTCCAAACAATTGGGGATTTAATTGCATCAAAGGAAGAAAGAGCTCTTCCATCTCCAAATAAAGAAATAATAACCTGTTTGTTACTGCTTAAACTTTGAATAAAATTAATATTACGTGCGTCATTAGCTGCTGTGGACGGAAGGGAAATAATAACGATATTGAAATATTTCAGATCATCTTCGAGATCGTTTAAAGCGGCTGAATTTTGATAATCGGCAGACGAGAATGATCTAATTTTGGCGTATTTATTTAAAAGGCTATCAAATATAGTTTGACTGGTAAATCCCAGATTAACAGATGCTATATTCTTTTTATCAAGATTTAGCAGGGGAATTACATTTTCATGATTATTTAAGAGGGTGATGTTGCGCTCAATAGAATTTAAAATAGCGAGAGTTTGTTCGTTTTGTTTGTGGTCCTGAGCACAGGCTGTGAATGTAAATAGGGCGAGGAAACTAATTGCAATGATACCTGCCAGGTTATTTTTTCTCATAGGTGTATTTCTCCCTTAATGTAGTTTTGTTCTTACAAACGTAATTTTTGACTTTTTGATGCGCACATCGCGATGTAAATATAATGGTAATTTTATGGTAATATCTGGTGAATGCTCATCAATTATCTGAAAAGAAGAGCCGATATGAGGCTTATTTTGCATAAATTAGCAACCTTTACCAAGGAATATAAATGTCAGATATAATAAAACTTTTACCCGATAGTGTTGCCAATCAAATTGCAGCAGGAGAGGTGGTGCAGCGCCCGGCATCGGCAGTAAAAGAGCTATTAGAGAACGCTATAGACGCGGGAGCTAATAAAATCCAATTGATTGTTAAAGATGCCGGAAAGGCATTGATACAAGTTATAGATAACGGGTGCGGGATGAGCGTTACTGATGCCCGTATGTGCTTTGAGCGCCATGCTACTTCAAAAGTCCGTAAAGCTGAAGATCTTTTTGCAATCAGGACCATGGGTTTTAGGGGGGAAGCAATGGCGTCTATTGCTGCCATTGCGCAAGTTGAAATGAAAACCCGCAAGCATGAAGATGAAATAGGAACTTTAATTGAGATTGAAGGTGCCAGTTTCATTAAGCAGGAACCGGTAGCTACGACTGAAGGAACGAGCATCAGTATAAAAAACTTATTCTATAATACACCTGCCAGAAGAAATTTCCTAAAAAGTAATCCGGCAGAAATGCGTCATATTATTGATGAGTTTCAGCGGGTAGCAATGGCAAATCCAGGTATTGCTTTTAGCCTTCATCATGACGGCGTTGAGATTTATAGACTGCCAGCTTCGGCTTTAAAACAAAGAATAGTCCATTTATTTGGTAATAATTATAATGAACGATTAATTCCTGTTGAAGAGGAAACCTCTATCATTAACTTAAAAGGATTTATAGGTAAACCCGAGTTTGCTAAAAAGACACGTGGTGAGCAATTCTTTTTTGTAAATAATAGGTTTATTAAGGATCCCTACCTTAATCATGCAGTGAACAGGGCTTATGAGGAATTATTGCCAGATGATAACTTCCCTTTGTATGTGTTATTTATTGACATCGACCCCTCCAAGATTGATGTCAATGTGCACCCTACAAAAACAGAAATTAAGTATCTCGATGAAAAATCGATATATGCGATTCTGCACTCTGCTGTAAAAAGATCATTAGGGCGGTTTAATATTAGCCCAACCATAGATTTTGATCAGGAAACCGGGTTTAGCAGTATGATAACCCATAAAGCGCCCGAAGAAATAGTACCACCGAGCATTAGCTTTAATCCGGATTTTAATCCTTTTGCGGCAGATAAACCGGCAGCAAGAGATTCATCCTATAGTCAGGATTCTTCTTATGCAAGTTTTCCTAAAAGTTACGGATCAGGAGGTGGTAAAATGCCGGCAAGTACGAAAAATTGGGGCTCTCTTTATGAAATCGCGAATCATAATCCTGCTCAGCAGTCGTCTCTTGATTTGCCTGGTAATGAGGGCGATGATCAACTTGTTCCTGTACAGAAGCAACTGATGCAGCTTCATAATCGCTATATTATATCGCAGATTAAATCTGGTCTTATGCTAATAGATCAGCAGTCGGCACACGAAAGGGTTTTGTATGAACGTTTTATTTTGCATCTTGAAGATAGAAAAGGGGCATCACAACAAAGCTTATTCCCGCAAACGGTTACTTTAAGTCCTAACGATTATGAGTTGGCAAAGAGCTTACTTGATGACATAAAAAGTTTGGGTTTTGAGGTAAGAGAATTTGGTAAAAATACGTTAGTTATTGAAGGGATTCCTGTTGATCTTGGAAGTAGTAATATAAATGAAACTCAGTTATTTGAACATCTGATAGAAGGGTTCAAAAATTCGCAACAGGAATTGAAATTGGATAAAAGAGATGCATTGGCCAGAAGTATGGCGAGAAACAGTGCCATTAAAAGTGGAACAGTATTAGGGCAAGCAGAAATGAATATGCTTATTGAGCAGCTTTTTGCGTGTAAAACTCCTAACTTTAGCATAAGCGGAAAGCCGGTTATTCAAACAATTGGACTAACGGAACTTGATAAAAAATTTGATAAATAATAAAATGAATAACATCCATATACCACCTGTTGTAAAGAACCTGTTGATTATCAATGTAATTTTCTTTGCTGCAACTTTTATGTTTAAAGATAGTCAGGGTGGTTATTTACTAGTAGAAAAGCTATCTGTATTTTATTTCGATTCTCCATTTTTTAAGATCTGGCAGCCGATTACTTATATGTTTATGCATAGTCCTGGGACCTTTATGCATATTTTCTTTAACATGTTTGCTTTATACATGTTTGGAGGAGTGTTAGAATCCAGATGGGGCGCTAAGCGTTTTCTTAATTTTTATCTGATTACTGGTCTTGGCGCATTGGGTCTTCAGTGGGCAGTACAGGCATTTGAAGTATATCAAATAGCGGGGACAGCTATGCCAGGTCAGGCTCTTTATCACTTACAGAACCTTACCCAAGCACAAGTTCAAACGCTTATAGGAATCTACAATGGACCAATGCTTGGTGCTTCTGGAGCCGTATTTGGTCTGCTGGTAGCTTTTGGTATGCTCTACCCAAATACAGAATTGTATATTCTGTTTATCCCAGTTCCGATAAAAGCAAAGTACATTATCCCTGTATATATTCTTTTTGAACTAAGTATGGGAGTAGCAAGAGTTCAAGGAGATTCAGTTGCGCATTATGCACACTTGGGCGGGGCATTAATTGGCTTTATTTTAGTTAAGCTTTGGAAAGATAAGGACAATAATAGATTCTATAAATATTATGAATAACAGTGTATTTCAGGACTTAAAGAACAAAGTATTTCACTCAGGCAATCCCTCGTATTTATATATAGGTATAAATACTTTTGTTTTTGTAGTTGTCGCGATCATAAATGTGCCGTTTTTTCTTTCGGGGAATGGTATTAATTTCGATGCAATAATAGGAGAGTACTTTGGTTTTCCAGCTTCATTAGCAAAGCTTCCTGTAAGGTTTTATACCGTCCTCACCTATCAGTTTTTTCATGGAGGTTTCCTCCATTTGCTATTTAACATGTTGTGGTTGTATTGGGTGGGCAAAATCTTTTTAGATTTCCTGAAACCCCGTCAATTCCATTTTGTGTATTTAGCAGGAGGCTTTGCCGGTGCTATATTGTTTGCCTTGGCTTTTAATATTTTTCCGGTATTTATTAGTGGGATTTCTGGACAAGTTATAATTGGATCATCAGCAGCGGTTATGGCTATTATTGTTGCAACGGCTACACTGGTGCCTGATTATAGTATCAGGTTGTTGTTATTTGGTGATGTTAAATTGAAATACCTGGCAATAGCATACATCGTGTTAGATTTGATAGGAACTACTTCTGCGAATGCAGGTGGCAGTTTTGCTCATATTGGAGGAGCGATTATAGGTTTTACGTATATTAAAGTGCTTCAGAGTGGGACAGATTGGAGTAATCTTTTTAAGAAAAAACCTAAGTTAAGAGTGGTTAAAAATAATGGGGCTAAACCATCTGCTAAGAAAAAAGAGTCATCGGTTGATCAAAGAGAAATAGATTCGATTTTAGATAAAATTTCTAAGTCGGGGTATGATAAATTAACAAAAGAAGAAAAGGAAACTTTATTTAAAGCCAGTAAACATTAATAGGGCTTATTGAAGAGGCAAGGGTATAGATTAATGAAGAAAAATAAACCAACATTTATTGATAAAGTAGTTCGCCTGGCAGCTGTTGTTTTGGCAATTACCTTAGTGCTTGGTTTTTTAGCTGGTAGATTTGATCCGCGTGAATATAAATACATTCCCTTCTTTGGTTTGGCATATCCTTTTATTCTGCTTTTCAATATCTTCATGATAGTATGGTGGTGTATTAGAAAGCGATGGGCCTTTGCGATTGGAACAATTGTATTGATTTTTGTAGGCTGGGGAGCTTTAACAGCGACAATAGGGATCTTTGGCAAATCAGGTGAACAAGCCAAAGAGAAACCTGAGCATGTAAGAATGATGACCTATAATGTTCATAGCTTTAAACCTTATGGGTTAGACAATATTGAATCGGTGAAACAACAGATGCTGGAACTTATAAGAAATGAAAATCCGGACATCATTTGTTTTCAGGAGTATTTTACCCGTCGTAAAGGCCCTTATGACATCACTGATAGCCTAAAAAGAATATTAAAAACACCATACTATTACTTTGTGCCTTCTTCAGCGAACGATTACGAGGCGACCGGTTTGGCTATATTTTCAAAATATCCTATAAAGGATAAAGGCATTATCGTATTCGGGGAGAATTTTGGAGGCAATGCCAGTATTTTTGTTGATATAATGATTAAAAAGCAAAAACTGCGGGTTTACAATGTGCACTTACAGTCCATTTCATTCGATAAGCAAGATTATAGTTATATAGATAAGGTTACTCAAAAGATGGATGCGGATCTTGTGCCTTCGAAACGAATTTTAACACTTCTTAAAAATGCTTTTGTTAAGAGAAGTGGACAGGTTGATGTTATGAAAGATCACATGGAAACATGTAAAACCCCCTTCTTAATTGCAGGTGATTTTAATGATACCCCGGCATCTTATGCAGTAACGCAACTTACAAAATCATTAAATAACACTTTTAAAGAACAAGGCACAGGCCTTGGGAGAACTTATAACGGTAAATTTCCTAATTTTCAAATTGACTATATTGCAACAACTAAAGATATCAAAGTGATCAATTACCGCATTATTGATGCTAAATTATCTGATCATTTTCCCGTTCGCAGCGATTTGAGATTAAACCCCTAAAATTTTTACATTTGCAAAATGAATACAGGCTTACAGCTCTATAATACCCTATCACGTAAGAAAGAACTTTTTGAACCCCTTAATGCCCCGAATGTAGGAATGTATGTTTGCGGCCCTACTGTTTATAGTGACGTTCATTTAGGGAACTGTCGCACTTTTATATCTTTCGACCTAATATTCAGATATTTGAAATACAGCGGTTATAAAGTACGCTACGTACGGAATATTACCGATGCGGGCCATTTGGAAGGGGATAGGGATGAAGGAGATGATAAATTTGCTAAAAGAGCTAAGCTTGAGCAATTGGAACCAATGGAAATTGTTCAGAAATATACCCTGGGTTTCCATGATGTATTAAGGATGTTTAATACACTACCTCCAAGTATCGAACCTACTGCAACTGGTCATATTATTGAGCAGATTGAAATGATTAAAGAGATCATAAAGAATGGCTATGCTTATGAGATAAACGGCACTGTTTATTTCGATGTAGAAAAATATAGTGAGGAATATAATTATACCATATTAACCAACAGAAATCTGGAAGATATGCTTGCCAACACAAGGGAATTGGGTGGGCAGGACGAAAAGCATGGAAGGTTAGACTTTGCATTATGGATAAAAGCTAAACCCGAAACGATTATGCGTTGGGCATCTCCATGGGGTGTTGGTTTTCCGGGCTGGCATATAGAATGTTCGGCTATGAGTGCGAAGTACTTAGGAGACGAATTTGATATTCATGGTGGCGGTATGGACCTTGCGGCTACTCATCATACCAATGAAATTGCACAATCGGAGGCTTGCAGTCATAAACAACCTGCAAAATACTGGATGCATACCAATATGCTTACTGTAAACGGCACACGCATGTCTAAAAGTGCTGGCAATGGATTTTTACCCGGGGAGCTTTTCACAGGAAACCATCCTTTACTTGAAAGAGGATTTAGCCCAATGACTGTTAAGTTCTTTATGCTGCAGGCACACTACAGAAGTACTTTAGATTTTTCTAATGATGCTTTGGATGCGTCGGAAAAAGGCTTCAGAAGATTGATGAATGCAGTGAATTTATTGGAAAAGCTAACTCCTTCGGCAAATAGTGATTTTGAAATTGAACCAATAGCTAGCAATTGTGTAAAAGCAATGAACGATGATTTTAATAGTCCGGTTGTTATTGCCGAGTTATTTGAAGCAGTTCGTATTATTAATACTGTTCATGACGGGAAAGGCAATATATCTGAGGTTGAGCTGGAAAAGTTAAAAAAACTCATGAATGATTTTGTATTTGATGTTTTTGGGTTGAAGGATGAAGAGACTTCAAATACCGAATTAAACTCGGTTCTTGATCTCGTTATAGACATAAGAAAAGGGGCTAAAGAGAACAAAGATTATGCTACATCAGATAAGATACGATTGGGTTTACAAAGCATGGGTATCCAACTGAAAGACAGTAAAGATGGAACAACCTGGAATAAAATCTAATTTTGTGTAATTGTTAATTACTTTTTAAAGGAAAAAATTACTCAACCCTTATCTTAGCACAGAACTATTTAAAAACGATGATGAATAAATTTCTTTATACAATTGCTGTTGCATCCATGACGATTGGTGCTTACGCTCAAAAATCAGATGGAAGCACTAAATCACTTGTTAAAGCAGAGAAAGATTTTGCCGAGAACCTGGCAAAAAATGGTGCAAAAGCTGCATTTACTACCTATTCAGCTGCAGATGGTATAGTTTTCAGACCAAACGCTGTAAATGCCAAAACATTTTATGCGACTGAAGACGATACTAAAGATTTAAGTTGGACACCAGTATATGCAAAAGTATCAAGAAGTGGTGACTGGGGATTTACCACAGGACCTTTTACTTTAGCACACAAAGAAACTCTTTATGGACAATACCTTTCTGTATGGAAGGCAGTTAATGGTAAGTGGGAACTTGCCTTAGACCTTGGTACAACACATAATAAACCATTAAATAAGGTTACAGAAGAGTTTGTAGAACCAAAGGATTTTCATAAACCTAAGTTTTTAAATGATAAGGAACGTGCAACAGGAGCTAATATAATAGCTACTACAGAAAAGACTTTAAATGCTACCCTTAAATCTTATGGGGTGTCGGCTTTTGCGGGATTCTTGAATTCGGATGCAAGAGTTTTGTTTCCAGGTTATGAGCCTATTATTGGCAAGGATAAAGCAATCGCATTCTTAAATAGCATGATGAGTAAGGTGTCGCTAAAAACTACAAAGGTAGATAAAGCTGATGGAGGTGATTTGGCCTATACATATGGTCTTGCGACAGTAGATTATAAAGCTGATTTAAGAGAGAGTTTCAACTATGTGTTTATTTACGAACGTCAGGCTGATTTTAACTGGAACCTTATTGCAATGGCATTTGCACCTGCAGAGCGTTAACAACATGTAGCGGGAGAAAGCGTTATTTTATAAATCATATTTATCATGAAAGGGTTTCTTAAGAGTTGATTTAAGAAACCCTTTCTTTTATACAGTAAAGCAAATGAGAAAAATTATACTAACAGTAGCAATACTAATTACCACTCTTCAAACAATAGCACAGAAATTCGATCTGCAAGGTAACCGCGGAGCGCGCGGAATAATGCCGGAAAATACAATTCCTGGTATGTTAAGAGCATTGGATCTGGGGGCTAATACCCTAAATATGAATGTGGTGATTTCTAAAGATAAAAAGGTAGTACTTTCTCAAGAGCCCTACTTTAATTTTGAAATTAGTACTAGCCCTGATGGAAAACCTATAACCCTCAAAAATCAAAAGAGCTATAACATGTATAAAATGGATTATGCTGATATCAAAAAGTTTGATGTTGGAAGTAAGGTCCATAGCAGATTCCCATATCAGGAAAAGATAGAGGCTTATAAACCACTTTTGGAAGAGACAATTGATTCTATTGAGAGTTATGCTAAAAAGAAAAAATTACCAAAACCTAATTTTAGTATAGAGACCAAAACCATTCCTAAAGGAGATAATGAGTTCCATCCGGAACCTGCGGAGTTTGTTGATCTGATTATGGAGATAGTGATCAAAAAGAGACTGACCAAACGCGTAACCATACAGTCTTTTGATGTCAGAACACTTCAGTACCTGCACGAAAATTATCCCAAAATAAAAACAGCTTTGCTAATTGATGAAAAGATAGACTTTGAGGTAAACATAGCTGATCTTGGCTTTAAGCCAACTGTTTATAGTCCTTATTCGGTGTTAGTAGGTAAGGGGCTGGTAGAGCGTTGCCATGAGGCTGGCGTTAAGATCATACCATGGACTGTAAATTCAATTAAAGATATGAAATATCTAATAGGGTTGGGTGTAGATGGGGTTGTTACAGATTACCCAAATATTTATAAAAAGGTACTGGAAGACAACTAATTTAAAACAGGTTTTTAATGATCTGTTCAATAGATAATCCTTCGGCCTCAGCTCTATAATTGCGCACAATGCGATGTCGTAAAATTGCTTCTGCAACGGCCTGAACATCCTCAATATCCGGTGAATACTTCCCCGATATGGCGGCATGGCATTTTGCTCCAATAACAAGGAATTGGGATGCCCTTGGGCCTGCACCCCAGCTTATATATTTATTAATATCCTCAGTAGCCAAGGCTGTATGAGGACGGGTTTTACTTGCCAGCTTTACGGCGTATTCAATTACATTGTCTGCTACAGGAATATTTCTTACCAATTTTTGGAAATACTGAATCTGTTTGGCGTCTATTATCTTTTTAAGCTTAACGTCGTTGTTGCTGGTCGTGTTCTTTACTATTGTAAGCTCATCAGCGAATGTAGGATAGCTTAGTAGAACATTGAACATGAATCGATCCAATTGAGCTTCAGGCAAAGGATATGTGCCTTCTTGCTCAATAGGGTTCTGAGTTGCCAACACAAAGAATGGATTTGGTAATACATGTCTTTGCCCGGCCGCTGTGACAGCCTTCTCTTGCATGGCCTCAAGAAGTGCCGCCTGAGTTTTTGGTGGCGTTCTATTGATTTCGTCTGCAAGAACTATATTTGAAAATATAGGTCCGGTTATGAATTTAAAGTTTCTGTCTTCACCTAATATTTCAGCGCCAATAATATCGCTTGGCATTAAATCTGGAGTAAATTGAATCCTGTTAAAGTTAAGATCCATTACATCAGCAACGGTTTGAACAAGCAACGTTTTGGCTAGCCCTGGAACGCCAACCAGTAAGCAATGACCATTACTGAAGATGGAAATCAAAACAGATTTTACCACCTCTTCCTGACCTATAACAACTTTCCCTATTTCGGTTCTAATGTTGTTATAAGCTTGATGCAACGCATCTACTGCCTTTATATCATTTTCAAACTGCATGCGCGTTATTTTTTAGCAGTTGAATTTTTAGTCCAAATTTTTAATTCATCACAATCGTCATAATCTTCGTCAATTCTAATGTAAGTGTTTTCTCTTCTTTTTTCGAACCATTCACTCAGCATTCTATCGATTTTATTCTGTTGTGCTTTCTCTTTGAATTTAGAATAATCCTGTTCCAGGTTTCCTTTATGTGGTGGAATTTTAGATTTTAAATAAAGAATCTTATATCCTTGTTTGCCATCAGGATCTGTAAAAGAAACAGGCTGAGAGATTTCGCCCACTTTCATTGTATCAACAACAACAAAGACTTTTGGATCAAGTTTATCAGCTGGGATAAATGTAGTTCTGGCAGTAACATTGTCTGCATATAATATCATACCACCGTTATATTGAGATTCTTTGTTATCAGAATATAATGAAGCGGCGGTAGAGAATGGAAGTTTTTTCGCTATGATATTTTTATAAATGGTATCGGCTTGTAATTTAGTTCTTTCTAAACTGGCTGGTGTAGTTTCCGGACGTATAAGGATATGGCGTGCCTGAACCTGTTCTCCGCGGCGTTCAATAACCTGAAGAATATGGAAGCCGTGTTCTGATTCAAATACCGGCGACATTTCTCCTGGTTTTAATTTAAATGCCCAAGCTGTAAATTCTTTCACCATTCTGGTACGATCGAAGAATCCAAGGTCACCACCTTCAGCAGCAGAACCTGTATCTTCAGAATAAGATTTAGCAAGGAATGCAAAATCCTCCCCACTTTTCACTCTTAACCTTAATGCATCAATTTTATCATAGAATTTTTGCTTTTCTGCTTTTGTAAGTTTTGGATGAAGTACAATTTCTCCAACTTCAAATTCAGTAGGAATATCAGGAAGACTATCTTTTTGATAAGAATCAAAATAACGTTTAACCTCAATTGGTGTGATGTTTACATCCTGAGTTATTTTTTGTTGCATTTTATTAGAAATCAACTGCTCTTTAATGTCAGGTCTGATTTCATCTTTATACTGGAGAACAGAGCGATTTAAAAACTGCTCCAGTCTTTCTTGCCCACCTGCGCGCTGGATCTGATAACGCATACGTTTTTCAACCTCCTCATCAACTTGGGCTTCTTCAACTAGAACAGAGTCAATTTCCGCTTGTTGTTTAAGTAGTTTCTGTGCAAGCATTTGTTGCAATATGTAGCACTTTACTTTATCGTCATCAGGATTTCCTGAATTTAAGTATTGCGCATATTGCTGATTTAAATCTGATAGTAAAATGATGTTATTACCCAATACAGCAACAACTTTATCTATATTTTTCTTTTGAGCCTGTACGTTGAAAAACAAACAAATCAATCCGCTTGCTGTTACTAAAAATTTCCTCATTCTATGGTTGTTCAATTATATTCTTTTTGCAAATCTAATATTATCTATGCTATTGGCGTGTAATTTATGGCTTAGCCAATTTTCTTATCTCGTCCTGATTAATCCTCACAGGGTATTTTTTTCTTAATGTTTTTATCCATTCATTCTCCAGTTCCTGCTGATAATCTGTGACTACCTGCCCTCTAACCTCATCAAAAGAACTTTGCAAATAAACGCTTTTGTTTTTATCATAAAAAATGCGGAGCTGATTTTCATCATTCTGCGCCTGGTTCCATACCTTTATTTCAGAGATATTAAACATTAAAACCGCCTCTTTATATTCATTCATTATGAAAAGATATTCTGGCTTTGTTTTCGATATTCTTTTCTGTGTACGCAATGCGTGTTCATAGTTTTTTACCTCGGCAAGATAGGCGGTGTCCTTATCCAGACCCAACTCCCTGGCTTCAGTAACCTTAAGTTTGAAGTTTATATATAGGGTTAGATAAGCCTGTAAATCTTCATCCGTCGCATTTCCGTTGCCGGAATGATTTTTTTTATAGACCCACATAAACTCTTTATTGCTTATTGGTTTTCCATTAACTACAGCCACATTTTGAGCAAACGCACCGGTAATAAAAAGACTGATGATAATGGAACAGTAAACTTTTCTCACAAAAGACTTATGGTATATAATTTTAAGGCATAAAAGTAATAAATAAAGGTACTATAATGAGATATTTAACTAATTTTAACAGAAAAAAGATTTTCAATAAAATTATCATTAATGGTGAGCCAACTTACAACTGACGGAGAAGGTCTGCGTTTATTTTTTACAGATGATATTTACCTGGTTAAAGAGCCTGAGGGTATATTAAATGAAGAAGTACAAACTTATGTGAAAGATGAAGCTGCTTTACTTGCGCAGCCTTTAATTGTTAGTGAACCAATAATCTCTTTAGTTAAAGAACAGCCTGAGTTTAAATTTTTAGGTAATAATAACCGTAATATCCTGATTTTGGTATATGATGATCATAATGATGTTAGCGATGAAAAGGGCAGAGAGTTGTTAAGAAAGATCGTAAAATCAATAAATCTCACAGCTAGTGATTTCGCGCTGCTTAATTATGCCAAATGTAAAGAAGCAAGCTATGAGCAATTGAAGACGCGTTTTTCGAGCGTTATAGTATTTGCATTTGGTGTTTCGCCTCAACAACTTGGATTAAAGCACCATCCTGAAAACACGGTAGTAACCGAAGGTGATGTAAAGCTGATCTTTTCTTCGGCGCTCCAAAAACTGGATGAAGATGCAAATGGAAAAAAAGTGCTATGGGGTAGTTTGAAGCAGCTGGGACTATGATTTTAGCTGAATTGGTGTTTGCTACCAACAATAAGCACAAAACAGAAGAAATTGGTAAACTCCTTGCAGATCAATATAAAGTTTTAAATCTTAAAGATATTGGCTGCGATGTGGATATTCCTGAAACCGGGAACTCATTTGCAGAGAATGCGGAGCTTAAAAGCAGTTATGTAACTGATAATTTTAAGTTGGATTGTTTTGCTGATGATAGCGGATTGGAAATTGATGCATTAGATAACGAACCTGGAATCTATTCAGCCAGGTATTCAGGAGTTAGAGATGATCTTGAAAACCTTAATCTTGTACTGAAAAAGATGGAGGGCAAAGCGAATAGAAAGGCCCATTTTAAGACAGTTATTTCTTTAAACCAAGATAATAAGAACTATCTTTTTGAAGGGGTTATTTATGGTAACATTACACAAATTCCAATTGGAGATGAGGGATTTGGTTATGATCCAATATTTATGCCTATTGGCTATGACAGGACTTTTGCGCAAATGACCATGGCCGAAAAAAATGAGATCAGTCACAGGGCTATTGCGATGAAAAAACTTATTGCTTTTTTAAAGGAGCAGGTGTAATTTTTTTAGCAGTATCAGGTTTTTTACTGGTATCGGGCTTTAAGGGTAAGTTCTTAATTGGTGCTATAATAGCTTTTGCTGAATCTATTGCGGCTGAATCAATTTTGGAGGCAACCTTAACCACCTCTTTTGTAGCTGCTTTAATTAATCCTTTTTTTGCTATTTCAGCTTTATTGGGTGCTTTAGCTGTTGGGATTCCAGGTTTTTTTGCCCCTGTTGCCGGTGTTTTAGATGCTACAGGCTTTGTTTTAGGTTTCCCACTTATTACTTCCTTTTTAGAAAGCGGCCTAAGTTCAGGCTTCCATGTAAATCCTGTTAATAAAACATCTTCTTTTAGTTCCGTAATGGGCACCCTAATTCCCTCTGGTTCTTTAACAGTAAGTATATGGCTTATTTCTTTGTCTTTAAACAAGATCTTTATTCTACTGCTTACAGTTTGGTTCATGTCGGTGTATACACTGTCTTTTCCTCTGTTATAATAAACACTTTCTGCATTCCCATCCACAAACATGGTGCTTAATTCTCCATCTTTAAAGAAAGCGGTAATGAGCTTCCCTTTTATCTGATTAAATTTTGCAGAATCTGCATTCACATTCACCTGGAATGCGTTGTCTATTACCTGTAGTGTATTAAGCTTGTTGTTTTTTAAGCGGAGGTAAATGGTGTCTCCGGTTTGCTGAGAATTCTGGGACCATAAAATAGGATCTCCATACCACCTTAAAGTGGAATCGGCACTTGTATAAAATAGAGAGTCCGCTTTAGCCTGCAAATTGGATTTGTAAACCCTTACATTATGATAAGCTTTAATGGAACGTGTTTTTACTGTATCCAAAGGGTTGGGCGGTATTGAATCCTTAATGTTTTTCTTTACTAAACTATCTGTGGTTTTGATGGCCGCGTCAACCTTTTTCACTACATTTCCTGGTTTTGCCGGGCTCTCGGCCTTTTTACCTGAAATCTCTGTCTTTATAGCTTTGATGGGGGCTTTGGCTGCATTTAAAGAGTCCTTAATTAATGGTGGAGTGTCAGGTTTCTTTTGAGCAACACTATCCTTAGAAAGGCTATCCTTGGGTAAAGGAATCTTTGTTAGCAGACTATCTTTAACTGCCGTAGAGTCAGCAGGTTTTGTGTTTTTGTTATCTTTTTTAGCAGTTTTTGCCTTTTCTTTTGCTTCTTTTTTCTCCGATTTCTT
This sequence comes from Pedobacter sp. GQ55, assembly GCF_059758925.1. Classification (NCBI taxonomy): domain Bacteria; kingdom Pseudomonadati; phylum Bacteroidota; class Sphingobacteriia; order Sphingobacteriales; family Sphingobacteriaceae; genus Pedobacter; species Pedobacter sp. GQ55. The sequence goes on along the minus strand of NZ_JCAXEI010000007.1, from coordinate 18,514 downwards.
TGTTATCCCGATTTCCTCGGCCGTCATGCCGGGTGCTTGTGATGCATTATTCTTTTGTGGTTTTTCAGGGTCACCAAGTTCATTATTCTTTTTGAGCACAGGTGATTCAATTAGTTTCAATGTTTTTTGAAGTACCATTTGAGTCTCTAATGTATCTGAACCTAACCATAAACTATCTGGCTGTAACTTGTTGTTCACGGTTATGGAGTCTTTTGTGCCCATACCTACATATGCATTTTTGGTTACAACAGCACGCTCGTCTATTTTGTAGTAATAACCCAATTGCCCATAAAGAACCGTCTTGTCGGCAGTATCTTTGAAGATGATATTCCTAACGGCCTTGCCATATCCTGCAATACCATCGTAGTATAAACTATCTCCTTTTAAAGATTTAGTTCCATTGGTGTATAAGTTTTTCTTGCCAAAATAAGCATATTCAGTTTTGGTGTTATATGCACCGTTTTCGGTATATAGGTTGTCTTCTTTACCTTTTATATTTGTAGGGCCATAAAAATAGGTCCAGTTGGTAAGGGTATTGTATCTTAATGTATCTGATTTAATAGTGCTTTGTGGTGTTACTACTACCACATTATAACGAAAGTAAGAATCCCGGCTATTAGAAAAGTAATATCCGTTTTTACTCGTTAGCGTCACATCCTTATTGACAATTTTGCCCCCTTCTACATATGTTCCAACCTTGGTGGCCATATTGTAATCAAGTACATTAGTGGTAAGAACAGATTCCTTATCGATCATACGCACGTTACTGGTTAAATGGGCAATTTTAGTATTTCCATTGTATGTTAAGTGATCGGAGTAGATATTTATGGTATCTCCCTGATTAATATGGACGTTTTTAAATGCTTCAAAAACATTATCATTTTGATAAAAAACGGCACTGTCGCAAGTTAGCGTAGCATTTTCATGAATAAATACCGGGAACTTCAGATAAGAAATGTTTTTCTTTCCATCTGTATTTCCTATTCTGGCATCCTTCAAAATAATCTTGGTCCTCTGTTGCGCTAGCAAAGAGAAAGGAAACATGAAAAAGATAATGAAAAAGCGTATTTTCTGCACTTTACAAAGTTAGTTTTTTGCTTACCATTTTAATTAAATATTTTTGAAAGATGTTACCCATTCAAAACTTTAAAGATTTTATCAGCCATAATTCACTCTTCGCTGCCAGCGACAAGATATTGCTTGCCGTTAGCGGAGGGAAAGATTCTGTTTTAATGGCCCATCTCTTTAAACTCGCTGGTTTTGATTTTGGTATAGCACACTGTAATTTTAATTTAAGAGCAGATGAGTCTCAAAGAGACGAAAGCTTTGTACGAATGCTTGCCAATTCCCTGGAAGTGCCACTTCATGTCACCCATTTCAAAACTAAAAATTACGCTGCAGAGCATAAAATATCTACCCAGATGGCTGCGAGAAACTTGCGGTACAATTGGTTCGAAGAGATACGGGAATCTAATAATTACAACTTCATCGCTCTTGCGCAGCACCAGGATGATGCCATGGAAACCGTATTGCTAAATTTAACCAGGGGAACGGGGATAGCTGGATTGCATGGCATTTTCCCTAAAAGAGATAAGCTCATCAGGCCACTGCTATTTCTTTCGCGTGAGCAAATCAATGAATTAATAGCAAATCATAATATTGATTTTGTAGAAGATAGCTCAAATTTATCTGTAGACTATGCCCGTAATAAAATACGCCTAAAGGTTATCCCTCATCTTAAAGAGATTAATCCTAATCTGGAGCAAACGTTTGAACAAAACATTCAACGATTTGCTGAAACGGAGCTTGTGTTGCAAAAAGCAGTTTCCCAATTAAGGGAGGACTTGCTTATCGAAAAACAAAATAGCCTGCACTTGTCAATTGCCAAGGTCAAAGCATTGAAGCCACAGCGGTTGTTAATTTTTGAACTGCTGAGACCATTTGGCTTCTCGGAACTTGTAGTGATAGAGCTGCTGCAAGCGCTGAATAAGCAAAGTGGGACCTCTTTCTACAGCAGTTCTCATAGAATTACCATAGATAGGGATGATTTAATACTAAACCCTATTGTTGAAGAAAATCAGCAATTGGCATTTATTCATATTAATGATCAGAGTGTAAGTCTGTCACATCATAAGATTTTAATGTCTTTCATAGATGGACCATATTTTGAAAAGGCTACCAAGAGGGCGTTTGTAGATGCTGATAAGCTCCTGTTTCCTTTAGTAGTGCGTCCCTGGCAATCTGGTGATAAGTTTATGCCGCTTGGTATGGAATTCTTTAAAAAGTTAAGTGATTTTTTTATTGATGAGAAAATTCCGCTTGTAGAGAAGGCTGGTGTTCCTATTCTGATAAATGGAAACGGCGAAATTATTTGGTTGGGCGGTATGAGGCAAGATGACAGATACAAGGTAACATCGGCAACAAAAAAAGTGGCTATATTCGATCTAAAATAATCATATTACATTTTTTAAACAATCTTAACTAAGATAGGGATACTACGGGAATAAAAAAAAAGTAACTTTATTGAAATTTAAACAAATGAGCAACCGCTACGCTTTTTTTGAAAAGCAATACATAGGACGTGACTATATCAGGATCTGTATCAGACTGGTTATGGCTGCATTTTGCTTTGCTGCCTACGTATATGAACGAGATAGAGATAATACCCAGGATTTATTTCTTGTAGTAGGGTTTGGTATCATCGGAGTTTCGATAGCGTTGCTTTTTCTAATTCAGTACAAAACAATTATTGAGAATAAAAAAATCATAATTAATGGTTTGTGGTCTGCTAAAAGAGTAGAGATAGATCTGAACTCAATAGTTAAAGTAAGAAAAGATACTTATAGTAATTACTTATTCAATAACCCCGTTTATAACCTTCATCGTAAGGGGAGTATTCGGTTTTATTCATCCGGAAAAGACGCGGTTGTACTTACTGATACTGATGGATTTGAGTATTACATTGGGACGCAGAGACCTAATGAAATGTATCTGGTGATACAAGCAGAGATGAAATCTTAAATCAAATCTTTTAGACCGGGCAGAAACTTAAATAATTGCAATTGTTTAACACAAAGCTCAATTTAAGTAGTGTACTTTGCATCGTAAAAAAATATTCATGAAAATAGGTATCGTTTGTTACCCGACTTTTGGAGGTAGTGGTGTAGTTGCCACTGAATTAGGCAAAGCGCTTGCCGACGAAGGTCATCAGGTACATTTCATCACATATAGCCAACCAGCCAGGTTGGACTTTTTCTCTGAAAACTTATTCTATCACGAAGTATCAGTTAGAGATTATCCATTATTCGATTATGCACCTTACGAATCTGCATTAGCCAGTAAACTGGTGGATGTAGTCCGTTTTGAAAAACTGGATATTCTGCATGTTCATTATGCAATTCCACATGCATCTGCGGCATTTATGGCAAAGCAGATTTTGGAAACTTATGGCATTAATATTCCATTTGTAACCACGCTGCACGGTACAGATATTACGCTTGTTGGTAAAGACCCTACCTATAAGCCGGTAGTTACCTTTTCTATCAATAAATCGGATGGGGTTACAACTGTTTCGCAAAGCTTAAAGGATGATACAGAGAAGCATTTCGAAATTACTAATGAGATTCAGGTTATTCCAAACTTTATTGATTTTTCAAGATTTAGTTTAAAACCAAAAGATCATTTTAAAAAAGCTATTGCTCCTAATAACGAACGCATATTAATTCATACTTCAAACTTTCGGAAGGTAAAGCGTACGGCGGATGTGATTAGAATGTTTCAAAAGATTCAGGCTAAAATTCCTTCAAAATTATTGATGGTAGGCGACGGTCCCGAACGTGCATATGATGAACAGCTTTGTAGAAACCTTGGGATTGGTGAACACGTTCGATTCTTAGGAAAACAAGATGCAATAGAAGAAATTCTTTCTGTTTCCGATTTGTTTTTAATGCCCTCAGAGTCTGAGAGCTTTGGTTTGGCAGCACTTGAAGCCATGGCTTGCAAAGTTCCAGCCATTACTTCAAATGCAGGTGGATTACCTGAATTAAATATTGACGGCTTTTGTGGGTATATGAGCAATGTTGGTGATGTTGATGATATGGCCTCAAAAGCGATCCATATCCTGGAAAATGATGATATATTAAAGCAGTTTAAAGAAAACGCTTTAACAAGAGCAAAAGATTTTGATCTTAAGAAAATATTGCCGGCTTATATTAACTACTATAACACGGTCATTGAAGCACAGCATAAACTAAAAGCGGTGTAATTAGAGTAACATGAAAAAGAAAAGAGGGGGGTATCTTCCTCTTTTCTTTTGATATTGTGACTAGCACATTTCATCTCGATAAGGGAGATCTCCTATCGAGGACGAGTGCTTTTAAGCTCTTTATTTCTTAGGTGCAAAAACCAGACAAACTGGAGCTCCAACAGCAATTCTCTTTCCTGTATCCTTTAATTCACCCGTTTGTGTATCGCGTTCAAATACCACCACATCATTTGTATATTGATGAGCAACCAACAGGTACTTTCCGGTAGGATCAATTGCAAAATTTCTTGGGCCTTTACCTAAAGTACTGATTTGACCTCTTTTGCTTAGCAAGCCACCCTTTTCAATGGCAAAAAATGTGATTTTATTTTCACTTCCTCTGTTGCTGGCATATAGGAATTTGCCGTCGGGAGAGATATGGATATCAGCACCGCCGTTTTCTCCACTAAATCCGTCTTCAGTTATTTTAGTTTCCTGTATTTTTTCTAGTGAGCCGTTAGTATAGCTGAAAACTGTTATTCCCGCATCCATTTCGTGAATCAGGTATGCGTATTTACCATCTTTACTAAAAGCGATGTGTCTTGGTCCGGCGCCGGGCGTTATTGCTACGCTATCATGAGGCGTAAGAACATCATTAGTCCCATTGATATTGTAATTATATAAGTAAACCTTATCTGTTCCAAGGTCATTAATAATTAAATATTTATGGTCTGGTGTAAAGAACACCATGTGTACATGAGGACTATTTTGTCTGTCTTTATTAATGCTTTTCCCAGAGTGCTGAACAATTTGTTTTATTGCTCCTAATGAACCATTGCTTTCAATGCCAAAAACAGAGGCATTACCTCCAGAATAATTGGCAGAGATTACATTTTTCTCATCGGCAACAATATAACAAGGGTCATTACCATTCGTAGCCTGTTTGTTTAGAAACTTAAGATCACCTTTTGCTGCGTCAAAATTAAAGGCGCTTACCGCACTTGTTTTGTCCATCTCGTTTACGGCGTAAACAAATTTGTTGTTGGCACTTAAGGTAAGGTAACTTGGGTTTTCCACACCTTTTGTAACACTTAACTGTTTAGACTCACCCGTATTGGCGTCAAAGTCATAAGTATAAATTCCCTCACTTTTACCCGTATTGGTATATGTTCCAATTATTAAATTGTAATCATTTTTCTGTGCACAACTTTGCATCGCTAAAAGGATAATGGGTAAAAGGAAAGATTTTCTCATGTTTAAATTATTTAATCAGATGTTTGATCTGGATTAATTCATGTTCTTCAAGGAAGCGCCATCTTCCACGTGGAAGATCTTTCTTGGTTAAATTACCATAAACTACTCTATCCAGTTTAACTACATCATAACCCAGGTGCTCAAAAATTCTGCGCACAATTCTGTTTTTACCACTATGGATCTGGATGCCAACCTCACGTTTGGTGCCACCGGCAACGTAAGATACCGAGTCTGGTTTAATTATACCATCTTCAAGTTCAATCCCAAACTGAATTTTATTCAAATCACCCTGACTTAAACTTCTGCTTAATTCAACGTGATAAATTTTTGTAATACCATTTTTAGGGTGAGATAGTTTGTCGGCAAGATCACCATCGTTTGTCATTAATAACAAACCGGTAGTATTGCGATCTAATCTTCCAACAGGATAAATGCGTTCTCTGCTTGCTTTTTCAACAAGTTGCATAACGGTTCTGCGTTCTTGTGGATCATCAGTAGTAGTGATATAATCTTTAGGTTTGTTTAATAGTACATAAACCTTTTTCTCACGTTTTAACAATTCACCGTTATAGCGAATCTCATCTTTTGAAGGATCAACTTTCTGACCTAGTTCAGAAACAACTACTCCATTGACAGAAACCACACCAGCAGCAATAAGCTCATCGGCTTTACGACGAGAACAAATTCCTGAATTTGCAATGTATCTGTTTAAACGGATTAGGCCGTCATCTTTTATAACAGGAGATTTCCTGCTACGCATAACCGTTTCTTTATCGAAACGTTCAGGACGTCCACCGCGCTCTGCACGATCGGGGCGAGATTGAAAGTCTGATTTCGGACCGTCTCCCTCTCTTTTTCTGAATGGTCTGCTGTCAGTACTTCTGGACGATTGTCCTTTTTTATCATCGAATTTCCTGAAAGGCTTATCGCCAGTAGGACTAAAATTATCTTTCTTTATGTAACTGCGAGTTTTTTCGCCTGGAGGTGTTTCTTTTGAGCTACCTTCTTTATAAGCTCTAGGTTTGTAGTCTCTGTTGTCTCCGTCTCTTGGTGTTCTGGGTTTAAAGTCTTTGCCTGCCGCACCTCTAGGGGCGAAACCTTTTGAATCACCATCTCTTGGTGTTCTTGGTTTGAAATCACCACCTGAAGTTCTCGGACCTCTTGATTTGAAATCTTTTGAGTCGTTTTCAGTTCTTGGTTTAAAGCCTCTCGAATCTCCGTCTTTTCCTCCTCTAGGTTTAAAATCCTTTCTGTCGCCCTCTCTTGGCTTATAATCTCTATTGCTATCTCCGTCTCTTGGCGTTCTTGGCTTAAAGTCTTTCGACGCACCAAATTTATTATCTTTTCCTTCTCTATCATCAAACTTGCTTTTTCCCTTGTAAGAACTCTCTGTTCCACTTGGTCTTTTGCCAGTTGTGCTTCGGTTTCCCGGTTTGGACTTGTCATCCCGACTGTTCCTGTTGTTGTTTTTTATCATGATACGCTTTTAACCGCATAATTTATGCGGGTGCAAACTTACTTAAAATTGCTCTAATTCACAATTTTAAGTGTAGATAAACCGTAATATTTCGGAAAATTCAGAGCTCCTTTATCGGTTGGTTTTCTAGATTTTAATGGGTGGTTTTGGAGTCGAAAAAGCTAGGTTTTTAGCATTTTTTATCTTGTGTAAGCTGAACTAAAAAAATCTGGCCTCACGGCAGTTTAAACATCGATTTTGGAAGTGTTTTTCATAAAAGATTGATAATTAGGTCAATATGTCGTATGTTTGCAGGCGTTTTATATTATTAACCAAAAAAAGGAGGAAAATGATAAAGAAACACATAATAACATGTACGGTAATAATTTCATTACTGGTTATGGCAAAAGTGTTTGCTTACAACATGCCCCAAGCAGCAAAAAGTCTTTCAAAAAAAGAAAAAACAACAACAAAAGATACAACAGTAACACAAAATGAAAAGCCATTATCTCTGATGGCTAAATTGAGTTTCGCAGAAGAAACACTACCACTAGGGGATGCCAAAGTGGAACGCAAAATGAAGAGAATTCTAGCTGAATTTAACTTCGATAATTTACAGACCAACCGCCTGCATAGAAAAGCAGCAGAATGGTTTCCTGTGATAGAACCAATCCTTGCCGCTTACGGCATTCCAGAGGATTTTAAATATGTTCCATTAGTAGAATCAGGATTAAAATCGGGTGTGTCATCAAAAGGTGCCGCAGGGTTTTGGCAATTTATGCCGGCAACAGCCCGTTCATATGGTTTGAAAGTCAATTCAAATGTTGACGAGCGTAAGAATTTACGTAAATCAACTATAGCAGCCGCTAAATACATCAAAGAGCTTTATGGTATTTTTGATAGCTGGACGCTTGTTGCCGCAGCCTATAATGTAGGTGATGGCCACATGAGACGACAGATAAACAGACAGAATCAGGATAATTATTTCAAAATGAAATTAAATCGCGAAACAGGCGGTTATGTTTATAAATTGATTTCCATGAAAGAGATAGTGGAAGATCCTGTTCGTCATGGCTATAAAGCTCCGAGAGCATTGTTAGCCCTGAACGCGGGTAATGCCCAAAGTTCTATAAATTAGAAAGAGATAAGACACGTGCAAATGGGGAAAGCCGTTCCAAATTATTGGAACGGCTTTTTGTTTTATATGAAAATTACTAATTTACTGCCCTATGATGGGAGTGATGAAACTGCGTATACAAGATATGAAGTATGGTCCAGGGGAAACCCTGGTTCTTACATTCGATGTTTTGGATGGGTTAAAACCAAAATACTTAGCCGGCCAATTTTTAACATTAGTTTTTGACATTCAAGGAAAAGAACTTAGGAGATCGTATTCTCTATGCAGTTCTCCTGATGTTGATGAACCACTTGCTATTGCTATAAAACGTGTAGAAAACGGCGAAATATCGAGACTATTGCATCATAGGACAGCCGTTGGAGATATCCTTTATGCCATGCAGCCCAATGGTTTGTTTACTTACCCACCGCAAGATGAGCTAAAAAGAACTGTCTTCCTTTTTGGCGCAGGAGTAGGCATTACACCTCTTTTCTCTATTATTAAAACTGCGCTTGTAAAAGAAAGCCAGTCGAAGCTCATCCTTATATATAGTAGTCGCTCTCCTGGCGAGACACTTTTTTACGACGCCCTTAACGAGCTGCAGAATAACTATCCCGATAGGTTTAAGATTATATATGTGTCCAGTCAATCGCAGAATCTGATGATGGCCAGATTAAATGTGTTTCTTATAGAAAAAATAGTTAAGGAATACATGAAGTTTGATAAAAAGGATGCTTTGTTCTATACCTGCGGACCAATAGATTATATGGTTACCTGCCGCATTACCCTTCTTAATTTAGGGTTCGATATCAGTCAGATCAAAAGAGAGACTTTTGTAATGCCCGAGGATGAAGTAGATGAAGACGATACTACAGAAAAAGAAATAAAGGATACCAATACTTACTCGGTTGTTCTAAACTTAAAAGGCCAGGAATATCGACTTTCGGTGCCCTATAATAAAACTATACTTAACGCTGCTCTTGAACAAAACATAGATGTGCCTTATAGCTGTAAGGCCGGTATTTGCAGTACTTGTACCGCAAATTGTGTTAAAGGCGGTGTACGTATGGATTATAACGAAATTTTAATGGATGATGAAATTGCTGCCGGCAGGGTGCTGGTCTGCACAGGTCATCCTACAGAAAATGACACAACCATAGTTTGGTAAATAGATAATCTTTCCTTATAATGGCTTACCTTTGTGCCTTTAAAATTGTTATCTTAATCATCAGATATCCATATTGTTTTTAATATATATATGAGCAAAAATACCATCGACCTGGGCGAGCAAAAAGATGTAGAAGTATATGGTGCCAGGGTGCATAACCTTAAAAATATAGATGTTTCCTTTCCCAGAAATAAGCTTGTTGTAATTACAGGTTTAAGTGGGAGCGGTAAATCCTCTCTGGCATTTGATACCATTTATGCCGAGGGACAACGCAGGTATATGGAAACCTTTAGTGCCTATTCGCGCCAGTTTATGGGTGGAATGGAAAGGCCTGATGTAGATAAAGTCTCGGGCTTAAGTCCGGTTATTGCGATAGAACAAAAAACCACAAGTAAAAACCCAAGATCCACAGTAGGAACAATCACTGAGATCTATGATTTTATGCGTTTGCTGTATGCCCGTGCAGCTGATGCCTTTTCTTACAATACAGGTGAGAAGATGGAGCGTATGAGCGAAGACCAGATCCTTAATAACATCTTCAATAAGTTTGATGATATGCCGGTGAATATTCTGGCACCCGTTGTTAAAGGACGTAAAGGCCACTACCGTGAGCTTTTTGAGCAAATCCGTAAACAGGGATATGTAAAAGTGCGTATTGATGGCGATATTCAGGATATTACACCTAAAATGCAGGTCGATAGGTACAAAATCCACGACATAGAAATTGTTGTAGACAGGCTTGTAATAGATAGAAAGGATATTAAGCGGCTTCAGGATTCACTTCAAACCGCTATGCGTTTAGGAAAGGGAATCATTAAAATAAGTGATAAGGCCAACAATGTGTCTCACTTCAGCCGTTTTTTAATGTGCCCAACAACTGGTATCTCTTACGATGAACCGCAGCCAAATAGTTTTTCTTTCAACTCTCCTTATGGAGCTTGCGAGAATTGTGACGGTTTAGGGTACATCTTTGTAATTGATAAAGAGTCTGTAATGCCTAATCCCAAGCTAAGTATTCTAAATGGTGGATTAGCCCCGTTGGGCGAATACCGTGAAGTTTGGGTGTTTCAGGTTTTAAAGGCGCTTGCAAAAAAATATAACTTCTCACTTTCAACTCCTCTTGAAAAACTTGGAGAAGAGAATATTAATATTCTTTTAAATGGTACCCACGAATTATTAAGTGTAGCCGTAGAATATAATAAATGGAACGTTCAGAATTATCAAATTTCATTTGATGGAATTATTAAACTACTGGAGGAGCAGCAAGAGCGAAAGGGCGAAGGAGGAGTTGATGATATGGAGAGCTTCCGTAAACTAAAAACCTGCCCGGTATGTAATGGTGCGCGTTTAAAGAAAGAGAGCCTGAACTTTAAAATTGATGGTAAGAACATATTTGAGCTTGCCGAAATGGACATCATCAGCCTTAAAAACTGGTATGTAGATGTGGAGAGCAGACTTACTGAGCGACAAAACATTATTGCCAAAGAAATTCTTAAAGAGATCCGTGCCAGATTAGGCTTCCTTACAGATGTTGGTTTAAATTACCTGTCGCTAGATCGTACTGCCCGTACACTTTCAGGTGGCGAGGCACAGAGGATAAGGTTGGCTACCCAGATTGGGTCGCAGTTGATGAACGTAATGTATATTTTAGATGAACCTAGTATTGGTTTACATCAGCGTGATAATGAACGTTTAATAGGCGCACTAAAGAACCTCAGAGATCTTGGTAATACGGTGCTGGTTGTTGAACACGATAAGGACATGATTCTTGAAGCAGATCATGTAATAGATGTAGGCCCTGCAGCAGGAGCCCATGGAGGACAAATTGTTGCCCAGGGTACACCGGCTCAAATTCTGAAATCGGATACCTTAACTGCCGCTTACTTAAATGGTAAAAAGGGGATAGAGGTGCCGGCTAAACGCAGAAAAGGAAATGGACACAAGCTTTCCATCATTAAGGCAAGCGGACACAATTTAAAGGATGTTTCGGTTGATTTTCCATTGGGCAAATTTATAGCTGTAACCGGAGTATCTGGCAGTGGTAAGTCAAGTTTAATTACCGAAACACTATACCCAATATTAAACCATCACTTCTTTAGAGCAAAGAAACATCCGCTTCCATACGAAAAGATAAATGGCTTAAAAGAAATAGATAAAGTAATTGAAATAGATCAGGCACCTATTGGTCGTACACCTCGTTCTAATCCATCTACTTATACAGGTGTATTTTCAGATATCAGAAATCTGTACGTTCAGTTGCCCGAAGCCAAGATAAGAGGTTATAAACCCGGGCGCTTCTCATTCAATGTAAAGGGAGGGCGTTGTGAAACCTGTCAGGGTGGAGGCATGAAAGTTATAGAAATGAATTTCCTGCCGGATGTACAGGTGCCATGTGAAGAGTGCGGAGGAAAAAGGTATAACCGCGAAACGCTGGAAGTACGTTACAGAAGTAAATCTATCAGTGATGTATTGGACATGAGTATAGAAGAAGCATGCGATTTCTTTGAGAACATGCCTTCTATCTATCGCAAAATTAAAACACTTAAAGATGTTGGTTTAGGATATATCACCCTGGGGCAATCATCAACAACCTTATCGGGAGGAGAAGCGCAGCGTGTAAAACTGGCGACTGAACTTTCTAAAAAGGACACAGGAAGAACTTTTTATATTCTTGATGAGCCAACAACAGGTTTGCACTTTGAGGATATCAATGTATTGTTAGGTGTGCTAAACGAATTGGTTGAAAAGGGGAATACAATACTGGTAATTGAACATAACCTGGATGTTGTAAAAGTTGCCGACTGGGTTATTGACCTTGGCGAAGAAGGTGGTATTGGTGGAGGCAGAATTATCTTTGAGGGGACACCAGAAGGATTAATTCAAAATCCAATAAGCCTTACCGGCAAGTTTTTGAAAAAAGAAATGGGACTTTAAGCATATGGCTATCTTTTTAAATTCTTTCATTCCAGATTCAGATCCGCACAGCAAAGCGCAGGTTGTAGGGACGGGTCTGGGCAAACAAAATACTAAAGAAGAAGAAACATCTCCTTATCGCCTTATACAACCTGATGATATAAAAAAGTTATTTAAAGAAAGAACAGCATTCTCTTATAAAGGCACTTATGGACATGCATTAATTATTGCAGGCGCTCCCCAAACTATGGGGGCTGCATTGCTGGCCGCTAGGGGCTGTCTTTATGCAGGAGCAGGTCTAACTACCACTTCAATGCCCGAAAGCGGCCTGGTGGCGTTAAATACATCCTTGCCAGAAGTAATGTTTGTAAAAAGAAAGGCACTGCTAAAAAATCAAGCATTAACTAAGTATAGTGCCATATCTATAGGCCCAGGTTTAGGTAAAGGAGCAAAGGCTGAGCAGACACTGGCGCAATTATTTGCATTGAAAAGAGACTTTATTGCTGATGCAGACGCTTTGAATATATTGGCGTCGCGTCCGGATCTGTTAGCTGTAATAGAAAAGCACTCCATAATAACGCCCCACCTAAAGGAATTTGACAATTTATTTGGCAAGCATACAAATTGGTGGGACAGGCTGCAGACCGCGCGAAAAAAAGCGATACAGCTTGGGATAGTTATTGTGCTTAAAAACCAATATACTTTTATAGTGAGCCAGCGAGGCGAAGTACTTATTAATTCCACTGGTAATCCGGCAATGGCGCAGGGTGGTATGGGCGATGTGCTTACCGGAATAATTACAGCATATGTTGCACAAGGTTATCCTGCTAAGGATGCCGCAATATTAGGATGTTATTTTCATGGCAAGGCAGGCGATGATTTGGCTGCGGATGTTTTTAATGTAACTGCATCGCAGGTTGCAATGCAACTTCCAAAAACGGTAAAAGATTTCCTCAGTTAAAATTATTAGATCGAAACGTTGCCTATTACAATCATTTGATTCATGGTAGGGCTTACGCTACCACCTTTTTTCTCTAGCGTTACTGCAAATGCAGCAGCAGAGCCAATTTCTTTCATGTCTACAAGTATATGAGTAGAATCTGCTTTAACATCAAATACACCTAAATCAACAGGTTTACCATTTACAATAGCCCAAAGTTGGTATTGATGTTGCTGATCATTGGCAGGTAAATCCATTTTAGAATTGTCGACCATCACATGTTTACCTTTCGCATGCCAGTAAACCGTCATTTTAGCTTTCGGATCCATAACGGTTCCTGCTAGTTTTACAGTTTTCCAATCCGGATCATTGTTCATATCAATGATCTTTTGCAGATCAGCATTGCTTTGCTTCATGAAATTCACTGTGCTTGTAAATTTCTCGTTGTTAAGGTTTAAAGCAGAAATCTGGTTTTTTGCATCCCCTAATTGATGGTGTGCAGAGTAAAGCGCAACAATACTTACTATTAAAAGCGCAATGCATGCTACAAGCGCAATTCGTAAAGATTTTATTTTAGACTCGTAAGGAGCAGTGTTCATTGGTACAATTACCGCTTCTTTTATCGGTTCAATTACCTTAGCAGGCTCTGGCAAAGGTTCGGTTTTTTCCGGGCTTTTAGATACACCTATTTTTTCAAGGATTTCACTCTCCAGATCATTAGAAGGACTTATCGCATTTTCAAGCGCATATTGTTCCATCGCAATCTCAATGGCTTCAATTTCCTGTTTTATTTCAGGATATTTTGATGCCATTGCTTCAACTTCTTTCTGCTCCTGAGCATTCAATTGCCCCAGAACGTAAAGTTCAAGTATGCCTGATTCAATATATGCTTTTACTTCTTCCACTTTAGTTAAAATGCTTTCTTAATTCCATAATAGCCATTCTGATACGTGTTTTTACAGTGCCTAATGGTAGATTTAATTCTTCTGCCGTTTCTACGTGTGTGTACCCCTTAAAATACACCATATTTAGTACATCGTTAAATTCGGGTTTAAGCGCGGTAACCATATCTTTAATCCCCAGAATATCCGCATTAAAGGTAACTTCTTTTTGTGCGTCAATGAAATCTACGTTATTTTCTATATCTTGGTTTTTACCTGAATTTTTAAAATCTTTTGAGCGTAACTTGTCTATAGCTAAGTTGCGCGCAATGTTCATCATCCATGTAAATAATCGACCTTTAGAGCTGTCGTAGCTATCTGCCGAGTTCCAGACCTTTATAAAGGTTTCTTGCAACAAATCTTCGGCTACTTCAGTTTGGGGAATAATCCTTGAGATAACACCTAGCAGCGCCCCAGAGTACATGTCATACAATGCCTGAACAGCTATAGTATCCCGATTTTTCAGTTTACTAACCAGCTCTTCTTCAGATAGCGATATTTTTTTTGTAGTTCCCAAGGGTTTACTAATATACAGAAACTACAACAAGACGAAAGGAGAATTTGTTTTTAATTAACCAGGAAGTTAAAAATCAAATAAGTGTTTCTCAGCATGATAAGAAGAACGTACCAGAGGGCCGCTTTCTACATATCTTAATCCTTTAGCCAATCCTATTTCCTTGTATTTAGCAAACTGATCTGGATGAATCCAGTCTATCACAGGGTGATGATTACGTGTAGGTTGCAGATACTGGCCCAGTGTTAATATATGAACTCCGTTAGCTACCAGGTCGTCCATTGCTTCTAAAACATCATCCTCTGTTTCGCCTAAACCAAGCATAATGCCTGTTTTAGTTCTTAATCCAAACTCCGAAATACGTTTCAGACATTCTAAACTTCTATCGTATTTTGCCTGGATACGCACTTGTTTTGTTAAACGTCTAACCGTTTCAACATTGTGCGACATCACCTCAGGTCTTTCTTCCAGTACGCGGTATAAGTTATCCCATACCCCCCTGAAATCTGGAATAAGTGTTTCAAGAGTAGTCTCAGGACTTTCTCTTCTAATGGCTTGTAGCGTCTCCGCCCAGATGATCGAACCACCATCCTTTAAGTCATCTCTGTCTACCGAAGTGATAACGCAATGTTTTACCTGCATCAGTTTAACAGAGTTGGCCACGCGGTTTGGCTCGTCCAAATCAACTGCTAAAGGTCGGCCTGTAGCCACAGCACAAAATGAGCAGGAACGTGTACAAATATTTCCCAGAATCATAAAGGTAGCCGTACCTGCACCCCAGCATTCGCCCATATTAGGGCAATTACCGCTTTCGCAGATCGTATGTAGCTTATGAGTGTCTACAAGATTGCGAACTTGTGCATATTCTTTACCAACAGGAAGCTTTACTCTAAGCCAATCTGGTTTACGTTGTACTGGGTTTTCTGAAACAACCGGAAGTGCGATCATGATACAAAGTTAAGCAATAGGTTTGAATTGTTGCAAAAATGAAATGTTTACCTGGTGTAATGTTATTTTTTAGCCCTATGTAAGTTGTTGGTAATCAGTTTTGTGTGGCTTGTACAATGATCATACAATAGTTAAACAATGCTTAGGCAATAAAAGATTGTATGAACAGTGTGTAAACTGTTGATAGACAACGTGTAACGGAGGTGTAGGGCATGCGTTGAGCAGCCCTGAAAAGTGTTTCTTTTAACTTGTAGAGTAGATTTGTTAACTGTTGATCAATTCTGCAACTTCTAATTGTTGATCACTTCTGCAACTTCGTCTGCAGAGATATCGCTATGAGAAGCATCCAGGATACAATCTCCATCTTTGATCAAAAGGATTTGAGGAGATTCATGATGTACTTGAAAAGTTTCAGCTATTTCTGCAGAAATATCCCGATAGTTGATCAGGTCCAGAAAATACAGTGACGTATCCGCTGGTAGTACTTCCCAATCTAATTCAAAGCGTCGTTTAGCCATAGAGCTAACCGAACAGCGGGTACTGTGTTTAAAAATTAAACTGTAACCTTCTTTTTGTTTTATTTCGCTGATTTGAGTTAAATCAGTAATGTTTTTCCACTGCATCTAATATCTTTCTAAAGTTTAGCCTTAGTTATCATCTTCTTCTCTTGCCTTCCGGATACGAATTGTAAGCCGGACAAAGCCTATTAGAACATGCTTCTAAAACAGATATGGCAAAAAATACGCCAAGTAATAAAATAGCTACTTTCTTCATCTGTATGATCTTTAATTGATATATTCTTCTAATCTACGGCTTTTCGAAGAAAGTATCAAAGTAATTTTAGACTGTTGCCAAAAGCTCAGCCATTTTTAAAGCGGTAATAGCAGCCTCATCGCCTTTATTTCCATGTTTACCACCGGCTCTGTCTATAGCCTGTTGCTGATCATTGGTAGTTAATACCCCAAATATTACAGGCTTGCTATGTTTAACACTTACCTGAGTGATACCGTTTGCAACTGCATCGCAAATGAAGTCAAAGTGTTTGGTATCACCCTGAATTACACAGCCAAGGCAAATAACCGCATCAAGATCTTTATGTTTTTGTAAAAGCAGATCAGCTGCGGATGTTAGTTCAAAACTACCTGGTACTGCAATTGATAGGATATTCTCTTGGGCAACACCATATTTAGTTAGTGTTTCCAGAGCGCCATTGTATAAACTCCCGGTAATTTCTGCGTTCCATTCTGCTACTGCTATAGCTATCTTGAAAGCGCTTCCGTTTGGTACTGTTGTATGAGAAAAATCAGACAGGTTCTTTAATTGTGTTGCCATGTGGCAAAGCTATGGAAAAATCATAAAAGTTTTTTAATTGAAAAGTAAGGAAGTGCTTAAAATAGCTTCTTTGATTCCAAATATGAGACAGTCTGTTTTGATATGAAAAGATAAAGATCGTGATACATACGGCTACTTGGTAGTCTGAGTAGTTGATAATCGGGATATTTTTGATTTATCATTTCCTGTATGCCATAAATAATGGGATTGTGAAAACCCATTTCAAGATAATTGCAGGTAAATGTGTGTTGTTTATTATCTATTTCAAACGAGACCTTAAATTCATGTGTATTAAAATAGGTCTCAGGATCATAATCGGGGAAGCCATCCTGGATGTTTGAAAAATTTAATATTCCTTTGGAGATGCGATTTAAAGACTCGAGAAACTCTTTGTACGGTTTTTTGCCCGGTGGTGGTTCAGTAATTACAGTAATTGCGACTTCGGGAAAGGACGCTAGAATATCTGCAGCCAAGTAATACGATTTTTGGTAAATATTTGAGATACGTTTGTTCAACTCCTTACTGCTTAAAACTGAAAAAATTCCACTTTCTTTAAAATGATGAATCGCGTAAGCTACGTGTTTATAGGAAATCGGCAGTTGGAAATTAGGTCTAGGATCATTATACAAAAATTTCTCATCGCTGCTAGAGAAGTCAAATGTTTGATGGTTTTCGCGCTCCACTCTGCAAATGATGAGCTTCCGATTATGTTCAGGAAATAGGAGTCCAGGCAATTTCGAGATTAATGAAGTAAATCTGTAGCTGCAATTAAAATCAGCAAGCAGGGTATTCACAGCTTTAAGTATGTTTTGAACAAGGGCTTGATCATGACCAGGCTTATTTTCGGATATGTAAACTACTGAGTAATCAAATTGATGGACTTGCTCTCCGGTATTGATATTTATTGTCCATTCCTTGGAATGATGAAATGGGACCCCGGAAAAATCACTAGTTGAGAATGTAATCTCCTCAATTTTAAAGATGGTATAGGTTAATCTATTTATAATTTCGGTAAGATCTGCAAGTAGTTTTTCATGGCCTTCTGGATATTGTGACAGATCCAGAATTTCGCAAAACTTAGTGTGCCTAAAGAAATCAAAATAGCTTTTAACCTTGCTCTCCTTTATATCTGCTTGTAATCTGTCCTTTTCTTCAGGATCCAGTATTCCGGTAACTGAGTAATTGGAATACTTTTGAGTAAGCGTTTCGGCAAATTCTAATTGTTTTTCTGTGGTAAATGTCTCTTGTAATTTGATTAGTTCATTTGCCAGATGTAATATGTAAAATTCGTTTAGAATGGAATGTTTCAGTACTTCATCCAGCTTATGATACACCTCCCCATCAATCAGCTCATATTTTAATAAGATTTCTAAAAAAGCAATTATCTCTTTACTATTTTGCTCATCGGAAGGCAATGGTGCTGATTCGTCTGCTACAACAACAATCCCAACATTAGTATTTATTTCTTCTGAATCTCTGTTTAAGAAAAAATAATACAAGGCTTCAAGAGGTAACAATGAATGTTGCCGGGTTTCTTTATTCAAGAAATTTGATATTCTTGATGCTTCATTGTCGGTAATGATTTTTGCGCTTTTGAGGTCGTTAATTAAATCCATGGGTTAGAATTTTTATTAAGGTAGAGAAAATAGGGGAAACCTAAAAAGCTTAAACAAAAAAGGCCAGTACAA
>NZ_JCAXEI010000006.1:0-356656 GCF_059758925.1 Pedobacter sp. GQ55 | reverse complement strand
ACAGAACGACATGGCTACGATCCGACTTAATTCACTCTAAAACTTATCAATACCAATATGTGTATTCTTCGTTGGTGAATAGAAAGTTAATAACCTATACGATCGTGCTTAAAAATAAGTTAAAATATTGTGTCGAATTACCATTTTAGCTTAGCTTTAAACATTCAAATAAAATTGTTCTATTTATTTAGACAAGTAGTTAACAATTATATCAACGTTGTTAACAAAGGAGTGGAAATAACACATTTTAATGAGAAAAGTAGATTTTTTGGTCATAGGATCAGGTATTGCCGGTTTGAGCTTCGCATTAAAGGCAGCTAAATATGGTAAAGTATTAATTGTTACTAAGTCTAACGAAGACGAATCTAATACTAAATACGCCCAGGGTGGGGTGGCTGTTGTTGTAGATAAAGATGATTCTTTTGAGAAGCATATTGAAGATACGTTAATTGCTGGAGATGGTTTATGTGATAAACATATTGTAGAAGTGGTTGTAACTGAGGGGCCTCAGCGTATACAAGAGATCATCGACTATGGGACTAACTTTGATAAAGATGGTACAGGAGTGTACGATCTGGCAAAAGAAGGCGGGCATTCTGAACACCGTGTTTTACACTATAAAGATGTAACGGGCTATGAAATTGAAAGCGTGTTATTGAAGCAAATTCATCAGAATGAGAACATAGAGATATTAACACATTACTTCTGTTTGGAGTTAATTACGCAGCATCACCTGGGGATACATGTTGATAAAGCTACAGAGGTTATTAACTGTTACGGGATATATGCCTTTAATACAGAGCTTAACGATGTGGAAAAGATATTGGCAAATGTGACTATCATGGCTTCTGGCGGTGCTGGACATATCTATTCCAGTACTACAAATCCCGTTATTGCGACTGGCGATGGAATGGCAATGGTTTATAGGGCTAAAGGAAAAGTAAGGAATATGGAATTTATTCAATTCCATCCGACAGCTTTATATCATCCGGGAGAGTATCCTGCTTTTCTAATTTCTGAGGCTGTTAGAGGTTTTGGAGGAGTACTTAGAAGGAAAAATGGTGATGAGTTTATGTATGAATATGATAAACGTGGGTCTCTGGCCCCAAGGGATATAGTGGCTAGGGCAATTGATGCTGAAATGAAAAAGTCCGGTGAGGATTTCGTTTATCTGGATATAACAAATAGAAAAAAGGCTGATATTTTGGCTCATTTTCCTAATATATATGCCAAATGTTTGTCTATTGGTATAGATATGACCAAGGATCTGATACCGGTTACTCCGGCGGCTCATTATATGTGCGGTGGAATATTTGTAGATGAATTTGGAAGGTCGTCTATAAAGAATTTATATGCTTGTGGCGAATGTTCTTCAACGGGCTTGCACGGAGCCAACAGGTTGGCCTCTAATTCATTATTGGAAGCTCCTGTATTTGCTCATCGGATATTTGAACATGCTGTGGCTAATTTTATGAAAAACGTGATTCCTGATAACATTCCTGAATGGAATGACCATGGGGTTACCCAATCAAATGAGGACATATTGGTAACTCATAACTTAAGAGAAACTCAGAAATTAATGAGCGATTATGTTGGTATAGTTCGTTCTGATTTTAGGTTGGAAAGAGCCATGAGACGTTTGTATTTATTGCATCAGGAAACCGAAGATTTTTATAAAGGAAATAAGGTTTCTGTAAAACTTTGTGAGCTTAGAAATGTCATTCAGGTAGCTTTCATCGTTATAAAATCGGCTATGGCCAGAAAAGAGAGTAGAGGGCTTCATTTTACTACTGATTATCCTAATCATTCAGAACAATTAACGGATACAATTTTTTAAATATGCCAGTTATATTACCAGTTAAAGATGTACATCCAAAATGGGGTGAAAATTGTTTTATTGCTCCTAATGCTACAATAGTTGGAGATGTGGTTATGGGAAAAAATTGCTCCGTTTGGTTTAATGCCGTGATTAGAGGGGATGTAAATAAGATTACGATTGGTGATGATAGTAATATTCAGGATGGTGCGGTTATTCATGCTACTTACCTGAAAGCGGCCACTAAGATAGGAAATAGAGTATCTGTGGGGCATAATGCAATTGTACATGGATGTACTTTAAACGACCATATACTGGTTGGCATGGGCGCCATTATAATGGATAATGCAGTGGTTGAAGAGTATACTATTATTGCTGCAGGGGCTGTAGTTTTAGAGAATACACATTGTGAAAGTGGGTTTATTTATGCCGGTACGCCTGCAAAAAAAATAAAGCCCATTACCGATGAGCAAAGGGCTTTATTAAATAAGTTGCCGGATAATTATATTATGTATTCTGACTGGTTCAGATAGCTTATTCTTTTGGAATAGTGATCACTTCATTTCTTTCCCAGTTAGGCCTGATAGACAGCTCCTTGGGCTCGTTCCATATTTTTTCTGGCTGTATCCCCAAGGCAACACTTCCTGTGTCCCAGACGCCATTTTTATTGGTGTCGTAGGTTATTCTTATGAAGTATTTTCCACCTTTATAATTACTGAAAGTGACAGATGTATCTTGTTTTACAACTATTGTATTTACAATGCTTTTATTGCCATCAATAATTTCCAGAATATAACTTTTTTGTTTTTCAGGAGGTACAATTTTAACTTTTAGCGTTCCGTAATCATCTTTCTTACCCAGCTCAAGTGAGGTTTTTATTTCCTTGTTTTGAGCTTTAAAGATGGCTGTAAATGCGCCTGGGGCGAAGGTGATATCATACATGGTTTTTTGTTTCCACGGATACCTGAAATAGTAGGAGAGTTGGTCTAAACTATCTTTGGTCAGGGTAAAATTTTTGGTGTCTACTGAGTCTTCCAGTAGCGTTATTTTGCTTGCATCAAAGCTTTCTATTGGAAAATTAAAGGTAAATTTTAGGGTTCTGCCTGGTGGCAAAGCACGGTTATCGAGATTATTTAATGCGGTTAATGTTCTGGTATATGTCTCTTTTTTACCTCTGGTTAGTGTTGTTGTTTGAAGCAATTTTCCGTTTTCTTTAATGCTTACTTTTGTCGAATCGAAGTTTAAATCTGTAAGCCAAACCTTTAGTGAATCATTGTTCTTATTAAACTTAATTTTCTTTGAAGCGTCTAAAGCTGGAGGATCCAAAATTATTGCTTCCGGCTTCTTTAGCTTTTGATTAAAAGTCAACAATATACTTCCATCTGGATTTAGGCGTTTGTCAAGGATTCTAAATATGGTAGCGTCCTCTTTAAATACTTTTAGATTCATGCTATCCATATTCTTGGTTAGAACGATAGAATCCTTTAGAAAACCAATTTCGTCTGTCGCTTGCTGGTAGATTTTATCGCCATTTTTTTCTTTGAGGACGTATAGTTTATAGGTATCACTCCTTAAATTTTTTAAACTGTAATTACCACTGCTATCTGTAAGGGTATAAATAGAAGGTTTGCCTTTTCCAAATAGTGTATCTCTATTTAGTGGCAGTATAAATGCAACGGCGTCTAATTCGGGTTCTCCGGTTAATGAATTTGTTACTTTTCCTTTTATACTCAGTGAATCAAGTTTTGGACCTGTTGAAAATACATAGGTTAAATTTTTGACTACGTTGGATTCATTAACATCGGCAACAGACTTTCCAAAGTTTAAAGTATATGTTGTATTTTTTTCGAGACTATCCGGAAAGGAAATTTCTAATTTTTTTCCTTTGGTTTTTAGAACAGGAGGTTTAGGCATTTCAGGTGAAACAGAAAATTCTTTAAATTCATTCTGTAATTTGAAATACTCATCAAATTCTATAACAACTTTTTTAGATGTGAAATTTGTAGTCTCGTCTTTTGGTACCATGCTTAAAACCTTGGGAGGGGTGGTGTCTCTGGGTCCGCCCTGAGGTTGCTGAATACTTGCACAGCTATAAATTAAAGAAACTATCAAAAATGAGATAGTGAAATTCCTTAAGAAGACTAGGTTGGTGTTTTTAGCCATTTATATGAGTTGTATTGAATTTAAACCTGTTTTTAATAGATATCATTAATTTTTTTTAAAAGCAGCTTATATCGCTTTAAAATGAGCCTTGTTTTTGTCTGTTGTTTTAATATCTAAGTTATTATTGTCCAGTTAGTTACGTGTTATTTGCTAATATGCACCATTAAAACCGATATGTCGGAAGGTGAAACACCTGAAATTCGGGATGCTTGTCCGAGTGTTCTCGGTTTTATTTTTAACAATTTTTCACGAGCCTCTTTTGATAAAGATACTAATTGAGAATAGTCAAAATTTGGATTAATATCTTTGTCTTCCATCTTTTGCATTTTATTTACAATTTCCTGTTCCTTTTCAAAATAACTCTCATACTTGATTTTTATTTCAGCCTGCTCAATAGTTTCTTTATCAAATTGATCTAAAAACTCATTGAAGTTAGGACTAACGGTTCTTATATCATTTATTCCTACTTGCGGGCGGCTTAACAGGTTGAATACTTTTACCGTCTGATTTAATGCGCTTGTTCCTAAATCCTGCAGGAGAGCATTTGCCTGAGCCATGTCAATAGCTTGTTTCTTAGAGAATTCTACAATAGCATCTGAGTTTGCTACCTTTTGCTTAACCAGATCTAAACGTTCTTCATTTATCAAGCCTAGACTATGACCAATAGGAGAGAGCCTGATGTCGGCATTATCTTGTCTAAGTAAAAGTCTGTGTTCTGCTCTGGAGGTAAACATTCTGTATGGCTCTTCAGTACCTTTTGTTACAAGATCATCGATTAAAACACCAATATAGGATTCAGATCGCTTCATGATAAGTTCATGTTTGTCTTTTACCTTTTGATGAGCATTGATTCCTGCGATAAAGCCTTGACTAGCAGCTTCTTCGTATCCGGTTGTACCGTTTATTTGGCCAGCAAAAAACAAATTGCTGATTAACTTGGTCTCTAAGGTCAAAGATAATTGAGTAGGTGGAAAATAATCGTACTCAATGGCATAGCCTGGTCTGAACATCTTGGCATTTTCGAATCCTGGGATCTTAGTTAGTGCTTTGTATTGTACATCTTCTGGCAATGAGGTAGAGAATCCATTCACATAGATTTCACAGGTATTCCAGCCCTCCGGCTCAACAAATATTTGATGCCTTTCGCGTTCAGCGAACCGATTGATTTTGTCTTCAATAGAGGGGCAGTACCTTGGACCCAAGCCTTTGATGCGGCCGGTAAACATTGGTGATTTTTCGAAGCCTTCTTTTAAGGTTTCGTGTACTTCGGAGTTTGTATAGGTGATCCAGCAGCAACGTTGCTCGGTTGGTCTGGCTACATTTGTATAAGAAAATCTACCGGGATTTTCATCGCCCCATTGCTCTTCCATAACACTGTAGTTTAAAGATCTTCCATCTACTCGGGGAGGGGTGCCGGTTTTCATTCGGCCTGCTTCAAATCCTAGCTCTGTTAGTTGTTCCGTAATTCCGGTTGCTGCTTTTTCTCCCGTGCGGCCACCTCCAAATTTTTTCTCGCCGACATGGATAACTCCATTTAGAAATGTTCCGTTTGTGAGCACAACGGACTTGCCTTTTATCTCGACACCTAAGGAAGTTTTAACTCCGACTACAGTATTGTTTTTAATGATTAGGCTGCTTACCATGTCCTGCCAGAAGTCGACATTTGGAGTTCGCTCTAAAGCTAGTCGCCATTCTTCGGCAAATCTTTTTCGGTCATTTTGAGTTCTTGGACTCCACATCGCAGGACCTTTAGAAAGGTTTAGCATTCTGAATTGAAGAGTTGTCTTGTCGCTTATAATTCCGGAGTACCCACCCATAGCATCGATCTCCCGAACTATTTGTCCTTTGGCTACTCCGCCCATTGCCGGGTTACAACTCATCTGTGCAATGGTCTCCATGTTCATCGTAATCAACAGAACGGAAGAGCCAAGGTTCGCTGCTGCCGCGGCCGCTTCGCAACCTGCATGCCCTGCGCCGACAACAATTACATCATATTCATTAAACATAGCTTAGTATATTTTGTGTGTTCCACGTGAAACGCTGTGATGATTTTCCGGAGCGTTTCACGTGGAACGTGTTTGTAAAGTTATTAATTTATTTTTCTGAAAGCGCCAGCCATCTCTCCATTACAGCGTCCATTTCGGTATTTAAGCTTTCAATAGACTTGGTTACGGTTTGAATTTCAATATAGTTTGAACTATCAATTTCTAGCAAAGATTGTGTTAGTTTTTCTACTTCTGTTTCAATTTGGGGAATCCTTGCTTCCAGATCTTCTAGTTCTTTCTGG
Organism: Pedobacter sp. GQ55; assembly: GCF_059758925.1. Classification (NCBI taxonomy): domain Bacteria; kingdom Pseudomonadati; phylum Bacteroidota; class Sphingobacteriia; order Sphingobacteriales; family Sphingobacteriaceae; genus Pedobacter; species Pedobacter sp. GQ55. The sequence continues at coordinate 350,390 of NZ_JCAXEI010000006.1, read as the reverse complement.
TCCTTGTAACTTAGTTTTTTTTGCGCCACAGGGGTAGGAGCGGGCGTTTGCGTTTCTTTCTTTTTTACTTCTGGTTTTTCTTTTGCGGCATCTAGACTTAATCTGTACTCCGAATAGTTTCCATTGTAAATTGTCACTTCACCATTCCCCTCCATTATAAATAATTGCTCGCTCATTTTATCTAATAGATATCTATCGTGCGATACAAGTATTAGTACACCTGGGAAATTTTCAAGAAATTCTTCAAGAACATTTAAAGTGTCGATATCAAGATCATTTGTAGGCTCATCGAGAATCAAGAAATTTGGGTTTTGCATTAAGACTTTCATCAGGTGCAAACGCTTCTTTTCTCCACCGCTTAGTTTCTCGACCATGCCATGTTGCTTCTTGGGAGGGAAGAGAAATAACGTTAAAAGTTGAGAGGCCGAGATGGTTTGTCCGTCGGCCATTTTAATATATTCGGCATCAGATTTTACGATATCAATAACACGTTCTTTTTCATTGAACGCTAACCCCCCTTGTTTATAATAACCATAAACAGTTGTTTCTCCTGTGCCAACTTTTCCTTTTTCAGGTTTAAGAAATCCGGTAATAATATTTAGCAAGGTGGATTTTCCTGTTCCGTTTTTACCAGCAAGACCAATTCTGTCGGCGCGTTTAAATGTGTAACTGAAATCACTGATGATTTTTTTATCATCAAATGACTGTCCAATATGGTCTAGCTCAAGAATTTTATTCCCCTGGCGTGACATTTTTACATTTAAAGTAATACTTTGATTGTCAGTCCGTTGCTTTGTTTTGCTATCTAAGTCATAAAATGCGTCAATTCTTGCCTGAGATTTGGTAGTACGTGCCTGCGGCATCCTTCTCATCCACTCTAATTCTTTCTTTAAAAGATTTTTGTTCTTTTGAAAAGTACTCTCATCAGCAGCTTCTCTTTCAGATTTCTTTTCAAGGAAGTAGGCGTAGTTGCCATTGTAATTATATATTTTTCCTCTGTCTAACTCAACAATCGTATTACATACATTGTCGAGGAAATAACGATCGTGTGTAACTAATAGGATCGTTTTATTTCCAGATGTAAGTAATTTCTCTAACCATTCAATCGTATCTATGTCCAGATGATTCGTTGGCTCATCTAATACATAGATCTCAGGGTCCTCAATAAGTAGTTTGGCCAGGGCCAACCGCTTTTTCTGTCCGCCGGAAAGTGTAGAGATCTGTTGTTGTAAATGAGTGATCCCCATACGGCTTAAAATGGTTTTTATCTCATGTTCATACTCCCAGGCGTTATGTTCGCTTAATTCTTCGTATAAGCGATTTAGTGTCTTTTCATCTGGATTAGGGTTTTCTATCAGCTCTTCGTATTCTTTGATAAGCTGTTGTTGCTTGTTTTCAAGAGAGAATATGAAATCACTAATGGAGTGACCTTCAGTGAAAGATGGCTCCTGATCAAGAAATCCAATCTTTACGGATTTATTTTTTACAATTTTACCCTCAAGAGGAGAGAATCTTTCGGCAAGTAATTTTAATAGGGTACTCTTTCCGGCGCCATTTATTCCAACTAGCGCTACGCGCTGACCGGTTTGTATGCCCAGAGTTAAGTTTTTAAAAAGCCATTCATCGTGATAAGCATGGCCTAAGTTTTCGGCTGCAATTAGTGTGCTCAAAGTCTGTGTTTAACGAGATTATAGATAAGAAATTACTACAAAAGTAAGCAATAATTATTTGGTATATAGCTGGGCCTATCCAATATAAAGGATTTTGATCTTACATTAACATAAGTTTAGGGCCTTAAATTGTAACGAAAATGTTATACTCGACGCCGTAAAATATGAGCAGTGATGCTTTTGAGGATAAGAGGGGCCAAAACCCGGCTTTATTCGCGGACTTTAGAAGCAATAACGCGGGGGTATCCAGTACTTATGTTGTAAAAAAGCTAAGTCTCGGCAAAAAGCCTAAAAACAGCCAAATATCAAGGGTTAGATAAAAGTGCAAGATAGTGGTCTTCGCGCGCAGTCATTAGTGTTTTTGCGGCTTTAGTTTTGTCCTTATATCCTAAAAGATGAAGCGCTCCGTGAATCATAACCCTACACAATTCCTGCTCAGCGGTATGCTTAAATGTTGCCGCATTTTCCTTTATTCTTTCAATGCTGATAAATATATCCCCTACAATCGTTTTAAGCTCTTCTGAGTTATCAAAAGTGATTACATCAGTATATGTGTCATGATTAAGGTAATCCTGGTTTATACGCAGCAGATATTCGTCGGAGCAAAGTATGAAATTCAATTCCTTTAAAAGATATCCTTCTGCTGCAATGGCAAATTTGAGCCAATCCTTAATAACGGGCTTCTTTTTTATGGTATAATTGGTGTCTTCTGTAAAAAAATTAATGCTCGGTTTGCTCATCAGATCATAAATTATTGGGGCGAATTTAGCAATTTAAAGTACTCTGTTATTTTCTTTTTATAGAAGAAGTTTAAATCAGGGGGCAATTTCTGCAACCATTCTGTTTCTGATTGCTGAAGTTTTTTAAATTTTTCGAGCATCTGCTTATAAGAAGGAGGGAAATCTTTAGCGGCTTTTGCTTCTCTTTTAGCATCCTGATCTTGTTCGCGCTGTGCATTCTCTGCATCAAGTAGTTTTGTAAGGATGGTTTTTTGTCGATTAAGGGTTTCTTGTTCTATTTTTTTGTTAACTAATTCATTCTCAGTGGATTTCATATCTTCTATCATTTGATTGAGGTTTCCGAGCCCATTTTTCCCGTCTTTATTTTGCTCCTGATTTATTTTCTGAAGCGCTTCTCTTATCATTTGTTGTTGCTGGGCCATTTTTGCAAACTCCTGACTCATTTGCCCTTTTGGTACAGCGCCTTTATTCCCTTTCTTTTGAAGCTCATCGCGTGCCTTTTGCATGCTGTTGTTAAGCTGCTTTTGCATTTGTTGAAGTTGCTGCATGCTGCCCCCTTTTCCTTTCCCTTGCCCACCTCCTTTGGCATTTTTCTTCATATTTTGCATCTGGTCCAGCGCTTCATTCAGCATTAAGGTAAGGTTGTTTACGGATGTCATGGTGTATTGCTGATTCCTGTTTGCCATGGCTGTGTTTCTTTCTCCAAGGTTTTCCAGACTTTTATCAATATTGAAGTTGATCTTCTGCATTTCTTCATTAACTGCAGTTTCAATTTGTGGCACCCTTTTGCTTAAAGAGAATAAACTATCGGCAATGGTTTTCATATTGTCTTTAATACTGCGTTGTTTCTGTACGTTTTGTGTATAAAGGGGGTCGTTGCTATTCATCCCTTTCAGGTTCAGCATCACCTTTTCCTGATCAAAAGAGGTGTTCAGCAGGTTTTTTAACAATTGACGCAGCTCGGCAATATTCAGGTTACTTTCCATTTCAGTAGATTCCTGTTGCATCTGCTCCATTTGTTTGGCCACCTTTTCTATTTGTTCAGCGGCTTTCTGCTGACTCTTTGAGGCATCTTTTTTCTTGTTTTGATCTAATTTGTTCTCGCTGTCCTTTTGTTGTTGTTTGATTTCGGACGTTTCTTTTTCAGGATTTTTAAATGGATTTGGACGCTCCATTTGCTGGTTTTTCTCATCTAGTTTCTCGAGCTCTTTTTTAATGTCATCGAATTCAGATGAGAGTTTTTTCTGGTCTTCCTTAAGCTTGTCGGCCGCTGCGTCTTTTTCTGCACTTTTTTTGGATAATTCTTTTTGCTCTTTAGCAAGATCATTTAGCCTGTCGGTATTGTTTTTTAAGGTCTGTTCGAATTCCAATTGCTTGTAAAGCTCTAATATCCTGTCAAGTTCATTCTTTAAAGACTTGTTGTCCATCTGCATTTTAGACAACTCGGTTTGAGTTTGATCCTTATTGTTCTCGTCCATTAGGTTTTGAAGCTTTTGAAGAAGTTCTTTGGTTTTTTCATTAAGAACATTGTTGAATAGGTCATCAATCTTCTTTTGTTTCTCCATTAATTCATCTTTTAAAGCATTGTTCTCTTCTTTTTGGAGTGTGTTTTTTTCATTTAATGACTTGATTTCCTCAACGGCTTTTTCAAGTTGCTGCTGCTTGTCCAGCAGTTGCTCTATCTGTTTTTTATCATCGAAAGAGAGTTGTTTCTTGTCAAGCAGCGTTTCTCCAAGCTTTTTGCTGTCTTTTTCAACTTCGGAGGCCAGTTTAATGGTTTTTTCCATTTTCTGCTTCAGCTCCGTGCTTCCCTGGTTTATTTTTTCGGCAACCTGCTGTTGCGTGGGGACTTCAAATATCTTGATAGCGGATTTAGTTTTTTTAGCGCCGTTTACCGCATCATTATCTGCCACCTCAAAATAGTACTCTAGTGCTTGTCCGGGCTTTAGAGGGGTTTCGTTTAGATTCCATAGGTAGAAAAATGCGTCTTCCTGTTGATTCTTCTTTATTGAAATGGATTTTGTGACAGTGCTTTTTAGCACACCATTTTCTTTGATATTGTATTGAAATTTGAGGGAACTAAATCCATGATCGTCTGATATATTGCCGGAAAAATATAAGGCCTTGCTACTTACAGAATCTGGAGTTTCTACAATTGAGATGTTAGGGAATTCATCCTTAATAACGGCTATTTGATGAGAGAGAGAGTCTTTACTGTTTATAAAGCTGTTTTTAGGTGTGATTTGATATCCTGTATTTTCTTGCAGCTTTTTGGTGAAGCTAAAGGTATTGCTGTTAGAATTTAAAGCGTACTGTTTGCCTCCAATGATAAAGTTAAGTGCACTACTGTTCTCTGTATTTAACAACCAGGTTACTACTGTTCCTTCAGGGATTAATAAATCACCGGCATTTTGGATGGTTTCTTCTTTTTTGTTTAGATAAGCAGGGTATTGGAGTTTAACGGTACTATTGAGTACGGAAGGACGGGGTTTAACCTCAATTGTGTGAGAAATAGAGTTAAAGCCCCCAGCGGAGAACTGAATATTTTTATTCTTTTGCAGGTTTTTGAATATATAGGTAAAGCGGTTGTTGCCTTCTTTCTCTAATTTATAGGTATTCGCTCCATCTGAAACATATACTTCCTGAGGGAGTTCGTTTCCTATGGTTTTGAGTTTAAGCGTAAAGTCATCACCCTGGGGAACCATTAAGGTTTTGTTTAACATTACAAAATCAAAAGGAGCTTTAGGCAGAATTTCTTTATTGTACTGAACAAAGCTGCTCGTCCCTTCTTTTAAGATGGCTGGAGCAATTATGCCAATTAGCAAGATAACGGAGAGGGGTATGAGGAAGTATTTAATGTACTTTTTGTTGTCTTTTAGTTTGATTGCGCTTGCAAAAGGAACGGGTCTGAGTTCCATTATTTTCTGATCAATCCCGGCTAAGATTAATTGATTGTTGTTTGGGTGTTGATTGGCAAGCGCCTGAAGCTGAAGGGTATTTAGTAACTTATCTTTTACATTAAAAAAATGATCTCCAATTAATGTAGCCGCTTCTTCGATACTTAGATTCTTGCTGAGTTTGAAGTAAGAAAGAGCGGGTTTTATAATGAGAAATGATATTACCGCTGCAGAAAACGCTATAAACGAGAAAAAAAGGACGGTTTTAGTGCCTACACCAGGGTTTGTATAATAAACAAACAGAAAGAGGAAAAGATAGCCCAGGAGAAGCAAGGCTGCCGCATAAATGGATCCCCGCAACAGTTTATTTAGATAAAACTTTTGCGTAAACTCATTAACTTTAGCTATTAAAATGGCGTAATTGTTATTCATTAAAACAGTGGAATGGGTAATAAAGTTAAAAAATAACTTTAAGAAAACGTTTAGATAAACATTTAACGAGTATTTTTAGAAAAAGTATACTTATGAAATCATCAATTTTAGTCATGACCCTTATGGCTGTATTTACGAAAAGTTTTGATCCTCAGCCTAAACCAATTGTTAAGGGAAGTTCATGGAATAATAATCCTGTTATTGCGCATCGCGGGGCATGGAAAAAGAATAATTTACCTGAAAACTCTATTGCCTCTTTAAAAGAAGCGATAAGATTAGGATGTTATGGTTCTGAATTCGATGTTCATATGACTTCGGATAGCGTTTTGGTTATTAACCATGATCCTGATTTTTATGGGCTCCCTATTGCACAAGTAACGTATAAGGAGCTTCTGACTAAAAAACATCCAAATGGCGAAAATATTCCTACTTTGGAAGCGTATTTAAAAGAGGGAATAAAGCAGAAGAAAATGAAGCTAATTCTGGAGATAAAACCATCGAAAGCGGACCCGGAAAGAGACCAGAAATTAACTGACCGAGCAGTCGCAATGGTTAAGAAATTGAAAGCGAAAGAATGGGTTGATTACATTAGTTTTAGCTATGGTGTTCTGAAGCGAGTTTTGGAATTGGATCCTAAAGCTAAGGTGGCTTATTTGAATGGAGACGCGTCTTTAGATAAACTTAAAGCCGATGGATTTTATGGTGCAGATTATCACTATAGCGTTTACCAAAAAGGAGAGTGGTTTGCTAAGGCTAAAGAGCTGGGTTTAACTATTAATGCCTGGACAGTTAACAATGCTGAGGATATGAAATGGCTGCTTAAGAATAAGGTGGAGTTTATAACTACAAATGAACCCGAATTGGTTTTTGAGACCATCAAGGCAGCGCAGACAGAGAATAAATAAAAGGCGATAAAACAAAAAAAGCATCGCAGGTTATCTGCGATGCTGTACAATTTATGTTTTTAATAATCTAGATTACTTTAACATTAATCGCATTCAACCCTTTTTTACCGCTTTCAACATCGTATTCAACTTTGTCGTTTTCACGAATTTCATCGATAAGGCCTGTTGAATGTACAAAAATTTCGCTATCTCCGTTTGCTGGAATGATGAATCCGAAACCTTTAGTTACATTAAAAAATTTTACTGTTCCTTCTTGCATTGTATTATTTATTAAAAATTAAGTGTGCAATGTACATATTATTTTTTTATTAAAATGCAAGTGCTTTATATTTTGATTAATATAAAATGTGAAAAGCATCATTTATTGTCTTTTTTTCCCTGAACAACCAATTTAATTTCGCTTGAGTGGGGTATTCCTAGTGTTTTTCCCGGTGTAACCTTCAGTAGATTTTGGAGGTAGACGTTGATAATTGCTTCTAATGACTTTTTTCGGGCCTCTTTATATTCAGGCATATCGTTTCTAAATGATGTTAAATGCATTTTGCCATTAGCGTTTACAAGCACGTTAAATTCGTACGCAAAGTCCTTGTAAGCCTTATCAATGTCGATGCGATAATTTGGGAATAAATAGTCGTAGGATTGTGTTCTACCCATAAAAGGATCAACTGTTGTGGTTTTTTTAACCTTAATGAGCTTGCTTACCGGGGTAAACTCTACCGGCTGCCGGCCTGCAAAAGCACTATCTAAATTTTGTGGGTTACGATTTGATCTTGCAGAGAGCCATTGAACATACAGTGTATCGGCTTTGGAGGGTTTTTGCAGTGCCTCTGCAGTTGTTTTTAGTACATTTTTTATATAATTATCGGAATAGTAAGTTATGTTAACATCAGACCTGATGTCTTTCGAGATTTCCTTTTTTTGAAGATGAAGCCTTTGAAACACAAGGCTATCTTTGTTGACTTTTTTTATTCGGAAATATTCATTTGCAAAATTATATACATCGCCATGATCAAACATGAGAAAAAAGGGCTGCATCTTTTTCTTTTGTGGGCTGTAAGCCATCACCGTGTCGTTTGATTTGAATCGGATGATCCATGATGGTTCCTGCTGGAATCCCATTTCATTGAAAGAAAGGCCATTGCTAAATCTGCGCTTTACTTCCTGATATCTAATTCCAATGATTGAATCAAATGAAAGCTTTTTTACGATTTTTTTCTCTTCTTTAGGATTGTTGCAGGCATAGGATGTAGTGAGTATGATTAAGCTGAATAGTATTTTAAAACGGGATATCTTCGTCATATTTGTAAAAATAAATATTTATATCCGTTTCTTCAATTTTATAAGTCTGATAAGCAGCTCTCCGTTTCTGTTTATAGAGAGAAAAATGACGCGATCGTTTCCTGAGCGTAATGTTTTAGTGATGTCATTAAGGTTTAGTGTTTTAGTGTTGATGAAATTGATAGATATAATTTCATCTCCTTCGTGTATTCCTGCAAATTCAGCAGGAGAATTGGGTTCAATCCGACTAACGAAGTAACGCTTATCCGGCTCTTCTTCAACATAGACTTCAATGCCCGACATATCGTGTTCAAACGGCCGTTTAAAGTATTGATTCCGTTTGAGGTACATGATTTCGTTTGCATAATCAAAAGTAATATTGAACCGGCTTAGGATATCGGCTCCAAGATTCCCATTCCGACTTAAAATGAGGGTTTTTGCGGCTACATCATCATAGATTGGATAGGAGGAGATGACGTCCTTTAATTCGAAGTTCCCGATCCTTATTTTAGGCACCCGGCCAACATTTCCACTAATTGGTCCGCTCAATCCAATTCCCAGGTTTGCGGGGATAGAATTCGCGGGCACGGGGAAAGGTTTTTCATTTAGGGTTTCGAGTGAAATGGCATGACTGGCGCCATTATCAACCACAACTTTAGCATTTATAACACCAAGTTCTATAATGTCTAGCTCTATGTTGATATAGGGCTTATTATTGATTATTTGCAGCGGAACAATGTCGCCCTTTATTTTCTTTTTAGTTCCCGGAAGGTTAAAGATTACTCTTTTAGAAGAGTAGTTAATCTCGACCGTAAAGCTATTAAAGAAATAGTAGCCCAAAAGGCCATATATTCTGATGCCCATATAGTTTGAGAGGCCCAAAATATCTGTCTTTAATATTGCGGTGGGGATGTAATCGATACTTGCTTTACCTACTTTGGCGGAGACTTCATTGGAAAGAAATGCGTCTATCTCCATTCCTTTTCCTAGGCCCGTTATTTTAATGGGCCTGAGATCTTTAAGGTTTAAATCTTTCACAATTGTCGTATCTGTGATCACTAATGGTCCTACACCTGTATCAAGAATGAAGTTATAGGGTCCTTTGTTGTTAATATACAAAGGAATAATAATTAGGTTTCGGATAAGGGTAAAATTGACCGCGGCTTTTGTACGAGAGCCATTGAAGCTAAATTGCTGGGCTTTTAAGGCATATGCACAGCAAATTCCAATTATTATGGAAATCAGAATAACTTTTAAGAAAAAGAAATTAACAGTGCGCATAAGCTAATTCATTGAACTAATTTAATAAATTAGTAACCAGTATGTGTAGATCTGAATTTAAAATTAAAAGCTTGTTTCTTTTATTGGTTGTCTGTGGAGGTTTTTTTTTAAGCGGGTGCTCTATTGATCGCCGTATGTCCAGAAAGGTGAATAGTCTTTTTAAACAGTCTGAGGGGCTAAAAAAACACTACGTTGGGTTTGCTTTATACGATATGTCTGCAGATAAAATGGTGTTTGAAAATAACGCTGATAAATATTTTACTCCAGCATCAAACACTAAATTATTTACTTTTTATGGGGGACTAAAAATGACCCCGGATTCAATTCCCGCCTTGAGGTATATTGAGCGTGGAGACTCCCTTATATTTTGGGGGACAGGAGACCCCTCTTTTTTACAGGCACAGTTGATAGGAACCAGGGCTTTCAATTTTCTGAGCGCTACGAATAAGAAACTCTTCTTTGCGTATGGAAGGTATAAGGGGGGTTTTTATGGGAAGGGTTGGCAATGGGATGATTATAATGATTATTATCAGGCAGAGATAAATGAGTTCCCGATTATGGGGAACCTGGTTGAAATTAACGAAGAGAAAGGCAAACTGAAGGTTTCGCCTATGTTGTTTGCTGATTGTGTAGCCCAGGATTCTTCAATAAAAGACACTGCTTTTCTTGTAAAGAGGGATTTCAATGAAAATAGATTTAACTATCCGCCAGTAGCTGTGCCTGTGGGATATAAGCAGTCCGTGCCTTATAAAGTTAGTTTGCAAACAACATTAGCCCTATTGTCGGATACGCTTGGAAAAAAGGTTGAGGTAGTTAACATGAATATGCCTGCCAATGCATCAACTTTGTATTCTTTAAAATCGGATTCTGTTTTTAAAGAGATGATGGTTCCAAGCGACAATTTTATTGCTGAACAATTGCTTCTGGTATATTCCAATCAGATTGGCGAGAATTTGAGTGCAGAGATGGCAATTCAGCACATCGAAAAAAACTATTTAAAGGAGCTCCAGGACAAGCCCGTATGGATTGATGGTTCTGGCTTGTCAAGGTATAATTTATTCACTCCAAGGGATATTATCAAGCTTCTGGAGCTTATTTACAAGCAAGTGAATGATCAGAAGCGACTATTTGCGATGCTCCCGGCTGGAGGGAAGAGCGGAACCTTAAAAAATGCCTACCCCAAAACCAATGATCCCTTTGTTTTTGGCAAAACAGGAACGCTATCGAATGTTCACTGCCAGAGTGGTTATGTTGTGACCAAGAAAAACAAGGTATACCTGTTCTCTTTTATGAACAATAATTTTGTTTCGTCTACAACCGGAGTGAGAAATGAGATGGGCAGAATTATAACCTACGTGCACGAAAACTTTTAGGGTTATAGCTTTTCAAATGGAATATCCATGAGCGGATATTTTTTCCATCCGACGAAATCAAAATGCCACCATTCGTTTGTTAATACACGGAATCCATAGGCTTGCATTGTTGTTATCAATAATGTTCTGTTCTTTATTACTGAGGCCGGCAGGTTTGAATAGGATGGCGCGGCTTGTGCGGCAAAACTGTCGTACGGTGTTGGCATTTGAAGTTCTTTTCCCGTTTTTAAATCGATAAGTGTTAAATCTATGGCACAGCCCCTGTTGTGTTTAGATCCTTTTTTAGGGTTAGCGACAAAATTTTTGTCTTTAGCTTTTTGGTAGAAAGCAAGTGTAATGGCATATGGCCGATATGCATCAAAGATTTTTAAGCCATAGCCTTTTTTGTTAAGGGCCAATTGTATTCTTTTTAGCTGTTCAACAACAGGTTTCCTGGCAAAAGCCCGAGCCTCCTTGTACATCACCTGATTCATGAAGTTGTTCTTGGTGGCGTACCGGATGTCGAGCTGAATGTTCGGAATTGCTTTTTTGATTTCTATCAGTTTATTCTTTGGGTCTTTAGTGTAAGATGAGCGATAATCTTCATATGAATTGATGACCTGTAAACCGTAAGGATTGGCCTTGAGTTTTTGCGCTTCTACAAGTAACGGAAAAATGAAAAGCAGGAGCAGGTACAGGTATTTTTTCATGCTCAGAACTATTGATTTGAGACTACAAGCAGCTCAATGTCCTTGTATGGAAGGTTATACATGTTAGCAAGGTCTTTGTTCGTTAAATGACCCTGATAAATGTATAGCGCCTCTCTAATGCCGGGCTTGCTCCAAACCACATTCATCAGGCCTCCCATATCACCTATATCTACAAGAATTGGTGTAAATATATTTGTGAGGGCATAAGATGCTGTACGAGGTACCCTTGAAGCAATATTAGGTACGCAATAATGGATTACATCATGTTTCCTAAACACGGGATCCTTATGATTGGTGACTTCGGAGGTTTCGAAACAACCGCCCTGGTCTATGCTTACATCGATTACAACAGAATTGGGTTTCATTCGGGTTACGGTTTCCTCCATTACAATGCATGGGCTTCTTCCGTGAGTTGCTCTGATGGCACCAATGACAACGTCGCAGGTAGTAATTGCTTTACCAAGGACTATAGGCTGCATGACAGAGGTGAATACCCGGCTTCCAAGGTTATTTTGAAGGCGTCTTAGTCGATAAATAGAGCTGTCGAATACTTTTACCTCCGCGCCTAGCGCCAGGGCTGTACGCGCCGCATATTCTCCAACGGTTCCCGCGCCAAGAATTACAATCTCGGTTGGCGGAACGCCTGTAAAGCCCCCAAGCATCAGTCCTTTTCCTCCTGTTACATTGCTGAGGTATTCTGCAGCGATAAAAATAGAGGTCGCCCCAACAATTTCACTCATTGCACGTACTACGCTTAGAATATTTCCTTCATCTCTAAGGTTCTCAAAGCAGATGGCATTGATTTTCTTATTAAGAAGTGCTTTGAGATAGGTTTCTTTTAGTCCGCCCATTTGAAGCGCCGATATTAAAGTTTGCCCTTTGTGCATGAGGGCAACTTCTTCTAACGTTGGGGGGGCTATTTTAACCAATATATCCGCATTAAATACATCTTTTTTATTAAAAGAGATGATCGCACCCTGTTCGCTATAGTCGTTATCGGAAAAATTTGAACCCACCCCCGCACCGGTTTCAATTATAACTTTATGCCCATTGTTAACCAAGAGGGCAACAGATAAAGGAGTCAGGGCAATTCGGTTTTCCTGGAATGAGATTTCTTTTGGAATGCCAATGTACAAACTATTGCTTTTCTGACTGGTTTCTGACATTGTCTCCTTGGGTTGTAAAAGCCCTTTTTGAGCAATTGAGGCCATACCTTCGCGTAATCCTGTAGCCATATTTGTTTATGTGATATTTTAGCTTGAAATTAAGAAAAATAACCTAAAAATAAGGGTTTGCCATTTTATATTTTATTGATGGACAGTCCCCTCTCATTTTCACCTAACATTTTGATCTCAACTTTAATATAGTGCTCCGGTAAAAGTTCTTCAACTTTTTCGGGCCATTCGATAAAGCAGGTGTTTCCTGAAAAAAAATACTCCTCGTAGCCAATATCGTATGCCTCCTGGAGGTTTTTAATACGATAGAAATCAAAATGATAAAAGGTATTGCCTTTTCCCTCGTATTCGTTTACAATGGAGAAGGTTGGACTGGAAACCAGTTCTTTTACGCCAAGCGCCTTCGCTATGACTTTAATAAAAGTTGTTTTTCCAGCCCCCATGTCTCCTTCAAAAACAAATATTTTTTCAGTTCCGGCAAAATCTAACAGGGCAATAGCGGCTTGATCTAAATCAGATAAGCTGTTTACATTAATATTCATTACTATCTTGAACTGTATGTGGCAATTGGTATAATCATCTCTTCTAATGAAATACCGCCATGTTGGAAGGTTTCATTGTAATAATTCACGAATTGGTTATAGTTGTTCTGGTAAACAAAATAACGGTCCTCTTTTGCAAAGATATAATTGGAGCTAATATTGATTTTTGGCAATTGGGCCTCATGAGGGTTTTTAATAAGGAAAACCTCTTTTGCATTAAAATTAAGGTTACGCCCTTGCTTGTATCGAAGATTTGTGTTGGTATTTCTATCGCCAATAACTTTGCTTGGATGTTTTACCCTTATTGTTCCGTGGTCTGTAGTAATGATCAGCTTAACATTCTTCTGAGATATTTTTTTCAAAAGATCCATCAATGGAGAATGCTCAAACCAGGAGAGGGTTAGTGAACGGTAGGCGGCATCATCGTTAGCCAGCTCACGAATCATCTGCATGTCTGTTCTGGCATGCGATAGCATGTCGACAAAGTTATATACAATAGCGTTAAACTCGTTTTGCAGCAAATTGTTCACTTGCTCATTAAGGGCCTTCCCATCGTCGTAGGTTAATATTTTGTTGTAGCTGAATTTACAATCTTTACGCAAGCTGCGCTTAATCTGATCTGCCAAAAAGGCGCCTTCGTGCATGTTTTTCCCCCCCTCATCATCGTCGTTTTGCCATAATCCTGGAAAGCGTTTTTCCATCTCCAGAGGCATTAATCCGGAAAATATTGAATTACGCGCATATTGGGTTGCAGTGGGTAAAATACTTGAATAGGTATCTTCCTCGTCCAAACGGAAATGTTCAGTAATCAGGGGATTAATAATCCTCCATTGATCGTACCTTAAATTATCAATAAGAATAAAAAAGACAGGAACGTTGTTGTTAATTAAAGGGAATGCTTTTTTCTTTAATAACTCGTTTGAAAGCAAGGGCGCTTTGCCTTTGCCATTGACCCAGCCTAAGTAGTGGTCTTCAATGAATTTTGAGAACTGCATATTTGCCTCTGACTTTTGCATTGTCAGAATCTCGTGCATTTGCGGATCATCAAGCTTCTCCAGTTCAAGTTCCCAGAAGACCAATTTTTTATAAACATCTACCCACTCTTCATAGCTTAACTTATCATTCAAAGTCATTCCCAAGCGCCTGAAGTCCTGTTGGTAGGCCATAGAAGTTCTTTCGCTTACAAGGCGTTTATTGTCTATTATTTTCTTTATGGTTAACAAAACCTGCTTCGGGTTAACGGGCTTAATAAGGTAATCATCTATTTTAGACCCAATGGCATCTTCCATCAGGTTTTCTTCTTCACTTTTGGTAATTAGTACAACCGGGACATCATTTCTAATGTTTTTTATTGCGGTAAGTGTTTCCAGACCACTCATGCCGGGCATGTTTTCATCAAGAAAAACCAGGTCAAAGTGCTCTTTGCCAAATGCTTCAAGGGCATCGTTACCATTTGTGTATGTGGTAACATGGTATCCTTTTTCGTTTAACAGTAATATATGTGGTTTTAATAAGTTTATCTCATCGTCGGCCCATAGAATCTTGGTTTCCTGCATTATTGTATTTATATAATGTGAATTAATTTGTCAAAAAGAGACTGCGTCTTTCTTACTATGGATAAAAATAGCAATTTTTGTACCGTATAATTTATTTTTTAGGATTGAACAAAAAGAAAATAATAAATGATCCTGTTTATGGTTTCATAAATATTCCTTCAGAAATAGTATTTGACCTCATCTCTCATCCTTATTTTCAAAGGTTGAGGTATATAAAGCAATTGGGAATGACCCATTTGGTATATCCGGGAGCATTGCATACCCGGTTTCACCATGCTTTAGGCGCAATGCATCTGATGGGGTTGGCTATTGAAATTTTAAGAAGCAAAGGGCATGAGATTAATAAGGAGGAAGAGGAGGCTGCCACAATTGCCATCTTACTACATGACATAGGCCATGGACCTTTTTCGCATGCGCTTGAATACTCGTTGGTTAACGGAATAAAGCATGAAGACATTTCCATGCTCATTATGGAGAAGCTTAATGCAGAGTTTGGCGGAAGATTAACTCCGGCAATTGATATTTTTAAAGGCAAATACCACAAGAACTTTCTGGCTCAACTCGTTTCTGGTCAGCTGGATCTGGACAGAATGGACTACCTGAACCGGGATAGCTTTTTTACCGGAGTAAGCGAAGGTGTAATTAGTTTTGATCGTATCATTAAGATGTTTAACGTGTTGGATGATAACCTGGTAATTGAAGAAAAGGGGATTTATTCGATAGAGAACTTTTTGATTTCGAGGAGACTGATGTATTGGCAGGTTTATTTGCATAAAACGGTTATTGCCGGAGAAATGGTGCTGGTGAAAATTTTGAAACGCGCGAAGGAACTTGCAGTTCGGGGAGAAACTCTTTTTGCCACGCCCGCGCTTCAACATTTTTTAATAAATGACGTTACCGAGACAAGTTTTTTTTCTGAGGAGATTCATTTATCTATGTTCGCCCAACTTGATGATCAGGACATTTTTGCTTCCATTAAAGTTTGGCGTGACCATCCGGATAGGATATTAGCCCAGTTGTGTAAAATGCTTACTAACAGGAATCTTTATAAAGTTGAAATTACAAATGATGCTCCAGATCAGAACAGAGTAGATGTGCTTAAGGAGAACACAGCAGAATTCCTAAAACTTAATAATGATGAAGTGTCCTATTTTGTTTTTACCGATGTAATAAGAAACAGGGCATATGATGCCGGCAACAGCAATATTAATATCCTATTAAAAAACAATATCATAATTGATATTGCAAAAGCATCAGATTTATCTAACTTAGAATCTTTAGACAAAACAGTGAAAAAGCACATACTTTGCTACCCAAGAATTATTTAGCATATTTTAACAAAATAATTAATTTTTAATCCCGTTTTTAGTTTCTTAATCTAAGATGGAATTATAATAACCTAAATAGGTTTATTTGTTCATATCAATTTAACATATAACTTTGTAAAATGCAATTTACTGCCAAGCAGATAAGCGAATTTATAAATGGCACCATTGAGGGCGACGAAAATGTAAAAGTCGAAGAGCTTTCTAAAATAGAAGATGGCAAGCCGGGATCTTTATGCTTTTTGTCCAATCCGAAATACGAGAACTATTTATATTCTACCAATGCCTCTGTAGTTATTGTTAGTCAAGATTTTTTGCCTGCACAGGCTGTAAAAAGCACCTTAATTAAGGTTGCAGATCCTTACAGTGCATTCTCTGTGTTGTTAGACCGGTACAATGAAGTGATTAGTCAAGTTAATGACTCATCAGGAATTGAACAGCCATCCTTTGTTCATCCAACCGCAAAATTGGGCAAGAATGTCTTTATCGCGGCCTTTTCTTATATCGCAGAAAACGTAGAAATAGGAGATAACTCGAAAATACTTGCTCAGGTTTACGTGGGCCCTGATACCAAAATTGGAGCGGGATGCACACTTTTTCCAGGAGTAAAAATTTATAACCGATCAGTTATCGGGGATAGGGTTTTTATACATGCAAACACTGTAATAGGAAGCGATGGTTTTGGTTTTGCGCCACAGGCCGACGGAACCTATTCAAAAATTGCACAAATTGGCAATGTGGTTATTGAAGATGATGTTGAGATTGGGGCGAATACTACGATCGATAGGGCTACAATGGGATCCACTTTCATTAGAAAAGGGGTTAAATTGGATAACCTGATCCAAATTGCCCACAATGTTGATGTTGGTGAACACAGTGTTGTTGCCGCACAAACCGGAATTTCGGGAAGTACCAAACTGGGTGAAAAATCCGTTGTTGGAGGACAAGTTGGTATTGCAGGTCACCTGTCATTAGCCAAGGGAACACAGATTGGCGCACAGGCCGGCATTAACTTTAGTACAACAGAAGAAAATAAACAATGGCATGGCAGCCCTGCTCAGCCACTAAGAGATTGGATGCGTGCATCTGTAATATTTAAACAATTACCTGCTGTTGAAAAAAGAATAGCAGCCTTAGAAACAACTATCGCCCAATTAAAAGCGTTAATTGAACAAAACAGTACAATACAAGATAAATAATGAACGTTAAGCAAAAGACCATTAAGAGCGAAGTTTCCGTAAAAGGGGTAGGCCTGCATACCGGAGCAAATGTTACATTAACTTTTTGTCCCGCACCTGAAAATCATGGATTTAAATTCCAAAGAGTAGATTTACCAGGAGCGCCAATAGTTGATGCAGATTGTGATAATGTTACTGATACTGCCAGAGGAACTACTATTTCTCAGAATGGCGCAAGTGTAAGTACCGTTGAGCATGTAATGGCGTCGCTTGTAGGTATGGATCTGGATAATGTGCTTATGAAAGTGGATGGTCCGGAAACGCCAATTATGGACGGCAGTGCAATTCTATTTTTAGAAGCACTGGAAGCGGCCGGAATACAGCAACAAGAGATTGATCGTGAGTATTTTCAAATACCGCACAATATAACTTATACAGAACCGGATAGAAAAGTTGAGATTGTCGCAATGCCGCTTGACGACTATAGGTTTACCTGTATGATAGACTATAATTCACCTGTTTTGGGAAGTCAGCATGCAGGCATTTCAAGTATTGCTGAATTCAGAAAAGAAATCGCATCGTGTAGAACTTTTTGCTTTTTGCACGAACTTGAATATCAACTACAAAATAACCTGATTAAAGGAGGCGATTTAAATAACGCCATAGTTATTGTTGATAAAGAGGTTACTAAAGAGGAACTTGACCATTTAGCCACTATTTTTAATAGAAAGGCAATAGAAGTTGCGCCACAGGGAATCTTGAATAACATGGAATTAAGGTATCAAAATGAGCCTGCCCGACATAAGTTATTGGATATGATTGGTGATCTGGCGCTTGTTGGGGTACATTTAAAGGGCCATATTATGGCTGCCCGCCCGGGCCATGCAGCAAATGTTGCCTTTGCGAAAAAGATTAAAGCAGCAATCAAAAAAGAAAAAAACAAAAAGGTACAGCACGTTTATGACCCCTCGGTAAAACCACTTTACGACGTGGTTCAAATCATGGATATTTTACCTCACAGACAACCTTTCCTGTTTATTGATAAAATATTGGAACTTTCTAAAACACACGTTGTTGGCGTTAAGAATGTTACCATGAATGAAGAGTTTTTTAAGGGTCATTTCCCTGGAGCACCAGTGTTCCCAGGAGTAATTCAAATTGAGGCAATGGCGCAGACCGGAGGTATTTTGGTTTTGAGCACAGTTCCCGATCCAAGAAATTACCTTACCTTGTTCTTAAAAATAGATAATGTACGCTTTAGGGCTCAAGTATCGCCTGGCGATACTATTGTTTTCAGATGCGATTTGATGGAACCAATCAGAAGGGGAATTGCCCAGATGAAAGGTGTCGGAATGGTTGGAGGCAAGGTAGTTGTGGAAGCAGAGATGATGGCACAAATTGTAAAAGTAAAAGATAGCGAACCAGTAGCATGATACAACCCCTAGCGTATATACACCCTCAGGCAAAAATTGCCGATAACGTGGTAATAGAGCCTTTTGCCGTGATACATAAGGACGTAGAGATTGGTGAGGGAACCTGGATAGGTTCTAACGTAGTCATCATGGATGGAGCGCGTATTGGAAAGAACTGCCGGGTTTTTCCGGGCTCCGTAATTTCTGGTGTGCCTCAGGATTTAAAGTTTGCCGGTGAGGTAACCACGGCTGAGATCGGAGACAATACCACCATCAGAGAGTGTGTAACTATAAACAGAGGAACAAAAGACAAATGGAAGACCGTAATAGGTAGTAATTGTCTTATACAGGCATATTCTCACATCGCTCATGACTGTGAAGTTGGAGATTACTGTATTTTTTCAAATAGTACTACCTTGGCAGGCCACATTACCATTGGTAATTATGTCGTACTGGCAGGACTAGTGGCTATCCATCAATTTGTAAAAGTTGGTGCCCATGCCTTTGTTACCGGAGGTTCCTTGGTAAGGAAAGATGTTCCGCCTTATGTTAAAGCAGCAAGAGAGCCCCTTTCGTATGCAGGAATTAACTCAGTAGGTTTGAGAAGAAGAGGCTTTTCTTCTGAAAAGATTAACGAGATACAGGAGATTTATAGGGTTTTATTTGTGAAACATAATAACGTTACTAAAGCGTTGGATATGATCGAAGCAGAATTTAAACCAACAGAAATTCGTGATGAAATAGTTGATTTTATTAGAAACTCAAATAGGGGTGTGATGAAAGGCTTTGGTTCTGGAAGCTAACTGATCAATCAATGACAATTACTTTAGAGGACATTGGGCGAAGATTTAACCAGGAGTGGATTTTTAAAGGAATAAATTATCAATTTAATTCTGGCGGTAAATACGCAATCTTAGGCCCAAATGGTTCTGGAAAATCGACGCTTTTGAGTATTGTACTGGGAAATTTATCTCCATCGGAGGGTATTATAACCTATAATAATCAGAAGAACATACCTGTAGAGCGAATCTATGAATCTATTAGTTTTGCGGCACCGTATTTAGATCTGATTGAAGAATTTACACTGCAGGAGACCATCGATTTTCATTTCAAGTTTAAAGCGCTGCAGAAGGGTTTTGATGAAGAGATGGTTTTGGAGCTTCTTGGGCTAAAGAAATCGCAAGACAAGGCACTAAAACACTTCTCGTCTGGAATGAAGCAGCGAACCAAGCTTGCGCTGGCATGCTGTACAGATACGCCCATACTTTTATTGGATGAGCCGACCTCAAACTTAGATAAGCAAGGCGTAGTATGGTATCATGAGTTGATTGCGCGTTTTACAGCAGACAGACTTGTAATAGTTGGCTCAAATCAGGAAGCTGAGTATTCGTTTTGTAACCATTTCGTTCAAATAACGGATTATAAATAACAAAAATTATATTTGTGATAAGTGCAAAAGTGGGTGATTTAGGCATTAAAGAACGATAAAAAAATATTTTCAAATTACTATTGTAGAATTAATAAATAGTTTATACCTTTGCGGCACGAAAAAGAGCCGGTGGTTTAGGCAAAATTTCAGAATAAAATGGCAAAAGCATCAGAAGTAAAAAATGGTAATATCCTTCGTTTTAACGGAGAATTAGTGCAAGTAGAAGAGTTTCTACACCGTACACCAGGTAACTTACGCGCTTTTTATCAAGCAAGAATGAGGAACGTAAAAACAGGGAAACTTGTAGAATATAGGTTCCGTGTTGATGAAGATGTTGAGATTTGCCGTGTTGAAACCAACGATTACCAATACTTGTATGAAGATGGTGAAGCGCTTGTAGTAATGGATAATACTACTTACGAGCAATTTAACATACCAAAGTTGTTGTTTGGTAAAAGTCTTCGCTTTTTGAAAGAAGGAATGAATGTAATTATCGCATTTGAAAGTGACGAGCCAATTATGGCACAGACGCCTTCACATGTTGAATTAGAGATAACGTACTCTGAGCCTGCAGTTAAAGGCGATACATCTACAAACGCATTAAAATATGCAACAGTAGAGACCGGAGTCGAAATAAAAGTACCAATGTTTATCAATCAAGGCGATAAAGTTAAGATAGATACACGCACTGGCGATTACGTAGAAAGAGTAAAATAAGAATTTTCATAGTTTAGTTTTAGGTTTAGGTTGATTGTGGCTTCGGAGTGGTTCCCGAAGCCATCTTTTTTTATATTTGTTTAAATGAAAAAGGCAGAACTTAGGAAATTAGCACTGAACCAGAGAAAATTACTCTCCCCCTCGGCAATACCTGCACTTAGCAACCAATTATTAGGGCACTTTTCTAAGCTTGATTTTTCAGAAATAAAGACAATCCATATCTTCTTACCCATTGCGGAAAAAAACGAACCAGATACATTTCTTTTTATCGATTGGCTTAGAAATAACCATACTGATATAAAAATTATTGTCCCAAAAGCAGATTTTGAAACGTCCTTAATGAGCAACTATGTTTATTCAGGGAGGGATGGTTTAGAAAAGAACTTATATGATATTCTGGAGCCTCAAAAAGGGGAACTGCACAGTGGAGATGTGGAAATGGTGGTCATTCCGTTATTGGCTTTTGATGAAAGAGGATATAGGGTTGGCTACGGGAAAGGGTTTTATGACAGGTTTCTACAAGGCCTGGCCACAATTAAGGTGGGTGTTTCTTTTTTCGAATCAGGAGTTGATATAGAGGATGTAAATGAACATGATATCCAAATGGATTTATGTATTACACCTCATAAGGTGTACGACTTCAGGAAATCAGTGATCAGGTAGGCAATACTTTTGCCAGTAAAGGAACTGGTTCTTCCGTCCGCCATTTCGCTTGCGCCTTCGCAGATGTGCAAATAGGCAAATTGTTTTGATGACCCAAGAATGAGCTTTCTGATCTCATTTAAGCTGAAACCCGATGGTGTAGCGGCGCTTGATAATATATTCTCTATACTATCAAGATCGATTTCTAAGCCAGGATTTTTAAAGTCAGTGATGAATTGGGTCCAAAGGGTTCCTATAGAGTCCGACAATAAGATATCATCAAAGAAAACAGCTTGTATTTTTTCATTCTCTTCTATTTGTTTTAGAATTGCTTCATTGTTGTAATTCTGGTGCAATCCAAAGACCCCGTATTTGGCCAAATAACCATCTTTTAAGGCATAACTGAAGCTATTGCCACTATGTCTGCCTTTTGGCTCTCTTAAGTCGGCATGAGCGTCTATATTGAGGATGTCAACGGCCTTCTTATGGACTGAGGCCAGCGCTTTAATGATAGGATAGGCATTATTGTGCCCTCCGCCAACAATAATGGGTGTTTTACCGGCAGCTATAATTTTAAGAACACATTCGTAAACTTGGTTATCTATTTCTGATACCTTTTTCTGTAATGCTTCAATCGTATTATTTTGGGGTTCAGTAAACTCAAAATGACCTAGAGCTATTAATTCTGATCCATCTAAAAAGTCGTTGCTTTGGGTATTAAGAAGGGCTTTAAGTGCGGGATCCCATGCTGTAGATGCGCCCGACAGACCGTAATTGGCCCTTACCCCGATATCTTCAGGAATTCCCAGTAATACAAAACGGGCCTCCGAAGTGTTCAGGTCTCCTAAATTAGAAATAACCTCAACACGTTCACCTAATTTTGTTTCTCCGCTGCGGATATTGACTAATTTAAGAATATCCTTACTCGAATAAATTCTAAGCCCATCCATTAGTTTATTTCTCCGTTTAAAATGATTTTTTCTATTTGCGACTGCCCAAAACTATAAGGCAGATAAGCTATTGAACTCATGGGACGGGTAATGAATAGGTTTGCTTTTTTTCCTATTGCAATGCTTCCTGCAACATCCGATAACCGCATTGCGGCGGCTCCGTTTAAAGTCGCGGCGTTAATTGCTTCTTCAGGGAGCATCTTTAATTTAATGCAACCTAATGAAATCACAAAATTCATATTCCCTGAAGGAGTAGAGCCGGGATTAAAATCAGAGGCTAAGGCAACAGGAATATCGGCATTAATTAGGCCGCGTGCATTAGCAAATGGAATATCAAGGTACAAAGAACAAGATGGAAGAAGGGTTGCAATTGTATTACTCCTGCTTAAACAGTTAATTACATCGTCATCTGTAGCTTCAAGGTGGTCTACGGAAATCGCATTATGTTTTATCCCAACCTGAACGCCGCCTGATACAGACAATTGGTTTGCATGAATTTTAGGCGGTAATCCATATTTCGCGCCGGCCTCTAAAAGTTTATCCGCTTCTTCCACAGAAAAAAAGCCTTTTTCGCAAAAAACATCCATATAATCTGCCAGGCCTTCATCTGCTATTCCAGGGAGCATTTGCTCTATAATAAGTTGAACATATCCATTATGATCATTTTTATAGTGTTCAGGAAAAGTATGAGCAGCAAGGAACGATGCCTTAACAGGAATTTTAAAAGCGTCTTTAAGTCGCCTGATTACCCTAAGCATTTTTAGTTCGCTATCAACGCTTAAGCCGTAGCCGCTCTTAATTTCGACAGCTCCGGTTCCCTGCTTAATCATATCGTTTAGCCTGATGGAGGCACTTTCAAACAGATGATCCTCAGACTCGTGTTGAAGTTTGCGGGCCGAGTTCAAAATACCCCCTCCTGCAGCTGCTATTTCTTCGTAGCCTTTTCCTTGAATTTTCATTACAAACTCTTCTTCTCTGGAAGCAGCAAACACAATGTGTGTATGAGAGTCGCACCATGATGGAAAAACATAACCTCTGTTAGCAGAAATGGAGGTTAATGATGTAGGCAGATCAGCAGGTAGGTTGTCCATATTGCCAAAGCCAGATATTAATCCATTTTCACATAATATCCAGGCATTGTTTATAACAGGCAAAGTACTCATAGCGCCGCCCTTTAAAACAGAAATGTTTTTAGGATGAGTGCCTACAAGCGTGCCGATGTCTGTTATAAGGAGGGCCGACATGGTTTAGGGGTTTAGCTCTAATAGAACCGGGCAATGATCTGAATGAATTGCGTCGGGAAGTATTGAAACGTGTTTCAGCTTATTTAAAAGAGGCTGGGTTGCTAAATGGTAATCAATGCGCCACCCAAGGTTTTTAGCTCTTGAATTTGCTCTAAAACTCCACCAGGTGTAGTGGTGCGGATCTTTATTAAAGTGCCTGAAAGTATCTATGAACCCATTGTTTAAAAACAATTCCATCCATTCACGCTCTTCCGGTAAGAAACCTGAAGAATTTGCATTTGATTTTGGGTTGTGTATGTCAATGGCGGTATGGCAAATATTGTAATCGCCTGAAATAATCAAATTAGAATACTCCTTGCGCAGTTCTCCAATATATGTGTCAAAGAAGCGCATGAATTCGTACTTCTTAACCTGTCTGTCGTCTCCGCTTGATCCTGAGGGCATGTAGAGGCTCATTAAAGAGAAGTCGTCAAAATCGGCTCTTAAAATGCGCCCTTCTTTATCTATCCATTCTTCTCCGCAGCCGTACTCCACATGATTTGGTTTTATTCTGGTAAGGACGGCCACTCCGCTATATCCTTTTTTCTCGGCCGGAAACCAGTAGTGATGATATCCTAATTGCTCAATTAGGGCAAGTATCTCCGGAATTTGAGAAGGCAGGGCCTTCACTTCCTGCAAGCAAACCATATCGGCATCGGTTGACTGTAGCCAGCCAAAAAAGTTTTTTGTTGATGCAGAGCGAATGCCGTTAACATTGTAAGAGATGATCTTCATAAATTATATAATTTTTCTAATTTTTTTGCCGCGCGTCTTTTCAAAACTGAAACAGACATCTTTACGTCGGCGTCAGGCCGATCGTTTGAATCCTTAGAAATGGCGGCGATTTTATCAACCATATCTAGGCCCTTAACCACCTCTCCAAAAACAGTATAGTTCCTGTCCAGATGCGGTGCGCCACCTAAATTTTTATAGATTTCTCTCTGCCAAACCGGTATTTTGAAATGCAGACGATTCGTTTCTAATGAATCTAATCCCCGATCTGTAAATTTTTTACCCTGAACAATGTAGAACTGAGACCCGCTTGATGCTTTTTCCGGATTGTCGTCTCTCGCAGCCCCCAGCACGCCTTTTTTATGAAATAAACTGTCTTCAAATTCAGCGGGGATGGTATAGCCTACAGTTCCATTTCCCAGCAATTCGCCTTGTTTTGCAACTTTTGAATCCGGATCGCCCCCCTGAATCATGAAGTTTTTGATAACCCGATGAAATAAAGTTCCCTCATAAACGCCCTTTTTAATCAGGGACACAAAGTTATCCCGGTGCTGAGGGGTTTCATTGTAAAGCATGATTATACATTCGCCCATATCCGTTTTAATTTTAACGTATTGATGTTTTGGCTTTGCGGCGAAAGCAGAGAAAACACCCAGACACAGTAGTAAGGCTAGAATTCTGTTCATTGATATTACTTTGGAGCTAAGGTAAGTTAAAAATGGCTTTATTGAAATGCGGGATGCTTCAATTTTATTGATTATCTTTCTTACCATACATCAAGGCCCGCTAAAACCCAGAGGTGTACTTTTGTAAAATTAAAACTAAAAAAAATTATGAAAAAGGTATTTTTATTCCTGGTTGCAATTTCAATCAGTGTTGCGTCTTTCGCGCAAACAAAGTGGACAGTTGATCCAATGCACTCATTTATAAATTTCTCAGTGAAACACATGGGAATCTCATTTGTAGATGGATCATTTAAAAAGTTTGATGGTGCAGTTACTGCAGCTAAAGAGGATTTAACTGATGCAAAAATCAGCTTTTCTGTTGATGTAAACAGCATTTCTACAAGTGTTGAACCTCGCGATAAGCACTTAAAATCTGACGATTTTTTTAATGCTGAAACTTATCCGTACATGACTTTCGAAAGTACTTCATTTAAAAAATTGAAAGGGAATAACTATGAATTGAGTGGAAAATTGACAATTCGTGATGTAACGAAAGATGTTAAATTCAATGTAGTATTCGGCGGAACAGCTAAAGATCAGCAAGGAAATACCAAAGCAGGTTTCTCAGCTAACACAACCATCAATCGTTTAGATTATAATATCAAATATGATCCAACCGGAATGGGTGTAGGTAAAGACGTTAAAATCGCCTTGAACTTGGAATTTGTTCAGGCAAAATAATTGATTTTACAGGCCGTCTGGATAAGATGGCCTGTTTTGATTTCTACTCATTATGACTAACTCAGCTCAATTCAAAACATTCACAAGTGGGTTGCCAATTCAGGAAAACCTTACGCCTGTTCTATTTGTGGGTCACGGATCTCCAATGAATGGGATTGAGGATAATGAGTTTAGCGACAAATGGGCCTCTATGGCTCAAAATATGCCAGTTCCAACAGCAGTACTGGTGGTTTCTGCACATTGGTTTACCAAAGGGACACACATTACTGCTATGGATTTTCCTAAAACCATACATGATTTTGGCGGGTTTCCACAGGCACTTTTTGATGTAGTTTATCCCGCACCCGGAAATCCGGCGCTTGCTGCTGAAACGGCAGGACTTATACAACATACGCATGTTGGTCTGGATCATGACTGGGGGCTTGACCATGGTGCATGGACTGTTGTAAGGCACATGTACCCAGAGGCGAACATCCCTGTATTGCAATTGAGTATCGACTATACCAAGGATGCGCGCTATCATTATGAGCTGGCCAAGGAATTACAACTTTTAAGAAAGAAAGGGGTTCTAATTCTTGGGAGCGGAAATATGGTTCACAACCTTAGAATGATGAGCTGGGAAATGATAAACGGTGGAGGATATGACTGGGCTTTACAAATGAACGATAAGTTTAAAAGCCTGATTTTAAGCAATGAACACAATCTGTTGATGAACTATCAATCGCTTGGTAAAGAGGCTATGCTGGCCATCCCTACCCCGGAGCATTATCTACCCTTAATGTATACCCTCGGTCTGAAATATGATAATGAGGAAGTTTCGTTATTTAACGATAGGGCTGTCGGTGGCTCATTAACCATGACTTCTGTTAAAGTGGGGTAATTACATTAGTTTTTTCAGCAACTTTAACACCCAGTCTTTGCCGTGATAAGGGGGGTAAATCATCCCGGTCATATCTAACTTAGACTGAAAAACAACAGCCCTTTCGTGGCTGAACGACTTGAAGCCGAATTTTCCATGGCAACTTCCCATACCACTTCCGTTTACGCCCCCAAAAGGTAATTTCGGATTTGAGATATGAATCAGTACATCATTAACACAGGTGCCGCCTGCGCTGGTATTTGCTATAATTCGGCGGATGTTCTCTTTGCTATCGCTAAAAATATATAACGCCAGCGGTTTGCCTTTTTTGTTGATACGGCTAATTACTTCATCTAAACTTTTATAGGTGATGATTGGCAATAGCGGACCAAAAATTTCTTCGTTCATGACGTTCGAATCGTCGCTGAGCCGTGTAAGAACCGTAGGGCTAATGGTATTATTTTCCTCGTCTGTTTCGCCACCAAAGGCAACGTTGGCGCCTTTATTTGTCGCGTCAGTAATCAGTCCTGTTAATCTTTTAAAATGGCTGTTGTTTATAATTTTAGCGTAAACGGAGTGGTCAACGGTATTGTTTCCATTGCAGAACATTTTGTTTACCGATTCTTTGTAATGCCCAATAAATTCAGCTTGTTTTTCTTCCGGAATAAAAACATAATCAGGTGCAATACAAGTTTGTCCGGCATTCATCAATTTCCCCCAGGCAATCTTTTCCGCTGTGTTCTTTAAGTTGGCCGTTGCATCAATTACAGTAGGCGATTTTCCTCCCAACTCCAATGTTACCGAAGTAAGGTTTTTTGCAGCGGCTTCCATCACTACTTTTCCAATGGTGGTGCTTCCAGTAAAGAAAATATGATCGAATGGCAGTTCAAGCAAAGCTGTTGATACAGAGGCGTCGCCCTCAAAGCAGCAGATTTCCTGTTCCTCAAAACATTCGGTAATAATCCGTGCAATAATTGAACTGGTTGCGGGGCTAACCTCTGAAGGTTTTAACATGGAGCAATTCCCTGCTGCAATGGCAGAGATTAAAGGCGCCATCAACAATTGAAAAGGATAGTTCCACGGCGAAATGATCAAACAAACGCCTTTTGGTTCATAATAAAGTCTGTTTTTTGCAAAAAGGTTGGTTATTGTTTTGCCAATGTATTTAGGCCTCATCCAATTTTTGACGTTCTTAATCGCAAAATCAATTTCAGCATAAGTAAATATCAGTTCGGTCACGGCAGCTTCAAACTGGCTTTTGCGAAGATCCTGCTGTAAAGCAGCATATATCTCGGCCTCGTGCTTTTCTATACCGCGCTTTAATGCCTTTAATTTATTAATTCTTTGTTCGGCATTACTAGTCCTAAGCGTATATTTATGCGCTTGCTGAGCATTAAAAACAGAGTTAATAGGTCGCGTCATGTTAGCTTGCCAAATAGGCCTAAAATTGTTAAAATAGGTTAAATTAATTATCCTTAATTGCTATTGTATTGAAAATAGATTGATTTAAGGGATATTGCACATGTAAAATAAATATACAAAATGAAAAGGGGATTTTTTACTGTACTAGCCACTATATTATTTCTCCAGTTGGGGAATGCCCAAACCATTAAAACGGGAGTTTTGGTTATTGGTAACGGGAGTGGTGCACTGGCAGCAAGCATTCAATCAAGTGTTTCTGGTGCTAAAACAGTTCTATTATTACCGGGAGGAGGGTTTGAAGCTTCACCCAGCTCCGGGAACTTATCTTCCGGAATAGAAGCGAACCTAATTAAGGGTTTAAAGACTCGAGATAAAGCTCAAATCAACTCTGCCATAAAATCATGGACAGATACGCTTAAGAATCTGACAGTCATAAAAAATGCGAACTGGATAAAATTAAAAAGATCTGGAAGCGGCTGGAGTGTGCAGCTAAGCGACGGCAGAACAGTAAAGGCTATTGCGATGGTGAACGCGGACAGAACAGGAAAGGTCAATGCGGCTATTCCCTTGCAAAGTGTAAATAAGTCGTGGCATTTGCTTACTTACAACAACAATCTTTACAGAACAAGCATTGCCTCGGGGCAGCAGGTTGAAAATACATCTGCGAATTTACTTTTTCTAAGCGATCTGCTTATTCCTGAACAGGATAATCTTGTGGTGCTAAATTCAGGAATTGAAAGCATTGCTGCAGGACAGGCAGCAGGAGCTGTGGCTGCTTATGCTGCTTTTTTCAAAACCAAAACCTCTCAGGCTTCTTTAAAGGAGATACAGGGAGAGCTAATGAAGTACCAGTTGTCTCTAATGCCATTTGCAGATATTATGCCTACTGACACCAACTGGAAATCTATTCAGTTTCTGGGTCTTTCGGGATTTTTAAAAGCAGATATAGCTAACGGAGTGGCTAATTTTGAACCGGAGCGGACGGTATCAACAGCAGAAATAAAGGAACCGATTAAGGAGTATTATTATAAAGCACAGATCTGGTTTGATGAACATAAGGAGTCCGAAATGACTATCGGCGCAACGCTAAACCTTGTTTGTTATGTGGGTGGAAAATCGCCAAAGAATACGGAAGAGGAGATTAAGAAGAACTGGAAAACCGTATATAAATTTAAAACAGAATATGATCTTAAGCGCAATATTACAAGAAGAGAATTTGCCGTTCTGGTAAATGAATATCTAAACCCATTTCGTGTTAATACAGATAAAACAGGAAGAATACTGAGGTAAAACATAAATAGATAGAAACTAATTTGTTTTTCTGTGTTATAGTTTTCGTCTATGTGCCTATCAAGATTAAGTATCTGTTATATCTTGAATATGGTTGTTTTTGAGTACGGATACGCTTACCTTTGCACCATCAAAAAACAACAATAAAACACAAAATATAATTATGGCTATAGTAGGAAAAAAATTCCCAAGTGTTAGTATCGATGCGATGTCAGAAATGGGTGACGATTTAAAGATCAATGTATTTGAAGAAGCAGTGAGCAAGGGGAAAAAAGTTTTATTATTCTGGTATCCAAAGGATTTTACTTTTGTTTGTCCAACAGAATTGCACGCTTTTCAAGCAGCTTTACCTGACTTTGAAAAAAGAAATACAATTGTAATTGGTGCATCATGCGATACAAACGAAGTTCACTTTGCATGGTTGAACACTCCAAAAGATAACGGCGGTATTGAAGGTGTTACTTATCCGATTTTAGCAGATACGCACAGACAATTATCTAACATTTTAGGTATTGTTGAGCAAGAGGTTGAATATGATGAAGAAGGA
This sequence comes from Pedobacter sp. GQ55, assembly GCF_059758925.1. Lineage (NCBI taxonomy): Bacteria > Pseudomonadati > Bacteroidota > Sphingobacteriia > Sphingobacteriales > Sphingobacteriaceae > Pedobacter > Pedobacter sp. GQ55. The sequence goes on along the minus strand of NZ_JCAXEI010000006.1, from coordinate 320,660 downwards.
AACGAAATCTTCTCTGGATCAAACGTTACATTCAGAGCAACTTACCTAATTGACGAAACCGGTAAAGTTTTCCATGAAAGCGTTAACGATATGCCAGTAGGTAGAAACGTTAAAGAATATTTACGTTTAATTGACGCTTATGCTCACGTTCAGAAACATGGCGAAGTTTGCCCTGCAAACTGGGAAGAAGGAAAAGAAGCAATGAACGCAAATAGAACTGGCGTTGCTGAATATTTAAGCGCTAACTAATCAATTAATTAAAAATTATGTTTTTAGAATTAACAGAAGATAATCTTCAACAATATGTTGCTGAAAACAAGAAAGTAATGGTTCAGTATGCTGCATCGTGGTGCGGGAATTGCCGAATCATGAAGCCGAAGTTTAAGAAACTAGCTGCTGAAAACGAAGATGTTGCTTTCTTAATTGTGGATGCCGAAAAACTTCCGGCTTCACGTAAACTGGCAACGGTTGACAATTTACCAACTTTTGCAGCCTTTGAAGGCGGCACTTTGGTAGATCAGGTTCAAACGAACAAAGCAGAAGTATTAAGCGAATTATTTAATAAAATAAAATAATGAAAATTCCGGTTATAAGACAGCTATTCCAAAATACTACTCCAGAAAATCTTGAGGCAACTTTATCTGTTTTAGAAGCTTTTTGTGAATTCAGAGGGGTAAGTGAGGAAGAAATTGATGTAGCAGGAGAGATGATCACCAATATCTGCGGAGCGCTTGAAGTTCATGAGAACGTAAAAGCAGGAGCAGTTGAAAAAGATGCGCTAAACGCATTTGGTCAAAAAGTAATGGGGTCAATTGACAGGCATTAATTTAGCAACATAATAAAAAAGGGGATGTCAATATCCCCTTTTTTTATGTTCTTACGCCAGGTTACGCCCGGCATTTACAATGCCGTATACGGTTCTGATGGCAAGCTTCTCATAAGATTGTTTTTCTTCCTCTGTTATTTCGTTCTGTAGCTGTTCTAAAGCGTAATGCTGGATAAGCACCAAAGGCAGTACGATCTTTTCTCTAACGGCAATAGAGCGCTTCTCTACAGGGTAATTCTCCATTAGTGTCTCATGACCAGCTAGCTTTAAAAGCATTTCCTTAGAAAGCGTAAATTCATCAAAAAGAATCTTCCAGAAAGCACCGTATTCTTTGTCGTTTATAAAGTGAGCCGTAACAGCAAAGTCAGACTTGCTCATAGACATCATACAGTTGTCTATGATGGTTTTAAAGTAGCCAGATTCCTGATAGGTCTTAACAACCTTATCCCAGTTTCCTGCTTTTTCCTGGCTCTTCAATGCCGTGCCCATGCCATAAAATCCTGGAATATTCTGTTTAAGCTGGCTCCATGCGGTAACAAAGCTTATCGCCCTTAGATCTTCCAGTTTTAATGCACCTCCAGAATTTCTTTTTACCGGCCTGCTGCTGATGGTAATTTTCGATAACAAAGTAAGCGGCGAGAATTTCTCCAGATAACTTAAAAACAATGGATGCTTACGCAATGCTACAAATGATTCATAGCTTTCCTGCGCCATTATATCCAAAAGATTTTTATGAACCGGATCTAATAAAATATTATGTCTTTCCTTAATACCCGCAGAAATACCTGCGTTTATTAATTGTTCAATGTTAAATTCGGCACTGTCAATAGAGCCATACTGAGAACTGATTGTTTGTCCCTGAATGGTAAGCTGAATATTTTTATTGGCAATCTCTTTACCCATAGAGGCATAGAAACGATGCGTTTTACCTCCGCCTCTTGATGGCGGGCCACCGCGACCATCAAAAAAAGCAAGTTGAATATTGTGTTTGTTTGCCGTTTCTGTTAAAGCAACCTTGGCATTAAAAATGGACCAGTTTGCCATTAAATAACCGCCATCTTTCGTGCTGTCAGAGAAGCCAAGCATAATGTCTTGTTTGTTCCCTCTTTTCTTCAAATGTTTTTTGTAAAACGGATGAGCATACAATGTTTCCATAATTGTAGCCGCATCAGCAAGGTCATGAACTGTTTCAAATAAGGGAACGAAATCAATAGAAAGATCATTTTCTTCCCATCCGTTCCATAAGAAAAGCTCTATTAATTGCAAAATATCACTCGCTTGCTGACAATTACTGATAATGAATCGGTGGCAGGCAAGTTCTCCATTGCTTTGCTGTATTTGCTTCACTTCAGTAATGGTTTGAAGTGTATCCTGAACCAATGAATCTGCTTTGTCGCTATGCGATACTCTTGCACTTTTAAAGGATAGGGTCTTGATTTTTTCTTCTTCCGACAAGCTTTCATAGTTCTCTGGGAACATAGAATTGATCGGCTTGCTTTGTCGGCAATAGGCATGAACGTCTCTTAGAACTCTGCTGTCCTGTCTGATATCAAGCGAGGCAAAGTGGCTGCCATAAAGCTCAACTTTACGGATCAGGTCAGAAACAATATCAGCAAACAGGCCGTCGTGGCTATCTACCAGAGTATTTTTAATTTTATTCAGGTGTTCGATCAGAAAGTCAGAAATGTTTTCCATTTCAATATTCGGATCAAAGGCATTTTTGTACAATACATCATGAACTATAGCGATAGGCTCATCAACTCCTCTAAAGGTGATACGCCTTTTCAGGTTTCTAAAATCGCGGTAATAGCATCTGAACAAGATCTGGCGAAGCATTTTTGAAACCTGTACGGTAGATTCGGTATGTACATTCGGGTTACCGTCTCTATCACCACCTGGCCAAAAACCTAGTTCTATAATCTTTTTAGAGTCCAGGCTGTAATCGTTCAGGCTTTTGTCTATTTCTGATTGAATGTTTGCTGCTGCAAAATAAAACACGTTTTCGAGGTACCAGGCTAAACTTAGCGCCTCATCAACCGGGGTTGGTGATTTCTTATTGAAAAATGGCGTTTTACCTAGTTGCTGAAGCAAAAGGTGGATACTGGTAATGTCGTTAATTTTAATGGCAGCGGTAAGGTCTGTGATGATAGACAATACGCTTCCAGGGTAAAATTGAGTGGGGTGTGCGGTTAAAACAAGTCTTAAAGAGAATTCTTCAATCAGTTTTTCTATTTTCTGATTTAAAGAGCTGTCATCAATTCCTTTTTTTAGATAAGACAGCAATGCATTATGCTCATCAGAAGCATTCAGTTTGTTAAAAGAAGCATCCTCAACAGCATCAAATAACACCACCTGGCGCTCAATGTATTGGATAAATCTGAACAGAAGATCAATCACGTCCTTAGCCCCGTTATTTTGCGTATACTTCTTGAAAAAAGCATTAATAATTTCTGCCGGAGTCTCATGGTTATTTACACCATCTTCACAGTATTTTATAAACAACGGCAACAGTGTGCCGGTATCTTTAATCTTGTAAAAAGGAAGGGTAAGGAAAAGGCTGTTATAGAGTTCAAATCTGGATACTACTTCGTTGTTAAATACTGATTCTCTCTGACCTTTTGCGCGTTGTTTCTGCATCATATTTAAAGGGTATTTTTTCGCGCTTAAGCTACCAAAAATGATTCAAAAAAAAGACCTCAAAGTACTATTAATTTAATTTTGGTTTTTTTGCAAAAAAAACTAACTTAGTACCATAGAGGTTAAACAAATCCTTTTAAACTTATGTGCTGATTTGAGGGCGGAAACGCAATAAATGAGGCAATTTAATTGTTAATTTTTTGGGGTAAAACAGCCGTTAAGATTTTCTTAACGGCTGTTTTGTTTAGTGTAAGTCTGCCGGAACTTCAACATTCTTTTTGAATTTTTGAAGATACAACAGCGGAATTGAACATAAAAGTATCAGCCCGGCCACCCAATATGCATCGCTATAAGTGAGCAGTAATGACTGTTTTGTAACCGTGCCTTCGATGGCTTTTACAGCCAAAGATTTTGCATCTAAATAGTTATATCCCTTGGCCATAAAATTCTTTATAAAGCCATTAAAACGATCGGTAAATGCAGGGTTATATTCGTTAATATTTACAAGTAAATTGTTGCGGTGAAAACCCTGGCGAACATGTATCAAAGTAGTTAATGCAGCGATACCAAATGAACCACCAAGTTGTCTCATCATGTTGTTCAAACCAGAGCCTTGTCCAATCTCAGCACCTTTAAGATCCTGAATGGCTAAAGTCGTTAACGGAACAAACAATAAAGCCATACCAACGCCTCTTATCATCAAAGGAAGAAAGAAATCGTTGGTTCCTGATTGCAGGGTAGATTTACTGAGCATAGAACAAAATACGAAGAAGAGAAACATCCCGATGGTTGCCATAAACTGAGCCGGGATGCCTTTTTTAAGGAAAATCCCAATAAAGGGCATCATTACGATGGTACATAAACCACCCGGAAACAGCAATTCTCCCGTTTGCAGAGGCGAAAAGCCCAGTAAATTCTGGCAAAATACAGGGAACACGAAAACGGATCCGTATAGTCCGAAACCCAGGATAAACGAGGTAACCATACCCACAGAAAAGCTTCTGTGGCGCATAATCTTAAAGTTCACAATAGGGTGGTCGGTAGTTAACTCCCTCCAAATGAACAGCAATAAGCCTAGGGCAGATGTAACTGCAAGTGCTGTAATATAAGGGGTGGCAAACCAGTCTTCGCTTTCGCCTTTTTCCAATACAGTCTGTAAACTTCCAACTGCAATTGCAAGTAATGCAATGCCCCACCAATCTACAGGCATCCCTTTTCCATCCTTAGGCGTCTCCCGAACAAACATATAGGTACAATAGGCTGCCAGGATACCGACGGGAATGTTTACATAAAAAATCAACGGCCATGAACTGATCTCTAGCAAATAACCACCAATTGTTGGCCCTACAGTAGGCCCTACAACTGCGCCCAGTCCAAACAAAGCTGTGGCAATACCAACGTCCTCTCGTGGCCAGGTTTCAATTAATATCGCCTGAGCGGTAGAAATTAAGCCCCCACCGGCAAGTCCCTGCAATATGCGAAATAGGATCAGCTCTTCGAGGTTGGTTGCATTTCCACAAAGGAAAGATGCGATAGTAAAAAGTATGATAGAGAACAGGAAATAGTTTTTTCGGCCAAAACGACTACCCAGCCATCCAGACATGGGGAGTACGATTACGTTGGCTACGGCGTAGCCGGTAGATAACCAGGCAACATCCTCGAGGGTGGCACCAAGGTTACCTTGTATTTGGGGTATAGCAACGTTTACAATAGTGGTATCAATCAGCTCCAGTAATGAAGCCGTGATCACTGTAAAGGTTATTATCCACTTTTTTAAACCTTTCTCGGCCATTTTTAGTCTTTTATGGAAACAGAAACCTTAACACTCATACCAGGGCGTAATTTTGCCATGATCTCTTTAGGTGCTTTAGTGATTTTTATTTTTACGGGTACACGTTGTACTACTTTTACAAAGTTACCTGTAGCATTGTCAGGAGGTAACAAAGAGCCTTTTGCGCCAGTAATAGGCGCAAAATTATAAACCTCACCCTGGACATCAGCATCAGGATAAGCGTCAACCTCTACCTTAACTTTCAGTCCAGGATTGATTTCTTCAAGTTGGGTTTCTTTAAAGTTTGCCGTAACGTAAATGCTGTTTTCATTTACAACAGAAAACAAAGACTGGCCGGCTTGTACCAGCTGTCCTTTTTGAACATTCTTTTTAGAAACAATTCCTGTTGCCGGGGCTTTAATGTCTGTATATGACAGCTGTAATTTAGCAAAATCAACTTCCGACTGCTGCTGGCTAACGCCGGTATTGCTTACCGCTAACTGCGACTGAGTAGTGCCAACCTGCTTAACTGCTGCGGTATATTGATCTTTAGCGGCAGTAAATGCAGCCTGGGCCGATTCTTTTTGCGCCTTAGCCTGGTCAAATTGCTGTTGGGTAATAGAGCCATCTTTAATCAGGTTTGCATAGCGATCGTAATCTTTTTGCGCTAAAGCTAATTTAACTCTTGCCTCCTCAATATTAGCCCTTGCGGTACTTGTATTGGCAGCAGTAGCCGCAATTTGCGATTCAGAAACACCTACACCAGCACTGGCGCCTTTTTGTCCTGCCATGGCCTGCTCAAGCTTTACTTTGTAATCACTATCATCAAGCTTAACCAGAACATCGCCTTCTTTTACAGGAGTGTTTTCTTCAAATTTAATTTCTTTTACATATCCTCCAACACGTGCAACAACAGGGCTAATGTCTCCGTCAATCTGTGCGTCATCCGTATCTACGTGTTTGCTATAGTAAATATACTCTTTGGTGCCAAATATGGCTCCAATTACAATTAATACCCCTAATATGATTGGTATAACTTTGTTTTTCTTTTTCTTTTCAGTTGTCATTGCTGTAATTTGTTATGGTAGTTATTGGGCGATTTTTCCTGTGGATTTTAATAGCGTGTAGTAGGCAAGTCCGGCATCTGCTTTAGCTAATTCTAGATTGATTTTTGCCTGGTAAAGCAATGTTTCTGCATCGATACGGTCGATGGCAGAGGCAACATTGTTTTTGTATTTCGAAGCCAGTAAGTTGTCGTTTTCTGTGGCCTGAGCAATAGAAGTTTCAAGCACTTTTATTTTACTTAAAGTCAGCTGATAATCCTGATAATTTTTGTTGATCTCAGTTTTCACCTGATCAGATAAAATATCTTTTTGGATGCCTACATTTTTCTGTTGGATCCTGGCCTCGGTTACTTTGTTTTTATTGGTCCATAAGCTCCCTATATTCCAAGAAATATTGGCTCCAAACGTCATTGGTACAATGTATTGGTTGGTTGGAGGGATAAATTTGCCACTTGGATTAATGTAATACAAGTTTGCACCAACACCAACTGTAGGTATTGTATTTGCCTGAATAGATTTGATGTTAATATCGGCAACCTTATTCTGCAAATCTGCCTGCTTTAGTTCCTGACGGTTAGATAGGGCCAAATCGATATAGGAGGTTAATGGCGAAACTGGTTTTAAAGCATTGTCTGGATCAGCAATTTCTATATCCGTGTTTTCATCCAGGCCCAATAAAATATCCAGGTTGTAGTTAATTACCTTCCTGTTGTTTTCAATCTCCATTTCGGTTAGCGATACATTGGCCTGTTGTAATTGAAACCTTAAAACATCGTTTTTCGTTACTATTCCCTGCTCAAAAAAGCGCTGCGATTGCTTTAATTGTCCGGCAATAGATTCCAGATTCTGGGCAACCACTTTTTTGCTTTGTAAAACTTTATATAACGAGTAGTAAGTGTTTATTACCGCGTAGCTAACTTCTTCTTTGTTTTTATCAGCATCCAGACGGGCAACATCAGTAAGCAATTTTGTTGATGCTTCGGCATACTTCAATTTGCCTCCCCCATATACTAATTGTTCCACTGCGGCAGTACCTATAAATGCATCTGCCCTGTTAGGCAAATTAATTGGATCTGCCCCACCTATGCTTAATTTATTAGTGGGAATCTCGGCATGGTTGTATAAAAATGAAGCACTGGCGGTAGGCAGTGCATTGTCTTTAACTGATGCGAGTTTAGAAACAGCTTCATCAATTTTACTTTGTGATAGTTTTAAATTCTTGCTGTTACTTATGCCTAACTCAATCGCTTCCTGCAGGCTTAGCTTTTTTATGTTTTGGGCATATAGCATTCCAGGGAGCAGAAAAGCGACAAGGCTTAGTTTAATTGTGTTGCGTATCATTGTTGGGGTGTTAGATAAATAGTGATGAGATCCTTTAAATGGATAATTAAACGATCTGTGATGATTTTTCGGTCTTCTTTGTTGTTGATGTCTAGCGTAGTTCCTGATGTTATTTTAGAAGGGGAGATGGCTACATAGCTTATGGTTCCCATTATAGTGGCGATAAGCATTTTTACATCCACTTTTCTGAAGCTTCCGTCTTCAATTCCATCTTCAATAATGTGTTGTATAACCAAAAGGTTTTCGGCCATTGCATTTTTGATCGTGATAAACATTTCAGGTCTTTGAGATAAAGACAGTTCTCTATGCATCATTTTATGAAAAGTGTGATTGCAAAGTATGCGTGTGGCATAACCATCAACCACTTTTAACAGTTTTTCCATTCCCGACAGGCGGTCTTTGCTAATGCTGTTCAATTCATCTTTGAATCCCTGTATCCGGCTATTCATCATTTCAACGAATACGCCTTCTTTTGACCCAAAATAATAGTTAATCATAGCCATATTTGCGCCGGCCTCTTTCGCAATCTGACGGGTTGAGGCTCCTTCATATCCTAATTCAGCAAACAGCTTTGAAGCTGCTTCCAGAATACTCGATCTCTTATCTACTTTTTCCATGGAATCAAATTGTGAGGCAAAATTAATCAATCGATTGATTAATTTGTGTCTAATTTTATAGAGACAATATTTGTTGACTTTGGGTTGACAAAAGTCAGCGTTTACCATCGGTGATGGTCTCTTTTCCCGTCATCTCGAGGATTGTACTAGGAGGAAGGTCGTGGCCAAGAGGCTAAAAGGATTTGGCCAAAAAAAAGCCTGCTCATATTTTAGCAGGCTCTTGAAACGGTCTTATTTAACTTAACTGCCCTGTTGATCGAGCCATTTTTTCTCTACAACATAAGATACAATTAGTCCCAGACCTCCAAAAATGAAGATTGACCCGAAATAAACTGCTACAGCTTCTTCATCATCTATTCCTGTTTGCAGCACGCAAAATAGTGCGGTTAGTATGCCCAGCCCTAAACCAACCATTAGCAATCCAAATTTTAAACTCAAAAAAGGAGTAGGGGCACTTTGTCTTGATCGGGCAATTCCCGGGTCTATTCCACGCTCTATCATTGCCATTTTTTCTTTATTAGACATGTATCTTATGCCAAATACCATTGCTGTTGTACAAACAAAAAGCGATATAAATACTAATTCTGGTCCCATGTTATTCTACTTTATATTTTAAATGTTCTGTTGTTTTGAATCTGTGTGTTATGACTACATCAAAATATTTCAGGTTACACAGATTTAAAAAAAATGTTTGTTCCTGTTATTTTATCTTTATCTAAATTTTGAAATACATTGGATGAGCTTATAAAAAAAATAAACAGCATTTATCCTCTAAAGCCAGATAGCCTTAAGCTTTTGCTCGATGAAATGCGTAGGATAGAGTTGCCCAAAAACAAGGTTTTAGTTGAAGCGGGACAAATAGGCCGCTCGGCTTACTTTATCAAGAAAGGCATTGCCCGTGCTTATTGTGAGGGAAAGGATAACCAAATTACCTTTTGGTTTGGTTTGGAAGGCGATTTTGTGTTTTCCTATAACAGCTACATAAATGGGCAACCGGGCTACGAGAACATAGAATTATTAGAGAACAGTATTCTTTATGAAATTAAAGATGAAGTGTTACAACGCCTTTTTTTAGGAAATATAGACCTTGCAAACTGGGGCAGGAAATTGGCAGAGCTTGAGCTGATTAAGCTCGAAGAACGCTATATATCCAGATTATTTAAATCGGCGTCAGAATGTTATGCCGAATTGCTAAAAAACTCACCCAATTTAATCCAAAGAATCCAGCTGGGATACATCGCTTCATATCTTGGCGTTACCCAGGTTACGCTTAGCCGGATCCGTGCAGAAATAAAATAGCAAACTCATTTTTTAACATTTGTAAAAAAATGGCCTGTTAATTCGCCCTAATTTTGCAGAAAAAAAATTATGAGCTGGATTATTTTAATAATTGCCGGATTGTTTGAGGTGGGATTTACCACCTGTTTAAAGCTATCCAATAACTTTACCAACTTTAAATGGAGTTTGGCCTTTGCTGTTTGTATTTCGTTAAGTTTTTACTTCTTAAATAAAGCCACCCAAACTTTACCAATGGGAACGGCATACGCTGTATGGACCGGTATAGGAGCGGTAGGAACTGTAATTGTTGGGATATTATATTTTCAGGAGCCTGCTAATTTCTGGCGCATCTTTTTTATTGCAACATTAATTGGCTCAATTCTGGGGTTAAAATTCTTTGCTGGCGGGCATTAGTTTTAGGGGGCTTCGGTTATAATATGGCGCCCACTGCTGCCCTCTGTCAGTCCTGTCGACGAAAGGAGAGATGACGAGCGCTTTAAATGAACACTTCGCAGGTGCTTTAAAATACCTCATCATGCTGAACTCCAAGAAGCTGCGAACCAAATAAATTAGTATGAGGAAACATTTGTTGTAACCAGCGGGCATGACCCGACGTCATAGCTGTATATGCAGCAACAGCAAACAGATCAAGACTTAATTGCAGAAGTCCTGATGGGTAATACCTCCGCTTATTCGGAATTGGTAAAACGCCATCAGCGCTTTGTATTTACGCTTGCTGTGCGTTTTGCTAAAAATAGGGAAGATGCAGAAGAAATAGCCCAAGATTGCTTTGTAAAGGCATACAAGGCCTTAGGTACATTTAAGCAAACGTCTAAATTTTCGACATGGTTGTATACCATTACTTATACTACGGCGATGTCTTTTTTGCGCAAAAAAAGAATTGATACGCAGTCGATACACGGAAATGAAAACGAACTGGAGCTAGAGGGGCATAAATCTGATTTGAGTGATAACCTGGCCGAAAGAAAATCGACAAACAGATACCTTGATGAGGCAATTTCTACGCTGCCTAATGATGATATCGCGATAGTTACGTTGTTTTATAAGGGCGAACAAAGTTTAGAGGAAATTGCGACAGCACTAAATATGCCGGCAAATACAGTTAAAATCAGGCTGCACAGAGCAAGGGCGCGACTAAAGGAACGGTTAGAATTTTTATTAAAAGACGAGGTAAAGGAACTGTTATGGAACTAAAAGACGAAGAATTAACCAGGTTACTGAAAGGCATGGAGATGGAAGAGCCGTCGATGTCTTTTACTCGAAATGTTATGGAGCAGATTAAGCTTGAAAAGCAACCTGTAGCATTAAAAACACGGGTAGATAATCGAATTATTTACGGCATAGCGGCCATTTTTGGGGCATTCATTGCCGGCGTTTTTATATATGCAATAGCCAATAGCACTGTTACATACGAATTGCCTAAACTTAAAATCGACCTCACTGGAGCGGTTAACAAAACCTTAACTCCCGGGTTTTTAACTGCTTTCCTGTTTATAGATGTTGTTATAGCATTAATCTATTTCGACAGTATCCTGAGAAGAAAAAGGGCCAAAGGCCTTCAGTAAAACTATTTTATCTCAATTGGAAGCTCAACAAAGGTCTTATCCCAGGCAATAATTAAATTGGCGCCCTTTTCCTGCGGTGTAAAAGTAATACACAGCGATTCAATCGTGTTGGTTAAGCCTTTTGCAGGTACATCAGTCCTTAACACGTCTTTTTCCTGGTTATAGGTAAGGCCCCATTTATCCGTCTGTTTATTGATGATAAGTGTCCAGTTATCTTTATTTGGAATGGCAAATAAGCTATAAGAACCAGCTTTTATCTTCTTGCCGGCAATAACTACGGGCTTATAGAATTTAATTTCTGTTGACTCATTTGCGCCTACACGCCATACTTTGCCAAATTGCTCAAGCACACCAAAAATTTCCCGTCCTTTTTTTGAGGGGCGAGAATAGATAACCTTGATCAGCGGCTTAGAATCGTCTTTTGCTTTCGCAACACTTAAAGGGAAATAAGCAATGTCGGCAGGGCTCGAATCAATAGCCGGGAATTTTACATCCTGCGCCATTGTATTGCCGGCAAATATTGCAAACAGAGCAAAAAGCATTATTTTCTTCATAGGGAGAAAGTGTAGTAAAGAAAACGGTAGTTTAATATTCGCGGCCTTTAACGATTCCGTTTAAGAAAATGGCACCAAAAATAAAGCCGACGATACCGCCAAGAATTGCATACCCAAAACTTCCGGTAATAATAAAGGCAGTTAAAATTCCAAAAAACATACCTAAAATGTAGTAAACCCAGTCAAAACTGTTGTTGTTTTCTTGTTCAGTCATTGTTAAAATACTTAGGCCGCAAAGATATTGATTTATTTTATCTGTGTATAATTTATCTGTGATTGGTTAGATAATACAAATTACAAATGGTTTGGATCTCAGAATAGAATTACGGAGGAGTGTAAAATTAAGGCTTATTGATGATTGCTACAGTAAGCCTGCTTACACAATTCATTTTGCCTTTGTCGCTATAAATCCTGATTTCCCATACGTGGGTTTTTGCACCAATATGCAGGGCCTTGCAAATCCCTGTTACGAGTCCGCTTTTTACCGGACGTAAGTGATTTGCATTTATCTCTAACCCCACGGCCACATACTTTTCCGGATCAATACACATATAGGAGGCAACGCTGCCCAGGGTTTCAGCCAGCACAACAGAAGCCCCGCCATGTAAAATTCCTGCAGGTTGGTGTGTGCGCTCATCAACCGGCATGGTTGCGGTTAAAAAGTCTTCACCCACTTCGGTGAACTGTATATCCAAAAAGCCTCCCATGTGATTTTTTGGCTGGTTATTTAGCTTTGCCGGGGAAAATTCTGTAAACCAGATCATAAGTACCTTTCTTTAATAATACCAACATGATGCATAATATGGCCCGCCATCACAAACAGGATTGCTCTTACCGTGATTTGTCTTTCAGAAGCAGTTCCACTTCTGTTAAGCTCTTTTTCTGTAAGCGATTTAATTAAGTAAAGATTAGACCTACGTAAATGCGCAAATTCTTCAGAAAGGCTCAATAAGCTTCTATCTGAAAAATGAGCGTTTGCAACATAGTCATCTTCTTCAAAACCGGGAAGTGCATGTTGTTCTCCGCGGGCAAAGCACATTAGCCGATATACAAATACGCGCTCAGCATCAATAATATGGCCAATCAATTCTTTGATGGTCCATTTTCCGGGCGCATAGGCATAATCTGCTTTTTCTATTAACGAGTTCACAAAATCTGGAAATTCAGTAGCTTGTTTTTCCAGTAATTCAATTACATCTTCGCCTACGAGCTTAATATATGTTTCAGCCCAGGCGGGGTACTCATGTGTTTGAGGTCGGTTCATAAGTTATACTGCTTTTTAAAACGATACGAAATGTTGTGCCTTTGCCAAGTTCTGATTCTTTAACGAATATTTGTCCACTATGATAGTTCTCGATAATACGTTTGGTTAGAGATAGCCCTAAGCCCCATCCCCGTTTCCGGGTGGTATAGCCGGGTTGGAAAACTGCATCAAATTTAGATCTTGCAATTCCTTTTCCGGTATCGGTTACATCAATAAAGACCTCTTCTTTGGTCAGATTTTCAATGATATTTATGGTAATTGTGCCTTCGTTTTCGATGGCATTGGCAGCATTTTTAAGTAAATTTTCTATTACCCAATCAAATAATGGAACGTTCAATAATGCCCGTACCTGCTCATCGCCGCTAATGGTAAAGATGATCTTGTCAGATGTGCGCAATTTAAAATATTCTACAAAATTATAGATAACAGTGTATACCACATGGTCCTCTACTACTGGTTTAGAGCCTATTTTTGAAAAACGGTCAGTAATTACTTCGAGACGTTTAATGTCGTTTTCCATTTCGGCAATGAGCGGGTCGTCTTCAGCATCGAATCTCGATTTTATCAGCTCAACCCAGGCCATGAGAGACGATATAGGGGTGCCCAGCTGATGTGCGGTTTCCTTAGCCATACCTACCCATACCTGATCTTGCTCTGCCTTACGAGCAGAACTGAAAGCGACATATGCTGTAAGCAAGAAGAGGGCAATTACACCTAATTGTATATAAGGAAAGTAGCGAAGTTGTGTTAGGGTAGGCGAATCTTTATAGAAAATCCACCACCGGGTGCCATCCAGCCCGGTAATTGGAGTGGGTGGATGCTGTTTTTTCATCGTTCTTAATTCACGTGCGAAATAGGAAGGATCGTAGGTTACGTTTGCCTTTTTTTCGAGATCGTAATTTGTTTTAGTCGAATCCAGCCCCTGAAAACTAAGGATTTCCATCTTTGTAGAATCCGTCATGATAACCGGAAGCTTTGTATTGGTTCTGATGAGTTCTATCAAACTGGTGTAGCGATCATCATCGTACATAACCAGTGACTGCTCTGTGACTTTTACATAAAGCTGAAGTTGTAATTGTTCCTCCCGCTCCATTTTTTTAACAAAGAAGTCGCTATAAAACACAGATGCTGCTCCAATAATAATGGCAAAGAACAGCAAAAAGAACTTCCATCGTCGTTTTTTCTCGTAAGGATTCATAGATTATGAAAAAGGCAAATTACAAAAATATATCTTTGTAGTGTTATTATGGAAAAGAAAGTAAGAGTAAGATTTGCCCCTAGTCCGACAGGAGGGCTGCATTTAGGTGGTGTACGTACCGCTTTGTTTAATTATCTGTTTGCTAAAAAACACAACGGGACGTTTGTTTTGCGTGTTGAAGATACCGATCAGACGCGTTTTGTTGAAGGAGCAGAAGAATACATTGTTTCTTGTTTGGAATGGTGTGGAATGTCGCCCGACGAGAGCCCACAAAAAGGTGGAGAATTTGGTCCCTATCGTCAAAGTGAGCGAAAAGCAACCTACAAACAGTATGCAGATCAGTTAATTGCTGATGGTTATGCTTATTATGCTTTTGATACCCCGGAAGAACTGGATGCAAAACGTAAGGAGATTCCTAATTTTACTTACGGATTAACTACACGCGAAGGAATGCGCAATTCACTTACGCTTAGCGAAAATGAAGTAACGGAACTTTTAGCCAATAACACTCCGCATGTTGTGCGTATTAAAATGCCTAAAGATGAATTGATTTCTTTTACAGATCTGATTAGGGGGCATGTAAGTTTTGATACAAATTTAGTTGACGATAAAGTTTTATTAAAGGCCGATGGGATGCCTACTTATCACTTAGCTGTTGTGGCGGATGATAAGGCAATGGAGATCAGTCATATCTTTAGAGGCGAAGAATGGCTCCCGTCTGCTCCAATACATATTTTATTGTGGCGCTACCTGGGATGGGAAGATATAATGCCTCAATGGATTCATTTGCCATTGATATTAAAACCAGATGGGAATGGCAAACTAAGTAAGCGCGATGGAGACAGGTTAGGTTTCCCGGTTTATGCACAAAACTGGACTGATCCCAAAACTGGTGATTTAACCAAAGGGTTTAAAGAACTTGGGTTTATGCCCGAAGCTTTTGTGAATTTATTGGCCATGTTGGGTTGGAATGATGGTACAGATCAGGAATTGTTTTCTTTAGCGGAATTAATTGATAAGTTCTCGGTTGAGCGTATAAGCAAGGCCGGAGCAAAATTTGATTTCGAAAAAGCCAAATGGTATAATCATGAATGGATTAAAAATGCTGATGCCCAAAAATTGTTACCAACAGTAAAAGCTGCATTTGCGGATCAAGGGATTGTACTTGAAGACGATGCTTACTTGCTGAAAGTGATTAATTTGATTAAAGACAGATGTAATTTGTTGAGTGACTTTGTTACTCAGGCTACTTACTTTTTTGTTGCCCCTGCTGAATATGACCTGGCTGCGGTAAAACCAAAGTGGACGGTAGAAAAAGCGGCATTTTTTGATGCTTTTGCTTTATTGGTTACAGACAATACTACTGCCTTAGAGTTAGAAGAGAAATTTAAAGAATTAGCAGGAGCGCATCAATTTAAACCAGGGGAGCTAATGCTGCCGTTTAGAATAATGCTTGTTGGCGGCAAATTCGGTCCCGGAGTATTTGATATAGCCCTTGCTTTAGGTGCAGCGGAAACTGTACAGAGAATAAAGAATGCATTAACTGTGTTTAGCTAATTATTTTGTAATTTGGTATGACAATTGTCTCGGATTCTTGTCTTATCAAATTAAAAAATAATTATATGCAGTGGTTCGGAAAAGGAAGTGGTAATATCGACGATAGAAGGGGTATGAGTGGCGGCACCATTGGTGGTGGCGTTGGTATTATCATTGTAGTTTTAGGTCTTCTCTTCGGAAAAGATTTAACAGGTCTGGTAAGTCAGTTGCCTGTAAATAATGTTACACAATCTGAGGGCAAACAAGGAGACCCGACTGATGCAGAAGGTAAGTTTGTGGATGGCGTTCTTGAGTCGACAAACCAAGTCTGGGAGCAGCAATTTCAAAGCCTGGGACAGGAATACGAGAAGCCAAGAATGGTATTGTTTACCAATATGGTACAGTCGGCCTGTGGAAATGCAAGTTCGGCGGTTGGACCGTTCTATTGCCCGGGAGATCATAAAGTATATATTGACCTGTCCTTTTATCAGGATTTAAAAGATCGATTTGGCGCCGCGGGTGATTTTGCACAAGCCTATGTAATTGCTCACGAGGTAGGCCATCACGTTCAGAATTTATTGGGCATCTCTGATAAATTGCAGCGAGCCAGAGGTCAGGTAAGTGAGGTTGAGTACAACCGGTTGTCTGTTAAACTGGAATTACAGGCAGATTTTCTTGCCGGCTTGTGGGCACACCATGCTCAAAACTTAAAAGACTTTAAATTAGAGGAGGGAGATATTGACGAAGCTTTAAACGCAGCGAATGCAATAGGTGATGATAAATTGCAGAAACAAGCTCAGGGAGAGGTTGTTCCGGATGCATTTACTCATGGTACATCTGCGCAAAGAATGTATTGGTTTAAAAAAGGGTTTGAGACTGGAGATATTAATCAAGGGGATACGTTTAGTTCAAAACAACTATAAATAAGCCTGTGGTTTTGCAATTTTTTTGATATATATATAAGTTTAAACGCTTAATATTCTCCAGAGTTGTATAACTTTAGAACAAAACTATTATACAAATTATTTTTGCTAATGCTATTTAGAAGCTTATTCCCCTTTAATAATGATATTGATTGTAGATGATACGCCAGAGAACCTTATCTCTTTAAAAAGGGTTCTTGAAAGGCATAATTTTGAAGTTGATACTGCGTCCTCAGGTGAAGAAGCTTTAAAAAAAGTTCTTAAGAATGAATATGTCCTGATTATTTTGGATGTGCAAATGCCTGGGATGGATGGCTTTGAGGTAGCAGAGGCTATTTCTGGCTACAGTAAGGCCAAAGAAACGGCTATAATATTTTTATCTGCTGTAAATAAAGAACTAAAATTTATTACCAGGGGTTATTCTTCTGGCGGGCTCGATTATATTACCAAGCCCGTTGATATGGATATTTTGCTTTTAAAGGTAAAAACGTTTTACCGCATCTATGAACAAAGCAGGAAGCTGATTGAAATTCAAAACGCATTGCTGGATGAAATAGAATATAGAAAGCAGGCCGAGCGTAAAAAGGATGAATTTATCAGTATCGCCAGTCATGAATTAAAAACGCCTTTAACAAGTGTTAAAGGGTACATGCAATTGCTTGGAAGAAGCGTAGAAAAGGGAGACATCCCAACGGTTAAAAAACATCTTGAGAAAGCACAAGTACAGTTAGAAAAGCTTCATGAACTGATTGCCGACTTATTAGATATATCAAAAATCGAAAGTGGGAAGCTTAAGTTTAACAAAAAAGATTTTGCAATTGATGATCTACTGGATAGTGTAATCGACATTATACGGCAGGCTAATCCTGAGTTTAACATCATTAGGAAAGGAAAAGTGGGCATTGAAGTCTATGCCGATGAAATGAGGATTGAACAGGTAATTATTAATTTTTTAACCAATGCCATTAAATACTCTCCAGGAACGAATGAAATTCACATTCATGTCGATGTAATTGCTGATAAGATTTACGTGGGAGTAAGGGATTTTGGGATCGGGATTGCCCCGGACCAGCAAAAATCTGTGTTCGATAAATTTTATAGAGTTGAAGAAACCTCTATACACTTTCAAGGACTGGGTATTGGGCTGTTCATCTCTGCCGAAATTATAAAACGACATGGTGGAGAAGTTGGGGTTAAAAGTACGCTTGGCGAGGGGTCTGAATTTTATTTCATTTTACCTGTAAATTCGGGCACCGAAACGGATTAAAAGACAATAATTTATGAAAGAAAAATCTTTAAGAAATAATCTACGAATTGGCTTAGGACTATCGCTATTGATCCTTTTTATTTCATCACTTGCTTCCTTTATTAGTATAAAGAACCTGATTCAAAACGCAGATCTGGTTTCGCATAGCAATGAGGTTATGACGAATCTTGATGGTGTAATATCGACATTAAAAGATGCCGAAACAGGGCAAAGAGGATACTTGTTGACTGGTGATAAGGTTTTTTTAGAGCCGTATAACGGTGCAAGGCAATCTGCAATTGATCTTTTAAGCAAGATAGGCTCAGATACGAAAGACTATCCTTTTCAGCAGCAAAATGTGAAGGAGTTACAGGGGATTATTGAGGGGCGATTAGATATTATTGATAAAACCATTGAATTAAAAAGTAAAGGCGAAAGCGTAAGTACTGTCCAACTACTCGACGGAAAGGTTTACATGGATAAGTCGAGAGCCGTTATCAAGAGGATGCAGGCTGAAGAAAAGAGATTGCTTGACGAGCGGACTGCTAATATGAATAAAATGGCGGGCTATACTCCAATTTTAATTCTTATAGCTGCTTTTTTTGCCATTTTAATTACCGTGATTTTCTACAAAAGAGTTTCCTCAGATTTTAATACCAGAAGGCAATTGCAAAAAGAGCTGGAGGAAAAGAATGAGGAGATAGACAATAGGATTGAGGTTATTCAAGGGATTGCTGCTCAAATTTCTAATGGCGATTACCAGATCCGTATGAACGCCGAACAAAAAGATGGCCTGGGTAGTTTAGCGGGGTCATTAAACTCAATGGCCGAATCACTTCAGTATTCGTTTGCCCTTTTGGCAGATAAAGAATGGCTCCAATCGGGCATCGCTTCTCTTAACGATAAAATGGTTGGAGAAAAAAGTATAGAGGAACTTGCTAATGATATTCTTGAGAACATTATTGATCATACTAATAGCGCCGTTGCAGCTTTTTACCTGGCAGGAGATGATTCGGAATTATATCTTGCAGGAAGCTATTCGCTGATAACAGACAGCGAAAAGAACAGGCTGAGGGCGGGAGAGGGTGTTGCCGGGCAAGTATTTAAATTGGGGAAACAAATTTTAATCAATGATATCCCCGAAGGCGAAATGACCATTAGCTATGCTACAGGCACCACCAAACCACGAAATATTGTTGCTTTTCCTGTGATTAGGCATAATGAGACTATTGGGGTAATGGAGCTTGGCTCATTGGGCACATACACACCCCTGCAACTGGAGTTCTTTAACAGTATTTCGCATAACATCGGTATTGCAATTCATGTAGCCCAGAACCGCAAGAAATTACAACATCTTTTAGAGGAAACCCAGGCTCAGGCCGAAGAGTTGCAGGCTCAGCATAGTGAATTGGAAGGACTTAATGCCGAATTGGAAGCCCAGACACAAAAAATACAAACTTCCGAGGAAGAGCTGAGGGTGCAACAGGAGGAATTATTACAAAGTAATCAGGAACTTGAGGAAAGAACCAGCTTATTGGAAGAAAAAAATCAACTCATACAGGAGCGAAATCTGGATATACAACAGAAAGCAGAGCAATTGGAGCAAAGTACCAAGTATAAATCTGAGTTCCTTGCTAATATGTCGCACGAGTTGCGCACGCCTTTAAACTCAATATTACTGTTGTCTAAGCTAATGTCGGAGAATAAAGAGCTCGATAAGGAATATGTGGAGTATGCGGACGTGATTCAGAGCTCAGGACAAGGATTGTTGGGGCTCATTGATGAAATACTGGACCTCTCTAAAATAGAGGCAGGGAAAATGAAACTGGAGTTCGATGATATTAGTGTTAATGAGGTAGTAACTGATATGCGGTCTTTATTTGAGCCGTTGGCAAAGAATAAAGGGCTTGAGTTGGTTCTTGATGTGGAGGAGCGCGCGGGTATCATTAATACCGATAAAATGCGACTGGAGCAGATTTTAAAGAATTTGCTGTCTAATGCTATCAAATTTACAAATCACGGCAAGGTATCATTAACAGTAAAAAGGGACGAAACAAATAAGTTTACCTTGTTTAAAGTCACGGATACCGGTATTGGTATTCCGGGAGATAAACTCGGGCTTATATTTGAAGCATTTCAACAGGCTGATGGTTCGACCAGAAGAAGGTTTGGGGGCACCGGATTAGGGCTTTCCATAAGCAGGGAATTAGCGAAACTTTTAGGGGGAGAAATTGAGCTTACCAGCAAAGAAAATATAGGTAGCGAGTTTACCTTCTCTTTACCCATAGATAGGTTGACGGCAGTTAAAAAAGAAGAAGTGGAGGAGAAGGATACTTTTGCTCCTGTTGAAAAGCAAAAAGAGGTTGTCCTGGAAAGGTTTACTGTTGACCATATTCCACAAGAGGTTGAGGACGACAGGAACGACATTAAGGATGACGATAAAGTAATTCTAATTGTAGAAGATGATACTGCATTTGCGAAAACCCTTTTGAAATTTACCCGAAAGAGAAATTATAAAGGGATTGTAGCCGTTAGAGGTGATGTTGGAATTGAACTGGCCAATCACTACAAGCCGCTGGCTATTCTATTGGACATTCAACTTCCTGTTAAAGATGGATGGCAAGTAATGGAAGAACTAAAGTCAAATCCTAAAACCCGACATATCCCTGTTCATATTATGTCGTCGCTTGAGGTTAAAAAGGAAAGTTTATTAAAGGGGGCAGTTGATTTTATAAACAAGCCTGTTGCCCTTGAGCACATGGCACAGATATTCCAAAAGCTTGAGGAGGCCTTAACTAAAGGACCCAAAAAGGTGCTTATTGTTGAAGAAAACAAGCAGCATGCCCAAGCTTTAAGCTATTTTTTAAGCAACTATAACATCAACACGCAGGTTGCCAATAATGTTAAGGAAGGGATTGGCGCATTACAGGAAAAAGAAGTGGATTGTGTGATTTTGGATATGGGTATACCAGATAAAAATGCATATGAAACGCTTGAAACCATCAAGAAAAGTGAAGGACTGGAGAATTTGCCTATTATCATCTTTACGGGGAAAAACTTATCTAAGGGTGAAGAGAGTAGAATTAAACAATATGCCGACTCAATTGTGGTTAAGACAGCCCATTCTTATCAAAGGATATTAGATGAGGCCGGACTCTTTTTACACCTTATAGAGGAGAAAGAATCGGATGGAAAGCATAAAAAGCAGGCATCTGATAAGCTTGGAGGTTTATACGAAGTGCTACACAACAAAACAGTTCTGATTGCTGATGATGATGTCAGAAATATATTCTCATTAACAAAAGCGTTGGAACAACATAAAATGAAAGTTTTAGCAGCTACAGATGGCAAAGAAGCATTACAGATGCTTAAAGAGAACCCATTGATAGATATTGTGCTAATGGATATGATGATGCCTGAGATGGACGGATATGAGAGCACTAAAGAGATCAGAAAAATCCCTGCGTATAAACAATTACCGGTTTTGGCTGTTACTGCCAAAGCAATGATGGGGGATAGGGAAAAATGTATCGCCGCAGGGGCATCTGATTACATCTCGAAACCTGTAGATATTGATCAGCTAATCTCGTTATTGCGTGTTTGGCTTTACAACAAAGTGTAACTATATGGCGAAAAAGATTTTGATAATTGATGACGATAACAGGAACATTTTTGCGTTATCGGCTGTTTTAAAAGCAAAAGGCTACCAATGTTTAACCGCAACTGGTGGAGAAGAAGGGATAGACCTGCTTAAAGAGCATAAAGAGATTGCAGTGGTATTGATGGATATGATGATGCCAGGAATGGATGGATATGAAGCGATTGCCAAAATAGATGAAAGTCCTGAAATTAAACATATTCCTGTTATAGCGGTTACCGCTCAGGCTATGGTCGGTGATAGAGAACGTTGTATTAATGCAGGGGCGGCCGGCTATGTCTCTAAACCTATTAATGTTGAAGAGTTAACAAGCTTACTCATAAAATATATTTAATTGGAACGCTCTGTAATTAACGATGATCATGTTGAGATCTTACTCTCAGACCTTCTGGAAAAGTATGGGTATGATTTTACGGGGTATTCCAGAGCGTCCTTAAAGAGAAGAATTATACGGTTGTACAGTTTGGATAGAGCTGTGAGTTTTGCAGAGTTCAGATATAAGATAAATAACGATAGTTTATACTTTAAGCGGTTTGTAGAACAAATTACAGTTAATGTAACGGAAATGTTTAGAGATCCCGCTTTCTTTAAAACATTAAGAGGCGTAGTATTGCCAAAATTGGGTACATACCCATTTATCAGGATTTGGCTAGCGGGCTGCTCAACAGGAGAAGAGGCGTATTCGATCTCAATTATTTTAAAGGAACTTAACCTGCTGCATAAATCTTTAATCTATGCAACAGATTTAAATCCAATTGTGCTGGAAAAGGCTGCACAAGGGATGTTTGGCATGAATAGCATGAAACAATATTCTGAGAACTATATTTTATCAGGAGGTCTAAAGGATTTTTCAAGTTATTATACAGCAAATTATTCGCTGGCAAAATTTGACGACGAGCTAAAAAGCAAGATTATATTTTCTACACATAATCTGGTTTCTGATTACTCCTTTAATGAGTTCCAGCTTATTTTATGTAGAAACGTATTAATCTATTTTGATAGAGAACTACAACAGAAGGTGCTGAACCTTTTTGATGAGAGCCTTGAAGAATTGGGGTATTTAGCACTTGGGACTAAGGAAACGATTAATTTTTCAAACATTTCGGACAAGTATAAACGATTGGATTCAGAGAAGATCTGGAGGAAAATACAATGATAAAACAATGTGAAGCATTTATTATTGGAGGCTCCGCAGGGAGTTTAGATGTGCTTTTAAAAGTACTTCCATTAATTAATGCAGCAATAAAATTTCCAATTGTTATTGTTATCCATCGTAAGCATGGTGCAGATTCTTTATTGCCTGAATTGTTGTCAACCAGAACTAAACTTAAGGTTAAAGAGGTAGATGAGAAAGAGCCGTTAACTGCGGGTACTATTTATATAGCCCCTTCAGATTATCATTTGCTGATAGAGCAGGATCGTTCATTTTCTTTGGATTATTCTGAAAAAATAAACTATTCCAGACCGGCAATTGACGCCACATTTCAAACTGCAGCAGAGGTTTATAAGGATAAATTAGCGTGTCTTTTGCTATCAGGATCGAACGCTGATGGTGTAAATGGGCTAAAAAGTGTTAAGCTTTGGGGCGGGATAACCTTAATTCAGGATCCAAATAGTGCTCAAGTAGCATATATGCCAGCCCAGGCACAAGCTAACGTAAAAATAGATCGTGTTTTAAGCGTAGAAGATATAGCAGAATTCATAAATTTGTTGTCCTAAACTTTGTAGTTAACCATACCCACAAATGGAGAAGAATAAAAGAGTATTTGTATTTGATGATAATGCAGAAATTTTAGAATTATGTACAATTATTCTGGAAGATGCAGGTTACGATATTAAGACATCTTCGACCTCTAATAATATTATAGCTCAGGTGCTGGCTTATATACCTGATATTATTTTTATGGACAATTGGCTGCCCGATGTAGGGGGAATTGACGCTACAAGGGAGCTTAAAGGTCATGAGGCATTGAAAGGTATACCGGTAATTTATTTCTCTGCTAATAACGACGTAAAGGCGCTTGCGGCAGAGGCCGGAGCAGATGGTTATCTGTCTAAGCCGTTTGATATTCAGGAATTGGAGGATATCATTCACAAACACCTTTCTATATAAAAAAACGCCTGCATCAAATTAATAATGCAGGCGCCTTAGTCCTTAGGTTATTTCACACCCAAAACATCTACCCCTTGTTCAAAAATGATATCAACTGGGATTCCCTTTTTGGTTAATTTATCAAGATCGGTTTGAAGCTCTGCCGAAATAACAGCATTTTCTTTTTGAGTTTTTTCTACAGCAGCTTTATCCCCGTTTCCTTGAAGGGTTATAATTAAGCGGCTTAATTTATTCATAGCGGTTTCAAATTTAGCAAAGTCGACCTTGTAGGTTCCGTTTTCATTTCTGATGAAAGCCCCATTTTCTTTAAAGAAATTGAAACATTGCATGTTAGCTTTACCATGTGCACTTGCAGCTCCAAATCTTACTGAGCGAAGTATGCCCGCCATATAGGTGGTGTAAAACTGCTTAATGTCGCCTTCCAATTCTCCCTTTTTAAGTAATCCGGTTACCATGTAAAGCCCTAAAACATCCGCCTTACCTTCTTCAAGCCATGAATATTGCTCTTGTAAAGCTTCTTTAACAAATCCTTTACCTGTAATTGTTTTTTTGATTCCTAAGCCGTGAGCAACCTCGTGAAACATTACGTTGGCAAAGAAAGCATCAAAATTGATATACTGTTGCTGATCTTTGTCGATAAGTTCTTGGGCGATAGGAATTAGAATTTTATCAAACTTGGCTTTCATTGCATTTTTTAGCTGTGAGCGTCTTGTTCCCTTCTTTTGCTGAATAACTTCATCATTCGGAAGATTTACTGCAATTGTTTTTGAGCCAGCATTACAATCACCCGCATAGTAGATCACATCGTAAGCATTTAACTCAGAGTCTGTACCTGGCTTTTCTTTCTTGTATTTAGCATCAACAGGCAGGCCTTGCTGTAACTGAGGAAGCATGCTTACATACTTGGCCAGGCGCTTGCTCCAAACCTTATCTTTTATCAATACATAAGCCTCGTAAGACGCCCGGGCATTGAATAGTTTATCTTCATAATTTTCAATAGGTCCAATAATGATATCAAGGTTATTGGTTTTCATGTCTAACCACGCATAGTCGCTGGCAGTATAGTTATCTGTTACTAACGCATCGGCACGTAGATTCAGGTATTTTTTAAGCCCCGGGTCTTCTGCAAGCAATGCTGCTTGTTTTAAAAGATTTGAAGCTTTTTGTAGTTCTGCAGCAAAAAGAACATGGTAAGGAATTGAATTTAGTTTTCCTGTGCTATCCTTTTTTATAACAGAGTACTGGCCATATTTATCTTTTGCATCAGATTTTTTGAGGTCCTCTTTAGTCATTCCGGCTGGATAAAAGCTTGCTGCATCCGGTTTAGGGCCAATGCCGGCAACAAAGGGTTTGTCGCCATTAAGCCTGTCCCATGGACCATAGTTAATCCAGATGAAAGATTTTGTTTTTTCATCCTTTATCGTGTTTAGTAAACTATCTCTCTGAGGGTAGGCCTGTTTCCAAAATAGCTCATCCATTATTTGAGCAGATTGTATTAATAGCGGAAGTATTTTACGCTCATTAATAGTCAGGTCATTTAGATTGGTGGTTAGTTTTACCTTTTCATAAATATCAATACGCTCATTTACATAACTCTGTAAACTATCGTTTGCTGATGTTTTCTTTTCTGTTTTTTTTGTGTTTTTATCTTGCGGGTTACCACATGAAGCAATTCCTGCAATTATTGAGCATCCAGCAATAAAAAGGCTTGCTTTGCTAATGTTTTTCATAGATGAATATATTAGTACTTTTATGACTACATGGCCTGCATTGGGCAAAGCAGGTTTTGATAGCACAGATTTAATTGCGACTAAAATAGTAAAAAATAGTAATTTCACACTTTCTATCTTTTCATTATGGTATATCAGATCAAATTAAAAAAAGGCTATCCCTACATTTTAGCAATGCTTATACTCGCATCATGCTCTACAGGTAAGTATGCGGCTACAAATAAAGTGTATAAGAAAAAGGCGGGTGAGTTTGCAGAAACAATAAAATCAATGCCGCCGATAGGGCAAGGAGTTGTCCTTTCCGATCCGGCGCTTCAATCCTGGGTTGGGTCTGTGAATTTTGGTATACGAAGACCAAACTTTGTAATTCTTCATCATACTGCTCAGAAATCTTCCGATCAGACAATAAAAACTTTTACCATTGCTAAAACAGAGGTGAGTGCTCATTATGTAGTTGGGAGGGACGGAAAGGTCATTCAGATGGTAAATGACTATTTAAGAGCTAATCATGCAGGTGTGGGCAGATGGGGTAACGATACAGATTTAAACTCGTCTTCTATCGGAATAGAGATTGATAATTCGGGGGCTGAGCCTTATTCTGAGGTGCAGTTACAAAGTCTGATGACTTTGCTGTCTACCTTAAAAAACAGGTATAAAATTCCAACGGCAAATTTTATAGGTCATTCAGATGTGGCACCACGGAGAAAAGTTGATCCTGCTAATTTCCCCTGGAAGAGGTTTGCCGAAAAAGGCTATGGATTATGGTACGACAGCGTGCTTGTAATGCCACCAGATAATTTTGATGCAACTCTTGCCCTAAAGATAATTGGGTATGATGTGAGCAATTTGCCTGCAGCAATTGTGGCGTTTAAGATTCACTTTGTGCAAACAGATGTAACGCCTGAGCTAACCCCGGCAGTTAAATTAATTCTGTTTAACTTATATAGGAAGTATATGTAAGCTGTACAAGAAGAACGTGTAAGGCATTTGTCCTTCTCGATTAAAAGAGAGTGCTCTCCTTTAATCGAGAAGGACGGGCGTAGCTTTGGGCCCCTATGGACATAGCATAGCCAGCATAAGACGCCGGCGTCTTATGCTGGCTATTTATTCGCTTTTGCCCAAGCGTCCTTTAAGGAAACAGTACGGTTAAATATCAGGTTTTCAGGAGTAGAATCTTTATCTACGCAATAATACCCTTTTCTGATAAACTGATAACGTGCATCTTTATCCGCATTTGCAAGATAAGGCTCAATATACGCTTGTTTTATAATTTCAATGCTGTTCGGATTAAGGTAGTCTTTGAAATCACCCTCTTCTGAATCCGGAGATTCGGAGGTAAACAGACGATCATACATTCTAATCTCAGCGCTTTTTGCATGTTTACTGCTAACCCAGTGGATAGTACCTTTTACATTGATACCACTGGTATCTTCCCCGCTTTTAGATTCCGGAATATAAGTGCAATATATTTCAGTCACATTGCCATTCGCATCTTTCTTGAAGTCTTCACATTTTACAATATAAGCATGTTTAAGTCTTACGGTTGCCCCTGGTGCAAGTCTGAACCATTTTTTAGCAGGTTCTTCCATAAAATCTTCTCGCTCAATCCACAATTCATTGCTGAAAGGGATTTCTCTTATTCCGCCTTTATCTTCTGCTTCAGGGTTGTTTTCTCCAATTAGTATCTCATTCTGTCCTTCCGGGTAGTTGGTAATGATTAATTTAATAGGGTCAAGCACAGCCATAACTCTGTTAGCCGTTTTATTTAAATGCTCGCGTACGCAGAATTCTAAAAGGCCTAATTCTATAAGGTTTTCTCTTTTGGCAATGCCAATTCTATCACAAAACTCTCTGATGCTTTCCGGAGTATAACCACGCCTTCTTAGTCCGCTTATTGTTGGCATGCGGGGGTCATCCCACCCACTTACCACACCCTCATTTACCAATTGAAGCAGCTTACGCTTACTCATAACCGTATATGACAGGTTTAAGCGGGCAAATTCGTATTGTTTGGATGGAAATATTTCAAGTTTCTCGATTAGCCAATCATACAATTCGCGATGTGCCACATACTCAAGTGTACAAATAGAATGTGTAATGGTTTCAATGCTGTCACTTTGCCCATGTGCAAAATCATACATTGGGTAGATGCACCATTTATTCCCTGTTCTGTGGTGTTCAGCATGTTTAATCCTGTAGATCACCGGATCCCTCATGATCATATTAGGGCTAGCCATGTCTATTTTAGCACGAAGTGTGCAGGTGCCGTCTGGAAATTCGCCGCCCTTCATTCGGGTAAAGAGATCAAGATTCTCTTCAATGCTACGGGTTCTGTATGGGCTGTCTTTACCAGCTTCCGTAGGTGTTCCTTTTAGTTCAGCAATTTCTTCTGCAGTACTGTCATCCACATAAGCCAAACCTTTTTTGATAAGGGTTACGGCAAATTCATAAAGTGAATCGAAATAATCAGAAGTATATAATTCGTTTTTCCACTCAAAGCCTAGCCATTTAATATCTGCTTGTTGACTGTCTACATATTCGGTTTTTTCAGTAACCGGGTTAGTATCATCAAACCTTAAGTTTGTGTACCCGCCATATTTCTTTGTTAGTCCAAAGTTTAAGCATATGGCTTTTGCGTGGCCTATATGCAAATATCCGTTCGGTTCTGGAGGAAAACGTGTGATTAGTGTTTCGTATTTTCCGCTATTTAAATCGTTCTCAATGATTTCTTCAATAAAGTTCAATGATCTTTCTTCACTCATAAAA
Source organism: Pedobacter sp. GQ55 (assembly GCF_059758925.1). Lineage (NCBI taxonomy): Bacteria > Pseudomonadati > Bacteroidota > Sphingobacteriia > Sphingobacteriales > Sphingobacteriaceae > Pedobacter > Pedobacter sp. GQ55. The sequence goes on along the minus strand of NZ_JCAXEI010000006.1, from coordinate 292,552 downwards.
ACTGTAAATTTAGCGCCAAAGTTAACATAAAAGCGCTAATTTACTTACATTTACCACCTACTATTAGTATAAATTATGAGCAAAACATTAAACAGGCCAATACGGGTTTTAGTCGCAAAGGTTGGGCTCGATGGGCATGACAGAGGTGCAAAAGTTATCGCAACTTCCCTCAGGGATGCGGGTATGGAAGTGATCTATACCGGATTGCGTCAGACTCCTGAAATGGTGGTGAATACTGCATTGCAGGAAGATGTTGATGCTATTGGTATTTCCATCTTATCCGGGGCTCATATGACTGTTTTTCCAAAAATTGTAGAGATCATGAAACAAAAACAATTAACCGATGTTTTGCTGACAGGTGGAGGTATTATTCCTGAAAATGACATGAAAAAACTTAAAGAGATAGGTGTAGGAGAGTTATTTGCGCCAGGAACCACAATGGTTACCATAGTAGATTATATTAAAAATTGGGTTGCTGAAAACAGAAATTTTTAGATTATGACTTATCAGAACATTTTGCTGGAAATAACAGATAACATCCTGTATGTTACCATAAACCGTGAACATAAATTAAATGCCTTAAATAAGGAAACACTGGCCGAATTGGCTGAAGCAATTTCACTAGCAGCAAGTAATGATGAGATAAGAGGCGTTTTAATTACTGGTGCCGGAGAGAAGGCTTTTGTTGCAGGGGCGGATATTTCAGAGTTTTCTAACTACAACATTGCCGAAGGAGAAGCCCTTGCGCGAGTGGGACAGCATACGGTGTTTGATGCCATCGAGAATTGCCCTAAGCCCGTGATTGCAGCAATAAATGGATTTGCTTTAGGAGGAGGATTAGAGTTAGCAATGGCTTGTCACATGCGTATTGCTTCTGAAAATGCAAAACTTGGCTTGCCTGAGGTTAGTCTTGGTTTAATTCCCGGATATGGGGGAACGCAAAGGTTAACTCAGTTAGTAGGTAAAGGAAAGGCAATAGAGATAATTACAACAGCCGATATGATTACGGCTACTGAGGCAGAAAAAATAGGGTTAGTGAATTATGTGGTTTCGCAGAGCGAGCTTATCGCTAAAGCCGAAGAGATATTAAATAAAATAAAACTTAGAGCCCCACTAGCAATTGCTAGTGCAATAAAGGCTGTAAATGCATCGCTGTTACATGATGTTGATGGGTTTGACACCGAGATAAAGGAATTTGGGAAATGCTTTGGTACTTTGGATTTTAAAGAAGGAACAACGGCTTTTCTTGAGAAAAGAAAGCCTGTGTTTTTTGGGAAATAAAGTCCTCAATTGGCTGAGCCTCATTAGGGTTTTTAGAGATTTATTGAGGCTTTGCTGCGAAGTGAGAAAAAAAATGTATACTTTTTTTATAAAACTGTAGAAAATATTTCCCAGTTAAAAAAAACTAGTTATATTTATTTCATAAAATGCGCTCTAATTTTTTAGGTAATATGAGAAAAATATTAATTGTTGACGATGAGGTAAACATCGGTGTGCTATTATCCAAATTTTTAACCAGAAATTCATTTAGTGTATCAACAGCTACTAGTGGTGTAGCTGCAATGGACTATCTGGCTAAAGAAGCTTATGATCTTGTTTTATGTGATTACAGGCTTGATGATACAGATGGGAGAGAAATGCTGATCAAGATAAAGGAAAGCTATCCCAGTACAGGAGTTATTATTATCACAGGCTATTCGGATATTAAGCTTGCTGTAGAGCTGATTAAATTAGGAGCGTATGATTATATTACCAAGCCACTATACCCAGATGAAATTTTAAATACAATTAATAAGGCAATTGAAACTCAGATTGCATTAAATACGAATCAATCTGAAACATCTTCTGAGACGACTAAGCAAAAGGCTGCAAAACAGGCCTATAAACAGGTAGATAATTTTGTTGCCGGCCAAAGCCCTGCTTCAAAAGAGTTATTGAAGCAGATACAATTGGTTGCACCAACTTCTTATAGTGTAATTTTAACAGGCGAAAGCGGTACAGGAAAAGAGTCTGTTGCTAAAGCAATCCATTTAAACAGTCCAAGAAAAGACCGCCCGTTTGTAGCAATGGATTGCGGGTCTCTTACTAAAGAATTGGCCGGGAGCGAATTTTTCGGTCATGAAAAGGGATCATTTACCGGAGCCCTTTATACTAAAATTGGTCATTTTGAAATGGCTAATGGGGGTACGCTTTTTCTGGATGAGGTTGGAAACCTTTCTTACGATATCCAGGCTGCTTTATTGCGAACTGTTCAAGAGAGAAAGATTAAAAGAATAGGTAGCACCAAAGAGATCGATTTGGATGTAAGGATAATTGTTGCAACGAATGAAAATCTTTCCAATGCCATTCAGAAAGGGAAATTTAGAGAAGATCTTTATCATCGGTTCAATGAGTTTTCTATTGGCTTGCCGCCTTTAAGTCAAAGGGGCGAAGATATTATGGTTTTTGCGTATACGTTTTTGGATGTAGCAAATCAGGAGTTATCGAGGAATGTACAAGGATTTTCTGAAGAGGTTGTAGATTGTTTCCTGACCTACAACTGGCCAGGTAATGTAAGGGAGCTTAAAAACGTAGTGAGAAGAGCTACCCTGCTTACTGAGAGTCAGGAAATACAATTAAAGGCACTTCCGCTTGAAATCTCTACCTATGCCAAGGCATCTGCTATTGAAAGTTCAATTTCTCGTATCGAAAAACCAAGGGATTTAAAAAATGCAGCTCTGGAAGCAGAGTATGATGCTATTTTAAAAGTTTTAAGAGAAGTAAACTTTAATAAAACAAAAGCAGCAAAAATTCTAAATATCGATCGGAAAACGTTGTATAACAAAATGAGAGCGATTAATTTGGATACGTAAAGTGTTATTGGTAGTTACTGTCATCGTTATCGGGTTGTTGACCCTGGGATATTTCCTTTTTCGGAGTATGTCGGTAGTTCGTGGGCTAAGAGATGAAGTTGCAGCGCTACAAAATCAGAATAAGTATCTTTTGGAACGGGTAGAGGTTCTCAATCTTGCGGAGCGAATTACCCATCTTGGAAGCTGGGAGATTTTTGTAGAAGGCGGACAGGTTAAGTGGTCTGAAGAGCTTTATAAAGTATATGGGTTTAAAAACGATGATTTCTTGCCTGATACTCATATCAATGAACAAGTTGTAGCGCCCGAGTATAGGGAGAAGGTATCTAAAGAACTGAAATCTGCAATTGCTAATAAAACATCTTTTGCGGTTGAATATCAAATTGTACAGCCTTCGGGAGCAAGAAAGTATGTGCTTGGGCAAGGATTTTATGTCGAGGGCGAAGATAAGCTTGTTGGTACTATCCAAGATATTACCGAGTTAAAAGAAGCGGTTTTAAAGCTCAGGATAAACGAGTCTTTATTAAGAGAAGCAGAGATGGTTTCGCACAGCGGAAGCTGGGAATGGATTGATGGTAAGGAGTTTATTCTTTGGTCTGATGAGATGTATAACATCCACGGGTTTCTTCCTCATTCGGTCTTCGTTAATTTTTCATTTTATAAAGGGCTTGTTCATGAGGATGATCTTCAACTTTTTATGGATAATTTTTATAAGGCCAAAAAAGATAAAATATCTTTTAAGATAAACTATAGAATCGTGTTGCCTTCAGGAGAGATCCGGCACGTGCTAACCACTGCAGAGCATAAACGAATTGGGTTAAATGATAACTACGCTTACATTGGGAATACACAGGACGTAACCCAACTAAGAGAGGCTCAGGTACAGTTGGAAGAAAAGGTAGTTGAACTGAATCGCTCCAACCAGGATTTAGAACAATTTGCTTATGTTGCTTCGCACGATTTGCAGGAGCCCTTAAGAAAGATACAAGCTTTTGGAGACCGTTTGAAGGATAAGTATGGAGAGCAGATGAATGCGGAAGCTCAGGATTATATCAGCAGGATGAGGAGCGCCTCAGACAGAATGCGCGCATTAATTGACGATCTGCTTGCATTTTCTAAGCTTACAAGGGGCAATAAAAGCTTTTCCAAACTTAAACTTGGCGATATTGTAAGAAAAACATTAAGCGATCTTGATTTTACAATAGAGCTTAAGAAAGCCCTAATTACCATCGATTTTGAAAAGGATGAAATAGAGGGTGTTGAAAGTCAGTTAATGCAACTTTTTCAAAATTTGATAGGAAATTCTTTAAAGTTCACAAATCAAAATGAGGTTCCAGGTATTGCAATATCCTGCACCACCAAATATGGACATGAAATGAATATATCTGAGATCAACAAAAACCAGTTATATTGTGTTGTAGAAGTAAAGGACAATGGAATTGGTTTTGAAACCGAAGATGCTTTGAAAATATTTGATATTTTTCATCGCCTGCACTCAAGAGTTGACTACGAAGGAACAGGTATTGGGCTGGCTATATGTAAGAGGATAACGGATAACCATTCTGGTTTTATTTTTGCAGAAAGCAAACCTGGGGAAGGAGCTACTTTTGTAGTAACTCTTCCTAAAAAACAAAATAAATAAAAACAATCTGATAATGAAGCAGGTAAGAGTTTTATTGATTGATGATGATGAAGATGATTACATCCTCACCAGGGAAGTTTTTGATCAGATTTCGGCTTCGTATGAACTATCATGGGTGAATAGTTATGAGAAGGGAATTTACGCCATTTTAAAGAAGCAGTTTGATGTTTACCTCGTTGATTACAGGTTAGGAAAGGGAACCGGAATAGACTTACTAAATGAAGCAATTAATTCTGGCTGTGAAGAGCCGATAATCATACTTACAGGTAAAGGCGATTTGGTTATTGATGAACAAGCGATGAATATTGGCGCTGCTGATTATTTGGTTAAAGATGAGATAGACTCCTCGTCATTAGATCGAAGTATTCGGTATTCAATTAAAGAAGCAAGCGCAACAAAGGCTTTGAAAGATAGTGAACGGAAATACAGGGCTATTTTTGAACAAGCTAAAGATCCAATTCTTGTGTCTGATTACACAGGAAGAATTTACGATATCAATAGTGCAGGATTAAAGTTCCTCGATTACGAACGATCAGCCATCCTCCAGCTAAATACAAGTGCTATTTTTAACAAAGCAGAAGATGGAGAAAGATTTAGAGAATTAATGGAAAGTAACGGCTCTCTAAGCGATTTTGAATGCGAATTGATTTCAAGTAAATCAGAGGTTTGCTGTTGTAGTTTGTCTTCGTTTATTCAAACAGATATGGTGAATGTAGAAGAGGTTTATCATACCATTATTCATGATCTGAGGCATAGAAAGGACATAGAAGAAAGATCTGTTAACCTGGGTAAAATGTCAATCTCGGAACATATTGCCAAGGGATTGGGTGAAGAGATCAGAGATCCTTTAAGCACGGTCAATCTTGCATTAGATGAGCTGGCAGCTGATCCTGCAATTGCTTGTAATGAAACAATTCAGTCTTACCTGGAAATCATAAAAAGTAATTGTGATAGGGTGAATCAGTTGATGCAAAACTTCATTTCCAGTACTGAAACAAAAACCTTAAATCTTCAGCGACATAATATTTTAACGGTAATTGAGGAAGCTATTTCTGATGTGGAAGATTTAATCGTTGGGCACAATATAAAGCTAGTAACACAATTTCATCAGTCGGAGCAAAAGGTATTACTCGATAAACCTAAAATAAAAAATGCGTTAGTTAGTGTTATAAAGAATGCGGTTGACGCCATGCAGAGTTACCCTAAAATAATTCATATAACAAGCACAGCTGATAGGGGAATGTATGAAATTGCCATAGAGGATAATGGCACGGGGGTAGACCTAAAAAATCGGGAAAAGATTTTTGAACCATTTTTTACAACAAAGAAACGCGCCAGTGGATTAGGGCTTACCCACGCTCAGCGCGTATTAACTACTCACAATGGTTCCATTAAACTTAAGCAGCTTGCACAAGGGAGTTTATTCCTGATTCGCATTCCAATATATCACGAGGGAACGCTCTGGTTTTAACCTAAAGGATTATGTCAATATTTACATATAAGCAAAGAAATAATATCAATCTTGTCATTATAATCGCCTTAGGCTGTTTAATTGCATTTTCTTTACAAGGTATTTTTGGATCTATATTAAGCACACTTGTGTTGTACACCTTATTGCGACCCGCCTTTATTTATTTTGTTGACGAGAAGGGGATGAACAGACGTTTTTCGGCCATTTTATTGCTTTTCATCTCGGTAATTGTTATCATCCTCCCTTTTTATGCATTAAGCAGTATGATGATTAACAAGATTGCGGAATTGCAGAGTGATCCATCATATTTTAAGAATGTCATTTTTAAATTAAAGCACCTGATCCCAATAGATGGAGATCTTCAAAATCTCGTTGAAGAAGGAGTGAAAAAAGCAGGGGTCTGGGCCACGGAATTATTCCCTTCACTTATTACCGGAGCGTTTAACATTATTTTGGGCTTACTTTTAATGTATTTCTTACTCTACTTTATGCTCGTAGAGCGAGAAACATTTGAATCTGCTCTGGTAAAATATGCGCCCTTTAGAGAGCAAAATGCACAACGATTTGCCGAAGAAATGCGAAATACAACTTATGCAAATGTTGTAGGCCAGGGGTTTATTGCTTTGGTGCAGGGATCTCTTTTAGGGCTTGCCTTTTCTGTTTTAGGCTATACAGATCCGGTATTTTGGGGCGTAATAACGGCCTTTATATCGTTTGTGCCAATACTTGGTCCACCAGTCATTTTTGTGCCTGCAGCATTATTGCAAATTGCAGAGGGCAACAATTTTTCGGGCTGGGCAATGCTGATATTTGGATTTGTGGTGATCATTAACATCGATAATGTAATTCGTTTTATGATTGCAAAACGGATTGGAAATATTCATCCTATAACCACTGTAATTGGCGTAGTTATTGGTATACCTTTATTCGGGATACTGGGACTGGTATTTGGCCCATTATTGATATCTTATTTTGTATTATTGATAAAAATATATGAAACAAGTGCTATGGCATCTGAAAGATTGGAGAGAATTAAAACAATTTCAGAGCATGGTGAGTTATAATAATACGGAAAGCGGAAATAGAATATAAATGTTAAACATAAAATAAAATGTCATGAGTGATAATTCAAAAGTATTAATAGGGCTTTTAGCCGGTTTGGCTGCGGGTGCAGCGTTGGGATTACTTTTAGCACCTGAAAAAGGAAGTGATACCAGAGATAAATTAAGTCAATCATTAAAAGATCTTGGAGATTCTATCAGAGATAAAGCCGCAGATGAAATAAATCACCTGGCCAGTTTGAAAGATAAGGTTGTAGGTTCTGTTAAAAGCAAGCTTCGTCAATCTGAAGAGGAATTTGTTGACGATGTAGAACACGCTTAATAAAGTTTTAAACCAGCAGCATGGAGGAAAATCACGAAAATAAAGAAAAGGGCATTGAGGACTTATATGAAGATGCGAAGAGTTATTTAGATACTAGGGTTGAGTACACCCGTTTATATCTTGTAGAGAAAATCTCGAAGATATTTGCGGATTTGGTAACCAATGCCGTAGTGGCTATATGCTTTATGCTGGCTTTCTTGTTTGGTACTTTTACTTTAGCCCTATTCTTATCAGACCTACTTGGCAGCTATACAAGGGGGTTTGGTTGTGTGGCCTTAATCTATGTCTTTTTGGCACTGATCGTTTATTACACTAAAGAAAAATACATCGAGAAGGCGATAATTAACTTTACTATCAGAAATTACTTTAACAAATTGGCGGATAAGGATGAAGAAGATAAGAAAATATAATATTCGGAACCTGGAAGACCTGCACGCAACAGTAGCTAGCCTAAAGGTTGAATATAAAATGCAGGAAGATGTATTGTTTAATGATACCAAAGTATACTTCAGACAGTTTACTTTAGGAGGATTTATTAAAAAATACGCAACTCCTTCGGCTTTTCTTAAGATGGACGATAAACTGAATCTGAGTAGTAGTGTGATGTCTTATATCTTGCCTTTTATTATGAATACTACTTTGTTCAGAGGATCGGGGTTTCTTACTAAAACCCTTGTTGGACTGGCATCGAATAAAGTTGGAAAAACCTTAGATGCGGAACATTTGTCAGCTATTTTTAATTCTATTAAATCGTGGTTTACTGGTTCTAAGAAAAAGAAAGAAGGCGCGGATGTTGATTATGGCATCCCACCTGACAGTGAAACGTATTGAAAATAAAAAAGGGAGTCAAAACTCCCTTTTTTATTTGACTCTTCGCCTTCTCGACGGACGAAGAACGGTAATGACAAAGAACTAAACCGTTGTCTTTATCTTCAATTCCTTTAATTGCTTTTCATCAATTGTAGAAGGGCTATCAATCATAACATCCCTGCCGGAATTGTTTTTAGGGAAAGCAATTACATCACGGATGGTATCAAGACCAGCAAAAATAGAGCATAACCTATCGAATCCAAATGCAATACCGCCATGTGGAGGAGCGCCAAACTCAAACGCGTCCATTAAGAATCCAAATTGCTTTTGTGCTTCTTCGGCCGAAAAGCCTAAATGTTTAAACATTAAGGCTTGTAATGCCCTGTCGTGGATACGAATTGAACCACCACCTATTTCAGTTCCATTTACTACCATATCATAAGCATTTGCTCTTACTTCTCCTGGTTTAGAGTCTAGAAGATCAATGTCTTCAGGCTTGGGAGAGGTGAATGGATGGTGCATTGCATGGTATCTTTCAGTCTCTTCATCCCACTCCAACAGGGGGAAGTCAAGTACCCATAAAGCACTGAATTTATTTTTATCGCGTAAACCTAAACGATTACCCATCTCTAAACGTAGTTCGCTTAGTTGTTTGCGTACTTTGTCTTGAATGCCCGCCATAACTAACACCAAATCGCCTGGCTGGGTATTAAACGCTGCTGACCATTTCTTTAGCTCGTCTTCATTGTAAAACTTATCTACGGATGATTTTAACGAACCATCTTCATTGTGTCTTAAGTAAATCAGTCCTGTTGCGCCAATTTGGGGGCGTTTAATGAAATCTGTAAGCTCATCAACTTGTTTACGGGTATAGGTTGCGCAACCTTTTGCATTAATACCAACAACCAGTTCTGCATTGTCAAAAACAGGGAAGTCTTTGCCTTTTACAAGGTCAGTAATTTCAATAAACTGCATGTCAAAGCGAGTGTCAGGCTTATCAGAGCCATAAAAGCGCATTGCATCTGCATATTGCATCCTTGGTACTTCCGGTAAATCAAAGTCTTTAACCTCTTTGAATAAGGTACGAATCAGGCCTTCAAAAGTATTTAATATATCTTCTTGCTCAATGAAGGACATTTCACAGTCTATCTGGGTAAATTCAGGTTGCCTGTCAGCACGTAAATCCTCGTCTCTAAAACATTTCACAATTTGGAAGTATCTATCAAAGCCCGATACCATTAACAATTGTTTAAAGGTTTGCGGAGATTGAGGAAGTGCATAGAACTCACCTGCATTCATACGGCTTGGAACAACAAAGTCCCTTGCACCTTCAGGTGTAGATTTAATAAGTACAGGTGTTTCAACTTCAATAAAATCTAACCCATCTAAATAACGGCGTACCGCCTGTGCCATTTTATGGCGTAATATCATGTTATTACGAACCGGATTTCTACGCAAATCCAGGTAGCGGTATTTCATTCGTAGATCATCACCCCCGTCAGTTTCATCATCTATTAAAAAGGGAGGGAGTTTAGCCGCATTTAATATTTCCAAGGCAGTGATTTTTATCTCAACCTCGCCTGTTGGCATTTTAAGGTTTTTGTTAGAGCGTTCTACTACCAATCCGCTGGCTTTAATCACGAACTCTCTTCCTAAACCACGGGCAGCTTCACATAATTCACGATTATCATCCATATTGAAAACCAATTGGGTAATCCCGTATCTGTCACGGATATCTATGAAGGTCATGCCTCCTAAATCTCTTGATTTCTGTACCCAACCGCAAAGGATTACATTTTCTCCTAAGTTCTGAATGGTTAAAGCGCCGCAAGTAGTTGTTCTTAACATTATTAAAATTATTAAGCGGCAAAAATATTCATTTTGAACCACATATTTTAAATGCTGGCGATTTTACTTGCTATATTTAATTGATTATCTGTTTGAATTAAGAAAAAAAGTCATGATTGTGCGGGGAGAGAGGTTGAGATGGCGGGCCTCTAAAATCAAGAAAACGAATTTTTTTAAAACCACATGCAACGTTTTAAAAAAACAGTTGTCATATTAAACGAATCAGAAAAACATTGGAAACAGTATACATAGATAAACACGTAGACTTAGTTTCCGATTGCCGACAAGGTAATCGGAAAGCACAATTTGAAATTTACAAATTGTACGCTAAAGCTATGTATAATGTGGCGCTGAGGATAGTTAATCATGGGGCCGAGGCGGAAGATGTTTTACAGGAGGGGTTTTTAGATGCCTTTACAAGAATAGAAACCTTTAGAGGCGAAACTACTTTCGGATTATGGTTAAAGCAGATCATCATTAATAAATCTATTAATCAGCTGAGGAAACGAAAAGCAGAATTTATAAATATTGATGAAGTAGATGTTGCGGATACCGATGCAGAGGATGAAGAAGAGCTAGAATTTAAAGTAAATGAAATCAGAGAGGCCGTGGCCAGGCTTCCTGATGGATATAGAGTGGTGCTAACGCTGTACTTATTTGAAGGATATGACCATGAAGAAATATCACATATCCTAAAAATATCAGAAAATACATCACGTACACAGTATATGAGAGCCAAAATGAAGTTGAACGGCTTATTAGAAAAGAGAGGAGCATAAAATGAGCAAAAAGTTAGAAGAGTATATCAGGGAACATAAAAAGTCTTTTGATGTTGGAACACCATCAGATCAGTTGTGGGCTAAAATTGAAACAGCATTAGACAAAGAAAAAGTAAAAAAGCCTTTGAGGGTGCCGTTGTGGTTCGGTATAGCTGCATCCCTGATCGTGGTGATGACAATTACTTTTATATATACTTATCGTAACAAGGAAAAAGGAGTAGACATAGCGGATGTAAATCCGGGGTATGCGCAGAAAGAGCTGAAATTTGCCAGCCTTATTGAACAGAAAAAAGATAGCCTGATGGTTTACGCACAGGAAAACCCAAAGCTATATAGTGAATTTAGTGCCGATTTACAGAAACTGGGCGCCGACTATGAGAACTTAAAGAAACAGCTGGAGAGCAGCCCTAATCAGAAGTTAGTTGTGAGAGCGATGGTAAAGAATCTTGAACTCCAGCTACAGGTAATTAATCAGCAGTTATCTATTATTAACGAGGTCAGTCAGTATAAAAGGGAAAATAAAATATGAAAAATTTAACGGGAATCATTGCAGCCCTGATACTTGTATCAAGCATCACCAATGCACAATCTGTAAACATTGAAAGCGCAATAAATGGAGAAGTGGCCGTTAACGTTTCACAGAAAACTAACATTGAAGAATTAGTTGAACCTGCCGGTTTTACACAGAACGCAAGTGACGGAGATGATGATCCAATGCGGTCAAAAACGTTTAGTAAAACCTTTGCTGCCGACAATTCTGATAAAATTGTACTGAGCAACCAATATGGATCAATACTGATTAAAGTATGGGACCGAAAAGAAGTAAAAGTAGATGTTGACATTAAAGCTTACAGCAGCAATGATGCAGAAGCCCAGAAATTATTGGATAATACTACCATAGAAGCCGGAAAATCTGGAGACCAGATTGTTTTTAAAACCAAGATGGAGCAAAAGAATGGCAATTGGGGTAATGGGAGTCGAAATGGCCGAAGGTGGCGCAGAGAAGTGAAGATTAATTATGTTGTTTACATGCCTGCATCAAATGCGCTAACAATGTCGCAAAATTACGGTGATGTAAATATGGGCGACCTGAATGGGCCTCTTTATGTAAAAGTACAATACGGTAATTTTACGGCCCGGAATTTAAATAGTACCAATAACTACATTTCTGTTCAGTACGGGAAAACCAATGTTCAGGCAGTAAACAAAGCCATTGTTAAACAGCAGTATGGATCAGGATTAACCATTGGTTCGGCTACTACACTTGACATCGACGCACAATATACCGGAGTTAATGTGGCTAACATTAAAGGAAACGCAATTATTAAGCAACAATATGGTTCTGGTCTTACGGTTGGCTCTGTAGAAAACCTTGATCTTGATGTTCAATATGCTAATGTTAATGTAAATACCATTAAAGGAAATGCCAAAATCAGACAGCAATACAACAATATCAGCATTTCATCTGTGGGAAATCTGGATTTGAATGCCCAATATACAAGCGCAAGTATTGGAACTTTAAGAGGCGATGGGAAGTTTGATATGCAATACAATAAACTGAACATTGATGAAGTAACCAATGGTTGTAAATCGCTGACTGTTGATGGAGGATATCTTGGCATCTCTATTAATTTTAACAATTCCTTTAACGCAGATTTTGATGTTCATACCAGTTATGCTTCTTTTAATTACGGAGACAGGGTTTCTGCCAGAATTACTGATGGAGGAGACAGAGGGTCGACAACTAAAAACTATACCGGTAAAATAGGTAATGGAGGTGGCGCCAGAGTAAAGATCAATTCCGATTACGGGTCAGTATCATTTAAATAAAATTATAAACCAAACACTACTAAAGCTTGTTGATAATTCAGCAAGCTTTTTTTATATCTTAGCTTCAAAATATAATTTAAAAACTATGGAATTTTTGAGCAGCCCGGAAGCTTGGATATCACTACTGACCCTGACCGTTTTAGAGATCGTCTTGGGCATAGATAACATCATCTTTATTTCTATCCTGTCGGGCAAATTACCAGCTGATCAGCAAAAAAAAGGCAGACAATTGGGCTTGGCTCTTGCAATGATTACCCGGGTTCTTTTATTATTATCACTTACCTGGGTGATGACTTTAACATCCGAATTGTTTAATCTTGGGAATTTAATAGGCGTTTCTAATGCAGAATGGTTAGAGAAACTTTCGATATCCGGTCGTGATCTAATCCTTATTGTAGGGGGGCTCTTTTTAATTTATAAGAGTACTCATGAAATACATGATAAACTGGAAAGTGAAGAGGAAAAAGAAATAAAAGGGAAGGTTCACTCCTTTGCTGGTGTAATCATTCAAATCTTACTTTTGGATATTGTATTTTCTTTAGACTCTGTTATTACTGCCGTAGGGATGGCAGAACACGTTGAAATAATGATTGCTGCGGTTGTTATTGCGGTGATTATAATGATGTTCTCGGCAAGTGCGATCAGTAATTTCGTAAATAACCACCCTACTGTAAAAATGCTTGCGCTATCGTTCCTGCTGTTAATTGGCGTTTCCCTGTTAGCTGAAGGCCTGGATCAGCATATTCCTAAAGGATATATTTATTTCGCCATGGCTTTTTCAATTTTAGTAGAGATGCTGAATTTGAAAATGAAGAAAAATGCGAAAAAACCTATTGAGTTGAGAAATACCCCTCGCGAAGAGGAAACTAAAAACTAATACCATTAATGATTTCTTTTTTTGAAGCCTCCCTTGCTGAGCTTTCCATACACAGAATTGGAAATAAATCGCAAGATGAATTTTACGTGTTGTCTGAGCAGTCTGTAGCAATACAAGACAATATGTTGAGCAACCTATTGCAGCAGTATTTTCTTGGTCCGTACGAAAAGGTAAACGAGATTTATCGTTTCTTTCATCCCAACTCAGATCTGAACTTAAATGAAGTGTATCATTTTGCGTCAGAAATATTTGAAAAGGGCGAAACCTTTCACGAAAATAGTAAAGAACTTGCTAAATACCTGTACGATGTATCAGGGCATCCGAAAATAAAATCGGGGGAGCTTTACCTTGCTTATTTCGAAAATGTGCAGATAGAAGGAGAGCTTCATGATGCCATTGGGATCTTTAAATCGGAAACTAAAGAAACTTACTTAAAAGTATATCCAGAGAATAGCGGATTTGGCCTAAGCTACGAACAAGACGCAATTAACATCAATAAGCTTGATAAAGGCTGTCTTATCTTTAATACCGATAAAGAAGAAGGCTACAGAGTAGCTGTGATAGACCAAACCAACCGTAGTGCAGAGGCTGTTTACTGGAAAGATGAGTTTCTGAAATTGAAAACCAGAAATGATAATTTCAACCAGACAAACAATGTATTGGGCGTCTACAAAAACTTTGTTACCGAGAAACTGGATCAGGAATTTGATATCTCTAAGGCCGATAAAATAGATTTGTTAAACAAGTCTATGAAATATTTTAAAGAGAAAGAAAGCTTTGATATTGATGAGTTCTCAAATGAAGTTATTGGCAATTCAGAAGGGATTGAGGCCTTTAAAAACTATAAGAAAAATTACGAAGAAGAATTTGATGCACCTATTCCAGATAGTTTTGATATTTCAGGCGCTGCGGTAAAGAAACAGGCCCGTGTTTTTAAAAGTGTGCTTAAACTGGATAAGAACTTTCATATTTATATCCACGGAGATAAAGAGCTGATAGAAAAAGGTTTCGACGATGATAAATCTATGAATTACTATAAGGTTTATTTCAGAGAGGAAGAATAGTTAGCTTTGGCATTATAGTTAAAATGTTTGTCGGTAATTAATAAATAATTGTAGTTTAGTGGTAAGCCAAATATCCTAAACTATAATATGAACGTAGAACCAAAAAAGAACAGCATTTTCAAAGTAATCGGGGCGTCGTCCCTGGGTACACTAATCGAATGGTATGATTTCTACATTTTCGGTAGTCTGGCCACCATTATCGGATCACAACTTTTTCCTGCAGATGCCGGAGCTTCAGCATTAATAAATACCCTTGCAATATTTGCTGCAGGGTTTATTGTGCGCCCTTTTGGTGCTTTGGTGTTTGGTCGTTTGGGCGATCTTATTGGGCGAAAATATACTTTTCTGTTAACCCTGGTTCTCATGGGTGGATCAACCTTTCTTATTGGGCTTATCCCATCCTATTCCAGTATTGGTTATGCTGCGCCAATTTTGGTGTTGATTTTACGATTGATACAAGGCCTTGCTCTGGGGGGTGAATATGGTGGAGCAGCCACTTATGTAGCTGAACATGCCCCTGCAAATAAACGTGGTTTTTTTACCAGCTGGATTCAAACTACAGCAACCGGAGGATTATTCCTTTCATTAGGGATAATTGTATTAACTAAAAACCTGCTGGGTGCCGAAGATTTTGCTGCCTGGGGTTGGAGGGTTCCCTTCCTGTTATCCATTTTGCTGGTGGGCGTTTCCATTTACATCAGAATGAAAATGCATGAGTCGCCAATGTTTACTAAATTAAAAACAGAAGGCAATATCTCTAAGAATCCATTGAAAGAAAGCTTCAGTCATAAAGCAAACTTTAAAATGGTGCTGCTGGCTCTTTTTGGTGCAACCATGGGGCAAGGGGTTATTTGGTACACTGGTCAGTTTTATGCGCAATCGTTTATTGAAAATACGTGTAAGGTCGATTTTAACGACTCCAGATACATTCTTTTGTGGGGTATAGCCTTTGCAACGCCTTTCTTTGTAATATTCGGTTCATGGAGCGATAAGGTGGGCCGTAAGTGGATTATGCTGGCAGGGATGTTGCTGGGGATTATTTTTTACCGGCCAATATATCAGATCTTTCTAGATGATACCGATGTAACCAAGATAGAGCAGAAAGATATTAAAGAAGTTTCCAATCCTGTCGTTACAAAAACCTTGATAGAGAATACTTCAGATAGTTTAATTACCACTACATCTCAGGTTATTTTATTAAGCGGAGCGTCGTTTACAAAGATACAGGCACATACCAAATATGCTGATTTAGGCAAACCTGTAAGTATTTCGCCGGATGCTTTTAAGGATAAAAAGCTTTCTACTCCTATTTTTTGGAAATTTGTGTTCCTTATTTTCTTTCAGATTTTGCTGGTAACGATGGTATATGGCCCTATTGCCGCATTTTTAGTAGAGTTATTCCCAACCAAAATAAGATATACCTCTATGTCGCTACCCTACCATGTGGGTAATGGCGTATTTGGAGGCTTGGTGCCTTTTATTGCAACGCTTATCGCTAGTTTCTCAGGTTCTACGCCATTATCTGGCTTGTGGTATCCTATTGGAATAGCCGCATTAAGTTTTGTTATAGGCGCGATTTATTTATCGAATAAAAAGCCGGACCATGGCGAGGCAGATCATTAATCAATTAAAAGAGAAATTACGATGAACGGATTAAAAAAAGCATTAGGAATATTCTGGATCTTACTAGGTCCTGCATCTATCATATTTATGTTTATACAGGCTATTGAAAAAGTAGGCCTTGCCCCAGAAGGAGTGGCAAAAACAAACACAGCTTTACAGTGGGGTATTATCCTGTTTATTTTTATCCCCATAAGCGCAGGCCTTGTTGTTTTTGGCTACTATGCGCTAAAAGGGGAATATGATAAGCTGCCGGAAGATTAAGGCAGCGCTTTTAATGCGGTCGTCATCATCTCCTTTGGTTAACCAAAGGGGACGGGAAACGGATAACTGCAATTGGTATTTACAATACCCTTAAAAGCAAGCCTTTTAAATACTCCCCTTCTGGAAAAGAAATGCGAACGGGATGATCTTCGGGTTGACTAAACTGCTTAATGATTTGAACTTCCTTACCTGCATCTAATGCCGCCCATGCGATAATCTGTTTAAAAGTTTCAAGATCTACCGCACCAGAGCAAGAGAAAGTAGCAAGAATACCACCCCTTTCAAGCAGAAGCATACCAAGTCTGTTTAAGTCTTTATAGGCACGTGCAGCTCTGTCTAATGCAGAACGTGATGGTGCATATTTTGGTGGATCAAGGACTAAAACATCAAATTTCTTACCATCCTCTTTAAATGCACGCAGTTGTTTGTTTACGTCAGATTGGATGCTGGTTTGTTTATCCTGCGAAAGTCCGTTAAGCGTAAGATTGTGCTGGAGGGTTTCTATGGCAAGCGCAGAGCTGTCTACACTGGTTACATGAGATGCACCTTGTTTTAAGCTGTTTAATGAAAAACCACCACTGTAACAGAAACAATCTAATACCGTTTTGTCCTTAGTATATTCCGCAAGAATTAATCTGTTGTCTCGTTGATCACAATAGAAGCCTGATTTTTGTCCATCTGCAATATTGATGTGGTAAACAACTCCGTTCTCTTTTACTTCAATAAATTCAGGTGGAGCCTCTCCCCATAACAACCCTTGGGTGGCTTCCAGGTTTTCGTGTTTACGCGCTCCGGCGTCACTTTTATCAAATATTCCGGTAGGATTTAACTCTTCCCTCAAAATATCGATGATATCATCTTTCACGGTTTCGATACCCGCACTTAAAATCTGCAAGGAAAGGAAATCCGCATATTTGTCTACAATTAAGCCGGGTAAAAAATCAGCCTCGCTAAATACAAGCCTGCAGGTATTGGTGTTTTCACTTAATACATGTTTGCGTGATGCAATTGCACTTTTAAGCTTTTGCTGATACCAGGCTTTGTTTACTTCAGTGTTTTGATCCCATTCTAGCAGGCGCAATGCCACTCTGGATTGGTCGTTGTAATATGCATAAGCCAGAAACTCTTTCTCTGCCGACCATACAGATACGATCTCGCCATTTAAAGGCTTGCCTTTAACTTTATCAAGCGCACCAGAAAAAATCCAGGGGTGGCGAAGTACGGCAGCTTTTTCTTTACCTTTTTTGAGTATTACATCGATCATGGTACAAAGATAAAAAAAAGGGGGGCTAGCAACTACTTTTCTTTGCTTAATGCCATTTTTATGGCTAACGAAGCCAAAACACTTGCCATAAACCATTTCTGGATTCTTACCCAGCCCGGGCTTTTTGAAAAGAACAGCGCTACTTTTGAGGCAGTTAGTACGATGATAAAGTTAATCGTAAAGCTGATGCTTACCTGGGTAATGCCGAGTTGCAGGCTTTGTATGAATACAGAGCCATATTCCTGCTTTATAAAGTAAGGAAAAAAAGATAAATAGAATACAGCAACTTTAGGATTCAATACGGTGGTTAGTACCCCGATCTTGAACAATTTGACTGGGTTGTCATTAGCCAGGTCTTCTCTGACTTCAAAAAGACTTTTTCCGTTTGGCTTAATTGTCTGATAGGCCAGGTACGACAGATATAGTACACCCAGTGTTTTAATAGTAGTGTATACAAAAGGGACGGTAAAGAGTACCGCTGTTAGGCCTGCAGAAACCATAACAATGTGAAAGAGAAAGCCGGATATGATTCCTGCCAATGAAATTAACCCCGATCGCTGTCCCTGAGTAATGGAACGGGATATTAAATAGATCATATTTGGACCGGGGCTGATCACCAGGATCAACGCAGCCAGGGCAAAATAGGATATCTCTTTAAGCGGTATCATTGGGTAGGAATTGGTATGTTAAGGTTCTTAGGTTACAAATATATGCAGAAGAGCAGAGATATGATAGGCAGTATTGCCGAGAAGTTGTAATTTTATCGCATGGAGGAAATAACCTGGAATGATTTTGAAAAAGTAGAACTTCGGGCAGGAACGATTCTTGAAGTCTTTGATTTTCCGGAGGCGAGGAAGCCAGCTTATAAAGTAACGGTAGATTTTGGTGAGCTTGGAATCAGGATGAGTAGTGCGCAGATTACAGCACATTATACCAAAGAAGAGTTGGTGGGTAAACAAATAGTAGGAGTAGTTAATTTTCCTAAAAAACAAATAGGGAAATTTATGTCAGAGTTTTTGGTAACAGGCTTTGCTGACGAGAATGGAGATATTGTATTAACAGCCCTAAATGGTAAAGTACCTAACGGCAGTAAATTGTGTTAAATGAGTTATTATAATTTTTCAGAAGACGAGAATCCGGCCGCAGAAGATGAGCATTATATGCTTTTAGCACTTCAGGAGGCTCAAAAAGCATTTGACGCAGAAGAGATCCCAATTGGAGCAATAGTGGTATGTAAGGGCAGGATAGTAGGTCGCGGACATAATTTAACCGAACAGCTAAATGACGTAACTGCCCATGCCGAAATGCAAGCATTTACAGCAGCTTCGCAAACTCTTGGTGGTAAATATTTAAAAGATTGCACCCTGTATGTAACCGTTGAGCCTTGTGTAATGTGCGCAGGCGCAAGCTATTGGACACAGATCGGTCGCATCGTTTACGGGGCCCCTGAACCAAAAAGAGGATTTACTACCAAGGGAGCATCTTTATTGCATCCAAAAACAATTCTACAAGGAAATGTTTTGGCCCTGCAGTGTGGGAATCTGATGAAACGGTTTTTTATAAATAAAAGGGGTTAATATTGACAAATAATTGAACAAAACTTAACCTCCGAATGTTATATTTGCTCAGTTGAATTGTTTTTTGGTTGTTTCTGGTGTTTAATCCTGAACTTTTGAAACACAATTGAACCAAGATTGTTCGAAAATATTTTTTAAACTTAAATCATAAATAATATGGCTTTTGAATTACCTGCGTTACCATACGCAACAGATGCATTAGAACCGCATATCGATAAACAAACTATGGAAATTCACCATGGAAAACATCACCAAGCTTACGTTACCAACTTAAATAAAGCTTTAGAAGGCAAGCCAGAAGCTAGCCAAAGCATCGAAGAAATCGTTAAAAACATTTCTAAATTTCCTGCTGCTGTTAGAAACAATGGCGGTGGTCATTATAACCACTCTTTATTCTGGGAAGTTATTGGCCCAAATAAAGGTGGCGAGCCTAAGGGTGAATTAGCTGAAGCAATCAATGCAGCTTTTGGCTCTTTCGCTGATTTCAAAACTAAATTTGCTGAAGCAGGTGCAACCCGTTTTGGTTCAGGATGGGCTTGGTTGAGCGTTGGTGCTGATAAAAAATTAGTAGTTTCTTCTACTCCTAATCAAGATAATCCATTAATGGATATCGCTGAAGTAAAAGGTTCACCAATTCTAGGTATGGATGTTTGGGAACACGCATACTACTTAAAATATCAAAACAAACGTCCTGATTATATTGCCGCTTTCTGGAATGTAGTTAACTGGGATGCTGTTGCAGAACGTTTCAAAAAAGCATAATTTATTTAAACTTCCGTCAGACGGAGATTATATAAAAGGCCCCGATGCGAATCATAGGGGCCTTTTTTGATTTGCGTTACTTGAACAATGAACAATTTATTAAAATATATTCATTCGCTAACGGCGTTTTCCGATAAAAGCTGGGAATTGCTTCAACCTGCATTAACCAAAAAAGAGTTGAAGAAAAATGAGTTCCTGTTAGAAGAAGGACAAATCTGTAATTCACTGTTTTACATAGATGATGGCTATTGTAAAAGCTATTACGAAATTGATGGAGTTGTAAAAAACACAGGATTTTTCTTTGAAAATGACATCGCAACAAACATCAACAGTTTTGGCAAGGAGCTGAAGTCCGAATTTAATATCATCGCTTGTGAGCCGCTGACAGTTGTTGTTTTTGATAAGAATAAATTGTTTCAAGCAGCAAAACAATCAGTTGAAATAGAAACTTTGGGACGTAATTGTATCCGCTTGTTTGCCTCTAAACAGGAAGAATTTTCAAACCTATTTAAGATCTATTCGGCTCAGGAGCGGCTGGAATATATAGAAACCAAACATCCTGAAATCCTGCAAAGGGTCTCACTCTCTCAATTAGCTTCATTTCTTGGTGTTTCAAGGGAAACCTTAAGCAGAATACGTAAAAGGAGAACGCTTTCGTGATTTTGTGACGATTGTCACAGGTCATTAGCCGTTTCATTTTTCAATTTTGTAGAAATAGGCTTTTATAAAAAAAAACCATGGAATTACTTAAGAAAATTGACAAAAACACCAATGTTTTAACTTGGTTTGAAATCCCTGTAGCAGATATTGAAAGGGCAAAGACTTTTTATGAAACCATTTTGGATATTGAAATGGTTAAAAGAGCAGATGGGAACGACGAAGCCGTTTTCTTTCCGTTTGATCCTAATGTTGTTCAGGCAACATCAGGAAGGGTTACGGGAGTATTGTCAAAAACTGAGAGAAACAGCCCATCTGGCAACGGGACAGTAGTTTACATTAACGCGAGTCCAAGCATTCAAACTGTTCTTGGCAAAGTTGAACAGGCAGGAGGAAAAATTATTGCTCCTAAGACACTAATTCCCGCCGGATATATTGCAATTATTATTGACACAGAAGGAAACAAAATCGGACTTCACGCAGAAAAATAAAAGGTGTATGTTGGGGAAATAGGGATATAAATTATATCCCTACAATGTCCTTTTTCTTTTTATGGCGCATTGTTTTTGGTATAACGGCCAAAATCTCTTCTCTCAACGCATTAAGCATTCTTTTTTTTATGAAATTTTTATGGGTAACAAGGCTGATCTCACGGACAGGCTCAGGAGATTTAAAATATCTTACCTTGCTTAGTTGTTTGTTGCTTAACTCTTCTAGTGCAAGCTCCGGCAACAGGGTGGCGCCATTATTCATATCTACCATGCGGATAAGCGTTTCGACACTTCCTGTATTATAGGTAAGCCCTTGCAGACGATTTTGCTTGGTTGATCTGCAGATGTTTAAAACCTGCGACCGCATACAATGACCCTCGTTTAATAACCAGATATTTTCACCCTCCAGATCATCGGCATCTATCGTTTTCTTTTTATAAAGTTTGCTGTTTTTGCTGATGTAAGTAACAAAGTTCTCGTAATACAATGGAGCTTCTTCTACTGCGCTGTCTCCAAGTGGAGTGGCCAATATTCCGCAATCCAGTATTCCTGTTTTTAAGTGATGAATAATATCTTCAGTAGTGTATTCCCATATCAGAAGTTTTAGATCGGGATATTTTTCCATCATTGCAGCGATTACTCTTGGTAACAGATAAGGGGCTACTGTGGGTATAATACCTACTTTAAGTTCGCCAACAACATCTTGCTGCTGGCTACTAATAATCTCTTTAATTTTGTGGCTTTCCTGAAGAACGAGGCGAGCCTGCTCAATAATCTGTGCACCTATTTCTGTTGGAATTATCGGTTGTTTACTTCGATCAAAGATTTTTACATTTAGCATTTCTTCAAGCTTTTGTACCTGCATACTGAGGGTAGGCTGGGTAACAAAACACTTTTCGGCAGCGCCTACAAAACTTCTGTAAGTATCTACCGCTACGATGTATTCTAGTTGAACTAAGGTCATATAGCTAAAGTTTATTCTCTTTAGCAAATATATCAATTTTAACTATGCTTAGCTAAAAAATCCTGATAAGCTAGTTTAATTCCTTCTTCAAGGTCTATTTCATGCTTCCATCCGAGTGAATGTAATTTAGATACATCCATTAATTTGCGAGGGGTTCCGTCTGGTTTGCTGCTATCGAAGGTTAGTTCTCCATCGAACCCAACGATGCGTTTAATTAATAGTGCAAGGTCTTTTATGGTGAGGTCTTTTCCGGTTCCAACATTTATAAAACCAGGTTCGTCGTATTCCTGCATTAGGAAATAACAGGCATTGGCCAGATCATCCGCAAATAAAAATTCTCGCATTGGAGATCCGGATCCCCAGATGATAACCTCTGGTGTACCGTTAATTTTTGCTTCGTGAAATTTGCGAATTAAGGCAGGGAGCACATGTGAATTTTGTGGATGATAGTTGTCGTTATACCCGTACAAATTGGTCGGCATTACCGAAATAAAATCGCACCCATATTGTGAGCGGTAAGCATCGGCCATTTTTATACCTGCTATTTTAGCAATAGCATAAGGTTCGTTGGTTTCTTCTAGTAATCCTGTAAGCAGGTAGTTTTCTTTTAATGGTTGTGGTGCAAGTTTAGGGTAAATGCAACTTGAACCTAAAAACATCAGCTTCTTTACACCTGTTTTATAGGATTGGTGGATAACGTTATTTTGGATACAAAGATTTTCGTAAAGGAAATCTGCCCGGTAAGTATTGTTGGCAATAATGCCGCCTACTTTGGCAGCTGCCAGAAATACATACTCAGGTTTTTCTGATTCAAAAAAATCGGTTACAGCTTGCTGATTGCGCAAGTCTAACTCTTTTGAAGTTCTGGTGATCAGGTTTGTGAAACCTTCTTTGATCAGTTTACGATAAATTGCTGAGCCAACCATACCACGGTGACCAGCTACATATATTTTTGCGTTCTTTTCCAATTTGCTTTTAATGATTATTACAAAAGTACAAAATCCTGTTGGCATCGTTAGGGGAGGTATGGAGTTCCTCCCGCTTTAGTTGGTCCCTCCTATCGTCGAGATGACGAGAGCTTTAAACAATCTGTCATTGTATGAAATAACTATTTGTTTAAGTTTGCATAAAAATAATTTTAGTAGTGGGTAAAGATAAGTTAAGAAAATTTGCAGAAATAGACACCTTTCCTAATGTTTATCAGCTTGATGCTGGTAAAGAATTAAAAGGTAAATGGGCGTCTCGGCATTTTAAAAATAGCAATCCTGTTGTTTTAGAACTTGCATGCGGTAAGGGTGAATACTCTGTTGGATTGGCAAAGATGTTTCCTGAGAAAAATTTTATTGGGGTTGACCTTAAGGGAAACAGGATTTGGCGCGGTGCACGTACTGGTATGGACGAAGGAATAACAAATCTTGCTTTTTTAAGGATTCAGATTGAAGATATTGTGGAGTTCTTTGATGAACATGAAGTAGACGAAATATGGATAACTTTCCCTGATCCGCAACCGCAGGATAGTCGTGAGAAAAAACGCTTGACCTTTCCAGGGTTTTTGGATAAGTACAGAACTTTTTTAAAACCAGGAGGTAAAATAAACTTGAAAACTGACAACGACGGTTTGTATCTTTATACTGTCGAGAAAGTTCAGGAGCTAGGGTTGGTTTGTCATAAAAACACAGATCAATTGTATAAATCGGAGTTTGCAGATGCTGTTTTAGCTATCAAAACGCATTACGAAAGGATTTATCTGAAACATGATAAGAATATAAATTACATCCAGTTCTCTTTTGATTAATTTAGAACTGAATATAAATTGATTAGATGGAACAATCATTTTATGACCAGGTTTTTGAGTTAGTGAGGTTAATACCTAAAGGAAGGGTAACCTCTTATGGCGCCATAGCTAAAAGTCTTGGCGCAGGCGGTTCGGCCCGAATGGTAGGCTACGCAATGAGCAATGCACATTTGGCCTATCCAACAATACCTGCTCACCGGGTGGTTAACAGTAGTGGGTTACTAACGGGTAAATTCCATTTCTCTGAGCCCGATCTGATGCAGGAAATGCTGGAGAAAGAAGGAGTGATAGTTAAAAATGATAAAATCCAGAATTTTAAACAGCATTTCTGGGATCCCCTGGTTGAATTGTAGCGTTACAATAAAAACTTTGACCAAAGGCACGCTGAATTAATTTTAATATAATGGGACAATTAGTAGAAGAGTTTAACGACTATCGTTCTAAAATGAACGATAGGATAATGGAAACCGCAAATACAAACATAAAGCGGTTTTTTGCTTTAGATACCACCACATATGCAGAGGGAGCATTAAATGTAAAAACTAAAGAGATGCTTGGTCTTGTGGCGTCTATGGTTTTGCGTTGTGATGATTGCATTAAATACCACCTGGAAAAATGTTACGATGAAGGAGTAACCAATGAGGAGATCAATGAAGTATTTATGATCGCCAATCTGGTTGGGGGATCTATTGTAATTCCTCATTACAGGCGGGCAGTTGAATATTGGGATGAACTTAGTCTTTAAATAATGGCAGAAATAGTTAGATGTGGTTGGTGTGGAACCGATCCTTTGTATGTAAAATATCATGATGAAGAATGGGGAAAGCCGGTTTATGATGATAAAACATTATTCGAATTTCTAATTCTTGAAGGCGCGCAGGCTGGATTAAGCTGGATCACTATTTTAAGAAGAAGAGAGGGGTACCGACAAGCCTTTGCTAATTTTGATGTAGCAAAAGTTGCCGCCTTTACAGATGCCGATGTGGAAAGACTAATGAATGATGCCGGTATTATTAGAAACAGATTGAAAGTTAATGCAGCAATAATCAATGCAAAGCTTTTCATGGGGATACAAAAGGAATTTGGGTCATTCGCCGACTATATGTGGGGCTTTTTACCAAATAAAAAACCCATTCTAAATAGGGTTAAGTCTTTAGGAGATGTACCTCCAAGAACTGAGATATCAGATTTGATTAGCAAGGACATGAAGAAGAGAGGGTTTAAATTTTTTGGAACCACAATCTGTTATGCCCATATGCAGGCTACCGGTATGGTAAATGACCATGTTGAAGGCTGCATAAGCCGGTAATTTGCAGGTTATTTTTTCTGCATGTCGTTATATGCTGCAACAAAAGCTTTTATGAGTTTAGCATCAAAAGTCTCTGTTGCTTTTATACGTTCAGCAAGATCCTCATCGTTAGTAAGTTTTTGAAGCAAAATGCTTTTAATCAGTTCCGTTTTGCCAGATGAGTTCCCGCCATCGGCAGGTATTTCCTGCATTGGTCCTGTCCCGAACTTTTCAATAAAATAGGCTGTCGGAAGGTTGCGTTTAGTTTGCTCAGCATCGTTTCTTCTGCCCCCTCCAAATGAAATACCCACACCGCCACCTACTCCTCCAAAACCCCCAGTTCCTGCTCCAACGCCCACAGATGGCCTGATTCGTGCTCTTTTTGGTTGAGGTTGTTCAATACTTGTAGTACCACCAATTGCATATAAATTTACAGCACCCTGCTCTATAATTTTGAAAAACCTATGCTCCATTTTCTTTTTGATTACAATGGGCTTGCTAACATAGGTTTCGCCATTCCATAAAAACTCTTTAATGTCGCTGGCTTTATACTGAACAATGGTTTCGTCGTCATTTTTAAGAATAACTGTCGAAAAATTGGTGCCCTGTATGGTTCCTCTTACAAAATCTCCAGAAGCAATAACCACTGCATCTTGTGCTGATGAGCGCAATGCGATTGCCAAAAGCATTGTTAATAAAGCGAAGGTTTTAAGTGCTCTTTTCATAATTATTCAAATAACGGAATTTCTTTTGTGTTTGTTATCTAATCCGATCTCTATTATTAACTTTGAGATATGTTGAAAGTAGTAACTTTTACGATCATTAAACGAATCAGATACAATGAAAAAACTTTTCCTTCTTGATGGCATGGCGCTTATTTACCGGGCTCATTTTGCACTGAGTAAAAACCCAAGGTTTACTTCTACAGGAGTGAACACCTCGGCAGTTATGGGCTTTACAAATACTTTACTGGAAGTACTTAAAAAGGAAAAGCCAACACATATCGCGGTTGTATTTGATACAGAAGCCCCTACTGAAAGGCATACCGATTTTGAAGCCTATAAGGCACACAGAGAAACAATGCCAGAGGACTTGTCGGCTGCACTTCCTTATATTTTTAAGCTGATAGAAGGTTTTAATATTCCGGTAATTACAAAGGATGGATTTGAAGCAGATGATATTATTGGAACTTTAGCAAAAGAGGCTGAGAAAGCCGGTTTTCAGGTGTATTGTATGACGCCTGATAAAGACTTTGCTCAGTTGGTGTCTGAAAACATCTTTATCTATAAACCTGCCAGAATGGGGAATGAGATGGAGATTTTAGGTGTAAAAGAAGTACTGGCTAAATGGGAGATTGAAAATGTTGAACAGGTAATAGATATTCTTGGTTTATGGGGCGATGCCGTTGATAATATTCCAGGAATCCCGGGTATTGGAGAAAAAACTGCGAAATTATTGATTAAACAATATGGCTCGGTAGAGAACATTATTGCAAATTCACATGAACTTAAAGGAAAGCAGCGTGAAAATGTGGAGACCTTCGCTGAACAGGGGATGATCTCTAAAAAATTAGCCACCATTATACTTAATGTTCCCGTTCCCTTTGATGAAAAGGCCTTGGAGCTTGAAGAACCTAGCAGAGAATTATTAGAGCCATTGTTTGCGGAGTTGGAGTTCAGAACAATTGGTAAACGTGTTTTTGGTGATGGGTTTAATGTAACCGAAGGTAAAACAGGCGGATCACAACAAATAGATCTTTTTGGTAATGCGGTAGATCAGGTTGAGGTCAAAACTAAAACTACGATAGTTATTTCGGAAGTATTTGAACAAGCCGTCGCCGCTAAGACTATTGAAAATACGGAACATGATTATAAATTAATAGATACTCCGGAACTGCGTAAGGAGCTTGTGGAATTGCTTTTAAAGCAGGAAAGCATCTCATTTGATACAGAAACAACAGGAACGGATGCCAATCTTGCAGATCTGGTAGGAATCTCGTTTAGTATAACACCAGGGGAAGGATATTATATTCCTGTACCGGCCGAAAGAGCCGATGCTCAGGTAATTGTAGACGAGTTTAGGCCTGTTCTTGAAAATGAAAATATAGCCAAAATAGGGCAGAATATTAAATATGATATGCTTGTATTTAAATGGTATGGTGTATCTGTAAAAGGAAAGCTATTTGATACCATGCTTGCGCATTATTTGATTGATCCGGATACACGACATAATATGGATGTGCTGGCCGAAAATTATTTGAGCTATTCGCCCATTTCAATAACTAAACTTATTGGTGCCAAAGGAAAGGGGCAGGGGAATATGCGTGATGTGCCTGTTGAGCAAGTAGTAGATTATGCCGCTGAAGATGCAGATATAACCTTGCAGCTTGCCAATGTGTTTAAGCCAATGCTTAAACAGCTTAATGCAGAGCAGCTTGCCAGTGATGTTGAAAATCCTTTGATCTATGTGCTTGCTGATATTGAAAAAGAGGGGGTTAGAATAGATATGGACACCCTGATTAACTATTCTAAAGAGCTTGAACTGGACATCAGAAAGTTTGAGCAGAATGTTTATGATAAGTGTGGTATTAAGTTTAATCTGGCCTCGCCAAAGCAACTGGGAGAGGTTCTTTTCGATAAATTACAGTTAGATCCTAAAGCAAAAAAAACAAAGACAGGTCAGTACCAGACCGGTGAGGATGTGTTATTGGCCCTTGCTCATAAAAGTGATATCGTTCAGGATATTTTAGATTTCAGACAGCTGCAGAAATTAAAGTCTACTTATGTTGATGCATTGCCATTGTTAGTTAATCCAAGAACTGGTCGCGTTCACACTTCATATAATCAGGCAGTTGCTGCAACCGGAAGGTTAAGTTCTAATAACCCGAACCTACAGAATATTCCAATCCGTACGGCAAGGGGAAGGGAGGTGCGCAAAGCATTTATTGCAAGAGATGCTGATCATGTGCTGCTTTCTGCGGATTATTCTCAGATAGAACTCCGTATTATTGCTGAGATCAGCAAAGAAGAAAATATGCTGGATGCCTTTAGTAAGGGCATCGATATTCATACTGCAACAGCAGCAAAGGTATATGGCATTTCAATTGAAGAGGTTGATTCTACTCAGAGAAGGAATGCAAAAGCCGTAAACTTTGGGATTATCTATGGCCAATCTGCTTTTGGCTTGTCGCAAAATCTGGGCATTCCACGCAAAGAGGCGGCCGCCATTATTGATCAGTATTTTGAGCAATATCCGGGGATTAAAAAATACATGTCGGACACGATGAATTTTGCCAGAGAAAATGGATTTGTGGAAACCATTTTAGGCAGAAGAAGATATTTAAGAGACATTAACTCTGCCAACCAGACTGTACGTGGTTTTGCAGAGCGAAATGCCATAAATGCTCCAATACAGGGCTCTGCGGCAGATATGATTAAGGTAGCGATGATCAATATTCATAAGGATATTCAGGATCAAAAACTTCAATCAAAAATGACGATGCAGGTGCATGATGAGTTGGTTTTTGATGTGCTTAGATCTGAAGTGGAAGCAATGAAACAGATCATTTCCTATAGAATGAAAACGGCGATTAAAACATCCGTTCCAATTGAAGTGGAAATTGGTGAGGGTGATAACTGGTTAGCGGCGCATTAATTTAAGCCGATAAAAAAGCCTCGTTATCAAAACGAGGCTTTTTTTATTTTAAAGCTCAATGGTTTCACCAATTGCCGGCAACAACAGAACTTTATTTTCTCTTTTAAATTTAGCTAAAGCTTCTTCCGTATCAATTTCTATTACAGGGAAGGTATTGTAGTGCACGCCAATTACGGTGTCGCAATCAATATATTTTGTAGCTATAATGGCATCATCAACATCCATTGTGTAGTTGCCTCCAATTGGCAGGATTGCATAATTTAGGTTATAAAGCTCGGCAAGGAGTTTCATTTCCATAGTGAGTGCAGTATCTCCGGCAAAATAAATGGTTTTATTTTCAAGTTCCAGCACGTAACCTGCTGGATTTCCACCGCAGGTCCCGTCGGGAAGAGCCGCAGAATGTGTTGCCCATACCATTCGTAATTTGCCGAAATCAAAGTTTTGCGTTCCAAAGTTCATTCCATGAACATTTTTTATCCCTTGCTTTTCGGCCCAATCAGCAACTTCTGCTATTGCAATAACAAGTGCATTGGTTTGGTTTGCAATTTCTACAAGATCAGCAACATGATCACCATGACCATGACTTACCAGGATATAATCAGCCGTTATACTTTTAGTATCTATATGTTTAGCAAGTGGATTGTGCGTGATAAAAGGATCGAAAAGAAACTTTTTGCCATCGGCTTCTAGCAGGAAGCAGGATTGGCCATAATATGTGTATTTCATTATTGTCCAAAGATTCCGCCTAATCCACCTAACATATCTTTAGTAGCTGCCTGCATTTCTGTAGCACTAACCTGATCAGCTTGTGTTAAGGCTTTATTAATAGCTGTTAATAGTAATTCTTCAAGTTCTTCTCTGTCTGCCTGCTTATGAAATTCTTCGCTGATCTCAACTGCTGTGATCGCTTTGTTTGCCGTTGCAGTAACACGTATTGCACCACCTTCAACTTCTCCAAAAACAGAGATGGTATCTAATCTTTTTTTTATTTCGTCAGCCTTCTGCTGAGCTGCCATTAATTTGTCAAACATAAGTTGTTGTTTTCATTATAAAACGAAATTAAAGGAATTTGGTTTAAAGTAAAGCCAATAAAATGAAAAACATGGGTTATTTATTCATTAATGCCGCATTGAAGTCGACAAAGAGCTTAAATAAATCCCGATATTCTGTTAATGGAAGGGTTTTATAGCGATCGTAAATATCATGGTATGCATTAATGCCTCCGGTGGTGTAAATAAAGAAGGCAGGAACATCTTTCTCTGTGAAAAAGTAGTGATCGCTGTTGGCGGCCTTACCTCTTGAATTGATTTTTTTAAGGTATTTGTTTTTATCGTTGAGCTGATTTAATAATGAAAATTCCTTTTGGTGGATGGTTGCATTTACTACAGTAATCCCTGTGTCTCCTGTTCCTACCATATCTACATTAATTAGAAACCTAATTTTTTGGAGTGCAAGCAATGGATGATCAGTAAAGTATTTGGATCCAAGTAATCCCGCCTCTTCTCCAGCAAAGCAAATAAACGCTATTGTGTAAGGTTGTGGATTGGCGGCGTAGTATTTTGCCAGAGATAGTAAAAAAGAAATCCCACTGGCATTGTCGTTGGCCCCGGGGAAATAGATTTTGTTGCCCATGCCACCTAAATGATCGTAATGTGCAGTTATAACCAATATGGAATCCGGTTTTGTAGTCCCTTTTACTACTCCACAGATATTGGCCGTTTTAAATTCAGGGATAAACGAATTTTCAATGTTGATTTGAAAGTTAAGCGGAAGGCCTTTGATCGCATTTTTTTTTATTTCTATGCCAGTGAAATCGCCTTGCTCAGAAGCAACAGACCAGGTGAGTTTATCCTTAAGTATGGCAATTACCTGCTGGTTTGTATCAGCAAAAGTAACGCTGTCTTTTTGTTCAAACGTTCCTTTGGCTGTTTTCCCAATGCTTTGGGGCATTACAATAAAATCTTTACCTGGGCTAAGTTTTTTGCCATTAACGGTAACCTGCATTTTTCCTGGAAAGGTATTTACAGGAAAAGAGAATGCCTGCTTAAAATCCGTTCCGTTCATCGGGCTAAGCCCGTAATCTTTAAAAGCTGAGCATATCAAATCTGCCGCCTTCTCCATTCCGTTATTGGTATACCCCCTGCCCCACAGCTCTTTTGAGCTAAGCTCCTTTACCATTTTGCGGGCATGGTGGATATCCTGCGATAGTGCAGGCCCTGCAATAAAAAGAAATAATATTAAGAAATACTTTTTCATGATGACCCCAAAGGAAAATTCAATATAGGGTTAAACTTACATAAAGTTTAAATTTTGTGAACGTAAAACACATATCAAACAAGATTGTTATAGTTTGATTAATTGAAACTTATGGATGTTCGCTCAAATGAGCCGTTTTGGCTGGTAAAAAATGGAATAATGCAATCCTATCCCTCTTTAAGGACAGAGGCGAACTGTGATGTGCTGATTGTTGGGGGAGGGATTACCGGGGCTTTAATGGCGCATGCCTGCATAGCTAAGGGTTATGAAACGATATTGATTGATAAAAGAGAGGTCGCAAATGGCAGTACTTCGGCAACTACCTCTATGCTTCAATATGAAATTGATGTGCCACTATATAAATTAAAGGAATTGATAGGTGAGCATGGTGCTATTGCCAGCTATCTTGCTTGCAGAGATTCTATTTATAAACTGGAGAATCTGGTGAAAGAGATCGATTCATCATGCGGATTTGAAAAAAAGGAATCCCTTTATTTTGCAGGGAAAAGTAAAGATGTCAAATGGCTAAAGCAGGAGTACGAAGCACGCAAAATGGCGGGTATTGATGTGAGCTGGCTTGATAAAAAAGAAATAAAGGCTATTTATGGTATTGTTGCCGAAGGAGCGATTCTTTCTGCAGATGGGGGTAGTGTGGATGCTTTTTGTTTGACCCACGATTTGCTGCACTATAATTCAAAGAGAGGATTAATGGTGTTTGATAAAACTGAATTGAAAAAAGTAAAATATGAAAAGGATGTTGTAAAGGTTCAGCTAAATACCGGAGCTGAAATATCTGCGAAGCATATTATTTATTGCACAGGATATGAAACTCAAAATATGCTTTCTGATACGGTTGTGCAATTGAAAAGTACCTATGCAATGGTTAGTGAGAAACAGGATTTGCATCCTGAGGTTTACGAAAAAACCTTGTTTTGGAATACCGATTCTCCATATTTATACATGCGAACAACGGCTGATGGAAGATTTCTGGTTGGCGGTGAAGATGAAAATTTTAAAAATGCAATTCGAAGAGATCTTCTTTTGAACAGAAAAAAGGAGAGATTGGAAAAAACGTTAAAAAAATACTTGCCGGATAGTTCATTCATTGAGGACTTTTGCTGGGCAGGTACTTTTGGGGAAACCAAAGATGGTTTGCCATATATAGGGATGCACCCTAAATACCCTAAAAGCCACTTTTTGCTCGGTTTTGGGGGTAATGGGATTACTTTTTCCGTAATGGGAATGGATATGATTATTGAGATAATGGAGGGAAGGCCAAATATTCTGTCTCATTTCTTCAGATTTGGACGTTAAATTAAGTGCAGATTTTCATTATAAAAATGTAAAAAAATTAAAAACGTATTGCACAACTCGATATTTATTTAAACCTTTGCGCCTCAACTCATTCAAAGAATTATTATACACAGAAAATGATTAAGCACGCGACCCATAAACTTTCTATTGTAGAAGCAAAAAATATTGCTTCCAGAAGTTTGTTTATTGAACGTTTGCGACCCGTTTTTTTTGTAACGACTAACCGGCAAAATTATACGCCGCGGATTTGAGTAAATCTCTGCGTAATGTTTCTACGCATTTTCCCAGAGGATTGCCTCTCAAAAAACAATTAATCAGAACATTTATTTTTTTTCGTTATCATATTAATGAATATAAACGATTTTATAGTGCAAGTTGCACTTCCTGAACATCGTGTCTTTGCAGAAGAAATTTGCGAAGAAATGGCAGAATCGGCAAAAGCTCGAGGTACAGGTATCGCTAAACGCTCTCCGGAGTACGTAGCAAATAAAATTTTAGACGGGAAGTCTGTAATTGCTTTCCATAAGGATGGCTCATGGGCTGGGTTTTGCTATATAGAAACCTGGACACATGGACAATTTGTAGCCAATTCAGGTTTAATAGTTAGTCCTAAATACAGAAAAGCAGGACTTGCTCATGCTATTAAAGAGAAGATTTTTGCGCTTTCGAGACAAAAATATCCTAAAGCAAAGATTTTTGGTTTAACTACAGGATTGGCTGTGATGAAAATCAATTCGGATCTTGGTTATGAGCCTGTAACTTATTCAGAGCTTACTCAGGATGAAGAATTTTGGAAAGGCTGTCAAAGTTGTGTGAACTTCGAAATTCTAAAAATGAAGGAACGCAAAAATTGCATGTGTACTGCAATGTTATATGATCCTGTGGAACAAAAACATGATGTTGCTAAGAAATTCGCAGAAGAATTGCACAAAAAGCCTAAGCTTTATGAGCGTTTTATGCGTATTAAACAACGATTGGTGCTTAGTTCAAAACCCGAGAATAAAGGAGGTTTAAAATCTCTGTTTTTAATGTTTACCGTTTTATTTAAATAGCTGTTATAAAGATGAAGAAGAAAGTTGTTTTAGCGTTTAGCGGAGGTTTGGATACCTCATTTTGCTGTATTTATTTAGCCCAGGATCGCGGATTAGAAGTGCATTCTGTTATTGTAAATACTGGCGGTTTTTCTGATGAAGAATTAGAGGAAATAGAAAAACGTGCTTATGCTTTAGGTGTAGCTTCTCATGCTGTGGTTGATGAAACGACAAACTATTACGACAGCTGTATTAAATACTTGGTTTTTGGGAATGTATTAAAAAATGCAACTTATCCTTTGTCAGTAAGTGCGGAACGTGTAAGTCAGGCTACTGCAATTGCAAATTATGTTAAGAAAATAGGTGCTGATTATGTTGCTCACGGAAGTACAGGTGCAGGTAATGACCAGGTTCGTTTTGATATGATTTTTAATATCATCATCCCGAATGTAGAGATCATTACTCCTATCAGAGATTTAAAGCTATCACGCGAAGCAGAAATAGAGTATTTAAGCAATCATGGTGTTCATTATAGCGCTGAAAAAGCAAGATATTCTATCAATAAAGGTTTATGGGGAACTTCGGTAGGAGGAAAGGAAACTTTAACCTCTAACGAGACGTTGCCAGAAGAAGCATGGCCAACTCAAGTTTCGGTAACTACACCTCGCAAGTTAACTTTAACTTTTACTAAAGGTGAATTGGTAGCTATTGATGGTGAAACCTTTGAACCGGTTAGAGCAATTCAGAAATTACAGGCAATAGCCCAGCCTTATGGTATTGGCAGAGATATCCATGTAGGTGATACAATTATAGGAATTAAAGGCCGTGTGGGTTTTGAAGCTGCAGCTCCAATGGTGATCATTAAAGCTCACCACACGCTAGAAAAGCATACTTTAACAAAATGGCAGCTTTCATGGAAGGAGCAACTGTCGTCTTTCTATGGTAACTGGTTACATGAAGGTCAATTCCATGACCCTATTATGCGAAACATTGAGGCTTTTTTAATTGATACACAGAAAACAGTTAGCGGAAATGTGTTTGTTGAGTTGTTACCTTACCGTTTCAATATCATCGGAATTGAATCAGAACACGATTTGATGAGCAATAAATTCGGCAGCTATGGCGAAATGAACAACGCATGGAGTGGCGAAGATGTTAAAGGTTTCTCAAAGATTTTTGGTAACCAGGTAATGATCTGGCATAAAGTGAACAGTCATGAAGATTAGAGCAGGTATAGTTGGCGGAGCAGGGTATACAGGTGGCGAGATGCTTCGTGTTCTTGTGAACCACCCATTTGTAGATATTGTATTTGTAAATAGTAACAGTAATGCCGGGAACCTTATTTCGGATGTGCATACAGATTTATTTGGCGATACTGACTTGCGTTTTACAGATGAATTATCGACGGATATTGACGTTTTGTTTCTTTGTGTAGGACATGGTGATGCGAAGAAATTTTTAGCGGCAAACGTTATTGATAGCAGCATTAAGATAATTGACTTGAGTCAGGATTTCAGACTAAAAGTTAATGCAGGAAATAAATGGGTATATGGCTTGCCGGAATTAAATCGTGAAGCTATACAGAAGGCAAGCTATATTGCTAATCCGGGTTGTTTTGCAACTTGTATTCAGTTGGGACTACTGCCTTTGGCATCAAAAGGTTTGTTGAAAAGCGAAGTACATATCAACGCAACAACAGGATCCACCGGAGCCGGACAAAGCTTGGCTTCAACCTCTCATTTTAGCTGGCGTAATAACAACCTGTCAGTATACAAAGCTTTTGAACATCAACATCTTAATGAGATAGGAGAAAGTTTAAAGCAGCTTGAGCCGGGCTTTAATGAAGGTTTAAACTTTATTCCGCAACGCGGTGATTTTACAAGAGGTATTTTGGCAGCAATGTATCTTGAAAGTGATTTGACAGCAGAGGAGGCACAGCGCATCTATGAAGATTTTTATGCGTCACATCCTTTTACTCATGTAAGTAAAAGAAATATTGATTTAAAACAGGTGGTAAATACAAATAAAGGGCTGGTGCATGTAGAAAAACATGGCAATAAACTCTTTATTGTAAGTATAATAGATAATTTGCTAAAAGGAGCAAGTGGTCAGGCGGTGCAAAATATGAATTTGATATTTGGATTAGAAGAAGGGACAGGACTCCGGCTAAAAGCAACTGCATTTTAAAACTGGCATCTTAAACGCCGGTGCAGTTTCACCCGTCATCTTGACGATAGGGGAGATGACGAAGCCTAATACACAAAAGAGTCTAGTTTGATACAACCCAAAAAATCTAAAAAAATGAACTTATTCGACGTATATCCATTAAATAATATAGAAATAGTAAAAGCACAAGGCAGTACCGTTTGGGATGCCGAAGGACAAGAATATCTGGACCTTTATGGCGGGCATGCCGTTATTTCAATAGGCCATACCCATCCGCACTATGTGCAACGTTTAACTGACCAACTTAATAAGGTTGGTTTCTACTCCAATTCTGTTAAGATTCCTTTACAAGTGCAGTTAGCTGAACAATTAGGGAAGGTTTCAGGAAAAACAGACTATCAATTGTTTTTATGTAACTCTGGTGCAGAGGCCAATGAAAATGCCTTAAAATTAGCTTCTTTTTACAATGGCAGAAAAAAAGTAATTGCCTTTAAAGGCGCATTTCATGGTAGAACATCTTTAGCCGTTTCGGCTACTGATAACCCTAAGATTATTGCGCCTGTAAATGAAACTGATAATATTGTTTTTCTTCCTCACAATGATGAAGCTGCCCTAGAGCAGGCATTTGCTGAATTTGGAAATGATGTTGCAGCGGTAATTATTGAAGGGATTCAAGGTGTTGGAGGTATAAAAGAAGCTTCGGTGAGCTTTTTACAAAAGATCCGTTTCCTTTGTGATCAGTATAATTCAGTTTACATAGCAGATAGTGTTCAGTGTGGCTATGGCAGAACAGGAATGTTCTATTCTCATGATTATGCCGGTGTTAACGCAGACGTTTATACGATGGCAAAAGGAATGGGCAATGGTTTCCCTGTAGCCGGAATTTCTATTGCACCAAAATTTAAGCCTTGGCATGGTATGCTAGGAACTACTTTTGGCGGTAATCATCTTGCTTGTGCGGCAGCTTTAGCTGTTCTTGAGATTATTGAACAAGATAACTTGTTGAAAAATGCCGAAAAAATAGGGAGCTACCTGATCGCCGAATTAAAGAAAATGGAAGAAGTAAAAGAAGTACGTGGACGTGGCTTGATGATAGGTATAGACCTTCCTGAAAGCCTTTCACATGTAAAAAAAGAGCTTCTATTTAAACATAAAATATTTACAGGTGAAGCTAAGCCTAACGTAATTAGACTTTTGCCTGCATTAAATTTAACTAAGGATCAAGCAGATCAATTTTTGAAAGAATTTAAAATTGCTTTAAAAGGATGAACCAATTCACCTCAGTAAATGATGTACAAGACATCGGCCAATTGGTTAAAGACGCATTGG
Organism: Pedobacter sp. GQ55; assembly: GCF_059758925.1. Taxonomy (NCBI): domain Bacteria; kingdom Pseudomonadati; phylum Bacteroidota; class Sphingobacteriia; order Sphingobacteriales; family Sphingobacteriaceae; genus Pedobacter; species Pedobacter sp. GQ55. The sequence continues at coordinate 255,567 of NZ_JCAXEI010000006.1, read as the reverse complement.
CACTAAAGGAAAACCCTTATTCGCATCAGCATTTAGGAAAGAATAAGACACTTGGTCTGGTTTTTCTAAATCCAAGTTTGCGAACACGTTTGAGTACTCAAAAGGCTGCACTAAACCTTGGTATGAATGTGATGGTGATGAATATGGATAAGGAGGGCTGGGCATTAGAAACACAAGATGGTGTGGTAATGAACGGAACTACTGTTGAGCACATTCGTGAGGCTGCGGCCGTAATGGGGCAATATTGCGACATTTTAGGCTTGCGTTCTTTTCCTAAGCTGATAAACAGAGATGAAGATTATAATGAGGACTTTTTTAATAAGTTCATTAAATATTGTAATGTTCCTGTAGTCAGTTTAGAAAGCGCTACCCGCCATCCTTTACAAAGTTTGGCTGATCTCGTTACAATTAAAGAAACCTGGAGTGGCTCAGCTAAACCAAAAGTGGTACTAGCATGGGCACCTCATATTAAGGCCTTGCCTCAGGCTGTTCCTAACTCATTTGCAGAATGGATGTGTAAGGCTCAAGCGGATGGAATGCTTGATTTTACCATTGCTCAGCCAAAAGGATATGAACTAAGCGAAGATTTTACTCCTGGTGCAACCATTGCGCATAACTTAGATGAAGCGTTAAAAGGGGCAGATTATATTTATGTTAAAAATTGGTCTAGCTTTAAGGAGTATGGAAAAGTACTTCCCTATCCGGAGGGATGGATGCTTAATAATGAGAAACTAGTAGGCACAAATAATGCAAAAGTGATGCATTGCCTGCCTGTTCGCAGAGATCTTGAACTATCCTCTGAAATATTGGATGGCCCTAACTCTTTGGTTATCCACGAAGCAGGAAATCGTTTATGGGCGGCACAGGCAGTATTGAAACAAATGTTAGAAAAATTATTATAATCTGGTAACCATATGAAGAAACTCAGTGTAATTAAAATTGGCGGGAATGTTATAGATAATTCAGAAAAACTACATCAGTTTTTGCTTGATTTTACAGCGCTTCCCGGGGATAAGATTTTAATTCACGGCGGTGGTAAAATTGCAACTGAACTGGGTGTTTCATTAGGGGTAGAAGCCAAAATGGTAGAAGGAAGACGTATAACTGATATAGAAACGCTTCGGATAGTTACCATGGTTTATGCCGGATTGATTAATAAAAACATGGTAGCTCAGTTACAGGCCAAAGGCAGTAATGCTATTGGCTTAACAGGTGCAGACGGAAACATAATACAGGCCGTTAAAAGACCTGTAAAGGATATTGACTATGGCTTTGTTGGAGATCTTGATGAAACTTCGGTTTCCTCAGATACTTTAGACAGTTTGTTAAAGGCCGGCCTGGTTCCGGTATTGTGTGCGATAACCCATGATGGCGCGTCGCAATTGCTAAATACGAATGCAGATACAATTGCATCTGCGGTTGCTGTGGCCATGTCGTCGCTTTATGATACCTCTTTAATTTACTGTTTCGAAAAGCGCGGAGTAATGAGAGATATTGATGATGACCAGTCTTTAGTGCCCGTGATTAGAATGGGTGAATTTGAAACCCTGAAAAATGAAGGCGTAGTTTCGGGAGGAATGATCCCTAAATTACATAATGCTTTTGAAGCCATAAAAAGCGGAGTTAATGCAGTATATATAGGCAAAGCAGATGAATTGCCACAAATAGATCAACAGAATTTCGGAACCCGATTAATCAGATAATTATGAACCAGTTTAAAGGCAGCATTGCCATTTTAGGAAGCGGAAATATTGGTGTCTCTTTAGCCAAAGGGCTAGTTAAGGCGAGTTATGCAGAACCAGGTCAGATTACTTTGACAAGGCGCAATGTTTCTAATTTAACTGCATTTTCTGATCAGGGATTTATGGTTAGTGGCGAAAATGCTGCTGTTGTTGCAGCCGCAGACATTATTGTTCTGGCAGTTTTGCCACAGCAACTGAATCAGTTATTAGAACAAATACGCCCTGCTGTTGATCCAAAGAAACAGGTTTTCATTTCTGTTGCATCAGGTGTAAGCTGTATTGATATCAGAAATAAACTGGGAGATGCAGTACAGGTTGTTAGGGCAATGCCAAATACAGCCATAGCTATAGGTCAGTCGATGACTTGTGTAGCCACAGATAATGCGTCAAAAGAGAATGTAGATGAAGTGGTTAGAATGTTTGAAACTGTTGGGGCTGTGGTTAAAATTAACGAGGACCTAATGACTTCTGCAACTGCATTATGCGCTTGTGGAATTGCCTTTTTCTTACGTGCAATAAGAGCAGCTTCACAAGGTGGAGTAGAAATTGGCTTCCATGCAGATGAAGCATTAAAAATGGCTGTTCAAACGGCAAAAGGTGCTGCAGATCTGCTATTGCAAATGCAGTCACATCCTGAACAGGAAATCGATAAAGTTACTTCACCCAAAGGATGTACAATAGCAGGATTAAACGAGATGGAACATAATGGCTTCAGCTCATCTTTAATTAAAGGTATTAAGTTATCGGCAATCAAAGCCGGGGCTTTATACACTAAAGAATAATTACTTATGATAGAACAACTGCAAAAAGATAGTTTAGAATTGTTAAAAGAACTAATAGGCATTCAGTCTTTTAGTAAAGAAGAAGATAAGACAGCTGATGCGATTGAACAATTTTTGCAGCAACGTGATATAAAGACTTATCGGAAGCTTAATAACATTTGGGCTTACAATAAGCACTTTGATAAGAGCAAACCTACCTTGCTTTTAAATTCTCATCATGACACCGTAAAGCCAAATTCAGGCTATACGCGCAATCCTTATGATGCCGCAGTTGAAGACGGTAAATTATACGGGTTGGGAAGTAATGATGCAGGAGGATGCCTGGTATCGCTTATAGCAACATTTCTGTACTTTTATAATCAGGAAGAATTGAGCTATAACATTTGTTTGGCAACAACGGCCGAAGAAGAAATTTCGGGCAACAACGGTTTGGAATGTGTACTTCCTGATTTAGGTGAACTGGAATTTGCGATAGTAGGAGAGCCTACACAAATGAACCTTGCAATTGCTGAACGTGGTTTGTTAGTGTTAGACTGCACTTCAACGGGAAAAGCAGGACATGCTGCACGTGAAGAGGGAGACAATGCAATTTATAAAGCACTTAAAGATATTGAATGGTTCAGAAATTATCGCTTTTCTAAAATCTCTGAGGTATTTGGTCCGTTAAAAATGTCGGTTACCATTATCAATGCTGGCTCTCAGCATAATGTTGTTCCGGCCACATGTACTTTTACTGTAGATGTGCGTGTGACTGATGCTTATACCAATGAAGAGGTGTTAAAAATTATCCGTACCAATGTGGATTGCGAGGTGACCCCAAGATCTATAAGGTTAAAACCATCATCAATAGATAAAGAACATCCGTTGGTTCAGTCGGGCATTGCTCTTGGAAGAACTACTTATGGTTCTCCAACAACTTCTGATCAGGCTTTGTTGAGTATCCCATCCCTGAAGGTTGGCCCTGGCGATTCGGCACGTTCTCATATGGCTGATGAATATGTTTATGTAAACGAGATTGCCGAAGGGATTGAACTTTATATTGACATGCTTAAGCCGGTAATAAAGGGCAAATAATTGTATTTTTGAACAAAACCTTACCTGGAGAATGCAGGTGTCTAGAATAGATTATAATGAAGATCTGGCAAAAAAACGTAAACGTAAATAAAGATATTGAAACCTTTACTGTGGGTAAAGACAGGGAATTGGATTTGCAAATGGCTGCTTTTGATGTGCTTGGTTCCCTTGCACATGTTGAAATGCTTGAAAGTATAGGCTTACTTACTGCAGATGAGCTTAACGCCATTCAAAAAGAACTTAAAAATATCTATGCCGATATTGAAACCGGTAAATTTACGATTGATGATACGGTGGAAGATGTGCATTCTCAGGTAGAATGGTTGCTTACCCAACGAATTGGAGATGCAGGAAAAAAGATCCATAGTGGCAGATCTCGTAATGACCAGGTCTTAGTTGATCTTAAACTTTTCTTTAGAAGCTGCATCGAAGAAATGGTTGGCAACACTTCCGTTTTATTTGGCCAGCTACTGGAATTAAGCAACACGCATAAAGATAAACTTTTACCAGGCTATACACACTTGCAGATAGCAATGCCGTCTTCTTTTGGATTGTGGTTTGGCGCATATGCTGAGAGCTTGGTTGATGATATGGAATTAATGCTTGCGGCATGGAAGATCTGCAATAAAAACCCTTTAGGGTCTGCAGCAGGATATGGTTCCTCTTTCCCATTAAACAGAACAATGACTACTGAATTATTAGGCTTCGAAAGGCTAAATTATAATGTAGTATACGCTCAAATGGGTAGAGGGAAAACAGAGCGCATTCTGGCACAGGCCATGTCATCTGTAGCAGCATCATTAGCTAAAATGGCTATGGATGTTTGCTTATTTATTAACCAGAACTTTGGTTTCATTAGCTTCCCTGATGAACTAACCACCGGATCCAGTATCATGCCCCATAAGAAAAATCCTGATGTGTTTGAATTGATTCGCTCTCGCTGCAATAAGATACAAGCTTTGCCAAACGAAATTGCGATGATGATCACCAACCTTCCTTCGGGATACCACAGAGACCTTCAATTATTAAAGGAAAATCTATTTCCTGCGATCACCTCATTAAATGAGTGTTTGGAGATGACTACTTTCATGTTGCAAAACATCACCGTTAAAGACAACATATTGGCTGATAAAAAGTATGCATACTTGTTTAGTGTAGAAGTGGTAAATGAACTTGCATTAAAAGGGACTCCTTTCAGAGAGGCTTATAAAATCGTGGGTGAGTCAATAGAGAACGGAACATTTACACCTGGCACTGAAATACACCATACACATGAGGGAAGTATTGGCAACCTATGCAATAGTGATATTGAAGATATGATGGACGAGATCCTGTCTCAGTTTAAATTTGAGAAAACCAAAGAAGCAATTCAGCAATTGCTATCTTAACTATAAATAAAGCAGAAGAAATGAATGTATCAGTATTAGCAAACACCCTTATAGGGTCTGAAATCATTAAAATTGGTAACGAGGTTAATGATATGAAGCGAAAAGGAGCGCAGATTGCAAACCTGACCATTGGAGACTTTGATCCGTCGATTTTTCCAATTCCTGCTGAACTTAAAGATGAGATTATTGATGCTTACCATCATAATCATACCAATTATCCGCCTGCCGATGGCATTTTACCACTTCGGGAAACGGTAGTTGATATTTTAAAGGACAGGTATTCATTGAACTATGCTGTGTCGGATATTTTAATTGCAGGAGGTTCCAGGCCATTGATTTACGCCACTTACCTGGCTTTAATTGATCCAGGTGATAAGGTGATTTATCTTGCACCATCATGGAATAATAATCATTATTGTCACCTTTCATCTGCAAAAGGCATAGCTGTAGTAACTACAGTGGAGAATAACTTTATGCCCACTGCAGATCAATTAAGGCCACATTTAAAGGGCGCAACGTTACTTGCGCTTTGTTCTCCATTAAATCCTACAGGTACAATGTTTACTCAGGAGCAGCTGGAAGAGATCTGTGAAGTGGTAATTGAAGAAAACAAATCAAGAAGAGCAGACGAGAAGCCCCTATATATCCTATACGACCAGATCTACTCTTTACTAACCTTTGGCCGCACACATGTTAATCCGGTAAGTTTACGCCCGGAACTAAAAGAATATGTAATCTATATAGATGGAATTTCTAAATGTCTTTCTGCCACAGGTGTTAGGGTAGGGTGGGCCTTTGGTCCGGAAGTTATAATCAGTAAAATGAAGGCATTGCTTGGTCATATTGGCGCATGGGCACCTAAGGCGGAGCAGGTAGCGGTAGCTAAGTACTTTAAAAACAACAATCTTGTTGATGGTTTCCTGGGCTCGTTTAAAAAGCAAGTTCAAATAAGTTTGGATGAGCTTCATAATGGCTTTCAGCAATTAAAATCAGAAGGGTTTAACGTAGATTCAGTAATCCCTATGGGAGCGATTTATTTGACGCTTAAAATCGATTATATAGGTAAAACAACACCATCCGGAGACTTGATTAAAAACAGTGCAGACGTAAATTTCTACTTAATTAAGGAAGCTCAGGCGGCGCTGGTCCCTTTTTCAGCTTTTGGAAACGACGAATCAATGGCCTGGTTTAGAGCTTCCGTTGGTGGATGCTCTTTGCAGGATATTAAAGATATGTTGCCGAGAATTAAAGCTGCGTTAGGAAAGTTAAAATAAAAGCTATTTAAATTCCGAAGTTTTGTGAAATTCGATATCCGGATAATCCCTCATGGTCATATTGATCATGAATTCATTATCTGCAAGGAAAACAGGATTGCCATCTTTATCTTGACCAATATGCTGTTGCTTACGTTTTAGGAACTCCTCTAATTTCTTCTTGTCTTTAGATGTTACCCAGTTTGATCTGCCATAGCTTAAGGTTCTGAAATACGCTTTAGCACCATATTCATGCTCAAGTCTGAAAGCAATAACTTCAAATTGAAGTTCTCCAACAGCGCCTATTATTTTTCTATTTCCAGGCTGTTGTATAAATAGCTGAGCAACGCCTTCTTCGGTAAGCTGTTGTATGCCTTTTTCCAGCTGTTTAGTGCGTAGGGGATCTCTATTCTCTACTTCCTTAAATATTTCAGGAGAGAAGCTAGGAATGCCCTTAAATTGCAATTGTTCTCCTTCTGTAAGGGTATCCCCAATTTTGAAATTACCACTATCGTATAAACCTACAACATCACCTGGCCACGCCTCCTCTACAATGCTCTTCTCATTGGCCATAAAGTCCATTGGGTTAGAGAATTTTAGTTTTTTACCTTGTCTGGTATGGAAGTAGAATTTATTACGCTCAAATTTTCCAGAGCATATTCTTAAAAAGGCAATACGGTCACGATGTTTAGGATCCAGGTTAGCATGGATCTTAAAAACAAAGCCTGAAAAGTTCTTTTCATTAACCAGAACTTCACGCTGTTCAGCTTCGCGGCTTCTAGGACTTGGGGCAATCTGAACAAAAGTGTCTAAAAGCTCTTTTATACCAAAGTTGTTAATAGCACTTCCAAAGAATACCGGAGCAAGCAATCCTTCGGTGTACATGCTTTTATCAAGCTTACCATAAACGCCATCTACCAATTCTAAGTCACCTTTTAAGCCATCAAGCTCTTTTGGCTTTAAAAACTTGCCCAGGTTTTCATCATTCAGATCGCTTACTTCAATAACAGGCTCGCTAATCTTAGTTTTATCTGGTTCAAATAGATTCAGGTGATTATTGTATATGCTGTAAACCCCCTTAAAAGTATGTCCTTGTCCAATAGGCCAGGAAAGAGGGCATAAGCTGATGTTAAGTTTATTCTCAATTTCATCAAGCAGATCAAAGGCATCCTTACCCTCACGGTCCATCTTGTTAATAAAGATGATCACAGGAGTATTACGCATCCGGCACACAGCCATTAACTTTTCAGTTTGCTCTTCAACACCCTTTACACAATCCACTACCAGAATGACACTGTCAACGGCTGATAAGGTGCGGTAAGTATCCTCAGCAAAGTCTTTGTGACCAGGGGTATCTAATATATTGATGCGCTTGTTGCTATACTCAAATCCCATTACAGAAGTAGCCACTGAAATTCCACGTTGCTTTTCTATTTCCATGAAATCGGAGGTATTGCTTTGATTTGCTTTATTCCGTTTAACTGCCCCGGCAGTATTAATAGCCCCTCCAAAAAGTAAAAATTTCTCTGTTAATGTAGTTTTACCTGCATCGGGGTGACTGATAATGGCAAATGTTTTTCGTTTTTCTATTTCCGGGTTAATCATAAAGAGTTTAAGCGTGTTGTGCTTGATAAAAGGCTGCAAAGATAAGGAAAAAAAAGTGTGGAATGTGTAAAAGGAAAAGCCGGCACATTTATGCCGGCTTTTCTTTATAAGTTTTATCTAGCCTCTTCCGCTTCTGGATGATCTTGAAGAGGAATTATTTTCTCTTCCGCCGCCTCCATTTCCACGGCTTTCAGATCCTCTGGAAGGTCTGCTTTGCTCAATCCTTTCAGATCTTTGAGGTTGAGGTTGAGGCCTGGCTTGTTCTTGCCTAGGTTGTGCCTGTTGTCTGGGCTGTGGCTGAGCCCTTTCTTGCCTTGGCTGTTGAACCCGCTCTTGCCTTTGTTGAGGCTGCTGTTGTCTAGGTTGCGCTTGTTCCCTAGGCTGCGACTGAATCCTTTCTTGTCTTTGTTGCTCCTGTCTTTGTTGCTGAGGTTGAACCTCCTGTCTCGGCTGAGCCTGATTTTCTCTTGTAGCACGAGCAGGCCTTTGAGATGGAGAAGTATTTCCTTGCTGCACTCTTTCAGGACGGCTGTTTGCTCTTGTGCCATCATTTGTTCTGTTGTCAGTTGGCTGGTTGCCATCTCTTGATACCCTACCATTAGAAACCCTTCCATCAGTGTTACTTCTGCCAGTGCTACTACGGTCAGTTCTAGGACTTGCATATCCTTCGCCACGAACAGGATTTCTTGGAGCTACATTTCCGGCATTGGTTTCTCTGCTACTTCTGCCGCTTGGCCTGTAGATCTCAACTTTGTTTCCACTGATGCTACTTCTGCCGGGTCTGCTGCTTCTGTCTAAGTTATAAACAGGAACTGCCTGTCTGGTCGAGCGTCTGATGTCGTCTGCCCTTGGACCAGTATAATAATTACGGCTGTTTCTTGAATAAACATTGTTGATGATAGTTGTATTGTGAATGATAGTTACATTTCTACGTGAATAGTAACGGGGGAAATTGCTATAATAGATGTTTCTTTGAGGAACAAATACCCACCAAAGATCCGGAATATTGATGTTGACATTAATATTCATACCAGGACCCATTGGTGCCCATCCATAGTAGCCACCGCCGCTTCTCCAGCTTACCCATGCCGGACCCCATACAGTATCGGGAATCCACACCCATTGGGAGTAACGGTTATAAACCCATCTTCCATAATGGAAAGGGGCCCATCCCCAGTCGTAATCAGAAACCCATGTGTTACCATATTCTGTCATAGCCCATCGGCCATTTGAATAATATGGCCTGAAGTCTGCTTGTTCTACATCTGGTCGCCAAACATAGCCATATTGAGAATCCTGAATCCAGGTACCATAAGGCGATAATTCGTCGTAAAAAGATTGCAAGGAGATATCCTCGTCTTGTGCCACAACCCGCTGTGCGGTCCCGGTTAAGAGGAGCATAAGCCCCAGCACAATAGCCGGTAATTTGATGATGTTTTTCATAGTGTGTGTGTTTAAATTTACCTAACGATCTTTATCTATCAATTTGAGTTCCAAATAATCTAAAAAGTTTAATCTGTTTAAGAAATATTACATTACGATTATGAGGTATGACGTAATTTTATTGGTTTAAGTATTATTTAGGCCAATGTAAAATCGGCCTTCCATTTAAACAAATTACGAAAAATAATTTGCAAGCGGCTATATTTAGATAGAAGATTACCCTTTACTTATAATATTTAATTCATCAAATGCGCTTTCCAGCAAATTATTTTCTTCTTTTGTAAGCAAAACATAATCTATGACAAAAGGCACCTTATTTCTTATTCCAGTACCTCTGGCAGAAAATGCAGCCCATAAATCTTTTACAAGCTTTCTTGGAGAGACCATCAATTCCATAAATACCTACATTGTTGAAAATGAGAAAACAGCGCGTAAGTTTTTGAAGGAAGCAGGAATAAAAGTACCTCAGAGTGATCTTGTAGTTCATGATTACGGTAAACATAAACGCAACGACTCCTTTGTTCCATATTTTAAGGAACTAATGACAGGGAAAGACGTTGGTTTAATGAGCGAAGCCGGTTGTCCGGGTGTTGCAGATCCGGGAGCCGATATAGTTGCAGAAGCACATAAAAGGGGCATTAAAGTAGTTCCTCTTGTTGGCCCAAGTTCTATTTTACTGGCATTAATGGCCTCTGGGTTTAATGGACAAAGCTTTACTTTTCATGGCTATTTACCTATTGACAAAGTAGAAAGGGGAAAGAAGATTAAGGAACTGGAACAATTAGCAGATAAAAATAAACAAACCCAGATTTTTATAGAGACCCCTTTCAGGAATAATCATTTATTTGAAGATGTATTAAAGAGTTGCCAGCCTCAAACATTACTTAGTGTTGCCAGCAATATTACGTCAGATGACGAGTACATTAAAACAATGCCAGTTGCATTGTGGAGAAAAGAGCGAATAGATTTACATAAAAAGCCCACAATCTTTTTGCTGTACCGTCAGGTTTAACGGTACATGTTTTTGCTTTCTATAAAAGCAAGAACATTGTCGGGGGTAAAATACTGAACATTTTTGCCCTCTTTAATCCCATTGCGAATAAAAGTAGATGAAATATCCATCTGTGGAGTTTCAGTAATAATAATTGAAGGGTGATTTTCCCATTCACCAATATCTATACCGGGTCTTGGATATACATATATCTGATAATTCTTTAAAAGAACCTCGTAATTTTTCCATTTTTTAATGGAAGCCAAATTATCTGCTCCCATTATTAATACAAATTCTTTCCCAGGGTATTTTTCTTGTAAATAAGTCAACGTATCGATGGTATAAGAAGGCTGTGGAAGGCCAAATTCGATGTCGCTAACCCTAATTTTTTCTGAGTTTTCGACCGCTAGCTTGGCCATCTCCAGTCGGTCGTACATATTTGTCAGACCGTTTTTATTCTTCAATGGGTTGTGAGGCGAAACCACTAACCAAACTTCCTTTAGCCCGGTAAAACTTGCCATATAATTAGCAATTACCAGATGTCCGGTATGTATGGGGTTAAATGAACCAAAGAATAACCCTGTTTTCATGATTTAGCTATTGATAAAATCTCCAACAAGTTTTTCAGCTTCAGCACATGCTGTAGCTAATTCGTAGTTTTTTAAGATAACATCAAATTTATCTGCATAGCCAAGCTCTTTTTCAGCCTTTATAAAACGTTCCTGTAGCTTTTCGGCACTATCAGTACCCCGGCCGCTCAAACGTTCTTTTAGCACTTCTAAAGAAGGCGGTTGAACAAAGATAGCTAGTGCGTCTTCCTCATACTTACGCTTTAAGCGTAATCCCCCCTCTACATCAATGTCAAATATTACGTGTTTGCCATCATTCCAGATGCGCTCAATTTCAGATCTTAAAGTGCCATAAAAAGTGCCGTTATAAACTTCTTCAAATTCTACAAATTCCTGATGGGCAACTTTGTGCAGAAAATCTTCTTTAGAGATAAAGTAATAATCCTTGTCATTTTTTTCATCTCCACGCAACTGGCGTGTTGTTGCAGAGATAGAAAAACTAAGTGAAGGAAATTTCTTAAGTAAGTGTTTTACAATTGTTGTTTTTCCGGCTCCAGATGGTGCAGAAAATATGATAAGTTTACCTTGTTTCATTTTTGTGTTGTCGTTTTTCAGCCAGTGGCTTACAAAACATTTAATAGTTGTTCCTTAATTTTTTCGAGCTCTTCCTTCATACCCACAACCAACTGCTGTATTTGCGCATCGTTAGCTTTTGCACCCATGGTATTGATTTCTCTGCCTATTTCCTGAGAAATAAAGCCAAGTTTTTTTCCATTGGCATCTTTGCTTTTTAAGGTTTCAATAAAGTAATCACAATGACTTTTTAGGCGAATCTTTTCTTCAGTAATATCAAGTTTATCAATATAATAGATTAATTCTTGTTCTAAACGGTTCTGATCTACGTTTATCTTTCCTACATTATCTTCAAGAAACTGATTCAATCTGCTCCTGATCTGAGGAATCCTAAGCGGTTCCAAAACTTCAATCTCCGAAAATAACTGAAGAATGTTTTTAATCCTCAATTCAAGGTCGGTCTTTAAAACAACCCCCTCGGCAAGTCTGAACTGGTTAAAACTTTCAAGGGCCTTAATAAACGTATTGTTTAAAATGTCCCAGTCATTTTCATTAACATCTTCGTCAGAATAACTGATTACCTCAGGAAAATTAAGAACAGCCTGTAAAAGATTATTAGAGTTGGCCCCTAACTGGATATTGATTTCTTCAAGTTGCTTGTAATATTTGCTCAATAGAGCAGCATTAATAGTTGCACCTTTTAAGTTTTCTTCACCGCGTTCTATATTTATAGAAACGCTTACTTTTCCGCGTTCAATTTCCTTACTGCAGATATTGCGCAGCAATAATTCCTTTTCCGAGAAAGCTCTGGGTAGTTTTAAATTCAGTTCCAGGAACTTACTGTTTAAAGATTTTATCTCTACTGCAAACTTTATGTTTTCGTGATCAGTAGAAGCCAGGCCATACCCTGTCATTGATTTTATCATGTGCAAAGATATAATTTATTGCCTTTTCAAACTCATTTAACTTTTTTTAACTTAGTTCATTGGCAAACAATGGTTAAGTTTACAAAAAATATTCGTTAGATGATAAGGCCTGGTTATTTAAATATTTTAGTATTCCTATTGTTCTTTGTGACATCCATATCCTCTGTTTCAGCTCAGCAGGAGTTTATTCTTAAGGGAGCTGTGATGGAAAAAGGAGCCTCTACACGTGTTGCTGCCGCACAAATCATAAATAAAAGAACAGGATTATCAGTTTTAAGCAGCGACTTTGGTTTGTTCCAGATCAGAGCGGTACCAGGCGATACGCTTTTGGTAATTAAAATTGAATATTCTGATGCCGAAGTAGTGGTCCCGGCAGCAGGTCAAGACCTCATTGTTTACTTAGATAGGGGTAGAACGCTTAGAGAGGTTAACATTACAGGACAGACAAAAAAACAGGAACTGAACGATATAAAAAGGGATTTTAAAAATAAAGGCTCATTCTATCAAGGAAAGCCGCCACTTTTGTCATTTCTTTTTAAACCGCTTACCGCTGTTTATGAATTGCTAGGCCGGACCCCTAAAAATGCAAGAAGATTTGGGCGCTATTATGAAACGGAGATGCAACAGACTTTAATAGATGGATTCTTTAATGAAGTTATCATTCAGAACAATACCGATTTAAAAGGAGAAGCACTGGAAAAATACATGCTTGATTATAGGCCGGAATACGAAAAAGCTAAAAATTGGACAGAATACGATGCTGTCAAATACATAAAAGAGTCTTATAAATCATATACAGACACGTTAAAAAAATAAGAAAAAATTCTAAATAGAAAGCGCCTCACAGGCCTTTTCTGCTGCAAGCTTTTCGGCATTCTTTTTATTGTAATCCCTGCCCGTCCCGAAGCTTTCACCCTCAATAACTGCCTGTATCGTAAATAATTTTGTGCTTTCACCTTCGCTATTTTGAACCATGTCAAAGGATATATCTTTTCCATGACGCTGGCACCATTCGATCAATTTACTTTTAAAATTAGTTTCAGTAAGCTCCAGTGTGTGAATATCGATGTACGGTTTCACTATTCTTTTAAGTAGGAAATCTTTGGTGAAATTATATCCTTTATCAAGATACACAGCGCCTACAAGGGCTTCAAATGCATCTCCTAACATAGAATGATGTTTGGTTTGGATATTTACAGCTTTTTGATCAAAAACGATCAATTGATCAAAGCCCATCTTTCTGGCAAGCTGATTAAGGTTGGCACGATTTACAATTTTTGAACGCATTTCTGTTAAAAAGCCTTCTTCCTTATATGGATAGCTTTTAAACAGTAATTCGGCAATCACAGAGCCTAGAATAGCATCGCCTAGAAATTCTAAACGTTCATTACTGCTCCGACTACCGTTTTTTAGGATTTTTGCCACAGACCTATGCCTGAACGCCATTTTATACAAAACAGTATTTCCAGGCACAAAGCCTAAAATGTTGTTCAACTTTTTTATAAAGTCTTTATCAGATGATAGATAAAGCTTATACAGGTCAAATAATGGCATTAATTATTGCAAAATTAAAGGAGGCTAACAATAGCCTCCACAAAGTGCTTTTTATTCTTCGTATTTTTTAAAAATCACTGAAGCATTGTGACCTCCGAAGCCAAAAGTATTACTTAAAGCAGCACGAATAGGCCTCTTTTGTGCCACATTAAATGTGAAATTTAATTTCGGATCAAACGCAGGATCATCAGTAAAATGATTAATAGTAGGAGGTACTATATCATTTTTTACTGCAAGGATAGATGCAATTGCTTCTATGGCACCTGCAGCACCTAATAAATGTCCTGTCATAGATTTTGTAGAGCTGATGTTTAATTTATAAGCATCCTCTCCAAACAAATCAACGATAGCTTTAGTCTCAGAAATGTCCCCCAAAGGAGTTGAGGTTCCATGAACATTGATGTAATCAATATCCGCAGTAGTTAAACCGGCATCTTTAAGCGCGTTTGTCATTACCATTTTTGCGCCTAATCCTTGCGGATGTGGAGCTGTAATATGGTTAGCATCTGCGCTCATTCCACCACCAACTAATTCGGCATAGATCTTAGCCCCTCTTTTCTTAGCATGTTCCAGTTCTTCCAAAATAATGGTTCCTGCACCTTCGCCGGCAACAAAGCCATCTCGGTCCTTATCAAACGGTCTTGAAGCTGTTTGAGGATCATCATTTCTGGTCGATAAAGCATGCATTGCATTAAAACCACCAATACCTGCTTCGTTAATGATTGCCTCAGACCCACCGCTAATCACAATGTCGCACATATTCAAACGAATATAATTGTACGCATCGATCATCGCATTTGTAGATGAAGCACATGCAGAAACTGTAGCAAAATTAGGTCCCCTAAGTCCATATTTTATAGAAATATGGCCCGGAACAATGTCAATTATTACTTTCGGAATAAAGAACGGATTCATGCGTGGTGTACCATCGCCCAAAAAGAAGTTCTTCATTTCATCCTGAAATGTTTTAAAGCCGCCAATGCCTGAGCCCCAAATCACGCCAACACGGTTGGTATCGATTTGTGAAAAATCGAAATTACCATCCTTTACCGCTTCATCTGTGGCTACTAAAGCATATTGAACAAATGGATCTAGCTTGCGGGCTTCCTTTTTGTCCAAAAAATCTTCTGGATTGAAGTTTTTAAGCTCACATGCAAATTTGGTTTTGAACTTTGAGGTGTCAAAACCTGTAATGGGGCCAGCGCCACTCACCCCATTTAACAGGCCATCCCAGAATTCCGGGATGGTACTGCCAATAGGAGTGAGCGCACCCAACCCTGTAACTACTACTCTTTTTACTTCCATTTATACGGATTATACGGAGACCGTATTTTACTTAACGTTTTTTTCTAAGTAAGCAATTGCTTGACCAACTGTACCAATGGTCTCAGCCTGATCATCAGGGATTGCTACATTGAATTCTTTTTCAAACTCCATAATAAGTTCTACTGTATCTAAAGAATCCGCACCTAAATCGTTAGTGAAAGAAGCCTCTGGTGTAACTTCGCTTTCATCCACACCTAATTTTTCAACGATAATAGCCTTAACTCTTGAAGCAATATCAGACATAATGTTATAATTTAATGGTTAAATAATTCAGTGCAAAGAAAAATAAATTCTTACACATTTCAAATGTTTTTATTTCTCTATCAATTTTAATGTTTTTATTTCGAACATTAAAGTAAAATTAGTTTTATAATTTCGTAATCCCGTAAATATACTGCGTTTTGAACAAAACTTATTTAAAACTATCGTTAGACCTCGATTTTGTACTAATTGCCATTACTGCATCGCTAAAGGATTATATGCTTTGTCATAAAGTAAATACTAGCCTTAATTTTAATTTTGAAAAGGTTGAGGATCATGAGGTTTATTTTAATATTGATGAGGATCCATTACCGTTTTCAAAGTATTATTTTTACGTTGAACAAGGTGAGATTGAATATTATATCCTTAACAACCGAAATGCCGAAGGGTTTTTAATTCCTGAAATGAATAAAGTAGATTTTTTTATGATTATTCATCAGTACATTGACAAAGAAGATCTTAATTTTATAATCAATGGATTGAATAAACTACCTGATATTCAGGTAGCTGCGCAGATAGATCCACGCAAATTGAAGTCGAGGGAAAATTTGATAATGTAAATTTTATATTGTAGGTGTATTAAATACACTATATTTGAACTTACATTATCAGACAAATAACATTAATAATCAGACGGGCATGGGTTTTTTATGTGAAAAATCATCGATTTGCCCGTCAATAATAAATTTAAGTAACTAAATGAAACCATTTCATTCCAGAACAAAAATTGTGGCCACCCTGGGCCCTGCTTCAGCTAAACCGGAAGTTTTATACAGTATGTTTAACGCCGGATTAGACGTTTGCCGTTTAAATTTTTCTCACGGTTCTCAGGCAGATCATCAGGAAGTATTGGATACCATTCGTAATATCAATGAAAAATACAATTATAATGTAGGTATCCTTGCCGATTTACAAGGGCCTAAAATTAGAATTGGTATGGTTAAGGATGGTGGTATTAACTTAGTTAATGGAAACCGTACCATCATTACTACGCAAGAATGCATAGGAAATGAAGAACGGATTTACATCACTTACGATACTTTTCCAAAAGATGTAAAAGCTGGCGAAATCATCCTTTTAGATGATGGTAAGCTGCAAATGCGTGTTATCGAAACTAACCTTAAAGACGAAGTTCTTTGCGAAATAGTTCACGGTGGTATTCTTACCTCAAGAAAAGGTGTGAATTTACCTAATACAAAAGTTTCTATTCCTTCTCTTACAGTTGAAGACAGAAAAAACCTTGAGTTTGTTCTCGAAAACGATGTAGAATGGATTGGGCTTTCGTTTGTTCGTAATGCTGAAGACATTATTGAATTAAAAGACATCATCAAACAAAGAGGTAAAACTGCTCGTGTAATCGCTAAAATCGAAAAACCTGAGGCAATTGCTAATATTGATGAAATTATTGCTGTTTCTGATGGTATCATGGTTGCCCGTGGTGACCTGGGAGTTGAAATGCCAATGGAAGAAGTTCCCTTGTTACAAAAAATGATTGTACAAAAATGTAGAGCTGCTTCGAAACCGGTAATTATTGCTACCCAAATGCTGGAAAGTATGATTACTACACCTAGGCCAACTCGTGCAGAGGTTAATGATGTTGCGAACTCTGTTCTTGATGGTGCTGATGCCGTAATGCTAAGTGGCGAGACCTCAGTAGGTGAGTTTCCGCTTATCGTTATTGAGACGATGCAGAAGATCATTCAGAACATCGAAACTAATAACTATCCATTCCATCCTGAGAAATTCCTTAAACCAAAATCTGAAAGCTTCTTAAGCGATGCAGTTTGCGATACTGCTTGTTTCCTATCTAAGCAAACAAACGCAGTTGGTATTGTTTCTATGACTGTGAGCGGATATACTGCATTTGAAATTTCAAGCCACAGACCTAAGGCTTTAACTTATATCTTCACCAGTAACAGATCTCTATTAAATACTTTGAGCCTTTTATGGGGTGTTCAAGGTTTTTATTACGACAAATTTGAAAGTACTGATGAGACCATTCAAGACGTAAACAGCCTGCTTAAGGAATACAAAATGGTTAAAAAAGGAGACGTGATTATTAACACTGCTGCTATTCCAATGGAACAGAAAGGCAAAACAAATATGTTAAAAATCACTGTTATTGATTAATATTCAGTAACAGGAAAAAAAATCCTACTTTTGCAATCCTGAAAAAAGGAGAGTTGTCCGAGTGGTTGAAGGAGCACGCCTGGAAAGTGTGTATACCTCAAAAGGGTATCGAGAGTTCGAATCTCTCACTCTCCGCAGCTTTAGTTGCAAACAACAACAAAACCCACTTAAAATAAACATTAAGTGGGTTTTTGTTTTTCTGCCTACCCCCAAATTAATCATATTTCCCTATCTCAATCTGTCTAATCCGGTGTCTGTTTTTATTTAAAAACTAAGTCAACGATTTGGATAATATCGTTTGCTTTTTAATTAGTTATAACTTATCTTAAAGAGTTAAACATTGATAGCAGATAATTAAAAGAAATACAATTTAAGCATATAACCTTAAAAATATGATTTATATGTAAAGCTATATGCTTAAATTCCCTTTATTTTTGATCGATTATACAGAAAAGTTACTTACACTTTAATAGTCCCATCTTTATAAGTCTCTCCAATTAATCTCAAAATTCCTGATAGGTGCTCTAATGGACTCCCTTGATCCCCGAAAATATGGTATCAAAACCAACAAAAAGCCTGCAATCGTATGATGGCAGGCTTTTTAAGGCATAGTCGAGTCCTGCAAAAGGTTGACCAAAATCTTAAAAAGATGGTCAATGATAATTTTAAAAGAAAGCAACGTCCACCCAGGCGTTACAGTGAAAACTTTAAACAATTAGTAGTTAGCGAATATGAATTTGGGAGTCTAAACAAGGATCAGCTGCAGCGTAAGTATGATATCCGGGGTAATCACTGCATCCAAAATTGGTTAAGAAAATATGGTAAATTAGTCTATCCAATTTACAAAAGTATAGGCAGACCAATGAACGATAAACAACAACAGCATATCAAGGAACTGGAGGCTGAACTAAAGCAAGAAAATAAGGTTCTTGAAAAGAAACTCAAAGAAGCAGAACTTCAACTTGCTGTATATAAAAAATTTGTAGAGATCGCCGAACGTGAATTAAATATAGAGATCCGAAAAAAGTCTGGCGCCAGGCACTCCAGGAAATAGCACTTCTATATGACAAGATTAGTATTTCTAGGTTGTGCAAACTGTTTGGCTAAAGAAAACAGGCTCAAATATCTACCGATCCTTATCCATTCGCTTCTTATTCTTATAAATTTCCCTGATAATTTTGAAAAGTTCCTGTAGATGTTGCAGTGGGTAACCAGATTCCCCGCCAGTCTCACACACTGCACCCTCTTTTTGTTTTCTGAAATATAAGATCAAAGGAATTATTCGGGAAAGTAGTAGTAGTTAGGCTTTTACACTCAAGTAAAACCCGGTGGTGAACCAAGCTATTTTATGTTTAAGTTATTTGATCTCCTTGCCAATATCTGCATCCCAGGCATTAAAATATTTTTGAGAATCTGAATGAAACGGGATTAGCGCATGGTGTTCGATGATACGTTTTCTTAAACCCCACCAGGTTATACGTTGAATTTTTAATATATATATGATACCAACGGCATTATGAGCCGTACTTGGATCCGGTTCATACGATAATAGTATGTGTTTGGCCATAGAGCGTTAATTTATATTTGTTTAGTACGTCTGTTATTATTATAGCCAATACAAACTTCAAGGCAACCTGTATGCTATTATCTAATGAATAGACTTATCCCTATTACAAAGGTATAAAAATCTATAATTTGTCAACACAAAAAAAATTTACTTTAATGTAATATTTTAACCTCAATTTAAACAGTGCCTCTATGGTCACAAAACTAAATTTTTATGCATAAATATAACAACGCGGCTAATGAACAACCTATAATAGGCCCTATTACGGGTATCCAGGCATAATTCCAGTTATTTCCACCTTTACCCGCAACTGGAAGTATGGCGTGCATAATTCGAGGGCCAAGGTCCCGTGCCGGATTAATGGCATATCCTGTTGTGCCACCGAGAGATAGTCCGATAACCCAAACCAGGAAGGTTACAGGTAAGGCGCCAACAGATCCCAGGCCAATTGGAGATTTATCGGTGCCTAATGACGCATCTGTAAAATGAAATATCACAAAAATTAGCACAAAAGTGCCTATTATTTCGCTAATCAGGTTTGAGATGGTATTTGGTATAGCTGGTGCGGTGCAAAAGGTAGCCTGTTTTGCCCCTTTATCTTCGGTTCCTTTATAGAAATCTTTAAATAAAAGCCAAACCAAAAATGATCCCAGCATCGCGCCTATAAATTGAGCGGCAATATAGGACGGGGCATCTGCCCAGTTAAACTTTCCTGCAATAGCCAAACCAATTGTTACAGCTGGATTAAGGTGAGCTCCACTATATGGGCCGGCAATAACAACGCCTACAAATACGGCGAGTGCCCAAGCTGTGGTGATTACCATCCAGCCACCATTGTTTCCTTTAGTTCCGGTTAAAACCACATTGGCAACAACACCGTTGCCCAATAAAATCATAAACATAGTGCCGAGGATTTCGGCTGAAAATGCAGACATACAGATAAGATTTAAATAAGTTATTATTTTGGTTAATTTTCGGCGTATGCTTTTGCAGCCTTTACAGCCCTATTCCACCCTTTAATACGCTCTTCTATATTTTTCGCTTCTCCAGCTTTAAAGCTTTTATCTATTTTCCACTGACCACTAATGTCGTCCATGCTGCTCCAGTAGCCAACAGCCAAGCCAGCCAGATATGCCGCTCCTAGGGCGGTAACCTCTGTTACCTGAGGTCTGATTACTGTGGTTTCAAGCACGTCAGCCTGAAATTGCATAAGTATGTCGTTGGCAGTTGCACCTCCGTCTACTCTTAGCTCTTTAATTCTAAGTCCTGAATCTGCTTCCATAGCCTTTAAAACCTCCATTGTTTGGAAAGCGATGCTTTCAATGGCTGCTCTGGCTAGGTGAGATGCATTTGTGCCTCTGGTAATTCCGGTAATAGTACCTCTGGCATCCTGATTCCAATGTGGAGCCCCAAGACCAGCGAAGGCCGGAACAAGGTATACACCACCTGTGTCTGCTTCCCTTAAAGCCAGTTCTTCTACATCGGCAGATGTGGCAATTAAACCTAGTCCGTCCCTTAACCATTGTACAACTGCACCTCCTATAAATATACTTCCTTCTAACGCGTATTGTACTTTGCCGTTTATTTTCCAGGCAATGGTAGTTACCAGGTTGTTTTGCGATACTATAGGCGTATCTCCAATATTCATCAGCATAAAGCATCCGGTTCCATAAGTGTTTTTAACCATGCCAACTTCTGTACACATTTGACCAAAAAGAGCGGCTTGTTGGTCACCAGCGATCCCTGCAATAGGTATTTTAGCTGCAAGTACATTGCCTGTGGTTTCTCCATAAACTTCGCTTGATGATTTTACTTCAGGAAGGATGTTGCGTGGGATATTAAAAAGGTCAAGCAATTCCTGATCCCAGTCAAGAGTGTGGATGTTATAAATCATTGTCCTTGATGCATTGGTCACATCGGTAACATGAACCCTGCCATCAGTCAGTTTCCATATCAGCCATGAATCTATAGTTCCAAAGGCGATGTCTCCGGCCTCGGCTTTTTCTCTTGCTCCGGGAACATTTTCCAGTATCCATCTGATTTTTGTGGCCGAGAAATAAGCATCTATAATAAGCCCTGTTTTTTCCTGTACGCTTTTGGCCAGCCCCTGCGTTTTTAATTCATCACAGTAGGCAGATGTACGTCTGTCTTGCCATACAATGGCGTTGTGTAATGGTTCTCCGGTTTTTCTGTCCCATAATACCGTTGTTTCTCGCTGATTGGTAATGCCTATGGCAGCGATGTCGTTAGGTGTAATACTGGCTTTTATGATAGCCTCTGTTGCTACAGCAACCTGGCTAGACCAAATTTCGGTAGCATTATGCTCTACCCATCCTGGTTGAGGATATATTTGCTTAAACTCTCTTTGTGCAATTGAAATAATGCTCCCTTTTTTATCAAAAACGATTGCTCTCGAACTTGTAGTTCCCTGATCAAAGGATAGAATATACTTGCTCATACTTTATATTTGGAATAATGTGTAATAAAACGTAAGTATAAGAAATCATTATCGAAAGTAAAAGCAAGTAATGTGAAATTATTTTGTTTTTATGCGCTATTGTTTTGGGAAGGTCTGCATTTAATTGTTTGTATCAAATTAGATACAATTTAATAAGGAGCTCGTTTATAGGAAGATAATCTTTAGTAGCAAAAATTGATGTTGTAACAAGTTTTAAATGGGTGGTAACCAGTGTTTAAAGGCGATATAATGACGTTGTTTTTAAAATTGGCACATTTCTTTCTGATGAATCTGAAAAAACTACACAAAATGAAAAAATTAATTGTTTTGGCCATAGGCCTATTTGTAGCCGGTGCAGCAAATGCACAGAGCCCGATCAGATTGGGTGTTAAGGGAGGCTTAAACTTACCGAACATTATTAAAGGTGACGGTAATAATGATTTTAAAACAAAAGTTAATCCTGGTTTCAATGCGGGGATTACTTTGGATATCAATCTGATTAAGGGATTGGCATTTACTCCGGAGTTATTGTATTCTACAAAAGGGTATAAAGCAGAAACTGCTTTTGGTGATTTTACGCAAACTACTCATTTTATTGATATTCCAATTTTAGCGAGTATTAATGTTGGTGGTTCAGGATTGAATTTAGTTGTTGGTCCGCAGGTATCTTTCCTTACTTCAACTAATAACAAATTTGAAAATGGATTTGGAACTGCTGAAGAAACAATCATTGAAGATAAATCAGATAGATTTAAGAAAAGTCTGCTTGGTGGTGTAATTGGATTCAGATACGATGTAACAGATAAGATAGACCTTCATGGCCGTTACGCTTTGGATTTCCAAAAGAACAACGAGAATGGATCAAAAGAAACTCCTGAATATAAGAACCAGGTGTTCTCTGTAGGATTAGGATTGAAATTCTAATTGTTTCGGTTGGATAATTAGCTACTCAATTTTTAATTAAGAGCCAGATCATCAAATGATCTGGCTCATTTGTTTAATGGTAATTTCAATAGAGTGTATCAAATCCGATACACTTACAGATCCTTGGATTGTTAGGCTATACTTAGTGTTTCGTTTTGTTTGTAATTGCCAGTAAATAAGCTGTTTGTGTGTTTGTTTGCTTTCCTTCAAACTGTTGATTTTGGTGTCTTTGGCATGGTTATTACAATATACCATGTGAATTTTAAATAGAAAATTATGAAAAAATTATTCATTATAGGACTAGGATTAACAGTAAGCAGTTTAGCATTTAAGGCAAATGCACAGACTTCACAGTCGGCTGCTAATGACAAAATGAGCTTCGGTATCAGAGCCGGTGCCAACTTGATGAACATGGGAAAAATTCAGGCACTTGGTCAGGATTATTCAACAGACTCAAGGGTTGGATTTCAGGCAGGTATTTATGCCGATTTACCTATGGGTGGACGGTTTGCCTTCTTGCCAGAAGCGATGTTCATTCAAAAGGGAGCGAAATTAAGTGAAAGTTCTGCGGATCTTGATACCAAGGTATCTTATATAGATATTCCTGTACTGATAGGATATAAGGCTACTCCAGAGTTAACTGTCTTTGCGGGTCCGCAGGTATCATTCCTTCTTTCACAAAAATCAACAGGTGCATTTAATAATGACACTGAAGGAGAATCGACAGACACAGAGAATTTTAGTAAGTCTTTGGCAGGCGGGGCTGTTGGTCTTGGATATAGTATCACACCAAATATCAATGTGAACGCACGATATATGATGGATTTCCAAAAGGCACTTAAGGATGATTTTGATCAGGATAAGATTAAGAATAAAGGATTTGCATTATCATTAGGTTATACCTTTTAAGTAGGGCAGTTTTGAAGTGTAAGTGAAACTAGTTGAGGTCTTTGCAGGAATAATCAAAAATTGCACGTACCTTTAAAAGGTTAAGAAAAGAACACCTACCTTCCTATCATACTTCAAAAAGATAACCAACGAGAGCAGGAAAGAAATTAATCCCTAATTGTGTGTGAGGATAATATTCCTATTTAACCTTAAAAAGCATCCTGAATAGGGTGCTTTTTTTTATAACTTTGAAATTTAAACAATCCACTGCCGTAATGAACGTTAAACATCTGCTTATTGCTACCTTCCTTTTATGTATCTCAGTGTCGTCAACAAAGGCACAAAAAAAATCTTACCTACAAACTTTAACAGAGAAGAATCACTGGGTTGATTCGGTATTCAATAAATTGAATAGGCGTCAGAAAATTGCCCAGATGTTCTTTGTAAGAGCGCATACCAATTTGGGGAAGGCTTATGAAGACTCTATTGCCAATGTAATTAAGAAGGAACAGGTTGGTGGATTGGTGTTTTTTCAGGGAGGACCTGGCCGACAAGCCATTTTAACAAATCAGTACCAGTCTTTATCAAGGGTACCCTTATTGATTACTTCTGATGGAGAGTGGGGCTTGGGGATGCGTTTGGATAGTACGGTCTCTTATCCTTACCAAATGGCTTTAGGAGCTATCCAGGATAAAGAGCTGCTTTATAAAATGGGATTGGAAGTGGCTAAAGATTATAAACGTATTGGCATGCACATGAATCTTGCGCCTGATGTTGATGTGAATAACAACCCTAAAAATCCGGTTATAAACTATCGTTCTTTTGGAGAAAATAAATACAACGTGGCCACAAAGGCTGGTGAGTATATGAGGGGAATGCAGGATGGGGGGGTATTGGTTAGTATTAAACATTTTCCCGGACATGGCGATACCGATGTAGATTCTCATTATGATCTTCCTCAACTTAAGTTTTCTAAAGCACGTTTGGATAGTTTGGAGATTTATCCGTTTAGAGAATTGATCCGCCAGGGTGCTGCAGGTGTAATGATTGCACACATGAATATTCCGGCATTAGATAACACACCAAATATGCCTTCAACTTTATCGAAGCCCATTGTTACTGGTATTTTAAAGCAGGAATTGGGTTTTAAAGGGCTGATTATTTCTGATGCTATGGGTATGAAAGGGGTGGTTAAATATTTTAAGGACGGAGAAGCTGATGTAATGGGTGTAATTGCAGGCAACGACATTCTGGAGCTTTCCGAAAATAGCGACAGAGCAATAAAACTGGTTCGTAAAGCGGTTAGACAAGACCGAATTAGCATGGACAGAATTGACGAAAGTGTTAAAAAGATTCTTACGGCTAAATATTGGGTGGGCTTAGATGTTCGCGATTCTATAAATGAAAGGAATGTGGTCGCTGATGTAAACAGATCAGGAAGTCAGGTGCTTTTGCAAAAGCTGGCTGATGCCTCTATGACCCGGTTAAGGGGCAAGGTAAACATTAGTCAATTGTCTAGGGATAGAAGAACGGTAATCATCAGTTTAGGTACACCTGGAGTTACAGCGTTTCAACGTGATTTAGGTGCTTACTATAAAAATTCAGTATTCTATACACTGGATAGGAACGCCAATGCTACGGCTATTGCGAAGGTTTTGAGATATATTAATGTTTTTGATCAGGTAATTATTGGCATTCATGATACTCGTATCAGGCCTGGAAACGGGATGATTTTAAGTAACGACTTAAAGATGTTTATTAAGGATATGTCGTTAAGTAATGCAATTTTTGCTTTGTTTGCCAATCCGTATAACCTATCGGCATTGCCTGGTCTTGAGAATAGCAAGGGGCTCATTGTAGCCTATCAAAAAGAGGATTTCATGCAAAAGGCAGCTGCATCTGTAATTAAGAATCAACTGATTCCTACAGGTAGACTGCCCGTTACTGTGAATACTTTCTTTAAGTATGGCGACAAAGAGTAATTGTTAAATTACTTTGCTTTTTGTTGTTTGTAAGTTTCCGGGTCAACTGCTTTTGGCGTCCAGTTTTTCAAGAAGTCGGTAACAGCTTTTACGCTATGCCCGGTTTTCTTTTTGCCATTTGCATCTTTCTCCTCGGTTTCCAGGTAAGCAGAGTTTTGGGTATGCAGTAATTTTCCGTTACCGTCAAGTATTACAAAAACAGGGAATCCGAAACGTTGCGGGTAATTAAGGCTGGCAAGCACAGCCTCGTTTTTATTTTCAGGACTGTAGTTTACCAAAACAACTTCGTAGTTATCGTTAATGAATTGTTTTAATTCAGGCGTATTGTCTACCATTTTATGAAAAGCAATACACCAGCTGCACCAGTTACCGCCAATTTGCAAAAACACATGTTTCCCTTCTTTTTTAGCTTTAGCTACAGCGCCATCAATATCTGCGCGGGCATTGGCCTGTGGATCATATATATGTACCGCTTCTTTTTTCTCTTGTGCAGAGCTTGCGCCTACAGTTGCTATGGCAATAAGTAGTATTAAGGCTATCCTTTTCATTGTTCAATAATTTAATTGCAAAATTAATAGAATAGCTAACATCAATTGTAATACCAGTTTAATATTCTCTAGTTAAATAGTAGATTTTATTTGTAGCCATATTTTTCTAAATAAGTTATAGCTTTACGTAATGCCTCAACAACCTTTAAAATTGCTTAGAGCATCTGCCGGATCGGGTAAGACTTTTAGCCTAACCCTGCATTACCTTACACTTTTATTTAGCGGCCCGGGCAAATACAGGGAAATTCTTGCAGTTACCTTTACAAATAAGGCAACAGCCGAAATGAAGGAGCGGATATTGGGGGCCTTACAAGCGATAGCAAAAGGCGACCCCTCAGATTTTAAGCCGCTCTTAAAGGCTAGCTATCCTGAACTTTCTGATGAGGATATTAAAGCAAAAGCACAGGTAATTTACAGCAATATACTTCATGATTTTGGTAGGTTCTCTGTAAGCACAATTGATGGTTTTGTGCAAAAGGTAATTCGAAGTTTTGCTTTTGAACTCAATCTGGACAGTGGATATAAGCTGGAAATGAACCATGACAAAGTAAAGGAAGAACTGGTTAAAGCACTGAATTTACAGATGGAAGCTGATCCTGAATTGCTGGAATGGGTAACGGCGCTTGCCATAGATCGGATAAGTGATGGCAAGGACTGGAATTATCAGCGTGCTTTAAAGGATCTGGCCAATGAGATTTTTAAAGAGCGGTACTATCCTTTTCAGGAAGCGATGTTACTTATGGGAGAGGATAGGTCAGCAGAATTTAATACTTTAAAACAAACCGTAACCTCTGGCATAAAAGCATTTAATAAAACCTTGTTTGATCAAGCTACGGACCTGAAATACATATTTGATCTTTCTGGTGTTTTGCCCGAAGAACTGGCACGTAAATCTCTTAATCCTTTGTTAAAGCTGGAGAAGATATTGAATGAAGATTATAGTGTTTTTCCTGCCCTGTCCAATATGGTTGATGATTTTGAGCAGTGGCCGCATAGCTCATTAAAGGATACATCAGGAGTGAGGCAGTTGTATGATGACCTTAATCCGGGCTTAAAGAAAATGGTTGACTTTTATCAGGAAGGTGCTGAACAATACTCAACATGGCTGGCTATTCATAAAAACAGTTCTTATTTACGGTTGATGCAGGAAATGGCACAACAATTAAAGAATTACAGAGCCGAAAATAAAGCGCTTCTTATTAGTGATGCCCAACAGTTATTGGTTGGCATAACAGGAGCAGATGCGGAAAATCCTTCCTTTATCTGGGAAAAAACAGGAAATAGGTATAAGCATTTTTTATTTGATGAATTTCAGGATACCAGCACCATGCAGTGGCTTAATTTTTTGCCACTTATCAGAAATGCCCTATCAGAATTTGAGGGGAATACTACTGAGCACCTCATTGTAGGTGATGTAAAGCAGTCTATATATCGGTGGCGTAGCGGTGACTGGCGCATTTTGCATAGCAATGTAAGACATGATGTGCAGGCGCATAATGTTGTAGAGGAAAACCTGGAGTTTAATAGGAGAAGTACAACTAATGTGATTGCATTTAACAATTTTCTATATAGCCATTTACCATCTATTTTGCAAAGGCAACTCAATGGAATCCTGGCAGAGACCGAGAGAGAAGATCTTTTAAGTTATTGGAATCAGGAGTACAACCAGATTATTGATAGCGCTTATGAAGGGAGCTTTCAAAACGTTACTCCTCAAACGCTAACGGGGGGTAAAATCGAGATGCAATTTCTGAACAAGGAAGATGATGCCGAGGCAGAGGATGAAAGTCCTGTTGCAGCAGTACATTCCGTTAACAAAATCATTGAACTGCTATCTGTTCATGGCTTTTTAATGAAAGATATTTGTGTGTTGGTAAAGACCAATAGAGAGGCAGAAATAATGATTTCAGCCTTATTAGATAGCCAAGATGATTTATCGGCTGCTGCGGGCAAAACGTTTCAGGTTATTTCCGGAGATGCTTTAAAGATATCGTCTAACCTTGCCGTCCAGTTGCTGATCAATATATTTAGAATGTTGGTGGCAAGAGAGGATGAGCAGGCTATTTATCGGGCTACATGCGCAGGGTTGTATAGCCAGATAAACAGCCCGGAAGGGATAGAAGGGAAAGTAGCCTTAACTGCTCAGGATTGGATGGATATTGCTAACCAGCCTATTCAAAATCTTACATCTTATTTTCCTGAGGATTTCTGCAACGGTTTTGAAAGTTTCAGGCAATTGCCTATGAGCAGCTTAATGGAAAGAATGGTGCAGTTTTTTGGATTAGGGACCGGCCGGAATGAAAATCATATTCCTTTTATTATGGCGCTTAGAGATCAGATAGGTGTTTTTGCTGGAGGAGGTGATCAGGGGCTGGGTAGGTTCCTGGAATGGTGGGATGAAGAAGGCCTAAATAAAGCTTTGCCTAATGCTGATGATCAGGATGCGGTGCAAATTATGACCATTCATAAATCGAAAGGATTAGAGTTTAAGGCGGTAATTATTCCATTTTTGAACTGGAAATTAAATACCCCAAGTGGATTTATTAAGAAAATACTATGGGTAAATGCCGGACAGGCTGGGTTTGAAAGCTTTAGTACTTTGCCGGTGGATTATAGTAGTAAACTTGCGTCTACAGTGTTTGCACGCGAGTACTTTGAAGAAATGCTGCTAAACTATATGGATGCCCTAAATACATTATATGTAGCAACCACCAGAGCAAGGGAATATTTATATCTGGTATGCCCTAAAACAACAACTGTGGAGAAGAAAAAGGAAAGCACGGTTAAAAACGAGCTTCAGAATATATTACTGAACCTTTTTAAAAATGAAGAGGAATCAGGTTTTGTTCTTGAAGAAAACCTGATGTCTTTTGGTGAATTAAGGCCTGCAGTTAAAAAAGTATCTGAAATTAATGAAAGCGCCATAAAGGTCTCTAATTATTACGTGAATGAGCGTCTGACTTCTAAGTTTAATTACCAAAAGAATAATGATGATGGCTGGTTTAATGCCCGACAGCGAAAAGGAGTAGTGTTACATGGTATTCTGGAAACCATTACAGATTTAAAGGATCTTGATAAATTGATCGCGGTGAAAATGCAGGAGGGCCTGATTAGGCGCAGTGAGCGCGATGAAGTAAAGCAAGCAGTTATAGATGTGATCAATCAACAGGAGATAGCGGAATGGTTTAAGCATTCTAAAAGCATAATTAGTGAAAGAGATATGATTTTGGAGGGGGGAGAAGTGAAACGTCCGGATAAGCTTTTTGTAATGGAGGATAAGGCTGTTTTGCTCGATTTTAAGTTTGGAGCCCCTCACAGTAAATACATAGACGACATCAACCATTACAGGGAAAACCTGTTGAAAATGGATGAGTTTAAACAAATAGACGCTTACATCTGGTATGCCGAAACAGGAAAATTATTAAAAATATCGTAATGGAAAGTGTGAATGAAGGAAAGTTTTTGAACAGAGTTGCTGCCGATCTTTTAGAACGTTTTGGTAATGAATTACAGGATGTAGCCATTGTTTTTAACAATAAAAGACCCCAGCTATACCTAAAGAAATACCTTGCAGAAGTGAGTGGTAGGCCAATTTGGAGCCCTCAGATGTACACTATTCAGGAGTTTCTTTCGCGAGGCACAGCACTTGTCCCTGCAGGTCAGCTTAAGCAATTCTTTGTTTTATATACCTGTTATAATGAACTATTAACAAGAGAGGGCAAAGAAGATGTTTCGCCTGATGAGTTTTATCCATTGGCAGAAATTATTCTTGGCGATTTTAGTCAGGTAGATTATTATCTGGCAAATGCTAAAGAGATATTTGGCTTAATTGAAGATATCGCAGAATTGCAACTGCAATTCCCAAACTTTGATGAGGAGCAATTACAGTTTATGCGAACATTCTGGGGCTCTTTTTCTGCAAAAAAGCAGAACCAAATGCAAGAAAGGTTTATAGAGCTATGGCAAAGAATGCCCTTACTTTATGTTAATTTTCACTCAAGATTAGCTAAAGAAAATCTGGTTACCAATGCCAAGATGTACCGTAACCTTGCAGAAGGTAAGAACTCGGATCCTGAATTTTTAAAAGCATTTAAACATACTGTATTTGTTGGTTTCAATGCTTTGTCGAAAGCAGAAGAACGGTTTTTTAAGCAATGGCAGGAAAAAGGATGGTGTTCTTTCTATTTTGATGTAGATGCGCATTATTTTTCAAATCCATTGCAGGAAGCCGGACATTTTATCAGAAGAAATATACATACTGTTGGACTGGTTAACCAGTTTAAAGTAGCGCCGGCAACACTGAACGATCCGGCAAAGGAATTTGTTGTTGTGCAGGCGTTGGGTAATGTTGCTCAAGGCAAGTTGCTTTCGGAACTTTTATCAGAAAATGGGGCTAGAAGAGCAGGCGGAAAAGCAATTATTCTAGCCGATGAGAAGTTGCTAATCCCGGCTTTGCAAACTATTGATGACGATAGTGTGAATGTTACTATGGGTTATCCCTTTGAGCAATCGGCCTTATATGGCTTATGTGATCTTTGGCTCAGTATCCAGGAAGCCCTGTTGTCTGATGCGGAGGTTAACTATAAACATGTTTTATCTTTCCTTTTTAATCCATTGATTCCTATTGATTCGGATTTACGCAATGAGTTGCATAACAAGATTGTTGATGAGAAAAAGGTATCTTTTGATAGAACAGAGCTCTTACGTATAGGCAAGATCGCAACCATCACTTTCAACTCTTTTGCCGATTCTTTCACAACGATAAGGCATCTTGCAAGTGTATTAT
Source organism: Pedobacter sp. GQ55 (assembly GCF_059758925.1). Lineage (NCBI taxonomy): Bacteria > Pseudomonadati > Bacteroidota > Sphingobacteriia > Sphingobacteriales > Sphingobacteriaceae > Pedobacter > Pedobacter sp. GQ55. The sequence goes on along the minus strand of NZ_JCAXEI010000006.1, from coordinate 224,797 downwards.
TGTACGTTTCAGAAGAAAGTAAGTTGCAAAGAATGGACAGTTTGTTGTCTACTGAAGCAGTAAAAGCACTTAATACACTTACAGATAGTTTTGAAGAGCTAAAAGCAGAGGGGGCAAAGGATTTGAATCCGAGGTTTGTTTTTAAGCTTATCAGAAGAGCACTCCAAGGATTAACCGTGCCCTTTGAAGGGGAACCTTTGGCCGGTTTGCAGGTAATGGGACTTTTGGAAAGCAGGAGCCTGGACTTTGATGAACTTATCGTTTTGGGAGTAAATGAAGGTATCCTTCCTAAAATCAATAATAACCCATCATTTATTCCTGATAATATTAGGCGTGCTTTTGGTCTGCCTATACTTGAACATCAAAATGCAATTTCAGCTTACCTGTTTTATAGACTACTGCATGTCGCAAAAAAGATTACACTGGTTTATAATGGTGTTACAGACGAGAAAAGTACAGGAGAGAAAAGCCGCTTTGTAAAACAACTGGAGTTCGAAACCAATTGTACGTTTTCACATAGGGTGCAGCAGAACCAATCAATTGAGAATCCCAGAAACCTGAAAATTGTTGTAGAAAAAAAAGGAGAGGTATTAAAAGGACTAGAGAAATATTTCAAAAGAAATTCTACCCCCAAGTATGACAAGAAGATATCTGCCACTGCGTTTACAGATTATAATACCTGTTCCTTAAGATTTTTCTATAAAAATATTGCCGGTTTAAAAGAACCTAAAGATTTACCGGATAGAATAGAAGCCAATTTAATCGGAAGTGCACTGCATACCGTAATGGAAGTCTTTTATGAGCCTAGTGTAGGAGCTGAGATAACAGCCGATTTTATTAAGGAAAGGGAAAAGAAGCTGTCAGATATTTGTGAATTTGCCCTGGCCAAAGAACTTAAGCTTAACGCGGCCAAAGCGGGAACCCAGACTCCGGCTTTGCAACAAATTGTGTTACAGGTATTGGAGCAGTATGCGCTTAAAATTTTAAGAAATGATGAAAAGCTTACGCCTTTTAAAATAGAGGAACTTGAAAATAAAAGCGATTATGTGATGCTTTATCCAATTGGTAAAGAAGGAAAGAATCGTAATATCTGGCTATACGGTATCATTGACCGCGTTGATGTAAAAGATGGAAAGATCAGGATTGTTGATTATAAAACAGGTAAAGATCAGCTTAAGTACAAAGATTTCCCTTCTCTTTTCGAGGATCAGGCAAAGGATCATAACAAGGCGCTTATACAAACATTATTCTATACCTATGTGTATGAGCAGGTTAAAGGTCGGCAATATGTAGAGCCACATCTTTATACTGTTAGAGATTTTAAAGAGGGTACTTTATTTAAAGAAAAGCAAAAAGGAGGATTAGTATTGCAGGATCAGAGCCTGGAAGCGTTTAAATCTATGTTTGCTGATAAATTAAATGAAAAGCTGAATGAACTATTTGATGAAAACATTCCGTTTTTGCAAACTGAGAATAAAGAAAACTGCTCGTATTGCCCTTATAAAGACATTTGTCAGAGATAGTTAAGAAATTAAATCATCACGGATATACTTCAAGTGTAAAACTTTCTTTTCAATGGCGGGCAGTGTGCGAATAAATTGCATATAAAAACAATTTTATCTAAGTTTGCCGCAATTAACATTTGAATATACAATGAGAGAGATTCAATTTAGAGAAGCTTTACGTGAGGCCTTAAGCGAAGAAATGCGCAAAAATGAGAACATTTTTTTGATGGGCGAAGAAGTTGCACAATATAATGGTGCATATAAAGTTAGTCAGGGAATGTTGGATGAATTTGGCGACAAACGCATTATAGACACGCCTATAGCTGAGTTGGGCTTTACCGGTATAGGTATTGGCGCAGCAATGAACGGATTGGTTCCAATCATAGAGTTCATGACTTTTAACTTCTCTCTGGTTGCTATAGATCAGATCATTAATGGTGCAGCAAAGATGCTATCTATGAGTGGCGGACAGTTTTCTGTGCCTATCGTATTTCGCGGGCCAACTGGAAATGCAGGTCAGTTAGGTGCTCAGCACTCTCAAAACTTTGAGAACTGGTATGCAAACTGCCCGGGTTTGAAAGTTGTAGTTCCATCTACTCCTTATGAAGCCAAAGGTTTACTTAAACAATCTATCATTGATCCGGATCCGGTTATCTTCATGGAATCTGAGGTGATGTACGGTGATAAAGGTGAAGTTCCTGAAGGTGAATTTTATATCCCTCTAGGTAAGGCTAATGTTGTGAAAGAAGGTACTGATGTAACCATCGTAACTTTTGGTAAAATGCTTACTCGTGTTGTAAACCCAGCTGTAGAAGAATTAACTAAAGAAGGCGTTAGTGTTGAAGTAATTGACCTACGTACTGTACGTCCTATTGATTATGCAACTATCATTGAATCTGTTAAGAAAACTAATCGTTTGGTAATTGTTGAAGAGGCTTGGCCGTTGGCTTCTATCTCTTCTGAAATTGCATTTAATATCCAAAAAAATGCTTTCGATTATCTTGATGCTCCGGTATTGCGTATCACTTGTGCAGATGTACCGTTGCCTTATGCACCAACTCTTATCGCAGCTAGCTTACCTAATGCAGAAAAGGTAGTTAAAGCTGTAAAAGAAGTTATGTACGTAGCAAAATAAGACTAATTATTTAAAAGAAATATAATCCCGCTGGTTAAACCCTATGCGGGATTTTTTTTATTTTTGACCCCACTGTACTTTACAACATCAAATAGAGATCAAAATGAGTAATCACTCTACAATAATCGCTGCTGAACTCGCAGTAGCGGAAAAGCAGGTTATCGCTACTATTGAATTATTGGATGAAGGAGCAACTGTTCCCTTTATTTCCCGTTACCGCAAGGAGATGACAGGGAGTTTGGATGAGGTACAGGTTGCCGCCATCCGCGACAGGTTTCAGCAGCTTCGTGAGCTCGATAAGCGCAGAGAAGCAATTTTAAAAGCACTTGCTGCGCTTGAAAAACTTACGCCAGCGCTTGAAGCAAAAATAAACGCGGCGACAAATATTGCCACCATTGAAGATATCTACCTTCCATATAAACCAAAACGTAAAACCAGAGCATCAGAAGCCCGTAAAAAAGGTTTGGAGCCTCTTGCTCTTGCCATACTGGAGCAAGGCAAGCAAGATCCGGAAATTGAAGCTGTAAAGTTTCTTAATGATGAACTTGGGGTGTCATCAACAGATGAAGCGCTTGCAGGAGCCAGAGATATTATTGCGGAGATTATAAATGAGAATATTGATGCAAGAACATCATTGAGGAAATATTTTCAAAACAATGCGATTTTTAAATCGACCCTTGTAAAGGGTAAAGAAGAAGAGGGAATCAAATACAAAGATTATTTTGACTGGAACGAGCCACTTAAATCGGCCCCTTCTCATCGGATCCTTGCAATGCGCAGAGGAGAAAATGAGGATATTTTAAAGCTTGAAACGATGCCTGAGGAAGATGGAGCAATTCAAATTCTGGAGAAGCAGTTTGTAAAAAGCAACAATGGCAGCTCAGCACAGGTTAAATTAGCGATACAGGATAGCTATAAGCGTTTGTTGGGACCAGCAATGGAAACAGAAGTTCGCAATATTTCAAAAGAAAAGGCCGATGAAGAAGCCATCCGTGTATTTGCAGAGAATGCTAGGCAATTGCTGCTGGCTGCTCCAATGGGACAAAAGAATGTTCTGGCAATAGATCCTGGATTCCGTACAGGATGCAAGGTTGTTTGTTTGGATATGCAAGGCAAATTACTTGAAAACACGGCTATCTATCCGCATAATGGCCAAAGAGGTGTTCTTGAGGCTGCCGAAACCATCAAAAAGCTATGTGCTAAGCACAATGTTGAAGCGATCGCTATTGGAAATGGGACTGCAGGCAGAGAGACCGAAGTATTTATCCGTGGGTTGGCTATAGCAGATGTAATTGTGGTAATGGTTAATGAAAATGGTGCATCTATCTATTCGGCTTCTGAGGTTGCCAGAGAAGAATTTCCAACTCAGGACATCACCGTTCGTGGTGCCGTTTCGATTGGACGTCGCTTGATGGATCCATTGGCAGAACTTGTTAAAATAGATCCTAAGTCTATAGGTGTGGGACAGTACCAACATGACGTAGATCAGAATAAACTACAGGCTTCTCTAGATGACACTGTAATGAGTTGTGTGAACGCTGTGGGGGTTGAGTTAAACACTGCGTCGAAACAGGTTTTGGCGTATGTTTCAGGGCTTGGTCCACAGCTTGCTCAAAACATAGTAAGTTACCGTAATGAGCATGGTGCTTTTAAAAATCGAGAGAGTCTTAAAAAGGTACCTCGTTTAGGAGATAAGGCTTTTGAGCAGGCCGCTGGATTTTTAAGAATCAGAAATGCGGAGCATGTGCTTGATACGAGTGCCGTTCATCCGGAGCGTTATGCCTTGGTTAATAAAATGGCAAGAGACCTGAACTGCAGTGTAGCTCAGCTAATGAAAGATGCCGAGTTAAGAAAACAGATCAAGCTTCAGCAATATGTAAGTGAGGAAATTGGTTTGCCAACCTTAAACGACATTATGAGTGAGCTTGCAAAACCGGGAAGAGATCCCCGTGAGCAATTCGAAATATTTAGCTTCACTGATGGCGTAAATGCAATAGCTGATCTAAAGATCGGTATGAAATTGCCTGGCATCGTTACCAATATTACCAATTTCGGAGCCTTTGTAGATATAGGAGTTCATCAGGATGGCTTGGTGCATACCAGTCAGCTTTCCAATAAATTTGTAACAAATGCCAATGATGTTGTTAAAGTTCATCAAAAGGTAGAAGTTACGGTGGTTGAAGTGGATGTGGCAAGAAAGCGTATTTCGCTTTCTATGAAAACAGCGACGACTGCTCCAAAGCCTCAGGCTAAAAAGGCAGATCAAAAGCCTAATAACTTTAAAAAACCGGTAAGTGCCGGTAAACCGGATCAACATAGAAAGCCGTCAAAACCTAAAACTAATAACAGCGGAGGAAAGAAAGATAAGCCGCTACCGGACGGGGATTTACAATTGAAGCTTGAAGCATTGAAAAATATGTTTAAATAGTAAATCTTATCTCAAATTAGCGTTTGTCGCTTACATCCCATCCAGGTTCCGATGAATGGGTTTTATGCTCTGGTTTATAAATATATGGTCTGGTTGCGGGATGCAGTCGGACACAAAACAAAAATATAGTGAGGCGTTGCCAATAGGTGAGTCTCTGACCTATGAAGCCCAACCCATCGGATAACGTGGGTGGGTTCACTTTGCGAACTACAACTCAATCTGTCTTTTGATGCTTTCTTCAAGAGAGATTAATGTTTCTGTGCGTTGTATGCCGGATACAGCCTGGATTTCTTCATTTAATACATGTCTAAGGTGACTCGTGTCACGACAAATGATCTTGGCAAACATGCTATAGGCACCGGTGGTGTAATGAAGCTCTACAACCTCTTTAATTTTACTCAATTGCTCTACAGCATCTTTATACTGAATTCCCTTTTCAAGATAGATACCAAGGAAGGCACAAATGTCGTAGCCCGCCTTTTGCGGATCAATGATCAGATGTGATCCTTTGATGATGCCCATTTCCTGAAGTTTTTTCATGCGGACATGTATTGTTCCACCAGAAACAATCAGATCTTTAGCAATTTCTGTGTAAGGCTTAGTTGCATCATGCATCAGTTGCTTCAAGATATCAATATCCAGGTTATCAATTTCTAAATTTTGGGTTTCTTTTTTAAGCATCGTTTTGATATTTGGTAACAATATTCTAAGTTAATTAGAAATATCGTAAAAATAAAATAAAATGTTTAAAATATTTGCAACGTATATAGGTTGTTGTTACATTTGTATCAAGCAAGTAATAAAAAATAGTTCTTTAAAACTTGTTTATACTCTGTAGGGTGGTGAAATTGGCAGACGCACCTCCTTGTCTCGGTGGTGGAGAATTTGGAAAACCCGTAAGGGCTAACCACTCCTTGAAGGTTCGACTCCTTCCCCTACAGCTATTAAGTAGTTAAATCAACCTAAACCTGCTACTTAAGAATTAGTACTTTATATAATGTTGGGTGGTGAAATTGGCAGACACGCCTTCTTGTCTCGGTGGTGGGGATAAATGGATAAACGCAGTTTATGGGTTGACCACAAATTAATTTTTGAACTGTAGCTAACTACCCCTTGAAGGTTCGACTCCTTCCCCAACAGCCAGTTTTTTTATGAATAATAAGTTAGTTAAAAAACGAGTGACCCCGGATAGGGCCACTCTTTTTTTTGTTATTATCTTATTTAATGCAATCGAAAGTTTAGAAACCGTAGCGGATACCGATCTGACCTTGGTAAGGATTGCCAGATGGATTGGCAATGCCAGAGTTGTTTACGTTATAAACAAACTGATTGGTTGTGTTATTGAACGAATTGACTGAATATAGCGCCTGGTTACCCATCGATTCGTTGACGCCCCATTTCTTATTCAAAAGATTGGCTACGTTGAAAAGATCTCCAGAAATTTCAATGCTGTGGGTTTTATAAACCTTAAATTTCTTGCTAATCCTAAGGTCAAAAATACCATAGAACCCGTTGATGCCACCATTTCGCTCAGCGATCTGACCACTGTACTTATTGATGTAGTCTTTAAGGCTCTGACTTGTGTTGGGATTATCCATGATGGCCTTTAAACCGGTTTGAATGTTGGCTGGTACAGCAGCATTGTTTCTGTCGAAAATATAAGCAAGATCATTTGTTCCGGAAACAAAGTCGCCGTTTGTATTACCACCCGACAATAGAGAATAGCGTGTGCCGCCGATGCCAGAATAACGAATACCCACACTTACCCCGTAGAAGGTAGGTAGTGTGCCATAGAATACAATCTTATGCCTGAAATGGTTGTCTGAATAACTCATCTTACTCAGGTCTCTTGGATCATCTTTTACTGGCAGGGCAAGTGTAGCGGTATTCGCTACGTTTCCATTATAAGAGGTATTGTCTTTGGTGTCATTCAATGTATAGCTGAAGGAGATTGTTCCGTCTTTAAAGTATTGATAAGTAGCATCCAGTACTGCTGCAAACTGGTTTACACGTCCTTTGCTGTTCATCTCCAACACCCGGCCGATCTTCTGACTAATACGTCCTTGTTGCCAATCTGGTGCTGCATTGGCAATGCTTGCTGCCGGAACATATACACCGCGGCCGCCTTCATTTTCCAATCTAAAGAATGGATTTACTGCCATGTTGCGATCTACGTACACGTAATTGTTGCGTCCTAACGTGGCAAAACCTGTTATAGTGACTTTAAATTTCTCAGTAATGAAGTGTGAATAAGAAGCATTTGCTTTGTAAACCACAGGCACGCGGGCATCGCTTGCGTTAGTGTTGATCGTCAGGAGTTTGTTAACGTTAGGGAGGTCAAACAATTCCAGTCCGGGTGCATTTTGAGGATTATTGCGGTAATCTATGAAATTTGGCATAGGTACATTAGGTGCTCTTACGTCAACTGAGGCAATGCGCGTTCCGTCAAATACCCTGTTGTTGATGGTCATGTAATTATTGATGTCTGATCCGAAGATACCAGCACCAAGCCTGATAAAATCCCTGTGCTCCTCATTCACATCCCATGTGAACTGCAGCCTTGGCTGGATCTGAAAAGTTGACAGCGAGTTGTCTGTGCGCAAACCAAGCTCATCCAGAACCAACTGATTCAGAGGCGCGGCAGGGTAGAAACTGTAGTCGGCACGAATACCTGCAGTCATCTCCAGACCGGTGGCAAGCTTAGTTTGCATTTGTCCATAAAGAGCGGTATTGAAGATCCCTTGAGTTACACTTGGGTCTGCCACTAAAGGCACTTCTCTTGTGTATCTGTATGGTTTAAGGTCATTGAAATTCTGCAAGGCAGTTCTGTCGTTTGCCGGATTGGCCGGATCTGCGGTATTTCTAAACCAAAACCTGCCGTTCAGCTCACTTCCGTAAATAGAATGCGCACGGGTATACATTAGGTCTGCACCAAAAGTATATTTAATTTTGTCTGTGTTGTAATAAACGTTATTTACAATCTGGAATACATTATTGGTAAAACCTTCCTGTGCAAAACGGTGACCACCTATCTGAATGTTTGTTGCTGCTTTGGCACCATTGATACTTGACGTTACGTTTTCTACAACGGCTCTTGGAATGTTTGCGGCAGGCAACTGATCACCGGGACTGCTTAATTGGTAGGTGTACAAATGCTGTACCTTTAGCTCATTGGTTAGTTTTGAATTGATGGATGAACGTAAAGTAGCCAGTAAGCTGTTATCTACATTCTTGTCATTTCCATAAGACTCGTACAAATTGATCGGGGTATTGTCTTCCAGACCCTGATTGTTGCGGTCATTAGTGTAATTGTCTCTGATTGTCAATAGGTTTTTCTCGTTGATTTGCCAATCGATTCTTGCAAAACCTGCATCAGAACCGCGTAACTTATCAAATTCTCCCGTTTGGCGCCCCTTCACCCCGTATTTATCCTGGGCTATGTCCACAAATTCTTTTAGCGTGGCAGGGGTAATCCTCAGTCGAGTGATATCGGCGTCTGTTTCCAGGTTGGCAATCATCAAAGGCCTTGCATCACGCTGATGGTCCCATGCAGCAAAGAAATGTAGTTTATCTTTAATGATCGGACCGCCTAATGAAAATCCGTATTGATAGGTGGAGAAGTCAGATTGGCGTTTGTTGCCATTGATTGCATAAGGACTTGCCAGCCAGTCTGCCCGGCCGTAAGTAAATGCCCCTCCGCTGAAAGTATTCGTACCCGATTTAGTTACTGCGCTAATGGTACCGCCGCCACTTCTACCAAAGGTTACATCATACTGGTTGGTTACCACCTGAAATTCGCGGACTGCTTCCATAGATAAAGAATAAGGTGCGCCACTTCGGCTGGTGGTAGAACCCGCTGAAGTTGGATTCTTAGCGGTCATACCATCGATGGTGTAATTAGTTGAAGAGCCCAGCTGGCCAGAGATTGTGCCGTTGCGGCTTAAAGGAGACAAGTCCATAAGATTGGTGAAATTCCGGCCGTTTACAGGAAGTTTTTCAATGTCTCTGGCTGTAATGGTGGTTGCAGCACCCAGGTTTTCAGTTTTGTTTTTAAGTCCTGATCCCACAATCTCTACTACTGCAAGGTTTTCTACCGCATCCTGCATGGTGATATTGATTTTCAGGGCGTCTCCCTGGTTTAACGAGTAGCCAGTTATTTTTTGATCACCAAAACCAACGTAAGTTGCAGTAATGGTGTAGGGTTTCCCAAGAGGAAGTTCTTTGAAGGTATATACCCCGTTGTTGTTCGTTGTGGTGGTGGTATTAAAACCTGTAGATTCATTACGGACCCTGACAGATACGCCCGGAACAGGTTTTTTTTGAGCATCAGTAACAGTGCCTGATATTGAAGTCTGTGTTGTTTGCGCCAAGAGTTTATTTTGGGCGAAGCAACAGAATAGAAGCAGGAGAGCTGTACATCGTAAATTTTTCATCATCTGAGTTAGTAGGTTGATTTTTGCTGACGAAATTAAGCGTGTAATATTAGCTCAGAAATAGGTTTATATTAAGAAATTCTGCAATGATTTTGATATTGGTGCTGCTATGAAATAAAAACAGGGAGTATCATCAAATCATGATACTCCCTGTTTCTTGTGAATTCGTCCCGGACAACAGTGAAATACATTCGGGATGACAGGCGCGTTCTACTACAACCTATTTCTTCCCTGCATTGTATTTATCACTAAACTTTTTATCCAGTTGCTTGTGGAGGTTATCCATATTAATGTCTCTGCCTTGAATAAACGCTTGCTCAACTTTATTGCTTTTCATATCAAGGGCGTCACCAGCGGAGATAAAAAACGTTGCATCTTTACCAATTTCCAAACTTCCGGCCGTTTTATCTATTCCCAGTACTTTTGCCGTATTTAATGTAATGGTCTGCAAAGCTTTTTCTTTATCCAAACCCCAGGCAGCAATAGTACCTGCCATAAAAGGAAGATTCCTTAGCTGCCAGTAACTGTGCATTCCCATCACTACGTCGAGCCCTGCATTGGCCAGTATCCCTGCATTCTTATAGGGCATATTTACATCACTATCATCAGAACCGGGTAAGGTATGGGGCTCATTTACTATAATTGCAATGTTGTTTTCCTTTAAGAAACGGGTAATTAAATAAGCTTCATCCCCACCTACAATAACGGGCGTAATGTCATATTTTTTGGCAAACTTAACTGCTGCAATGATGTCTTTCTCGCCGGTTGCGGTAACGAACAACCGCTGACTGCCGTCAAACAAATGTTTCATCGCTGCAAATCTTGTATTTGTTACTGCAGGTTTATCCGTTTCGGCATAGGCTTTTGCCTCAGCAAAAAACTGGTCAAGGACATTTATAAGGTTTTGTGTACGTTCTTTAAGTACGTCGGCAGAAACAACAGGTCTGTTACCAGTGTTCCTGAATTTCGGCGTTACAGGCCAGTTCAAATGCATGGCATCATCCTTTTTGATCACAGCATCTTCCCAGTTCCATGCATCGAGCTGTACTACTGATGAGCTGCCAGATATTGTGCCACCCTGTGGAGTTATCTGGGCCATTAATACACCGTTACTTCTTAGGGTTGCGGGCACTTTAGAATCTGTATTGTAAGCCACCAAAGCTCTGATGTGTGGATTAAAATCGCCAATCTCATTATAATCAAGCGTAGCTTTAACAGCGCTGATTTCGATTAAACCAAGATTGGTTGTGGGGGCAATAAAACCGGGATAAATGTGTTTTTCGTTTGCATTGATTACTGTCGAGCCAGTCATGTCTATACGGGCAACTGTTGCATCCCCAACGCCTATAATTTTTCCTTTATCAAAAATGAGATAGCTGTTTTCAATCACCTTTCCATTACCTACATGAAGTTTGGCACCCATCACAATGGTTTTTTTATCCTGTAGTTTTGCCGGCGAAATGTTCGCTTGCGCAAAGGAGCTAAATCCAAAGGCCGATATCAGTAGCGTTAAAATGTATTTATTCATAGTCATGAGTCCTTTCCGTTTCATTAAGTTCAAGAGCATAATCTTCCATTGTTTCGCAATCGTACAGGTGCTTTTGCTCTGCCTTAGGGCGTTGCGTTTTACTTCCTTTGTCTTTGCTGTCCTTCATTTTTTGAATTAACCGCGCCCGTTCCGATTGTTGTTCCTTTCTGATCTGGCTATCGCGATCTATATCCCAGTAAGCAATACCATCTACAAAAGTCTTCTCTGCCTTCGCATAAATAGATAACGGATTATCAGACCAAACGACCACATCGGCATCTTTACCTGCCTTAAGGCTACCCACCTTATTGTCTATGTGCAGCATTTTTGCAGGGTTTAGCGTTACAAATTTAAACGCATCCTCTTCAGGTACATCGCCATATAAAACAGCTTTACCTGCTTCTTGATTTAATCTGCGGGCCATTTCGGCATCATCAGAGTTAAATGCAGTTGTTATGCCTACATTATGCATGATTTTTCCATTATAGGGAATCGCTTCGGCAACTTCCATTTTATAAGCCCACCAATCAGAAAATGTAGAAGCGCTGATGCCGCGGGCTTTCATTTTATCGGCTACTTTATATCCCTCAAGAATGTGAGTAAAAGTATTAATCTTAAAACCTAAGCTATCTGCAACATGCATGAGCATATTGATTTCAGACTGTACATAAGAGTGACAGGTAATGAAACGCTTATTATCCAGAATCTCTACTATGGCATCCAATTCCAAGTCCTTGCGAACAGTGTTGCCCTTTTTGGCCAGGGCTGATTTATATTCCTTTGCACGTGTAAATTCATCTACAAAGGTCTGTTCAACGCCCATTCTGGTAACCGGGAATCGTGCCCCTGTGCCAAAGTTGCTCTGTTTTACATTTTCTCCAAGTGCAAATTTTATAAAGCCATCAGCTCCTGCGAACTTTAACTCTTCGGGTAACTTGCCCCATCTTAATTTAATCAATTGTGATTGACCACCGATAGGGTTTGCAGAGCCATGAAGAATCTGCGAAGTAGTCACTCCTCCCGCTAACTGACGATAAATATTTACATCTTCTGAATTAATAATATCTGCCACACGTACTTCCGAAGATACAGATTGTGCACCTTCATTGATGCCTCCGGTACCTGCAATATGGGAGTGTTCATCTATAATCCCCGGTGTTACATGTTTACCCGTTGCGTCAATTATTTTTGCATTTCCCGCATTTAGGTTTTTGCCTACAGCCTTGATTTTACCATTTTCTAAAAGCACATCGGCATTTTGTAAAATGCCTTCTTTTTCATTGGTCCATACCGTAGCATTTTTCAATAAAACGCTTTCCTGTTTTAATGGTGTTGTATTACCAAAGGCAGTAAATGGAAAAATTAAAGAACCTACTGCGTCTTTTTTCTTTGGTTCATCGGTTTTGGCAATCGCTTTGTTTGTCGTGTCTTTTAAAGCGTCATCTTTTTTAAATAGAATAAAACGTTTGCCTTGCACCCAATTTTCTTCAATTATATTTTCTTTTTTGAAGAGGCTGTCTGATGTAATGATAAAGTTTGCCAGTTTTCCTTTTTCAAGCGTACCTACTTTATCCGCTATTCCAATCATTCCGGCGGGGATCTCAGTAAGTGATAAGAGCGCTTGTTTTTGCGTTAGCCCATTCTCAAGGGCGGTACGTACGTTTGCCCATAAATCTTTTGGTGTTTCCAGACCCTGGGTAGTAAGTGAAAATTTAATTCCTGCTTTTTCCAACGCTGCGGGATTGGTAGGAGCCATTTCCCACGCTTTCATTTGCGCCAGCGTTATATTCCTGTTTTCAACAGTATCCTCAACATCATAGGCTTTAATGAAATTAATAGGGATAATAAGGCTTGCCCCGGTTGCTTTAACAGCCTCTATTCTTTGGTATTCATCACCATTAGATTTTATGATGTACTGTTTGCCAAATTCCTGTGCAATTTTGCTGGCCCTTAGTATATTTTGCCATCCCTCTACTTCAAAAATCTGAGGAATGTTTTGTTGCTTGTTAAACTCTTCTAAGGAGATATTGTATTCTTCATTTTGTTTGCCATACCATTGTGCATCGTAATAAGTTTGACGTAGCAAGGCTATTGCACCCATTAAAGAAGTTGGATAATCATTTTGCGAAGATCCTTTGCTGAAAGAGTAGTTTGCTGCCGATTGTGGATTAAGTATGGTGCTGTTCTCTTTTTCATCACTTAGCGTTACTACAAGAGACGTTCCGCGGGCAATACCATCGCGGTTAATTGCATTTACCGCTCCAAAACCTGCTTTACGCAAATCATCAGCTTTCTTGCCATCTGCGGCAAAAAATGTATTTGCTTTTGTTTCCGGTTTTATTGCCTCATTCCAGCCATAAGCACCCTTTTTGGTAGAGGTAAATATAGATTGGCGCATGCCTCCAGAGGTACGTGTGGCTTCGGGTAATCCGTATGAGGTAAAGGCATCTATAAGGGAAGGGTATATGAATTTGCCCTTTAAATCGATCACCACATAACCTTTAGGGATTGAAGTGGCAGTTCCTACAGATTGAATGGTTTGCCCTTTAATTAGTAATGTACCATTAGGGATAATTTGATTTGCACTAACTACAATATTAGCATTGGTGAAAGCGTAAGTGCCTTGTCTGATGTCGTATGAGCCGTTAACCGGATAAGTTTGCTGGGCAAACAGGAGCGTAACAGAGAAAACCAGAGCCAGGCTAAGCAGAATTTTCTTCATAAAATTTAGTTAAGTCCCTAAATCTATTATAAAAAAGCCGGAATTAAAACCTTAACGCTTATGGATATGGCTAAAAATTAAAGATTCTGGTAAGCTTTTGTATATTTGTTACAAAAGCTTACCAGAATGCTCATTATTTTGTGACGATTTCTAGGTTGCCACCGTTCTTAAACAGGTCATGGGATACAAAGTAGCCTTTGTTCTCTACTCCATTAACTTTTATAGCGGTAATTCCTCGTCCTTTTCCTGGTTTTTTGATGGTTAATGTTTTGTTAGTGTTTGTTTTCCAAACCACTTCATCAAAAAGAGGGGCTGTTACAAGATATTCAGGGTCTGTTGCAGAAAATGTGTACAAACCTAATGAGCTTAACACATACCATGCTGACATTTCTCCGGCATCATCCATTCCAGAAAGGGCCAACCCTTCAGGGCCGATTCCATACAGCTCATTTAATATTTTGTCGATGATTTTCTGTGACTTTTCCGGCTTGCCTATAAAGTGATAAGCAAAAGGAGCTTCATGATCTGGCTGATTGCCATGGCAGTACTGACCTATCATTGTTTCTACATTTCGGGCGATGTACTTAGGGTTCCATGGTACCGTAAACAATGAATCAAGTTTTGATTCAAAACCCGCTGGCCCACCATACAATTCAATTAATCCTGGCATGTCATGCGGAGCAAAGAAAGATACCTGCCAGGCATTAGCCTCCCTGTACATATACTCATAGTATGGATACTGAGGGTTAAAATTCTTAATCCAATCGCCGTTTGGCAATCTACCCCTCATGAAACGTGTAGAGGGATCAAACATGTTTTTAAAGTTTTTTGATCTGGCCATTAAGACCCTGTAATTGGTGGTATCCCCAAGCTTCTTCGCCATTTGTGCAAGGGAATAATCATCGTATGAATATTCCAGGGTTTTTGATACGCCTGCATTGGCTTTAGTTTCTACATGCGGATTAGCGATGTCAGGATCCGAGATGTAGCCTTTTTGAATGTACTCATCCAAATGAGGTCGTGCACCTGGCGATACATTTGCGTTTCTCAAAAGCAGCTTATAAGTACCTTGTACATCGAAATTGTCAATGCCTCTCAGGTATGCTCCAACAATGGATGAAGCGCCATGATCTCCATGGAAAAACGTAGGGATAAATCCAGTTTTATCGCCAACATCCTTCATTGATTTGATCACATCTAGTGCAACCTTAGGAGAAATGAGTCCCAAAAGCACATCTTTATTGCGATATGTATCCCATAAGGATGGTTCTGTGTAATAGTTGAAACCTGCTTTTCCTACCTTCTTTTTTGCATCTGTATATTCTCCATTTACATCGCTCCGTAATGCAGGCCATAGCAAAGCTCTGTACAAAGAAGAATAAAGCATTTGTTTTTGCTTTTCAGTACCGCCTTTTACCTGTATAGCCGATAATATCGTTTCCCATGTTTGGTTTCCTTCGTTGCGGATTTGATTAAACGATTTAGTTCCAATTTCTTTTTCAAGGTTTTCTTTAGCATTCTCAGTACTTACAAAAGACAAACCGATTTTAAGTTCAACAGGTTCTTTGCCACCATCTGCCAAGTGAACCATGGCAAAACCTTTTCTTGAACCTTCTTCCTGCTTTTCCAGCTTTTCAATATTATTGTTCAGTTTGGCATAAAAATAAATTACCTCGCCAACGTTTTGAAACCCTTGCAGGTCGGTATTTCCTACCTGTTCAATTTTCCAGTTTCCTACTCTGTTGTTTGCTTTACCAAGGTCAAACAGGATTTTGCGACCGGTTTTGTTTTTATATTCATATTTATGATAGCCGGATCTTAATGTAGAGGTAAGACTCACGTTAACATCATAATCCTCCAGGTATACCTGATAAAATCCTGGTGCTGAACTTTCTTTTTTATGAGAAAAGCGGGAGCCAAATTTACCATCCTGATCTGGAGTTGTTGATTTTCCGGAAACAGGAAGAATAGGGATATTGCAAAGATTCCAGTGGCCTTTATTGGTATGGGTAAAGCCATAAATCATATTGTCTTCATATTCATATCCTGCGCCCGATCCGTACTCTGTAATGGGGCTAAGTTGTACCATGGCATTAGGCATCGAGCTGCCAGGAAAGGTTAGTCCTGCCCACGATCTCCATCCTTTAGGTAAGTTATAGCCAAGGATCGCTGAATCGGTAAGTGGTGCGGTGCCAATAAATGTATTTACATACTTGGTAAAACTTTTTGTCTTCTGGGCCTTACTTACATTAGACGATGCAAGCAGAACGACCAGTAATAAGCTTAGGTTTTTAATTCTGAGTTTCATTTTAGTTTAAACATTTGTGTTGTTTACCAAATATATAAATTTCGAAAAGATTACCCCCGGATTTGTCCTTGTACATGCCGCTGCGAATTTTATATTTGTATATGGATCAGGAAATATTTGGTAAAGTAGACCATTACATCAGTCAGATGTTGGCACCAGAAGACGAAGTTCTTCAGGAAACTATAAAATCTTTAGACACTGCAGAAATGCCTCAAATTAGCGTTACAGCAAATCAGGGCAAGTTTTTGCAGGTTATCACGCTCATGTGTAAAGCAAAAAGAGTGCTTGAGCTGGGAACGCTTGGCGGCTACAGTACGATCTGGCTGGCAAGATCAGTTCCTGAAGATGGTAAGATTGTTACAATCGAATTTGATCCCCGTCATGCAAATGTTGCAAAGCAGAACATCAAAAAATCCGGACTTTTGGATAAAGTAGACATAAGAGTAGGTAAGGCAATGGACCTAATGCTGGAAATAAAAGAAGCTAAAGAAGAACCTTTTGATCTTATATTTATTGATGCAGATAAACCACCTTATGCTGAGTATTTTGAAATGGCTCTCGGCCTTTCTCATCCCGGTACGGTAATCATTTGCGATAATGTAATCAGGGAAGGTAAAGTGCTCGATGAGAATAGTACAGATGATAGGGTTATAGGTGTGCAGCGTTTCAATAAAATGTTGGCTTCCAATAAAAATGTTACTGCCACTATACTTCAAACAGTTGGTGTTAAAGAATATGACGGAATGGCTATTGCCGTAGTAAAATAAATAATTCACGATGATTCAGAACAAAAAAATCACTACACTTTTTACCGATATAGGTGGGGTATTACTCACTAACGGCTGGGACAGGAAGGCCAGAGCCGAAGCAGCACAACTATTTAATCTGGATCTTATAGAGGTAGAAGAAAGACATCACCTCACTTTTGATACTTACGAGGTTGGAAAAATTACGCTTGATGAGTATTTGGATAGGCTTGTGTTTTATGAAGACCGGGATTATTCCAGGGAAGACTTCAAGGAATTTATGGTCAGCAAATCTCTTCCATATCATGATATGATTAAACTGATATGCGATCTAAAGAAGAAGTATAACTTAAAGGTGGCAGTGATCAGCAATGAAGGGAGAGAGCTTAATCAGTATCGGATCAGTACTTTCAAACTAAATGAATTTGTTGATTTTTTCATCTCTTCAAGTTTTGTCCATTTCAGGAAGCCGGATGCAGATATCTTTAAGGTTGCTATAGACATTTCTCAAAGTGATGTTGAAACAAGTGTTTATATAGATGACAGGATGCTTTTTGTACAAATTGCAGAGGGTCTGGGGCTAACCGGAATCTGCCATACAGACTACCAAGACACCAAGATAAAACTGGAACAACTCGGCTTAAGTGTCGATTGAATGCATATCTAAAAAATATTTACAGCCGTTGGTCGAAATTTTTGGGGAGTTTGTCGTGAGTTACACGATGCTGGTATAATACGCCGATTTTGGCTGAAACGAAAGGGGAGTAATGACGTCTTATTAATAAAAACAATAAGAAAAATCCTAAAACATAAAGTCATGAAAACTCTAACAAAAGCATTATTCGGAACAGCATTAGCAGCAATCTTTTTAACCTCTTCGGCAATGACAACTTTAGCTGCCAATAACATTGAAATTACTTCGGTAAAATCAACTTCAAAGGGAATTAACAGAATTTGGGTTGCAGGAAATGTGAAGATTGTATTGACCCAAAGTGATAAGGAAGGAGTTTTTGTTGATGAAAACTTCAATGCAAATCATACATCCGTTTTAAGAAATGGACAAACTTTGTATGTGAACTCTACAGAAAGTAATCAGGTTACTATAAATGTTTCTGTAAAGGATCTGCAAAGAATACAAGCTGCAGGTGGCTCAGTAGTTGTTACCAAAGGCAGCTTTGACGTAAAATATCTTCAGTTGTTTTTAAGCCAAAGTGCAACAGCTAAAATTAACTCTAGGGTGGGTAGTTTATATACAGTGATCAGCGAGGATGCAGTGTTAAAGATGAGTGGTAGTTCAGATGAGCATACCTTGATCGCAAGCAATATGGAGAATGTTAAATTTGATAATTTTGCCAGTTTGAAAACAGAGAATTTAAGTGAAGGGGTGATGATGAGTGCTGATAAAACAGCGGCAATAAAGTAAAATAAAACACTTAATCCATGAGAAAGCCCGGTATTGCCGGGCTTTTTTTATGACCGTACTTCAGCTCGCTTTATAGCATTGGACTTTCGTCGGCCTTATTTATTTCACTCTTAGTAGGAGCAGTATCTTGTGCATCAGTTGGCTCCGAACCTTTCAGATTAGGAGGCACCAATAAATGTTAAAATAGTTTGAATTATAAATATCAAACTTACGGGTATAGCTATATACCAATATGCCCTTAACAAGGCTTCGAGAGCGTTAAAGTAATCCATTGTTGTAAACAATAGGATTTTTCTGAAACTTAGACAACACAAAAAAGGCAATAAAAAGCACCAATTTTGGCTTGGAAATCCAGGCACTAAACTTTATGAAAATTCACAATTGAGATTTATTAATTAATACATTTGCGTTCAGTAACAACCTTTAACCGAATAAAAAACTATAATCATGAGTAATTCTGATAACTCTTCTGAACTTAACGACGTAGTATCTCACAATGTGTATTTTGAAGGCAAAGTACAAAGCCTTGGCCTGGAAACGCTAAAAGGCAAAGCTACAGTTGGCGTAATGAAAAAGGGTACGTATACATTTTCTGCATCATCACCAGAAGAAATGGTAGTAGTGTCTGGTATTATGCATGTAAAACTTCCGGATGAAAGCTACAAGGAGTATAAAAGCCAGGAAAATTTCCATGTAGCGGCGGGTACTTCTTTTGACATTATATGTAACGACGACGTAGCATATATCTGCTATTACAGCTAATCCGATTCAATCTTTTATCTAAAATCACATTGTTCTTGCGTATTTATGCAAATTTGCATTTATTTGCACAATAAATATGCGTTATGGACATCATTGAAAAAACGATAAGGGCAAGGCGAGCCACCAAAGCAGTATTCTTAGTATGCGGACTCGGTGTGTCGAGTTGGGCACCAATGGTTCCTTATGCTAAAGAAAGGCTTCAGTTAAACGATGCAAGTTTAGGCTTGCTTCTTTTGCTTTTAGGTACCGGCGCAATCAGCATGATGCCCGTAAGTGGTATTTTGTCAAATCGCTATGGGAGCCGCATAGTTATGCTTTGCTCTGCTTTGGTTATGGCGCTAACGCTTCCATTGCTTTTAATTATGGATAATGTGATCTGGATGGGAGTGGTACTGTTCATATTCGGTTCAGCGGTTGGTACAGTTGATGTGGCAATGAACTCTCACGGCGTACATGTGCAAAACAGATTTGGTAAACCAATCATGTCGTCCCTTCACGGACTTTTTAGTGTTGGCGGGCTTTTGGGCTCCCTGGGTTTGGGTTTCCTGATGAAACTTGGCCTGGAACCAATAACTGCCGCCGTAAGTATTGCTGTTTTGCTGATCATTATTGTTTCATGGAAATACAGCTCATTATTTGACCAGCAGACCGAAAGAGATGCCATTAAAGATTTCTCTTCACATGATCAGAATAGCAATTCCAGCTCGTTCTCCTGGCTAACCGGAGGGGTTCTTTTTCTAGGAGCAATGTGTTTTGCTGTTTTTCTGGCCGAAGGATCGATGTTAGACTGGAGTGCAGTCTTTTTAACAGAAAACAGAAAAATAGACGAAGAACTGGCTGGTGTTGGTTATGCAGCGTTTTCAATTGCAATGGCCACTATGCGATTACTTGGAGATAAACTGGTTTCTCATCTTGATGGGCCAAAAGTTGTTATTGGTGGAAGCCTTATTGGTGCCGCAGGTATCTTTTTAGTAATACTTACGCCTTGGTTGGTTACTGCATTGCTAGGTTTCATCTTATTGGGCTTAGGCGCAGCCAATATTGTTCCTGTGTTCATTAGCGAAGGTGGACGGTTAAAAAATGTTTCTGCTTCGGTATCCATTCCCGCAATTACCACCATCGGCTATGCGGGACAACTGGCAGGACCAGCCATGCTTGGATTCATTGCTCATCACTATTCATTGCCTATAGCCTTAGGCTTTAGCGGTTTTTTGCTTATTCTGGTGGCTGTTTTCTATAATATGAAACCTAAACATTAGCGTTATGTTAAGAGAAGAGCGGTTTGATCATATCATTAGTCTTTTAAAGCGTGACGGCAAAGTAGCTTACGATTTACTATCAACCGAACTAAATGTTTCTGAAGATACCATCAGAAGAGACATTGAAACACTTCATAGTAATGGGTTATTAGCCAAGGTAAGAGGTGGCGCTATTTTACCTTCAAGAAATCCATTAAGTTTCCAGAATCGCACGACGTATCTTACCGAAGGAAAAGATATAATAGCCCTAAAGGCCCAGCAATTTATCAAAAAGGGGCAAACCGTGTTTATGGATGGGGGAACTACTATCTGTGCAATTGCCGCGCATTTGCCGCTGGATTCCGGTTTTAGAGTGGTTACTAATAATCAGGCGCTTATTCCAATACTGTCAAAGTTTAAAGAAATTGAAATAATTGTACTTGGTGGCGTTTATAACCGTAATACGCAAACCAATACCGGCGTTAAAACTTGCCAGGAGGTTAAACACTATGTAGCAGACGTATATCTTATGGGAACATGTGCTGTGCAAAGCAAATTTGGAATTACTGCTGCAATAAATGAAGATGGTGAAGTAAAACAGGCAATGCTAAATGCCTCCATAAAAAAGATTGCATTGAGTAACACAGAGAAATTGGATAGTGTGCATAGTTTCAAAGTATGCGATATGCAGGAAATAGATGTGCTCATTACGGATATCCCAAGTGACGATAGCAGATTGGATGCTTACCGTAATCTGGGAATAAAGCTTGTTTAATCAAGAAGCAGGGCGAATGAACCCTAAACACCCACCCTGGTTCCTGCGCGTATCTCCCTCACTTTCCTAAAAGGTCCTCCCCGGACATATATAGTTATGCAAAAGCAAGGCCAGCCGAGAAAAAGCCCTTTAAAGTGCTGTTAGCCAGCTATCCCCAAAAGGGTAGTGTATAATATGCATCAAAATGTAGAAAGAATATCCTGAATCGCGCCGGTGTGTATATCCTGCAAATGAATTTTGGTTAGAAATGCAATCGTTGGTCTTTGCTTGGTAGTTTAAAATAGGTATATTCAGCTAACCAAATACTAAGAGTTAATTTAAATATAACCTTTAAATAAAATTGAGGCTATTTAAGTTTTGTTACTTAGCGCACAAACAGACAAGCTCGAATGAAAGACCTTAAAAGCTTTGAATATATCTATATCCAGCATTGGGAAAAGTTATATGCCTTCTGTTTTAAGATGACGGGTGATGAATATGTTTCACAAAACATAGTACAGGATATCTTTGCCGACCTTTGGGGCAGAAGAGATAAAGTCCATATTTTATCCATAGAGCATTATTTATTTAGGGCCGCCAAAAATCAGGTATTAAAAGAGTACAGAAAAAAGCGCTTTGATACCGTAGTTATTGAGGAAAAATTTGAGAACTACCTGGTTGAGAACACTTCTTCGCTGGAACCTGAACTGCTGGATAAACTTTATTCCTTATTAGAACATCTTCCTGAGAAACGAAAAGAAATTCTGATTATGAATAAATTAGAGGAAATGGATATAGCGCAAATTGCAGCTAAATTAAATCTCTCTAAACAAACGGTAAAAAACCAGGTTTCCTCCGCATTAAAGCAGTTAAGACTCCATGCCGGAGAAACATCTTTGTTCATCTATGCAATTGGAATTTACCTTGCCACTCATCTTAATGGTATCTTAATGATAATTTAACAAATCCGGATAGTACTTTTTTGCCATCGCTGGTACTTATAGTTGATTTATAAGTATTATGACAAAAAAGAAGATACACTATCTCAGGCATCTGACAGAGAAAAGCGAGAGAAATGAAATTTCTGAAGCAGAGAAAAATCTGTTAGAAGATTTTCTAAAAAAAGAATTTGATAATGCTGAATGGGATAGCACTAAAATGGGTTCTAAGGAAACTGTTTCTGCAGAGATCTTTAAAAAGATAGAAACCCATAGTACCGTAAAAAAATCTTTCGCACACTATTATAAGTATGCCGTCGCCGCATGCATTGTCTTGATGGTGGGCATTGGAATGTTTTTAACCTCTAAGGTTGATATTAAAGATATTACGGTAGCAACCAAATCTGCTACCGATTCTGTAAAGCTTAATGATGGAACATTGGTTTACCTTGCTGCAAACTCGGTTTTTAAATACCCTGAACAATTTAATAGCAAAACCAGATCTGTTACCCTGCTAAAAGGTAATGCTTTTTTTAAAGTAACAAAAGATCCAAAGCATCCTTTCATCATTACCTCTGCCAATATAAAAACAAGCGTATTGGGGACCTCATTCCATATCAGCCTTGATGAAGGCAGATCAAGCGTTACCGTAATCACAGGGCATGTGCGCGTGTCGTCAGATAAGCAGATTACTTATCTGGAACCTAATGAAAGAGCAGTTTTTACTACATCAGGACTTAAAAAACAAAGAGTAAGCGATACGTCGCTTTACAGCTGGTATAAGAAGGATATAGATTTAAACAATGTCACCCTACATAAAGTATTTGCACTCCTCAATTTCAAGCATGGGGTAAACTTTAAACCTGAAGACAAAGAAATACTAAATACAAGGATAACGCTGTATATCAAAGGCGGCTTGTCCCTTCAAAATATCCTGGATCAAATAAATTATGTTACACACCTAAAATTCAAACCATATGGAGATACAGTAACCGTAAGTCATTAAAAAAACCGCAGTTGCTGAGAACAACTACGGCTAACTATTAAGTATCAAATAAATTAATAACTTAAATATGCATTATAAATATACTTTTTTTAACCTGAAAAAGATATGTTTTCTGGCTGCGGGTTTCCTGCTTATGCAACCTGCACAGTCAAAAACATTGGTTAACAGTTACTTCAATGAGAATGCTAAGGCATCCAACGAGACCTTGGTAAACATCTTTTTACAATTGAGCAAGCAAACCAGCTATAAGTTTAGCTATAGTGAGGCGGTAATTGCCGATAAGAAGACATACCCGGTAACCTATTCCAAACCACTTAAAGAACTGCTTAAAGACCTGTCAGAGAAAGCCGATTTTAGCTATAGCATTGTTGAAAATCTGGTACTGATCAGTAAGAATAAAAAAGATAAAATACCTGCTAAAGTGTCTTCCGTTCAACAAATCATAAAGGGTAAGGTGTTGGATGAAAACGACCTGCCACTTATAGGTGCGACAGTTAGAGAAACAGATTCTAAAAATGCTGTTAGTACAGGCACTAAAGGGGAATTTGAAATCAGATCTACCAAAGGAAAAACCCTGGAAGTATCTTTTATTGGATATAAAAGTAAACTGATTGTGATTGATGCCGATGTGCTTACCATTAAACTGGAACCTGATGCATCCAGTTTGGGTGAAGTTTTAGTTGTAGGTTATGGAAAACAAACGAAAAAGGATGTAACCGGTTCAGTTACCCAATTGGATGAAAAGAGCTTCAGACAGGGAGTTGTCGTATCTGCCGATAACTTATTGCAGGGTAAAGTTGCCGGTGTAAGGGTAGTGAACAGCAGTGGTGAGCCGGGTGGTGGTGTTGATGTGACCATCCGCGGTGTAGGCTCTATCAGAAGTGGCAGCACACCGCTTTTTGTAGTAGACGGAGTACCACTAACTAACGACGATGTAAGTCCGACCGGGCAAAATGTGGGATTCGGATCATCAAAAGCAAAGAACCCGCTTAACTTTTTAAATACAAGTGACATCGAATCTATCTCTGTTTTAAAAGATGCTTCTGCGGCAGCAATTTATGGAGCCCGCGGCTCCAACGGTGTTGTTATTGTAACCACTAAAAAAGGGAAAAAGGGAGAAGCTACTTTTACCGCCGATTCTTACCTTGGACTATCTACTGTAGCGCATAAGCTTGATTTGCTTTCGGCAGATGAATATCGTAATGCAATTACCGAGAAGGCTTTTGATCACGGTGGCAACACCGATTGGCAGGATGTGATTTACCGTCGTGCCCAAACCAGAAACAGCTCATTATCGTTTTCAAAACAAACAAATTCCGGAAACTACTATGTATCTGCTGCGCAGATGGATCAGGAGGGTATTGTTAAAAACAGTGATTTCAGACGTACATCCGGTAGGATCAACGCTTCCGAATCTTTTCTTGACAACCAGCGCTTAAAAATCGGGGTAAACCTTACCGCAAGTGAAACAAAAGATGATGGCGTTCCAACCAGTGATGATGGAGGTTCTAACGGACAGCTGATCATCCAAACCCTAATGTCTAATCCAACACGTCCGGTATTTGATGAAAATGGTAAATACACCAATTTCAACATGAATGCGCATTACAACCCGGCTTATTTGCTTAGCGTTTATCGCGACAGGACACGTACGTTAAGGGTTCTTGGAAATATGGACCTTTCTTTCAGAATAGTAAAAGGCCTTGAATACAAATTTAACCTGGGTTTAGATCGTTCTGTAGCAGAAAGGAATACCACTATATTCCCTAACCTTACAGACATTAACCCAACAGGGAAATACGTACAGTACAACTTAAACTCCAAAAGCACGCTTATGGAGCACTACCTGAACTATAACCTGTTAGAAGGCAAACACAAACTGGAAGTACTTGGCGGATTCTCGTATCAAAAGTTTGAGCGGGGCGGAAATAGCTTTAGTATTGATGGAATAGCTGCTGAAAGCTCAGGTGTTTTACCTGAAAATAACCCAGGCTTTGCAGGTAAACAAACAGGAGTATTCGGATTTGCACAGGAAAATGAATTGCAGTCTTTTTTCTCAAGGGTTAACTACTCGTATGCCAATAAATACCTGTTAACAGCATCTATACGTGCCGATGGTTCTACCCGTTTTGGAAAAAACAACAAATACGGTTACTTTCCTTCCTTTGCACTTGGCTGGAACATGTCGCAGGAAGATTTCCTGAAAGATGTTTCTTTCCTTGATAACCTGAAATTAAGAGCCAGCTGGGGCCAAACCGGTAACCAGGAGGTTGAAAACAAAATCACCAAAGCCAGTTACGCCTTATCTACTGGCGATGGTTACTACTTGTATGATGATTTAGCACTGGTAAATGGTATCTCTGTAACCAGAACACCAAATCCTGATTTAAAGTGGGAAGTGGTCACTCAATACAACGTGGGATTGGATTTTGAACTATGGAAAGGCAAATTATACGGAACATTAGATTACTTCAAAAAAACCACAACCGATGCGATTCTTAATATCCCCTCACAGGTTTTAAGTCCAACCAACACGGTATGGGTAAATATTGATGGTAAAATTGTAAACAAAGGGTTTGAGTTTATGTTGGGTTCTAAGCTGATCGACAATGGTAATTTCAGCTGGTCAATTGATGCCAACGGTGCTACACTCCAAAATAAAATTGAAAACCTACCGGTTTCCGAAATCCTTTCAGGCACCATATCAGGTCCCGGACAATCAGGAGTAGCGGCCAATATTTATAAAAGTGGTTATGCTGCGGGCTCATTTTATTTATTGGAACATATCGGATATGATGATAAAGGAGCTAACATCTTTAAGGATGTTAATAACGATGGGGTAATCAATAACAATGACCGTGTGATTATTCAAGGTGCAATTCCCAAATTTACTTATGGTTTTAACAGCCAGATGAATTACAAAAGCTTCGACTTCTCCTTTTCAATTATAGGACAGTCGGGTGGTTATTTAGTAAATAATACAGGATTGAATGCATTAAACATCAATAACCTGGCTTCAGACAGAAATGTTTCTTCCCGTTATTTTAAATCGGGCGCCAATCCTGCAAATCCGCCTCAGCTTTCTACACTCTACTTAGAGAAATCAGATTTCTTAAGACTTAATTCAGCACGTTTGGGCTATAATTTTAAGTTCAACAAGCTGACCTGGCTTAACGGGTTAGGTATTTATGTTACCGGACAAAATTTATTTACAATCACTAAATACAGTGGTTACGACCCATTAATTAACAGTCCAAAAGCGAGTGGTGGAAACCAATCATTGGGCATAGATTATTCTAGTTATCCAACTGCAAAAACGTTTCTTTTTGGCGCAACTATAAAATTATAAAAATGAGAACAAACAAACTATTTAGAGCAAGAAATATCATATTTCTACTTGGAGCCTTGTTTCTTACCAACTGTACGAAATTAAACGAGGTTGTGCTTGATGAAGTATTGGGTGAAGATGCTTCCAATCCTGCGGGTGCTTTAGCAGCAGCTTACGACAGGTTGGGCGACGGAACCTTTGTAGATCATGGGGCGGTATTTTCATTACAGGAATATACAACAGATGAGGCCCTGCTACCTACACGTGGAAGCGACTGGGGCGATGGGGGTAAATGGCGTTCTATGCATGAGTTTACCTGGGCAGCAGATAACCCTATTGTAACAGATAACTGGAATATGCTTACCAATGGCATCACCAGGTCATTAACCGCTATAAAAGCAAACAGCACGGGCGCTGGCGCGCAAAAAGATCTTTTTCTTGCCGAAGCTAAAGGCTTATTGGCCTACTATACCTATACCACCCTTGATCTGTTTGGGCAGGCACCTTACCGTGATCCGGCTAATGAAAATGCCCCGCTGGAAATTAGACAGGCGGCATCGGCAATAGACGGACTTATTACAGAGGTAGAGGGTTTAATTCCAAGTCTTGCCACGCTCGGAGAACAATCTACCCATAACGGAAGGTTTACCAAAGAAGCGGCCTACGGATTATTGGCCAACATGTACCTTAACCGTGCAGTGTATAAAGATCGCTATGCAGCTTCCTTTAATTTTAATGAGAAGTCGGTAAACAGCAATGATACCGATATGGATAAGGTGATCTATTATACCTCATTATTGATCAACCCGGGTAAATTCCGTTTGGAAACTAACTATTTCGACAACTTTGCTATCAAAAATTCAGGCGGTTCTGAACTTATCTTTGTGGTGGTACAAAAAATAGATTACATCAGAAACGGTTCTAATTCCTTTGCTTATGTTGGGGTAGAGCGTAATCAAAAACCATCTTCTGCAAACAGGGGAACTAATGCAGCATGTATCAGTCCAGA
The DNA here is from genome assembly GCF_059758925.1 of Pedobacter sp. GQ55. Classification (NCBI taxonomy): domain Bacteria; kingdom Pseudomonadati; phylum Bacteroidota; class Sphingobacteriia; order Sphingobacteriales; family Sphingobacteriaceae; genus Pedobacter; species Pedobacter sp. GQ55. The sequence continues at coordinate 197,534 of NZ_JCAXEI010000006.1, read as the reverse complement.
GTTTTATGCTACCTGGAATGGTAACCATGACGATCCAAGGTTTACCAGAAAGTATCAGTATAGTGATGGGACCTGGTTTATGAACGATGCCGCGGGCAGTGTTCCTGCATCGGATATTGTTCCTAAAAGCAATAACCTGCCATGGTTTCATTTCAATCGCGGGATCATGGTTGGACCTCAGTATGGTCCAAAACTTAATGCTTCAGGCGGTTTTGAGATGACTGACAACGGAAGGATCAAAGTTTCTGAGCTTTATATGGAAAAAAGTACCGGTACACGCATGGATTTTACTCCGGAGCTTAATTTCACTAATCCTACACAAGCTGTATTTGCTCAAAACCAGATCAACAGGGGCGCGCGGGTATTTAAGTTTGAGTTTGACCCTGAAGAAGGAAATGGTAGCAGCAATGTTGACATTCCGTTATTCCGTTTGGGAGTTATTTATACCATGAGGGCAGAAGCTTACTTCCGTAAAGGACAAACTGCGTTGGCATTAAACGACATCAACATTTTACGCACTTCAAGAAAAAGAGAATCACTTTACGGAAATGCACCGGGTGTAGCGATAACATCGCTTGACGAGGCTACCCTTTATAAAGAGATTGGTTTTGAAACGTATTGGGAAATGTTCAGAAGACCACAAATGATCCGTTTTGGAAAATATGAGCTTCCTTTTAGTGCTAAGCCAACGTCTCAGCCTACAAGAAGGATATTTCCAATACCTCAATCAACTTTAGATGTAACCAAGGCATTCCATCAGAATCAGGGATACTGAGGTTATTCAGTATTACTATAATTTATTAGGGTTGTCAGGGAGTGAAGTTGTCTCTGATAACCCTTTTTGTACAGCATGGTTAAAGCTGGTTCGTCGCTTGTTTTAAGCTTGTCCGGGAAAAAGCACCTTTTTACGAATGAACTATAGGGACGGAACGCTAAAAAGCTGAACGATTGTGTTTACGGGATAAAAGGACCGCCGGGCTCTCCCCATCCCCATTTGGGCATGGGTTCCTCCGGATTTAGCGCCACTTCCATTTCCGAAGAATTCAAAACAGCAATCCTGGTTCCCCATTCAATGTAAGCTACAAATGCCGAACGAAACTCAGGATCATCAGGTAAAGTAAGCTCGTCTGCGGTTTCTATAAGAAGCTGTACCCAACGTTTTCTATGGGTTTCAGTTAAATGTTTGCCAAGGTGTTTTTGAATCATTTTAAAGTGTGAACCTTCCTGGGAACTGTACATTTTAGGCCCACCAAAAACCTCGGCAATAAAATGGGCTACATGTAGCTGATGATCGGCAGACATATGTTTAAAAATAGGCTCAAGAGTGTCGTCCAGCAGAACTTTTTTATAAAAAGAACTCATAAGTTTCTCAAAAACAGGCATGCCGTCGGCCCATTGATAAAGTGTTGGAATAGTCTTTTCCATTTGTTTCTATTTTTGATATCAATATAAAGATAGACGAATCTAATTATATTCGAATGGCAGTTGATCGCCAATTCTTTTGCCACCCCAAAAGCCCTGTATGAAAAAGCTTCTGTAATCCACATAGCTACCTTTGCTGTCTATGATGGCATTATCCAAAAACAAGCGCATAATAGAACCATCCTTATCCATCATTTTTGTGATTGTACCCTTTTGATCCTGTTCATCCGCTTTTAAAGTATTCTCTTTATCAAAAACAACATATAGCCGGGTTTTGAATTTTAACTGAATAAAATTGCTGTCAACAGTATTGATATATTGCTCCATGTTTACCGGATTTGGAGCTAATTGTAGTGGCTGACTGTTGTTCTTTACTTCAAGAGTAATAAAGCCCTCTTGCCTCAAATTGTTTTTATAGAGCGATCGTAAGTAATGCATAAGGGAGCCCTGGTACGCTTTTTTCCTGTTTTCAATCCAGGTGCTTTTTTCTTCTTCAGTGCCTGCTAAATTTTCGAATACAGATTCTCCATCGTAACTTGTAACCCCCGTTCCCTTGTTGTACCGAAAGTTCCTGAGCAGGTATTTTATGCGGTAGCCCAGGCTTTTGTTTTCAATGATCAGGAAATCATCTGATGTTGCCTCCAGTATGGTCTTGATGGTCGAAAAATCAAGAATTTCGAGGTTTAGTATCTTGCATTTCTTTGCATTAACAGACTCACCCAGGAAATTCTTCAGAAATATTTTTATGTTTTCTTTACGCTGGGAATCATTACCAATTACTACTTCACGCAGAACGGTTGCTTTTTCTTTAATATGAATATTTAATGAGGCAGACTGGTCTTGAATAATTACATTTTGTTTTGTGGAAGCATAACCAATCATGCTCACAATGACCTGATAGGTGCCGGGTTTTATATTGGTGAATTTAAATTCGCCCTTTGCATTTGTTGCTGTACCTTTTTCAGAGCCATCAATAAACGCCGTAGCACCTTGTATAATTTCCTCTTTTGCGTTAAATACAGTGCCGCTTATCGTAAAAGATTCCTGGGCTTTTAATGAACCTGTACTAAGTAAAATAATAAAGATTAAGTGTATAATTTGTTTCATGATTAATTAGTTAATGTGAGTTTACCAACTGCTGCCAGCCCCGCCTCCTCCTGATGAGCCTCCGCTGCTGCTTGAAGAACTGCTACTGCTACTGGAAGAAGACCAGCTGCTGCTACCCGAAGGGGAAGATCCACTTGAGGTTGATATCTTTGGAATGATAAACTTTATCTTCTCTTCGTATTTGCAATATTCGCATAGATAATAACTATAGCCGAAACCCTCATTCTCTGTGGTTGAAGCTTTATGGATAGCCCTTCGTTTATATAAAAAGGTATAGAAATGGCATTTTGAGCATTCCTGGGCTTTAGCTTCAGGATTCTTATAATCGAGTATCAGTTCTGTTTTGCAAGACCTGCACATCCATACATCATAATCGATTGAGTCAATTTGCTCTTCTATAATATTTCCTTTTAACAGGTATTGATCATCCTTTTCCTCATTTAGTATAATCATCTTATTGCTGCATTTTTCGCATATCATTGGGCTTGATCGTAAAGTATGCAGAAGTTCAGTGTAATTATTCCAGTAGGATCTTAAAAATGTTGTAGGGAATGCTTTTCTGATGTATTGGGATGGTAAATGGGTAGATTGCCATGCCAGATACTGTTGGTGTGGTGTTTTATCCTTTAGGGTGGTGATTAACCTCCTGCCTAAAAAATAGAAGTGCAGGTTCACGTACATCCATAAAAAGAAATAGAGTATTAGAATTGTTCTGATGTTGTGCCATTCAAACGGCAGGTAGATGTTTAATAAAATAATCAGGGTAACAGGGGCTATCCAGAGAAAATAGATAACAGGATTTTTTATTCGCGGTATGCCTTTGTGGGCTGTTAACCGTTGACCTACCAGCGAAGAAAATACCATATAAATGGCAAGGATGATGAGTAAAAGGAAATCAACAATGGGCGCTGCCCTTTGTTTTACCGGTGCCGTGAGGGCTTGTGGGGCGACATCGTAAGGTTGTGAAGTGCCAGGGTCAATAATAACTGGCGGTTCATCAATTTGTGCAAGCGAGGTGCTGTCTGGTGCATGATATATTGCGTTGTTTTCGCTGGTTATGTGCTCAATAACAGCATCCACTCCTTTTTTTACTGCATTGTCGTAGTCGTTTTGTTTGGCATAGGGAATCATGTAGTCTTGCTGGATTTTGTAACATGTTACATCAGGCAATATTCCCTCTAACCCATAGCCTGTTTCAAATTCTATCCGGTGTTGGTCTTCAACTATAAATATAAGCAAGCCATTATTGGTTTTCTTGTCACCAATTTTCCATGAGTTGAATAGCATGGTTGCAATTTCCTTGGGCACATTATCTCCAATACTCTTGACAAATACCACGTCAATATGTGCTTTCCCTGACTGGTCTAATTCCCTGAGTTTTTCATTTAATGAAGAAACAGTCTCGTTTGCAAGTATTTTGTCCGGATTGCTTACGTATGATTCGTTAAGTGTTTTAGGGTCGGGGATGTTAAGAATTAATTTCTCTTTAGATTGCTTACACCCAATAAATATGGAGAGTAAAAGGATAAATGGCAGTAGCGTTGATGTTCTCATGAGCGTTTGTAGTGTTAGGTAAATATCTCTTTTTTTCTGTAAGTTTGAAACAGGACTATGAATCATTTAAGGCCCTTACTGGCTACATATGCATACAATATTACAGGATCCTACGAGGCCTCACTCGATATCGTACAAGATGCTTTTCTAAAATTCTTGCAGATAGACACCACTAATGTTATTAATGAGAAAGCTTATTTGGTGCGTTCGGTAATTAATCTGGCTATTAATTATAAGAAGCAAAGTGAGCGGTTACAGCATGAATATCCGGGAATATGGCTGCCAGAGCCTATTGATACTAATGAGGCGGATTCTGCCTTGAGTAAAAAAGAGGTGCTTTCTTATTCCTTAATGGTGCTTCTGGAAAAATTAACGCCTCGACAAAGGGCAGTTTTTATTCTAAAGGCAGTTTTTGATTATAGCCATGCTGAGATTGCTGAGGTGTTGGAAATAACAATTGATCACTCGCGGCAGATTTTGAAGCGGGCAAAACAACGCCTGCAGCAGGGAGAGACGCCGGGTAAAAATGGTGTGGAAACAGAATTGCTCTTAAAATATGTAAATGCAATAAAGAGGGGCGATGTTCAGGAGCTGGAGTTGATCCTTAAGGTCGATATTTCTGTGATGTCTGATGGCGGAGGACAAGTGCTGGCTGCTTTAAGGCCTGTTTTGGGTAGGGCTAATGTAATTAAGTTTTTAAAGGGGTTGCAAACGAAATTCTTTTCCAAAAGAACCTCTAAATATGCGTGGATCAATCATCAACCGGCAATGTTTCACTATGAAGATGGGGTGATGGTAAGCTGTCAGATATTTGCGTTTGAGCAAAATGAAATTGCGAATATCTTTTTTATTCGAAATCCAGATAAGTTGTCACACTTTAGATATGTTGATTGTCTTTAAGAGAAAAAGAATATTTTATGTTACGAATTAGTCAGAATGAAATCCCGGAAGGGTTATTTAAAGCAATGAGGCAGATAAAGGATTATCTCCGCAGTTCAGGAATTGATCCACTATTAATTGATTTATTGGATGTGAGAGTTTCGCAGATTAATGGCTGTGCATATTGTTTGGATATGCACTCGAAGGAAGCGGTACACAAAGGCGAAACATTACAACGGCTTATTTCGCTGTCGGTTTGGAGAGAAACGGACTATTATACACCTAAAGAAAGAGCTGTATTGGCTTTTGCGGAAAGATTAACCAATCTTCAGGAAGAAAAGGAATCAGATGATTTGCATGATGAGCTTAAAAAGCATTTTTCTAATGCCGAGATTGCAAATCTTTCATTGGCAGTTGCCCAAATAAACTCATGGAACAGGCTGGTTAAGTCTTTTGGAACAATAGCTGGGACATATGAAGTGAAGTAATATTTTTTTCATAGATTTATGCATTATGAATAAGTCTAACAGAAGAAAATTTATTGGAACTGCTGCAGTACTTGCGGTGGGGACAGCCGCAACCGCTATGCCGTTATCAAATATGAAAAAAAATTATCCGGTGGTACACCATGTGTTTTTCTGGTTGAAAAATCCAGATTCAAAAGAAGATCGTGATAAATTAGCCGCAGGTGTGAAAGCACTTTCGAAAATCCCGACCGTAAAAGAACTACATGTGGGTATTGTAGCCAGTACTGAAAAACGCGATGTTATTGATAACAGCTGGGGAGTATCTGAATTGATGTTCTTTAGTGATCTTGAAGGTCAGGCAACCTATCAAACACATCCAATACACCTGGAATTTATAAAAAACTACAGCCATTTATGGGAAAAAGTAGTTGTCTATGATGCAGTTGAGGCCTAAAATAGAATCGTTTTAAATATCATTTAGTAATTCGCTATTACATAAAGCATAAAGTAATTACTTAAGTTTGAAAGAAAAACCGTTATGAAATTTTATCACATTTTAAAGAGTGCACACTCAGGATGGCGTTATATCGTCTTAATTTTATTGGTAGTGGCAATAGTAACTGCAATTGCAGGATGGCTTGGAAAAAAACCATATACAGAAGGAAATAGAAAATTGAATGTGTTTACTTTAATATTTGTACATGTCCAAATTTTATTTGGTTTGGTATTGTACTTTGTGAGCCCGCTTGTTGAAGCAGGAATAAGATATTGGAAAATGGAACATATTGCAATGATGATTTTTGCTGCCATTTTAGTTACTGTAGGCAATGCCAGATCGAAAAGAGTAGATGATCCATCGGGCAAACATCGCACCATTGCGCTGTATTTTGGATTAGGGCTAATCGTGATTATCGCATCAATTATACAGATGACTATGGCTGATCCTAGTCGTAGTTTTTTTGGAGTTTCATAAATTTCACAATTTAATTTTGTTTAGTAAGATTTATTTATATTTTTGTTGCACATGATTAACAATATACATACTTGGCAGTGGCGTGGTAATTCTGAAAAGAGTTTCGTCGTAACCTTGTGTACCTTATAGTTTATCAACCTAAACCAAACCACATTGTAAAACCCGACGTAACCACACGCCGGGTTTTTTTATGATCCGGCAATTTGAATAAATGAATTGAAAAAAATGTTATTATGAATAATTATACCATTAACACAGCTTATAAAAAGAGACTTGCAGATACCACTACTCCGGTAAGTATTTACCTGAGATTGAGAGATGTATTTCCAAATACAATTTTACTGGAAAGCTCCGACTACCATAGTCGTGAGAACTCTATGAGTTATGTGTGTGCTGAACCTGTTGCGGGTATTATACTGCAAAATGGTGTGCTTTCTTCTTACTTTCCTGACGGACGGAAAGAGGAAAAAACGGAGTTTGTACTAACCGAAGAAATAGATGCTTTTAAAGCTGCTTTTACACCGGATGTAATTGATGGCAACAGACATATTTCTAGTGGTTTGTTTGGATATTTTACATGGAACGCGGTACAATATTTTGAAGATATTATCTTCTCTTCTGAAACTCCGAAAGGCGAAGAGATTCCAACAATGCAGTACCATATTTACAGGTATATTATTGCTATTGATCATTTTCGTAATGAGATCACCTTGTTTAAAAACAGGTTTAATGGCGATGATAATGAGGATCTGGAAAAGATGGAATACATTATTCAGAACAAGAACTATCCTGAGTATAGTTTTAAAACGAGTGGTGAAGAGCACTCCAACCTGACAAACGAAGATTTCATGAACATGGTTGATAAACTTAAGAAGCACATATTGCGTGGAGATGTTTTTCAAATTGTTCCTTCCAGAGCGTATAACCAAGGCTTTTTGGGTGATGAGTTTAATGTTTACAGATGCTTAAGATCAATAAATCCATCGCCATATCTGTTTTATTTTGATTACGGAAGCTTTAAGCTTTTTGGGTCATCACCCGAAGCTCAAATTACCATAAAGAATAATGTAGCTAATATTTTCCCTATTGCCGGTACGTTTAAACGCACGGGAAATGACATAGAGGATGCAGAACAAGCGAAAAAACTGGAAGAGGATCCTAAAGAAAGTGCTGAGCATGTAATGCTGGTAGATTTGGCCAGGAATGACCTTAGCAGGCATTGCAGTGGTGTTCACGTGAAATCTTTTAAAGAAGTTCAATACTATTCTCACCTGATTCACCTGGTTTCTAAAGTGAGTGGCAACCTACAGGAAAAGGTTTCGGCATTTAAGGTTGTTGCTGATACTTATCCGGCGGGAACATTAAGCGGAGCACCTAAATACAGGGCTATGCAATTGATTGATGAGAATGAAGGCCTTGGAAGGAACTTTTATGCCGGGGCACTTGGCTATATGGGCTTTAATGATGAGTTTAATCACTGCATCATGATCAGGACATTTATGAGTAAAAACAATCAGCTTCATTACAGAGCAGGTGCCGGTATTGTTGCCGACTCTATTGCGGAAAATGAACTGAATGAAGTAAATAATAAAATTGCTGCTTTGCGCAGGGCAATAGAAATGGCTACGCAAATTTAAGATGGAGAATAATAAGATCATGCAAAAGAAAGTTTTGGTTATAGATAATTACGATTCGTTTACTTATAACCTGGTGCATTTAGTAAATGAATTGGGCAGGGATGTTGAGGTGTGGAGGAATGACAAATTTGAACTTGCCGATGTTGAGCAGTACGATAAGATTTTGCTTTCGCCAGGACCGGGGATACCTGAAGAGGCGGGCTTACTACTTGAGGTAATCAAAACCTATGCACCTACCAAGAGTATTTTTGGTGTTTGCTTGGGTCAGCAAGCGATTGCTGAAGCATTTGGAGGAAGTTTGTTAAATTTAGGTAAACCTATGCATGGAATTGCCACACCAATTGCCGTGTTGGATAAGACTGAACTTTTATTTAAGGATTGCCCGGAGGTAATTAAAGTGGGTCGCTATCACTCATGGGTGGTTAGTAATAAAGGGCTGCCTGATTGCTTTGTGGTTACGGCAACTGATGAAACAGATGAGATCATGGCTTTGAGCCATAAAGCGCTTGATGTTCGTGGCGTACAATTCCATCCCGAAAGTGTGCTTACTGAGTATGGAAAACAAATGATGCAGAACTGGTTAGAAAGTTAAATATGAATATTTTAGATAAAATTGTACTGAGAAAGAAGGAAGAAGTGGGCTTGGCTAAGCAGCATGTTTCTGTTAAACAGCTGGAGGCTGCGCAGCACTTTAATCGCAATCCGTATTCTTTTAAGGAGTTTTTATTAGCAGATGACCGGACCGGTATTATTGCTGAGTTTAAGCGCCAATCTCCGTCTAAGGGTGTTATTAATGACAAAGTTACAGTTGCCGATGTCACTACGGCTTATGCTTCTGCCGGAGCCTCGGCATTGTCTGTACTAACAGATACCGACTTCTTTGGAGGTCATCAACGAGATTTGATTGAGGCCAGAGCCGCGAACAAGGTTCCTATTCTGAGAAAGGATTTTATGATTGATGAATATCAGATCCTTGAGGCAAAAGCCTGGGGTGCTGATATCATTTTATTAATTGCTGCGATCCTTACTCCGCAGGAAATTGTAACCCTAGCGGGCACAGCGAAGGGTTTAGGGCTTAATGTGCTGCTGGAAGTGCACAACCAGCAGGAGCTTGAAAGGAGCATTTGTAAGGATCTGGATGCCATTGGCGTTAACAACAGAAACCTTGCTGATTTTACAGTAAACATTCAGACTTCGTTTGATCTTGTGGATCAGATTCCTGATGATTTTATGAAGATATCTGAAAGTGCCATCAGCGATACTTCTACAATTAAATTATTAAAACAAGCGGGGTTTAATGGCTTTTTGATTGGCGAAAACTTCATGAAAACTGAAGATCCGGGACTTGCAATCAGAGAGTTTGTCAGTGAATTGATCTCGGTATAACTTTTGTATCTTTGTACTTTACATGGGAAAACAGAAATATTACGATACGGCACTTAAGCCGGAACGGGCGGTACTTGTAGGAGTAATCAGGCCTGGTGAAAAGCCAGATGAAACCAGGGAATACCTGGATGAGCTTGCTTTTCTGGTAGATACGGCGGGTGGTGTTGTGGAACATGAGTTTACGCAGAAGATGCTTAAACCTGACCGTGGAACTTTTGTTGGGACAGGGAAACTTGAAGAAATACAGGCTTACGTAAAGTCTGAAGAGATAGATATGGTTGTTTTTGATGATGAGCTTTCTCCATCACAACTAAGAAATATTGAACGGGAATTACAGGTTAAAATATTAGATAGGAGTAACCTGATCCTTGATATTTTTGCCAGCAGGGCACAGACAGCACAAGCTAAAACTCAGGTTGAACTTGCACAATTACAATACTTATTACCTCGACTTACCCGCTTATGGACTCACTTAGAGCGCCAAAAGGGTGGTATTGGCATGAGAGGTCCGGGTGAGACGCAGATTGAGAGTGATAGAAGGATGATCCTTGAAAAGATCGCCCTTTTAAAAAGCAGGCTGAGCCAGATTGATAGGCAAAACGAAACGCAAAGAAAGAACCGCGGACAACTCATCAGGGTTGCCCTTGTTGGATATACCAACGTAGGGAAATCAACGATTATGAATATGCTTTCTAAATCTGAAGTGTTTGCCGAAAACAAACTATTTGCCACATTGGATACTACAGTAAGAAAGGTGGTTATTGAGAATTTACCATTTTTATTATCAGATACAGTAGGGTTCATCAGAAAGTTGCCTCACCATTTGGTAGAATGTTTTAAATCGACATTGGATGAGGTACGTGAAGCAGATGTACTGATCCACGTTGTGGATGTATCGCATGCTAACTTTGAAGACCAGATCAATGTAGTGAATGAGACCCTGAAGGATCTTGGCGCAAGAGATAAAGAGACGATTATGGTGTTTAATAAAATGGATGCTTATGTGAGCCCAGAGCCTGATCATGAAGATGAAGAAAGAGCCGTGCTTACGCTTGATGATTTTAAGCGTAGCTGGATGGCAAATCATAATGCCCCTTCTATATTTATATCTGCCCTGCACAAAGAGAATTTAGAGGAATTTAAACAATTATTATACGATAAAGTTGTTGCTTTGCATACCGAACGCTATCCTTATGATAAGCTGTTATATTAATTAATGCCGTTAAAGTAGAAAGAGAAAAATTATGGAAAGTAAACGTCAACAGAAATTTGCCGGGGTGATACAAGAGGAATTAGCTGCTATTTTTCAGCGCGAAGGCGCTGCATATTTACCCAACACACTGGTTACTATTACAAAGGTTCGCGTTTCTCCGGATTTGGCGGTAGCAAAAATTTATTTGAGCTTTTTAAATACAAACAATACGACCTTATCTGTTGCTGAGGTGAATTCACATTCAAGTGAAATCAGGTATAAACTGGGGGCACGTATTCGTCACCAGGCTCGTGTAATCCCTACGCTTACCTTCTTTTTAGACGATACTAATGAGTATGTAGAGCATATGGATAAGTTATTCGATAAAATATCCAGAGACCGTAAGGAGACGGATGAGCAAGCCGATTGATCTTAACGGCCTTAAACCGGAGTGATGCCGTAATTGGTAAAGTGGTGGATTTTGATGCTGCTCATGACTTGCTGTATCCTCTTGATCTTACCGCCGAAAATAAAGAGCTCACAAACGATATTTTAGATGATACCGACCTGTTTACTACCTGGGTTGAAGAAAAACTGCGTTTAAATAATTGTAGATATGGCATTGGCGGCTATAATGAACACAGGTCTATTTATGCGCGCAGTGCTCATTTTGATACCGCCGAAGAACCCAGAAGGCTGCATTTAGGCGTAGATATATGGGGGCCGGCAGGAACACCTATTTATAATTTTTATGATGCGGTGGTACATAGCTTTAAATTCAACAATACCTTTGGTGACTATGGTGGAACCATTATTCTGAAATATGTTTTGGGAGATGTGGTAATTCATGCCTTATACGGACATTTGAGTGTTGAATCCTTACAAGGGCTGGAAGAGGGAATGTTTATTCCTGCCGGGAGGCGATTTGCTGCTTTTGGTACAAAAGAAGAAAATGGTTACTGGCCTCCGCATTTACACTTTCAGCTGATATATAATATGCAGGGGTTAAAAGGTGATTATCCGGGCGTATGCCAATACACTAAAAGAGATATTTATCTAAAGAATTGCCCCGATCCTGCAGTAATTTTAAAGCACACATTTTAATCGGCTTTAGTTTAAAATACGTAAATTGGTATATGTCAAAGATTCTTTTAGCATTATTTCTTTTGTTGGGGCTAAATGTTAAAGCTCAGCCAACTCTAAAAGGTGGATTAGAGTCTTTTGTGATGAACAATAAGGTTTATCCCCGGTATTCATTACAAAATTGTATTGACGGAAGCGTTACCATAAGCTTTAAATTGAATAAAGTGGGAGAGGTCTATTTCTCTAGGATTCAAAAAGGCATTGGAACAGATCTTGACGACGAGGCACTAAGGTTGATCAGACTAAGCAGCGGTAAGTGGATCGTTCCTGCTGATCATGATACTACGGTGTCTGTTGTGGTCCCAATAAACTTTAAGCTGTCTGGAGATGACTGCCAGAATAAAAGTCAGAAAGATATAAAGCAGGCCATAGAAACCTATAAAACCAATATAGGTATGACAGATGCTGTGCTTAATTTTTACAGGCACAAGGCAACAGGTAAATTTACTGCCGATGAGCAGCGAAGGATCGAAGCGCTGAAAGCAAGCCTTGGCTATGATGAAGAGTATATGAAAATGAGGATAAACGATGGTTTGAAGAAACTGAAACAGAAGGATAAGCAAGGCGCATGTGAAGATTTTATGTTTGTAAAGAATATGGGGTATGATTTGGCGGACGAGCAGATCGCTAAATACTGCAATTAGACAATAACGCTAACGGCTGCAGGAACTATATTAGCTTCAATTCTGCTTACCTTGCCCATATATTCGCCATCAACCTGAAAATGCGCTTTATGTCGTGTTTTTATGTTAAGACTAGTGGTTTGAAAGGATTCAATATTCTTGGGGTTTAAAGCCATATTGGTAAACCTTAGTTTTAAAATCTCCATCACGGAGTACTCTTTTACCAGAATTACTTCAAAGAAATCATCGTCCAGTTTGCCATCAGGGTTAATTTTAACACCTGTGCCATACATGGTTGCATTTGCGATAACCACCATAGCTGCTTCAGAACGGATAGTTTTATCTTTTACCTTAATCTGTACCTGCATTTTGTGATGGCTCCATAGCGCTTTCCATGCGGCTTTAGTGTATCCCCACATTCCGCGCTGCGGCAGGTCATTGAATTTTTTAACGAGATAGGCATTGAACCCAATATCGGCAAGGTGAATGCATAGCTCACCGTTTACCGTTATGACATGTATTTTTTTAGGCTGCCCGTTTACTGTCACATCCAAAGATTCCTTAACGGTTGTTGGGATGCCCAATTCTTTGGCCATGCCATTTGCAGATCCGGCAGGTATAATGCCCATAGGCGTATCTGTTTGGAGTAAGCACTCGGCAATCAATTTCACGGTTCCATCGCCGCCTACAGCTATCACGCGGTCTGCATTTGAACCGGCTATTATTTCTTTAAGTTTTTCAAATGAACAGTCTACGGGCAGCTCATAAATCTCGGCAGTGTGTACTGATGCTTCAAAATATGCGCTTATGGCATCAGCAAAATTGAGCTCACCATTTCCTGATCCTGGATTAACGATAAACAGCAATTTCAATTGAACAGATTTTTCTCCCATTACATTTTCTTTAATATCACAAACAACTTTAGTATTGCTCTGTTTTAATTATTAATGAATAAATCTGTAAGTGTTAAGGTATACCATGGATACGGACACACGCATAACCTTGTGGTATACGGTCATGTATTTAAATTTAGGGCCAAAACAATGCAGGGCTTTAGTAATAATTTATTCGTTAACATTATTCATTTGTTGAAGTTGTTTGTACTAAAGCCATATCCTCATGTGCAAGTAAGGCTCACTTTTAATGGTCAGGAAGTATACCGCAAAACGGAATACGATGGCTTTTTTAAATTTGAGTGGTCGGCCAATGAAAACGTAGATGCGGGATGGCATGGGGTAAAGATTGAGGCTTTAGATAAGGATGGAAAAATATTAGCCATAGGGCTAGGTCAGGTGTTTGTACCCCACATTACTCAGTTTGCCTTTATTTCTGATATTGATGATACGGTAATGGTGTCGCATTCGGCAACTATCAGAAGAAGACTTAGAGAGCTTTTTATTAAAAACCCAAGAACACGAAAAACGTTTAAAGGTACCTATACGCATTATAGTGCCCTGGCAATTTCACATACCACGGCAGATCAGCCTAATCCCTTTTTCTATGTATCTAGCAGTGAATGGAATTTATATGATTATCTGGTAGAGATTTTCAGCTATAATAAATTGCCGGATGGGGCCTTTTTATTGAATCAGATTAAACAGTGGAGGGATCTTGTTAAAACAGGTAAGACCGGTCATGAAGGGAAGTTGATGAGGGTGATGAGAATTTTGGATGCTTTTCCAAATCAAAAGTTTGTCTTTTTTGGAGACAATACACAGAAGGATCCGGAAATATATACTGCTATTGCAGAGAAATACCCTAAAAATATTGCAGCGGTTTACATCAGAAATATCCGCAAGGATATGGAAGAACCAACCAAAGCGTTATTGAAAAGGATAGAGGCACAAAACATCCGTACCTGTTTGTTTGAAAACAGTGTAGATGCAATTGAACATTCTAAAAAGATAGGACTGATTGCAGATTAGCTTATCGATTTTCCAAATGGAGAAAAGGCAAGATTCATTAATTTAAAATGTTGTCGGCCAAATGGAATACCTATAATGGTAATGCAGAACAGGAGGCCAAAGAAAAGATGGGTAAGGGCAATCCAGAAGCCCCCAAATATCAACCAGATGACATTCATTACGGTTGATAAGCAGCCAGTATTGGAAGAGGTATCGGTAATTTTAACACCAAAAGGGGCAAGACCAACAAAAGCAAACTTGAAGCATTGTAGTCCGAATGGAATTCCGACAATAGTAAGACATAGGATAAGACCACCGATTATATATTCGAAAAAAATAAATATTCCACCAAAAATGATCCAGATGATATTGCCTATTAAGTTCATGTTACGCTTTTTATTATGATGAAATATAGCAAGATTAGTTACATTAAACCTATTGTTTTATTATTGTAAATGGTTTTTAGACTACCAGAAGACGAGATTGTTTTTCCTGACCCGGCTTTGGCAGATCCCGATGGATTGCTTGCCGTAGGTGGAGATTTGAGCATTGAAAGATTGCTTTTGGCTTATCGTAATGGAATTTTTCCGTGGTTTAGTGATGATGATCCAATTTGTTGGTATTCGCCACATGAGCGCTGTGTCATATATCCCGCAGAAGTGAGGGTGAGTAAAAGCATGGTTAAAGTCCTTAAATCAGGCACATTTGTGGTAACCTTTAACAAAGCCTTTCGGGAGGTGATCGTTAACTGCGCTAAAGTGGGAAGAAAAGATCAGCCGGGCACATGGATTACTCAGCAAATGCAGGATGCCTACATTAGTTTGCATGAAAGCGGATATGCTAAAAGTGTAGAGGTCTGGAAAGATAAGGTATTGGTAGGAGGGTTGTATGGCGTGGAAGTGGGTGATGTTTTTTGCGGTGAAAGTATGTTTAGTTTGGTAAGTAATGCCTCAAAAACGGCACTAATATGGTTGTGCAAAACTGATAGATTTAAGCTAATAGACTGCCAGCTGCCCAATGATCATCTGATGAGTTTAGGGGCAGAAATGATTTCGCGCGAGCAGTATGATGAATTCCTGAAAGATTAATTCAGGATCTCTTTGATGTCTTCTTTACTTAAAGATTTGAAGAAACTTTCTTCTGTGGTAATCAAAGAGCTGGCTAGTCGTTTTTTACGGTTTTGTAGTGCTAATATCTTTTCTTCTACGGTATCTTTTGCAATGAATTTATAGATAAACACTTTCTTCTCCTGGCCTATTCTGTGTGTACGATCTATTGCCTGCTGTTCTACCGCGGGGTTCCACCATGGATCAAGAATAAATACGTAATCTGCCTGGGTTAAGTTTAAACCTACACCACCTGCCTTAATAGAAATTAAGAATACCTTTAATTCCGTGTTTTTCTGGAATTCAGCAACGATTTCTCCGCGGTTTTTGGTTGACCCATCAAGATAAGAAAAGGAGATACTTTCTTTTTCGAAATAGGCCCTGAAGATATTCAGGTGCTTTACAAACTGCGAAAAGATAAGAACCTTATGCCCGCCTTTAAGTACATTGTCGAGTGTATGGATTACATTTTCGAATTTACCGGAATCAGAAGCGTAGGTATCGTCTATCATAACCGGATGGTTTGCCAGTTGACGTAGTGCCGTTAGACCCTGTAAGAGTTGTACTTGTTTTTTTGCATAGGTCCCATCATCCATACTGCTTAGCAGGTCGTTACGATAGGCAGATTTTGTTTTTTCATAATATGCAGCCTGGTCCTCAGTCATATCGCAATAAAACACCTGTTCGGTTTTAGAAGGAAGTTCTGCTGCTACCTGTTCTTTTGTACGGCGTAAAACAAAAGGCTTTATAATGGCTTGCAGCTTACGGGCCTTTTCTTCATCCTTCCTTTTCTCGATAGCCTGAACATATTCTTCGTTAAAGAATGACTGCGTGCCCAGCAGACCGGGGTTTAAAAAGGTAAGCTGGGTCCAAAGGTCGCTTACAGAGTTTTCGACAGGAGTACCACTCAGGATTAGTCTGTATTTAGATTTTAACGCCTTAACCGCTTTAAATGATTTTGACGAAGGGTTTTTTATATTCTGGCTTTCATCTAATATGATGTAGCTGAAATAGAAGTTTTTCAGAATATCTATATCCACTCTGGTAATCCCGTAAGTTGTAATAACGATATCATACTTCGCAAATATACTTACGTCTTTATCTCTTGTAGTTCCGGTATGTGGATGTATTTTGAGCTTAGGTGTGAACTTTTTAGCCTCATTTAACCAGTTGTAAATTAGGGATGTTGGCATAACAATTAAGGAAGTGCCATGAGTTGAATTTTGCTCATTTTCTTCTTTAAGCTTTTGCAGCATTGCCAGTGTTTGGATGGTTTTTCCCAAACCCATATCATCGGCTAAACACCCACCGAAATTATACTCACGCAGGAAGCTAAACCAATTGTAGCCGGCCTTTTGATAACTACGCAGGTCGCCTTTGAAATGGACCGGCATCTGGGTGTCGGCAATGTTCTCGAAATCATTTAATCTTTCAAGTTTACGGCTTAGGGTTATATTGGCGATGCTGTCCTCTGCCAGTTCATTGATGAGCCCTATGTGATGTTTCTTTAGGTGGAGTGACTTGCCTCCTTCTGATAAGCTGAAAAGGCTGCTATATTGAGAAAACCACTTTTCGGGAATAATAGCAATTGTGCCATCAGGAAGTGTAAATTCCCGCTTTTTGTGAAGTATGTGTTGTTTAAGAGATAGAAAGGGTACCGGAAAGATACCAAAGTATACTATGGCATTGATGTCAAACCAATCGTTATCTTCTTTAATCTCAAAATCTATTTTATTGGCAGCAAATAAGAATTTTTTTGCTCCATTATGTTGTTCTATTTCAAAACCAAGGTTTTTTAAACTTTCTATATGCTCGTTTACCCAATTGATGATGGCATAAGATTGATCTTCATCGTGATTACCCGAAACTTCGAGGTTGTGAAAGAGAGCACTGGTTTTCTTTAAGCCAAGATTTAGCAGCGCATCAAATTTCTGTTTCTCAAATATAGTATCTCTTTTTATACGGGTAAAAATGTAGTTGTCGTCCTCTTTGGCGAGACGAACGGTTACCTTTTTTTCATTGC
The DNA here is from genome assembly GCF_059758925.1 of Pedobacter sp. GQ55. Classification (NCBI taxonomy): domain Bacteria; kingdom Pseudomonadati; phylum Bacteroidota; class Sphingobacteriia; order Sphingobacteriales; family Sphingobacteriaceae; genus Pedobacter; species Pedobacter sp. GQ55. Next base: position 180,118 of record NZ_JCAXEI010000006.1, on the reverse strand, counting down.
CCATGGCAAAGGCATATTCCCCGTATTTAAAGTAGAGCTGAAGCTGAGAAACTCCCGATTCTACATAAATGACCTTTAGCGTTGGCGTTGGATCATGCTTTTCTGTTTTAATATCAAAGCCCTCGGCGTAAACATGGTATTTTTCAATAAGCGGGCAAACAAATTTTTCAAAATAGGTTTCCTCGGTTGTCTTTGGTATGGTAATGTAGCGCTTGTTTAAAAAAGGCAGCAATTTTTTTCCTTCAATATCTTGCTCAAAGAAATAGATCATATCGTTAAGCAGCAGCCATGCTGGCTGATTACTTATAATTTGAGCATCCTTGAACATGAAATCGATTCTTAATCCCTGATATTTTATGGTAGGGAAATAGCGCGTTTCAATATTATTACGCCTAAAATGGAACAGTACCGTAGAGGGCTCCAGTGCAATATCTATTTTTCGCTCTGCAGGCCAGCCATCATTATCCATTAAATACAATGAGCCTTCCGCTTTGAGGGCTTCCAGAACTTCAGATAGTTTCCTCTCAATTTTTGGGCGGACAGTTTCATAGAACTTATCGTTAAAAAACTTGCTAAAGAACTCTCCGGGTCTTATTGCTTTCTTGTGATACTTTTTTATGATAAAGTCCTGTTCGGTTTCATCAAGGATTTTGATAAGCTTAAAATCATTATCTGTTAAATGTTTCGCAAACTCCTTAGCAGTATGTGAGAACAAGCGCTGATAGGTAAGAGAGAAATCGCCCTGCGGATTTAACTGAACCATGTGAGGTTCGATTAAATATCCGAAATACGCGTGTTTACACAATGAGTATACAATTTTGCAGGGTTTGGTACTATCTACGCGTAACATTGACTAAAGATTAAAATAATCGGAGGATAAGCATTTAAAAATCTCTAAACATACGTCAAATTGAAGTTCTTTTCAAATGGAATCTCATAATATGGCTAAATTTTTAAAATGAGTTCGTCGAGGGAATCAGACCGTTGGTCGTAAGTTAACTTCTGATGGTATAAAAGAGTGGAATTGGCTGAAACGTTTGCTGAAAATGAGGGTCTTAATAACAAAAAAGCCTACAAAAACCCTAAAACTCAAAAATATGAAAACTCTAGCAAAAACATTATTCGCCTCAGCCTTGACAGTTATCTTTATAACTTCAACAGCGATGACAACATTCGCCACCGGCATTGATAAACAACCAGTTGAATCTGCTACTCCGATGACCTTTAATAAGGTGAAAGTGAGTGGAAATGTAAAAGTTATTTTGGTCCAAAGTAAAAGAGAGCACATCGAAGTAATAAATGGAGATTATAATCCGAACAAAACCTCTATTAAAAGACTTGGATATACTTTAATTATTAACTCAACAGAAGCTAATCGCATAACTGTTTTGGTTTCAGTAAATGATTTACAGCGTATAGATGCCTCAGATAAGGCTATTGTGAAAACTGATGGTAAGTTTGATGTTAAATATCTTCAGGTATTCTTAAAAGATAATGCAAAGGCTACCGTGAAAGCAAATACTGAAAGTATGTATACTTATATAAAAGATCATGCTGATTTGAAGTTAAGCGGTACAACTACAGACCACAACTTAGTAAAAGACGACGTTTCTAAATTAGACGCAGATCACCTGGTAGCTTTGAAAACAACAACAACTCCATTGAATCAGATAATGGTTGCAGCCAACAAAAAGAATTAAAAAACAATTCTACGGTATAAAAAAAGCAGCTGGAATTGGATATCCGCTGCTTTTTTGTGATACTACTTTAAAGATCAAATTTGATTCCCTGAGCCAGAGGAAGCGTATTTGAGTAGTTTATCGTATTGGTTTGTCTGCGCATGTAAGCTTTCCATGCATCGGAACCACTCTCGCGACCACCGCCTGTTTCTTTTTCACCACCAAAGGCTCCGCCTATCTCAGCACCTGAGGTGCCAATGTTGACATTGGCAATGCCACAATCGGATCCCTGCGCAGATAAAAATTGTTCTGCTTCCCGTAAATTAAGCGTCATTATTGCCGAGGATAATCCCTGAGGTACACCATTCTGTAAAGCGATAGCGTCGTCCAATGTTTTGTATTTTATCAGGTACAGAATTGGAGCAAAGGTTTCGTGCTGGACGATCTTGTAATCATTTTTTACCTCAGCAATACACGGTTTTACATAACATCCGCTGGTATAAGCCGGGCCTTCTAAAACACCTCCTTCTACTATGAATTTTCCACCTTCGGCCTTGCATTTTTCAATGGAATCAAGGTAGCTGGCAACAGCGTCGGTGTCGATTAACGGGCCAACGTGATTGTGCTGATCAAGGGGATCACCTATGCGCAATTGACCATAGGCCTTTACCAGTTTTACCGTAAACGCATCGTAAACACTTTCGTGGATTATTAACCTGCGGGTAGAGGTGCATCGCTGACCAGCTGTTCCTACTGCTCCAAAAACAGCGCCGATTAAGCTCATGTCCAGGTCTGCGTGTTCAGAGATAATAATGGCATTGTTGCCGCCTAACTCCAATAAGCTTTTTCCTAAGCGAGCACCAACTGCTACTGCAACTGCTTTTCCCATTCGGGTAGAGCCTGTGGCTGATATCAGGGGTACGCGACTGTCATTTGTCATGAGCTCGCCCACTTCCTTATCTCCAATAATTAGATTGCAAACGCCTTCGGGAATGCCATTTGCTTTAAAAACATTAGCAATAATATGCTGACACGCGATGGCTGTGACAGGTGTTTTTTCTGATGGCTTCCAGATGCAAACATTGCCGCAAACTAAGGCCAATGCGGCATTCCAGCTCCAAACAGCTACCGGGAAGTTAAAGGCAGAGATGATACCAACAATTCCTAATGGATGCCATTGCTCATACATGCGATGGCTGGGGCGCTCAGAATGCATTGTTAAGCCATAGAGCTGACGAGACAAGCCCACCGCAAAATCGCAGATATCTATCATTTCCTGTACCTCGCCAAATCCTTCCTGAAGACTTTTACCCATTTCATAAGAAACCAGGGTTCCCAGGTCTTCCTTGTTTTTACGAAGCGCGTCACCAAACTGCCGCACAATCTCACCACGCTTTGGGGCTGGTAAGCTGCGCCAGAATAAATACGCCTCTTCTGCTTTTTTTATTACTGTTTCGTAATTATGGGCACTGGCAACCTGTACGCTTGCTATCTTATTCCCATTAACCGGGGAATCGCTGTTAAGTATTCTGGCATCTGAGGAAGCTCCCCATTGATTGCCTGTACTGTAGGCCGGATTTAAATCCAGAATGTTTAGGTTTTTTAGAACCTGGCTAATATTATTCTGCATAACTAAATAGTTTATAGGCAATTTTCTTTCCTCCGTGTATCAACAATATAGATGATCTTCCAGGTGGTTTTATCTTTAAACAACTGAAACGAATTGACACCGCAGTGGCTAAATTTATTGTCAATATAGAACTTATAATCTGTCCACACACTGGCAAGGTTCCCATCTATCAAAATTTTTGTAAATACAATTCGTTCATCAAATTTTTCTTTGTGTGGTGTTCCTGTAAATTTGATAAAATCGGCGACCTTCCCATCACTTAATTTAAATTCACCTTCTTTGGATTTATGGATGGTCTGCATGATTGCATTACTTGCAAAGGCAGCACTTACCATCGCGCTATCGGTATTTCTCATGCCGTCAAACAATTTGTTTATCGTGCCTTTAACAAGGTCTTCTTCATGTTGCTGGATTTGGGCCGAGACGTTAAATACCGTTGTAAGAAAAACAATAATTAAAAAGTTACATTTTTTCATTTTTATGAATTGTTGCATAAGGGGTTGATGTTTTCGTGACGGGAATATTACCCGTCTTAAAATAAAGTTACGTTATTTTGTATTGAATTAGGATCAGAACCCTTGTTTCATTCTCTATCTGGCTAAACATTCTGAGGGTAGATGTTTAGGCTAACTATTATTATTTCAGTTGTTTATGGGCAAGGGTGTGTGTATGTTGAAAATTATTTGGTGAGTAACACTAATAATTGTTGTAAACTTATAATGTATTTTTAACACAGGGATCTGTTCTTTAATTATTTGATACATGGAAGAGGAATTTTATTTTGATTTTAGCGATGATGCGCAACGTTCAGTAGAGCGTTACGAAGAGATGATACGTAATCAGGACCAATACTTTTTTGATGCCCAGGCCTTTGAAAATATTATTGATTACTACATTGAAAAGAACGACCCCGTAAAGGCATTGCAGGTAATAGAATATGCATTAAATCAGCACCCTTATGCCGCGGTATTCCTGGTTAAGCAGGCTCAGCTGTTATTTGTTACTGATCAAACCGAGCGTGCATTTTTGGCACTCCAGAGAGCAGAAATGCTTGAAGCATCGGAAGCAGAAATCTATATCCTTAGGGGGAATATCTATAACAGCCTTGAGCGGTATTCAGAGGCATTGGATAATTTTCAGAAAGCACTTGAATTTGCTGAAACTACCGATGAGATCTTGCTGCAAATTGCTTATGTGTATCAAAACATGCTCGATTACGAGAGTGCTATTGTTTACATAAAGCAGAGTTTGGAACAGAACATGGAAAACAAGGACGGATTGTACGAACTCGCTTTCTGTTATGATATATTAGATAAGCAAGAAGAAAGTATCCAGTTTTATCAGGAATATATAGATAATGATCCATATTCTTACGCCGCATGGTATAATCTTGCAAATTCTTATCACAAGCTAGATCTTTTTGAGAAAGCAATTGATGCCTATGATTATGCCATCCTGATTAAGGATAATTTTGCGTCTGCGTACTATAATAAAGGAAACGCTTTGGTTCAACTTGATCGGTTTGCAGAGGCTATAGAAGTTTATAAGCACACTTTTGAATACGAAAAACCCAATGCTGACACCTATTGTGCAATCGGGGAATGTTACGAGAAATTGGAACGTATGGACGAAGCGAGATCCTATTATAAAAAATCTGTAAAGATGGATCCAAAGATGGCCGATGCCTGGTTTGGAATAGGAGTAACGCTAAATTTTGAAGAACGTTTCTTTGAGTCACTTCATTTTTACAAAAAAGCAATTGAACTTGATGATGAGAATCCTGACTTCTGGTTTGCAATGGCCGACGCTTATTATAAACTGGGTCAGATAGAGCAATCTGTTGAAGCTTATTATAAAGTTCTTGAATATAATCCGGTGGATGTTGAAGCCTGGTTGGATTTTTCGACAGTTCTATATGAACAAGGTAAATTGCTTGAAGCCTCAGAAACCATCGCTGATGCTATAAAAAACAACCCTGATGCAGCAGAGCTCTATTATAGGATGGTAGCTTACTTGTTTGCCCTAGGAGAAAAGAACGACGCTTTGTTATATCTTGAGACCGCACTGGCCACAGATCCGGATAAACACTACATATTATTTGAATATTTGCCCCAATTACAGGAGAACGGTTCAATACTAGAAGTAATCAATCGTTATTTAAAATAAAAGATCGGACAGTTTTTATTAGTTATGCTGATGAAAACTGTCCGATTTTTTTTCACCTTTGTGAACAATATGAATTACCCATTGAATAATATACCCGAACGACCTGTAAAACCTAGGAACAAAGGAATTACGATGGTTATGGATAAAGGGCTAAGTTTAAGACAAACAGAAGATTTTATAGACGTTGCCGGAATACATACTGATATTGTAAAGCTAGGCTGGGCTACTTCTTTTGTAACTCCGAATCTGAAAGAGAAATTGGCTATTTATAAGTCTGCAGGTATTCCTACCTATTTTGGTGGTACCCTGTTTGAAGCGTTTATTATCAGAAATCAGTTCGACGATTATTGTCGCGTGCTGGAACAGTTCGATATGGAATACGTAGAAGTTTCTGATGGCTCAATTACCATTGAGCATGATTTGAAATGTGAGTTTATTCAAAAATTATCTAAGCAGGTTACAGTAATCTCAGAAGTAGGATCTAAAGATGCGGCTAAAATATTTGCCCCATATAAATGGATCAAACTTATGCAGGCTGAAATAGAAGCTGGATCATGGAAAGTGATAGCCGAAGCCAGAGAGGGTGGTAACGTAGGTATTTACAGGGGATCAGGAGAGGTTAGAGAAGGCTTAGTTGATGAGATCCTTACCCAGATTCCAGAAGAAACAATCATTTGGGAGGCTCCTCAAAAGGAACAACAAGTATGGTTTATTAAACTGCTTGGCTCAAATGTGAATCTTGGAAATATAGCGCCTGCCGAGGTTATACCTTTAGAAACCATTCGTTTAGGATTAAGGGGGGATACGTTTGATCACTTCCTGGATTTGGCAAAGTTGTAATTTTATAAATATTACCTTTTAATTATAACTTATCAGAATGAGAAAATTTGGGTTAATCGGATTTCCGTTATCACATTCCTTTTCAAAAAAATTCTTTACTGAGAAATTTTTAAATGAAGATATTCCCGATTGTGAATATGAGCTTTTTCCGATTGAACATATTGAGCTTTTACCTGAGCTTATTTCTAAAAATGTTGAACTGGAAGGCTTAAATGTTACCATTCCTTATAAGCTTGCAGTACTGCCTTTTTTAAATGAGGTAGATGAGGCTGCTGAGCAAATAGGTGCGGTAAATTGTATTTCTATTCAGCGTAACAACGGACAGGAATTACTGACAGGGTACAATACTGATGCTTATGGTTTTGAAGCGTCTTTAAAGCCGATGCTAAATGAGCACCATAAAAAAGCCCTGGTTTTTGGAGATGGTGGAGCTGCTAAAGCCGTAAAGTATGTTTTAAATAAACTAAACATTCCTTTTATTGTAATCACAAGATCGCCAACCTCGAATAGTATTCTTTATGATGCGGTAACCGCAGAGCTACTTCAGGAGTATACAGTTTTGATAAATACGACACCCTTAGGGATGTCTCCAAATACCGAAACCTGCCCGGATATCCCTTATGAGGCATTCACCGAGAATCACTTGGCTTACGACCTGGTTTATAATCCGGAAGAGACAACGTTTCTTGCAAGATCCAAGGCCAATGGAGCGAGTATCAAAAACGGATTGGAAATGCTATATCTTCAGGCAGAGCGATCCTGGTATATTTGGAATAAATAGATGAAGAAGGTCACTTTTTTTTCTCTTTCTATGTTAATGATGTTGCTTTATGCTTGCACAGGGAGCGATTATTCCCCTAAGCCCAGAGGATATTTTAATATTGAAATGCCGAAAAAAGTGTATACAACCTTTAATAAGGGATGTGCATTTTCATTTGATTACCCGGTGTATGCCGAGATGTTAAAAGACAGTAGTAAGGACACCAGACCTTGTTGGTACAACCTTTCTTTTAGTCAATTTAATGCGCGGTTGCATTTAACATATTATGATATTTCTTCTAAAAAGGAGTATGAAGGTTTAGTTGAAGATGCAAGGACTTTTGCATTTAAGCATACGGTGAAAGCAAACTCAATAGACCAGAAATTGATTAACTATCCGGAAAAGAAGGTTTATGGAGTGTATTATGCAATAGAGGGAAATACGGCGTCATCCGTTCAGTTCTTTTTAACAGACAGCACCAAACACTATTTTAGAGGGGCATTATATTTTAACGAGCGACCGCAGTACGATTCTATACAACCAGTCGTTTCCTTTATTAAAAAGGATATTGACAGAATGATTAGTACATTTAAGTGGATAAATAAGGGCACATAAGGAATTTAAAATGATCAGTATACAAAGATTTACTTTTAACCCGATAAGGGAAAACACTTATGTTTTATATGATGAAACGGGTGAATGTGTAATAATAGATCCTGGAATGTATGACGGAGAAGAGCAAAACACCCTGGTTAAATTTATAAAAGAGCATAACCTAAAGCCAGTACTCTTATTAAATACCCATTGTCATTATGATCATGTATTTGGAAATAAGTTTGTTCATGATAATTGGGGGTTAAAACCACAATTCCATAAAGGCGAATTATATGTGCTTCAAGCAATACCGGGCTATTTGCCTCAAATGGGTTTGCGTTATGAACTTTCTCCGGAACCTGAGGTTTTCTTACCCGAAACCGGTAAGGTTAAATTTGGCAATAGCGAACTTGATTTAATTTTTGCACCAGGGCATTCACCGGCACATTTATGCTTTTATGCTGCTGCTGATAATTTTCTTATTGGAGGTGATGTGCTGTTTTATTCGAGTATTGGCCGTACGGATCTTCCGGGAGGTAATCACATGCAATTGATCAACAGTATCAAAAATAACTTGTTTATATTGCCTGATGATTGTGAAGTTTTCCCGGGGCATGGACAACCTACAACAATAGGCTTTGAGAAACAACATAATCCTTTTTTACAGTAACTTTTATTAATAAATAATTGAATACACCTTTCTACATAGCTCGCAGGTACCTTTTTGCGAAAAAATCTACCAACGCTATAAACATCATTTCTACAATTTCTGTGGTTGGTGTTTTTGTAGGGAGTGCGGCGTTAATTATTATTTTATCTGTATTTAATGGTTTTGAGGAAGTGGTATTGAAAATGTTTAATACGATTACTCCGCAGGTTGTTATTTCGCCTGTTCAGGGTAAAACATTTGACCCAAATACGGCCTATTTCAATAAATTAAAGCAAAATAAGAGTATCTATTCTTATAGCGAAGTGCTTTCAGAAAATGCTTTGTTAAGGTATAATGATAAGCAGTCCGTTGGTTTAATAAAAGGGGTTAGCCCGGATTATCTGAAAAATAAAAGTTTGGACAGCATTACTATTGAAGGTAAGTTTTTGCTTGAAAATAGTAGTGGCAATTATGCTGTAATCGGGTCGGCAATTCAAACTTACCTGATGGTAAATACTACAGATCCCTTTAATCCATTGCAGATATTTTCTCCAAAAAAAGGGAGTAAAACGAGTTCCATTAATCCGGCGGATGATTTTACGGTATTATCAATTCCAGTGGCGGGAGTTTTTGAAGTTCAGCAGGATTTTGATAATGTAGCTATTGTTCCTTTAAAATTTGCCCGGAATTTATTGGGAGAGCCTCAAAAAATTACTTCTATTGAGATCAACCTGAAACCTGGAATTAATGCAGATGCTTTTAAAAAGAATATTGAAGAAAATATAGGCAAGCATTTTGAAGTGAAGGACAGAATACAGCAAAATAAAGTGCTTTATAACATCCTGGGGAGCGAGAAATGGGCAGTTTATATTATTCTTACTTTTATTTTAATTATCGCTATTTTTAATATAATCGGTTCTTTAACCATGTTGGTTATAGATAAACTGAAAGATATAGCCGTATTAAGCAGCTTGGGGGCTGGAAAAAAATTGATTAAACGAATATTTCTATTTGAAGGAATGATGATTACCATGACCGGCTGTATCGTTGGTTTGGTAGTTGGATTTCTCTTCTGTTTATTACAACAAAAATTCGGACTTATTAAAATGTCACAAGATAATTTGGTGATCACCAATGCGTATCCAGTGGCATTTAAATGGAAGGATTTTCTGTTGGTGTTTTTAACTGTAAGTGTGTTTTCTTTTGTGGCATCAGCTTTGTCATCTAACTTAAGTGTGAAGAAGATAAACCACTTAAATCAAGATCTCTAACATATGAATCGATTTAATAAGAATTCAGTAGTTTTATTAGTGTTGCTTACAGGAGTAATTATGGCCTGTAACAGGAAGGATGCTGAAGAGACAGCAGGAACTACGAGAGTAATGAAAGGATTGTATAGCTATGGCCCCGAAATAAAGTCATTTACAGACTGTGATGAGGGTCGGGAGTATTGGGTAGCAGATAGCGCAAAAACACTGGAACTGGCTTATAGCAACTTCAACTTCGAAAAACCATACGAACCCGTTTATATTGAAGTAGAATGTCACTTAATTAAATCTGACAGTTTAATTGTCTCAGCAGATTTTGATTCTACAATGGTAGTAACCAAAGTGCTTAAAATAACTAAAGAAATACCTGACGGGCCTTGTAACTAATTGGGAGCTTAGGGGATTAAATATAAATCATGCTCAATAGGCTGAATTAATCCCTTTTCAATGGCCAGTTTAAACAGTACATCTATTGCTTTTCTTCCTTCAATACCGAGATCAATAGAGTATTTGTTTACATATAATTCAATGTGCTTATACATTACCTCTTCACTCATTTCCTGAGCATGCTCTTTAATGAAATCTATGCCTGATTTAGGGTTAGCAAAAGCAAATTCAACGGACTTTCGCAATAGTCTGTTTACTTTTTCCTGTATTTCTCTGTCAAGATTTCTGTTAATTACAATTCCCCCAAGCGGGATGGCGCACCCTGTTAATTGCTCCCAGTAGCTTCCAAGGTCAACAATCTTATGAAGTCCTTTGTCAGAATATGTAAAACGATTCTCATGGATGATTAGGCCAACATCAATCTTGTTATTAATTAAAGCGGACTCAATTTCAGAGAAAATCATTTCCTGTTTGTCTACTAAATGGGGAAAGGCGATCCCCAATAGAAAATTTGCTGTGGTATACTTTCCGGGAATCCCAACTTTAAGATCTGCTGTTAAATCCTCTGGGTTATGAATAAGGTTTTCATTTTTACAGATCAGCAGAGGGCCTACACCAAATCCAAGGGCACTTCCTGCGTCCAATAGTGCATACTGCTTGTACACATGGGCAAAAGCATGAAAACTTAGCTTGGTAATGTCTAACTCGCCTCTGAAAGCTTTTTGGTTTAGGGTCTCTACATCGTCGAAAAATACTTCAAAGTCTAAACCTTCAGTATCAATTTTATGGTGTATGAGGGCATCAAAAATAAATGTATCATTTGGACACGGAGAAAAGCCAAGACTTAGTTTCATGGCCTAAAGATAAGGAGTATGAAAAGTTGAATAGTTATGTATTTGTCAAAAATCCAAGTGTCCACTCGTTTAGGTTTTTTATGGCAAGACCGATATTCCAGGCGGCTTTGTTTCTTGGCTCAACATAATTGGAAATGCTGCGGATCTGCAGACATGGGATGCCGGCTTTTTCACATCCATATAATACAGCAGCTCCCTCCATACTTTCTGTTACGGGATTTAAGCGGGTTTTAACAGCCGAAATGCTTACTTCATTTCCATGAACGCGATTAACGGTTATCCCTTTTACTTTTTTCAGCTTTGTTACCGACTCGCTTAGCAGGTTGTTGTATGCAGAATAGCTGCTTTTACCGAATCCAAGTTCCTCAATACTGATAAAATGTTCCTTGTTTTCGGCTCCAAGCTCTGCAAATTCATCTACAGTTATATTTAGTACAGAACCCAAGGGGATTGAGCGATCAAAGCATCCGGCGATGCCCAGGTTTAAAACAAGGTTGTATTTAGCTGATAATAGATGCTGGCCTAAAGCAAATGCTGTTGCTGTCATCCCCACCCCCGTAATTAGAATGTCAAATTCGGGAGTTTGCATAAAATCTTTTTCAGGAAGCTTAAAATGCTCGGTTAATAACCCGATTTCTGGCCTTGTGGCGGCAACTAGCAGAATCTTCATAAACATCTAAGTTAGTGTTAAACCTTTCTACTTTAAGCTTTCTGCGTATATTTGTTTGTTAATTACAAACAATAACCTTTTATAATGATATATATCACAAGAAAAGCATCATTTAACGCAGCGCATAAACTTTCGAGGCCAGACTGGACTGAAGATAAAAATACGGAAGTTTATGGAAAATGTGCTAATCCAAACTGGCATGGACATAATTACCAGCTGTATGTAACGGTTAAGGGAGAGATCAATCCTGAAACAGGGTTTTTGGTCGACTTAAAATGGTTAAAGGACATTACAAATACCCAGGTAGTTGATAAGATTGATCATAAAAATCTAAATCTTGATGTTGATTTTATGAAAGGAAAACTTGCCTCAACAGAGAATTTAGCGATAGCAATATGGGATGAATTATATGCGCTTATTGCCGAATCAGGAGCTCAATTGCATTGCATAAAAATTTACGAAACCGAGAATAATTTTGTTGAGTATTTCGGTTAATAATCACAGATATGAATCATACAGATCATTTAGATGAGACAGAGGACGGGTATATAAAAATTGACCGTTATAACGAAGAAAAAATCACCTCGGTAGCGAATCATTATAAAGATATCTTAGGTCAGTTAGGTGAAAATCCGGAACGAGAAGGGTTAATTAAAACTCCTGAACGTGTGGCTAAAGCCCTTCAGTATTTAACACATGGTTATGACCTTAATCCGGCCGAGATACTACGTGGAGCCATGTTTAAGGAAGACTATAGTCAAATGGTTGTAGTGAAAGATATAGAGGTTTTTTCTATGTGTGAGCATCACATGCTTCCTTTTTTTGGTAAAGCACACGTTGCTTACATTCCTAACGGACATATTGTTGGTTTAAGTAAAATACCGCGTATTGTTGATGCTTTTGCCAGACGATTACAGGTTCAGGAACGATTAACAAACGAGATTAGAGATTGTATTCAGGAAACCCTTCAGCCCGCTGGAGTTGCAGTTGTGATAGAGTGCAAGCACTTATGCATGGCAATGAGAGGAATACAAAAACAAAATTCTGTTACCACCACATCGGCGTTTACAGGGGAATTCGCAAAAGATAAAACAAGAGCTGAATTCTTAAGATTAATAACAGCCAACTTACATTAAAAAAGAACCAACGTATTTATGAAAGCATATGTATTTCCAGGTCAAGGTGCCCAATTTTCAGGTATGGGAAAAGAACTATACGAAAATGAGCAGGCCAAAACATTATTCGAAAAGGCAAATGAAATTATAGGGTTCCGCATCAGTGATATAATGTTCTCTGGTTCGGACGAAGAGCTTAAGGAAACTAAAGTAACACAGCCTGCAATATTTTTACATTCTGTTATTTTAGCCAAAACATTAGGCGAAGGATTTAAACCAGATATGGTTGCCGGACACTCGCTGGGCGAATTCTCGGCGCTTGTTGCCGCATCGGCCTTATCATTTGAGGATGGTTTGAAACTGGTTATTGCACGGGCAAATGCAATGCAAAAAGCGTGCGAACTTCAACCATCAACTATGGCCGCCATACTTGGTTTAGCAGATGAGGTAGTTGAAAATATTTGCAATGATATTGATGAAGTAGTGGTCGCTGCAAATTACAACTGCCCCGGACAGATTGTGATCTCCGGAAGTATTGAAGGTGTAGACATCGCTTGCCAGAAGCTAACCGAAGCAGGGGCAAAGCGTGCACTAAAGCTGAATGTAGGTGGTGCATTTCACTCTCCATTGATGGAACCTGCAAGAATAGAATTAAAAGAGGCTATTGAGAATGTGACCATATTGCCTCCGGTGTGTCCTATTTATCAGAATGTGGACCCTACACCAAATACAGATCCTCAAAAAATTAAGTCAAATTTAATTACCCAATTAACAGGTGCCGTGAAGTGGACACAGACCATAGAGCGCATGATTGCCGATGGCGCAACTGAATTTGTAGAAGTTGGCCCGGGAAATGTATTACAAGGCCTGGTAAAAAAGGTGAATAGAGCAATGCCAACAAGTTCTGCAACTACAATCTAAGCCAGGTAATATTGCCTTTATTAAAATAACATTTAAGTGTGAGTATCGGGGGTAAAATCAGATTTCTTTTATTGATATTAGGTGCTTGCTGTATTGTTACAGCATTATCGCTAAAGCATTCAATAACAAAAAAGGAATTATTGGCCCACGAAGCCGGAAAGCTTCAGAAGAATCTCTCCATAAATGAAAAACTTGTATACGATTTTTTAAATGATGCTGCTCAGGTTGAAAAGGCTAAGCAGTATCATCTAAATGATCAATATGGATTAAATTTCATTAATAAATATCGCGATAAGGGTATCAATATTCTTACCTATCAGGATAATAAGCTTAAGTTTTGGAGTTATAATTCGTTGGTTCCTCCTGATCCGGAAGTGATTAAAGAGGGATCGTCTTTTTCTCAATTTGCAAATGGTTGGTTTGAAGTTATTAAGAAAACAACGGGTAATTATACCCTGATCTTTTTGATAGAAGTTAAAAATCAATTCAGTATCCAGAATCAATATCTTGAGAATGACTTTTCACGTTACCTGTCTAATAATAATTCTCTTTCCCTGGCCACATTTATCGATCCTGAAGTACAGGGTATCAGTAATCTGGATGGTAAAATCATATTCGAAGTTAAACTTAAGTCAGCCTATTCCAGAAGTATTTATGGTACCATAGAACTTTGGCTGTGGATAGTGGGGCTTTTTAGCTTCTGCTTGTTCTTTAATTCTTTTTGTGGCTGGTTAGCCAAAAGAGGCAATTTAGTGTCGGCGACGGTTCTGATCTTGCTTTTCTTTGTAACAATAAGGGTTACGGATTTAGAATACGGATGGTTTAACAGGCAGTTTAATTTGCCCATATTTAGCCCCAAAATATATGCTGAAAGCTTTTTTCTTCCTTCTCTTGGAGATTTCTTGCTTAACGTAATGGCGATTACCTGGGTGGTATTGTTTGTTTTTACCTATAACGATAAGTATAAGCTCCCAGGGTGGCTAACACGAAGTAAATTGGGAGGGCTGTCCTTTCACTTTATACTGTTGCTCATTTTTGGGGCACTAGCATTTTTATTTGATAAGGTGTTCCTTGGGTTAATCATTAATTCAAAAATAAATTTTGACATCACCAATATTATAAATCTTGATGGGGTAAGTTGGGTTAGTATTATTGTTTTGTGTCTTGTCTGGTTTAATATTTACCTTGTTGCAAGTATTTTCATGCAGCAGACGCTGCAATTAAATGTGACCAATAGGGAAAGAGTCATTCTTTTTCTGGCTGCCTTTTTTGCCTGTCTTATTTATAAGTTAGGCACGGGGTTTAGTATCTTTTTCATAGCATATGCACTATTTATTTTTATTATTTCGTGGAATTTTTATATCAGGAATAACAAATTTTCAATAGCGGTTTTTGCGTTGTTATTCTTCTGCCTTGCTTTCATTTCTTCGGTTAAATATTTAAGGTTCATCGACGAGAAGGAGCATGTAAACAGGTTCGCCATGGCGCAGAAGCTGGTCTCTTCAGATGATTTTACAGTTGTTAGTTCCATAGAAAACCTCGAGAGAACAATTCTGGCTAATAAGGTTGTACTCAATTATTTTAAAGATCCGGATGCTAACAGCCCAATAGAACTCAAGAAAAGCGTCGAGAAAGAATACATAGAGCGCTATCTGCCAAGGTTTGAATACAATTTATACGCGTATAATCATCTTGATTCATCGGCTACCGGAATACAGGCAATACCACTTAGTTATTTTAAAAAACTGGTAAAGGCCGGTTCGGTAAAAGTTCCTGAATCAAATTATTTTTATCGTTTGAATGATACTTTTGGGTATCAAAATTATTTTGGAATTATCCCGATCTATGAAGAAAATCAAATATTGGGAACCCTGGTTATTGAGTTAAAATCCCAGCTTTATAATTACAAAGGTCAGCTACCCGAAATTTTAATGGATAGGTCCATTAAAAACGAAGATAATTATAGTAAATACTCCATTGCACTTTATAAAGACGGCAGATTGGAGGGGCAATCGGGTAATTATACCTATAAGCTTTCGAGCGATGGGTTTGCCACACGCAATAATACTGTGGTTTTTTTTAAAGATAGCCTCAATTATTCGCACCTGATTTATTATCCTACACCTTCAAAATTAATTGTAATCAGCAAAGAAGATGTATCGTTTATCATACAGCTTGCTACATTATCTTTCTTCTTTCTTGTGTTCATACTGTTCTCCATAACATTATACACGCTAATTTGGTTACTTAAAAATATTGATGAGAGCTGGAGCGGCTGGTTTAACATTAACCGTTCGTTAATGATTAATGCAAACAAAATTCTTTACAAAACCAGGATTCAATTTTCTATTGTTTTGTCGGTAGTAGCAACCTTACTTATTGTTGGTTGGATTACCTATTTCTATATACGTAATGAATACAGGAGGCAGCAACAGGATTTCATCAAAGAGAAGGTGAGAAAAGTGCAGCAATCTTATGAAAAACTGATTTTAGCAACAGGGGTGCCTGCTCCCACAGATAGAGCAGTAAACGAATTCAACCAGTTTGCTGACATAAATGCTGCCTATTTAAATCTTTTTGATATCAATGGATTTTTGATATTTACCTCGACGCCAAAAATGTATGATCTTGGTATTATGAGTAGAAGAATGGCGTCAAAGGCATTTCTCCATTTAAATCAATTACAAGGGTCGGATTATATTAACCCCTCCGAGAGGATAAGTAATTTTACCTACTCAGCAGCATACGCGCCTATCAGAAATGCTCAGAATCAAACCATAGCCTATATTGGTATGCCTTATTATGCGAATGAAGCAGACTATCAAACCAGGATTGGTGTGTTCATTAACACATTGATTAATATATACGCCTTGGTATTTGTGGCAATAGGGATACTTGCGGTGTTTCTGGCCAATCAAATTACCAGTCCGCTAACATTTATTCAGGATAGCATTAAAAAGACAAAACTGGGGCAAAAGAATCAGCCTATCGGTTGGTCTCGTCATGATGAAATTGGATCACTGATAAAAGAATACAACAAGATGATTGCTGCGCTTGAAGAAAGTGCCGTTAAGCTTGCACGCTCAGAAAGGGAAAGTGCGTGGCGTGAAATGGCAAAACAGGTAGCCCATGAGATTAAGAACCCACTTACACCTTTAAAACTTGGCGTGCAACTGCTCGAAAAATCGTGGAAAGAAAAAGATCCTAATTTTCAAAATAAATTTGAAAGATTTAGCAAATCATTCATTGAGCAGATCGACAGTCTATCCACCATCGCATCAGAGTTCTCTAATTTTGCTAAAATGCCTGATACAAAACTTGAGAAGCTTCAGTTGTTACCTATAATTGGACAGGCCAGAGACGTTTTTAGAAATACTCAGGATGTGGAAATTTATATCCTTAATAATACTAATACAGAGGTTGTTGTGCTTGGTGACAAAGATCAGGTACTGCGTACCTTTAACAACTTATTTAAAAATGCAATTGAGGCTGCTGATATTAATGCGGTATGTATTATAAAGGTAAATATCTCCAATAACCAGGAACGTGTATTTATTGAGGTAGAGGATAATGGAAAGGGTATTGATTCTTCTTTACAGGATAAAATATTTGTGCCTAATTTCACAACAAAATCGTCGGGGACAGGCTTAGGATTAGCTTTTGTCAAACAAGCTGTAGAGAATGCGGGTGGAACGGTGGAATTTAAATCGTTTGGTGAGGTGGGGACTACTTTTTATCTGAGTTTCCCTTTATCTTAAAATAATTTCTGCCCGGCCCATTGTGTAGCCATCTGCATATAGAATGATCGAATATTCTCCTTTTATAAACTCATTAGGATTAATCCAATCCATGTTAAAACTGGTGTTGTCGTCATTGTAGGAGATAGAGGTGGATGAACTGAACTGCATCTCTTGTCCATCGGCCTGAAACATGTTGTTCTCATTTGCGATAAGGTTGCCTACCGGATCAAATACCCGAAGATAGATTTTATGATAATCTTTTTGAGCAAGCGGATTAGGTGCAATGTCAAACTTTACGCTTAATTTCTTTGCTGAACTGGCCTTTGTTACCTCAATGTTTTTACCACTGCTTTTTACCCTGTAGGCAATAATATGCACATTCGCTGCCTTTAAAGCGGCACTGGTTTTGACTTTTGCGCTGAGTTCCTGATTTCTTTTTTCCAGTTCATTGGCCTTCTCGCTGGCAACATTGACCGAAGCCTTCAGACTATCTCTCTCGCTTTTAAGAAGGGAATTTTCTTTTTTTAAACGAAGGATATCTTCATTATAGACTTTCACAAATTCCCGAAGTTCACGAACTTCTTTTTGAGCTGCAACAAGCTGTTCCTGGGTAAGCTCACCATTTTGGAGTGCTGCTTTAAGCTCAGCAATCTTTCCACGGGCAAGTTCCTGTTCCTTAATTAATTTTTCACTTAAAGTAAGATTCAAAGCGTTTACCTTGTCAAGTTCAATTTCAATTTTCTCAACCTCCAGTCTTAAACGATCTTTCTCTGTGCTAACGGTAACAAATCGTTCATTTTCCTTTTTATCTTTGATAAAAAGGTAGGCGTTGGTGCCTAATAAAGCAACAATAACAACAACTAAAAAGTAGATTTTATTGCGGTCGCCTTTATTTACTGGATCACTCTTATCTGACATTACTTCAATTCTTAACTAAATTAGGTTGAGGCGCGAACATAAATAAAAATATAACAATTGGTAAAAAAAACATTCTATTTGTATGAGACTTTGAAAAAAATCGTTTACTTGCTAGGATTAGGGAACTGAACTGTATTCTGACCACAACAAATGAAACTAAATTTTATACTATCACAAATTAGAAAGGATGTTTAAACTCACTTTTTATGCACTATTATTAACCATAGTGCAACCATTATCCCTTTTTGCGCAAGACACATCAAAAATTGCTCCAAAAAGAGAGTTTAGAGGGGTTTGGGTAGCAACCGTTGCTAATATAGACTGGCCGTCTAAACCCGGTCTTAGTGTGGACCAGCAAAAGCAGGAGCTTATAGGTATCCTGGAGAAGCACAAAGAGAATGGTATGAATGCGATATTGCTCCAGGTTAGGCCCGCTGCAGATGCATTTTATGCAAGCCCAAGAGAACCCTGGAGTCAATGGTTAATGGGTAGGCAAGGTATTGCACCAAGCCCAGGTTATGATCCATTAGCCTTTGCCATTAAAGAAGCACATTCAAGAGGGATGGAGCTTCATGCATGGTTTAATCCTTACAGAGCCACAATGAGCCCTAATGCAGTGGTTCATGAAAGTCATATGACTAGAAAACGACCTGAGCTTTTCTTTACTTATGCAGGTAAAAAACAATTTGATCCTGGAATACCAGAGGTTAGAGAATACATTGTGCAGGTTATCCTGGATGTTGTAAAAGGATACGATGTGGATGGAATACATTTCGACGATTACTTTTATCCATATAAAGTTGAAGGGCAGCGGATAAATGATGCCGCAACATTTCGTAAATATGCTAATGGTTTTACAGATATAAATGATTGGAGAAGAAACAACGTTGATGTACTTATTAAGCAATTGAATGACAGCATTCATTACTACAAAAAGTATGTTAAATTCGGCGTTAGTCCATTCGGGATCTGGAGAAACAAGTCTGAAGACACACTTGGGTCTGAAACCAGCGGATTGTCTAATTATGCAGAGCTTTTTGCCGATTCCAGAAAATGGGTTAAAGAAGGTTGGGTAGATTACATTAACCCTCAGATATATTTTAGTTTTACTCGCCGAGTGGCACCATTTGCTACATTAGTAGACTGGTGGAGTAACAATACCTATGGCAGGCATCTTTACATAGGACAAGCGGCTTACCTGGTGAACCAAAGAATGGAGGCCGCGTGGCGGTTACCTAAGCAGATGCCTGATCAGATCAGGTATATCAGAAAAAATAATCGGGTACAGGGTAGTGTATACTTTAGTTCCAAGTCATTCTCTACGGTAGCACGTGCATTTGGAGATTCCTTAAGAAACGATTTTTATAAATATCCGGCACTTCCACCTCAAATGCCGTGGCTTGATGATGTAATGCCTAACCAGCCACAACAACTTATTGCAGATGCTTTGAATGATGGTGTGCACCTAAAATGGGAAAAGCCTCTTCCGGCCGAAGATGGAGAAACTGCCTCCGGATATGTGATTTACCGTTTTGAAGAAGGTGAGAAAATAGGGATATTAAATGCCAGAAATATTCTTAAAATAAGTTTTGAAGAATTTACTTCCTATATAGATACTGATGTAGACAGTGGTAAAAGATATAATTACCTGGTTACAGCACTGGATCGGTTAAAGAATGAAAGTGAACCTAGCGGACCGGTAGGTATACAGGCAAAAGAAGCCCTGGCGCCAAATTAGTAATATAATAAAGAAGGGGGGCAAGAGATCTCTCCTATCGTCGAGATGGCGGCCGCCCCCTTCTTTATTTCAATGATCAGCTCTATTTTTGTTGCGGTAACAAAACTAAGCGGATATAATTATCCTCATTTAAATATTTCTGAGCAGTAGTTTTTGTGCTTTCGACGGAAACACTATTTAATCTCTGCTTTTCACCCAATAGCTGGTCTAAATTTTCTCCGTTTTTTAAACGGCTGCTAAGGTAACTTAACCAATAATTGTTGTTACGCAAATTAAGCTCAAACTGACGCTGTTCTTCTGATTTGAATTTGGTTATATCATCTACAGAAGCGCCGTTAGTTTTAATCTTGTTTACTTCATCAAGTGCTGCAGCAATGAGCTTTTCTACATTGGCAGGAGCACAGCTAAATGAAATATTGAAGTAATAATGCCCCGCAGAATACTTTTCCAGACTTAAGCCAACCTGCGGGCTATAAACACCACTTTCTTTTTCGCGTAAACGCTCTAATATCTTTATTTCTAAAGCACCTTTTAGCGCATCTAACTGAATGTTGTTGTCTGCATTAAAGGTATAATCTCCATGGATGTATAGCTCAACAGCGGCCTTATCTTCCAGACCTTTATAAACGGTTTTACTGATCTTACCCTTAGGTGCCCTAACTCCGCGATCAATAAAATCCTGTTTTTTATTCAGAGCAGGTAAGCTGGCAATATAGGTTTCAATAAAGGGCTTGATGGTGTTAACGTCAAATGCACCCACAATGATGAACGTTTGTTCACTGGCATCAGCAAAGCGATCCTTATAAAAGTCAAAAGCCTTGTCTAGCGAAACTTTATCCAGATCTTGTAGATTGGTGGGCATAGCACGCTTGTTGTACGACGATAATACAGCCTGAACGGTATCACTGAAAACACTGTTAGGGTTTGCATTTTTATTGCCCAATACTACTTTATAATCAGAGATGTTCTTGTTAAATATCTCAGGATCTTTTCTTGGATTGGTAGCGTAGGCATAAATCATTTGAAAAGCTGTTTCAATATCTTTTGGAGAGGAACTTCCGCTAAAGCCCTGATAGAGATCGTCTACATAGGCACCAGCGCGGCCAGTGTTGCCGGCTAGCAACTTTGATAATTGCGTTGGATTAAACTCGCCAACCCCGCTTTGGGCAATCAGACTTACCATTTGTGCCGATTCAAGATCCTCATCATTAACCACAGACATTCCTCCTTTAGAGAATGAACTGAAGATGACCTGGTCATTTTTAAAGTCGGTTGGTTTTAAAAGCACTTTAATTCCGTTGCTCAATGTTAGTTCGGTAACGCCTACGGCATCAATCTTCCTTTCGCTAACAACCTTACCCGCAGTAGGTTTTTTCTCTAGCAGCGGCTTGTTTAATGAGTTGTCTACATAAGCGGTAATACCGGCACCAGCATTTTTTATGGCGGCAACCAATTGCGCCTCTGTTGGCAGAATAGCCTTATCCTTTTCAGGAGCTTGAACAACAATAATCTGATTCTCTTTTGGTGTAAGCGTTTTTACCAACGCATTTATCTCCTCAAGGGTAATATTAGCAACTGCTTTTTGGGTTTCGGCGTAAGTATAGTCAATAGAAGGAATGGTGCTTCCTTTTAGGAAGTTATTCAGGTACTGCTGTACAAAGTTTGAGGATGCTGTCTTATCCTTTTCCTTGTATTGTTTTTCATTGCCTGCAAGAATGTTTTTCTTAGCAACGTCCAATTCCGATTGAACAAACCCGAATTTGCTCATCCGCTCATTTTCAGCAAGTGCGCCAGTAAAAGCTTTTTCCAACTGCTCGCCCGACTTAGCTGCAACTACAGTTTGGAAAGCATTAATACCCGAAACCATGCCGCCTTGATATGGTCCGAATGAGCTCTGTCCAAAAATAAAAGGAGCATTCTCTTTTTGCAGAATCTCTTCAAATCTTGCACCCAGCATGCTGTTCACCATGGAATACATGATTCTCTTTTTAAAATCCGCAGTTGTTTTTGTTACATTTCCACGTAATTTATACATGATGATGGCAACATCATAAGGCTGCTCAGGATCTGTAATTATTTTAACAAGCGGTTCTTTGTTGTCGGGCAAATCATAATTTAAGCGAGGCCTAGGATTTGCAGGATTAGTTAGGTCAGAGAAGTTGGCCTTAATTAACTGCTCAACTTCATTTACATCAAAATCACCAACAGCTATCACAGCTTGTAAATTTGGCCTGTACCAATCCTTGTAAAAGCTTCTGATTCTGTCGTGAGAAAATGATTTTAAAATATCAATCTTTCCAATAGGAAGGCGGTTTTCATAACGGGAGCCTTTTAGTAATAGTGGAAGCAATTGTTTGCTCATACGTTCCTGAGCATTTTTTCCGCGCTGGCGATCTTCTTCTATGATCACACCACGTTCTTTATCAATCTCTTCACCATTCATAACCACTTTTCCTGCCCAGTTGGCAAGGATCTTAAATCCTGTTTTAAATACCAGAGCGCTGTCCGTTGGAATAGGTAATTGATAAACCGTTTGCTCAAAGCCTGTGTAAGCATTTAAATCGGCACCAAAACGAACACCAGCTTTTTGAAGGTAATTGATAATGTCGTTTTTAGGGAAATCTTTTGTGCCATTAAAGGCCATGTGCTCCGTAAAATGGGCTAATCCTTGCTGATCATCTTCTTCCATTAACGAACCTATTCGGGTTGCCAAATATAATTCAGCCCTGTTTTTAGGTTCTACATTCTTTCTGATGTAGTAAGTTAAACCATTCGCCAGTTTCCCAATTTTAACATTAGGGTCGTTGGGGATCAAAGTATCATTGTTTTTTTTTGCAGCTACTGATACCGTCTTTTTTACAGCTGAAGGTTTTTTTTGCGCAAGTGCGGGGGTATTAAATGCCACAAAAGCGGCAAGCCCACATACGAGAGTGTTGATTGTTCTTTTCATGAAAAATAGTTAATGAGCTAAATTTAAACTTTTATAATAATTTTTTTATTATACATCGCCCAAAGAATTATCAGCCAGAATAATATGAAGGTAACTGCCCAGGCCAGTGATGCATTAATTGGAGAAAAATAAGATGAGAAACCTGAATAAAGCCAGGCCTGTAAGGTTATTTCAGTGCCGGCGCTGTTTTTTACATGGATCATGCCTAATATTCTTGGTATTAAGCCCGATAAGAAAAATACAGTAATTGCATTTACCCCATACACCACAAAAGGCTTGGTAAAACGATTGTACTGGTGAACATCTATTACCCAATAACTAAGTGCAAGTATCACGGTTGCTAAACCGCCAGTGTACAAAACAAAAGAACTAGTCCATAGCGATTTATTAATTGGAAATTGTAAATCCCATAGCAAGCCTAAAGCTACAGCCGCACAACCTGTAGTAAATAACCAGGCTATTTTAGAAGCAGCATCAACATCTTTACGTTTTAGGTAAACGCCAACCAGGATTCCGAATAAGCCTGTTGCAATTGCCGGAATGGTACTAAAGATGCCTTCGGGATCCCAGGTCTTGGCCGATTTCCATAAATGGGCCTCAGTTAGTATGCTTCTGTCTATCCACGCACCAAGATTAGTCTCCTTTTCAAGATTAGCATACCCAACACCGGGAACAGGTACAAATGTCATTAATGCCCAGTATACAGCCAATAACGCAATTAATATCCTGAAGATGTTTTTTTCGGAGTTTTTAAGAAATATAATAGATGAAATAAAGAATACTACTGCAATCCGCTGGAGTACCCCGGGAATGCGCACATGCTGAAAGGCACCTATGGGATCAATAAACACCTTGGGGAATAAGGATAGGAATAATCCCAGGCCAAATAAGATTAGCGCTCTTTTAAGTGCTTTTAAAATGGTTTTGCGATGTGTTGCAGGGTCTGTTTTTTTGCTTCCCATCGCGTATGCAATGGAAACACCTACAATGAATAGAAAGAAAGGGAAAATTAGATCTGTAGGAGTGCAGCCATTCCATTCTGCGTGTTCAAGAGGAGCGTAAATATTGCCCCAATCTCCGGGATTATTTACAAGTATCATGGCAGCTACCGTGGCGCCTCTAAAAAAATCAAGGGATAATAATCTTGCCGGAGTGTTAGTAGTGGCTGATATAGAAGTCATGAATGGGGAATTAATTACAAAATAATCGCTATTGCCTAAACACAATAGCGATTATAAATATAATTAAAATTTATAGCGTACAAAGGCCTCCATCGCCTCGTAGTTTGCTAGCCCTAAATTGTCATAAGCCTGGGCAGTTTCTCTGTTTCTGTCCTCAGCTCTTCTCCAGAATTCTCTGGCATCATCACCAGGAAAAACAGCTCTGTCTTTTTGCGACTGATGTTTGAAAATGGCGAATTTTTTTCTTTCCACTTCTTGTGGACTAAGCGGAACAGCCATTTCAATTTCATGAGTTTCAAATTCCTGCCATGCACCACGGTACATCCATAACCAGCAATCTTTAACCCAGCTTTCAGTTTTTGCTAAACGCTTTAATGCTTCTAAAATGATATTGAAACAAACAATATGGGTTCCATGTGGATCTTCAAAATCGCCGGCAGCAAATACTTGTTCTGGTTTAACCTTTTGTAAAAGGTCCATTGTTAATTGAACATCCAGATCGGTAACAGGGTTTTTATTGTTTTTTCCGCTTTCGTAAAAAGGAAGCGCCATAAAATGGATATGGTCATCTTCAAGCCCGCAGTAACGTGCACCTGCAATAGCCTCTCCTTTTCTGATCAAGCCTTTTACCGTTTGAATTTCTGGAGTATCAACCTGATTTGGTTGTTTTTTCTCCATAAAATCGCGCATGTTGTTGTACAATCCTTTTAACTCGTCTTTACCAAGACCCATTTTTTCAGAAAAGTCTATGCTAAATTCAACAAAACGAAGTGCATCATCATCCCATACGGCAGTATTGCCTGAAGTTTGGTAAGCTACGTGTACATCATGTTTCTGATCTACTAAACGGATAAAGGTACCGCCCATTGAAATCACGTCATCATCAGGGTGCGGAGAGAAAATAATTGAACGTTTTTTAGCAGGTTCAGCTCTTTCCGGTCTTTGCGAGTCGTCAGCATTAGGCTTACCACCTGGCCATCCGGTAATGGTATGTTGTAGTTTGTTAAAGATGTCTATGTTGATGTTGTAAACAGGGCCTCTGTCGATGGCCAACTGAGCCATACCATTGTTATTGTAGTCATCTTCGGTAAGTTTAAGAACAGGTTTGCCTAAATGATTTGCCAGCCAGATTACTGCTTTTCTGGTTAGTTTTTCATCCCAAACGCAATCTTTTACCAACCAAGGCGTATCAAAACGGGTTAGTAAAGAAGCTGCGTCCTGATCCAAAATGAACTCAACATGCTCAGAAAGCTGTAGGTAAGTAGCAGGAACATCACTTGAAATTTCGCCTTCAACAGCTTTTTTAATGATGGAAGCTTTTTTTCTGTTCCATGCCATCAAAATAATTTCGCGGGCTTTGAATATGGTGCCAATACCCATGGTAATTGCTTTTGTAGGTACAAAAGATTTACCACCAAAATCTCTTGCAGCATCACGTCTTGTAAGGTCATCAAGGGTTACCAAACGAGTACCAGAATTTGGTGCAGAACCCGGCTCATTGAAACCAATGTGACCGGTACGTCCAATACCCAATATCTGGATGTCTAATCCTCCCAGATCTCCAATCTTTTTTTCATAGGCAAGGCAAAAAGCAGGAATCTCTTCTAGACTCAATGTCCCATCAGGGATGTTAACATTGTTTTTGTCGATGTCGATGTGATCAAACAAATGCTCGTTCATAAAAGAAACATAGCTTTGAGCAGCGTCTGGCTGCATTGGATAATACTCATCCAGGTTAAACGTGATCACGTTTTTAAAGCTTAAACCCTCTTCTTTATGCATTCTTACTAATTCTGCATACACTGCAATAGGTGTAGCTCCAGTAGCTAAACCTAAAACAGCCTGAGTGTTATTCTTTTGTTTTTCTTTAATCAGATCCCCGATACGTTTAGCCACGCTGAGTGATGCGGCTTTAGGGTTTTCAAAGACAGAAACGGGTAATTTTTCAAAACGCGTTTCTTCCAGAAGATTTAATCTTGCCATTTATTTTTGTTCTTAAAGTTTGTACGGAGCAGTAAATATAGCGACTCTATTGAGTATAACAAGAATTTTAATTTGGTAAAAAGGCTAAATTCAGGTCGTTAACGGGTTGCTATTACGGATTGTATTTTACACAATCGTTTGAGATGTTGAGTAAACGGTGTTTTTGAAAATAGCAAGCCTGAAATATTTTTTTATTTGATTTGGCGTTTCTTCGAGGATTGCTCGGAGCTTGTTCATCGCAAACCCACAAACAGGTGCCTTTTTGTGAAGAAATTGTGAATGGAGTGTGAATCATGTGAGGATTTAATATCTTGCGGATACAAAATTCTAACTATGAATGCTAACTGGACCAGATTTTTTCATGCCATTGAGAAAAAAGAAAGATTAATAATCGGATTAATGTCGGGTACTTCGCTTGATGGATTGGATATTGCCCTTTGCAGTATTAGCGGAAATGGAGCCGCAACTAAGGTTAAGGTTAAGAATTTTAAAACGGTTCCTTATTCTAATGCTTTCAAAGCAGAGGTTAAAGCTATATTTTCCAGAAAAGATGCAGACCTGCAAATGGTTTGCTTAATGAACGAAAAAATAGGAATGATCCATGCAGAGATGATTTTGCAGGCTATTAAATCATGGGGATTAAATCCTGAGGATGTTGATGCAATCGCAAGTCATGGGCAAACCATTTTTCATGCGCCGGCTTCTTTGCATAAGTTGTCTAATTATCCGAATGGCACGCTGCAAATAGGAGATGGGGATCACATTGCCGTAAAAACAGGCATCGTTACCATATGTGATTTTAGGCAAAAGCATATTGCCGCTGGTGGTGAAGGCGCACCCCTTGCCGTATACGGCGATTATCTGCTGTTTTCTGAAAAGGGCGAGGATCGGGTGATGCTAAATATAGGAGGGATAGCCAATTTTACTTATTTGCCAGCGGATAATGATGCGGTGAAGGTGTTTTCTACAGATGTTGGCCCTGGGAATACCTTAATGGACCAATTTGTTCAGAATCATTACGAAGGACTATATTTTGATCAAAATGGTTCGATAGCTACAGCGGGTGTGGTAAGTGCTGCATTGCTTAAGGAATTAATGCAGTCAGATTTTTTAACTGCGCAGTTCCCCAAAACAACCGGACCAGAATTGTTTAATCTGAAGTATTTAAAGGCTGCACAGGAGCGATCAAAAACAAGTAGCCTTAATAATGAAGATGTAATGGCAACTTTATGCAGCTTTACTGCTCAGGTTATCGTTCATGCCATTGAAAAGTGCTTTGGCGACAATAAAAAACCATCAATATATATGAGTGGGGGTGGTATGCATAACCCATTGCTTGTAAAGCAACTTAAAGACGGATTGCCCAATGCCAGGTTTTATACAACAGCAGACCTACAAATAAATCCGGATGCTAAGGAAGCAGTGTTGTTCGCTTTGCTGGCCAATGAAACTCTAGTGGGCGGTTCTGTAAATTTTGGCAGCCGTGAGGGAGTTCCTTCCACAACAATGGGTAAGATCTGCCTACCCTTTTGATTATGTTTGCTTAAAAGGTATATTTAGGTAATTAAACCTTAATATATGAGAATACTTTACGCTATTGGGCATCCAGTAAACAGGCTTGTTTTATGGGTGCCGTTTTTATTTCTGATGCTTGCAAATACTGTAAATGCACAGACTAAACAATACACTTTAAGCGGGCGTGTTACAGAAGGTCCTTCAGATGCAGGCATACCCGGGGTAGTGGTTAAAGTGCAAAATACAAATTTTGCGGTCGCAACTAATGGAGATGGAAAATTTAGCCTGCCTGCAAGTTTAAATGCAGGGACATATCAGGTGGTGTTTTCTTCCATTGGTTTTAAAACCCAGACCAAAACGGTGCAACTGGGTGCCAGCACTCAGGTAGTTGTTAATGGAGAGCTTACTGCAGACAATATTGGTTTGGACGAGGTGATCGTTACCGGAACCTCGCAGGGTACCACACGAAAGCAAATGGGCAGTTACGTAAGTTCAGTGAAGGGGGATGATTTGTTAAAATCTCCAAGTGGAAATGTGCTCTCTTCCTTGCAGGGCAAAACTCCGGGAGCGCAGATCAGCCAGAATTCCGGCGATCCGGCAGGAGGGATGTCGGTTAGGTTAAGAGGGGTGAGTTCTATCAGCTCCGGATCTGACCCGCTTTACATCGTTGATGGGGTTATTGTAAATAATTCCACCGCTCGTGTGACCAATACCTCGGCCAACTATGATGGCGGTGGCAGCGGTGTCGGTGGCAACGGTAATTTTGTCGGGGCAATTGGTCAGAACAGAATGGTTGATATCAATCCTAATGATATCGAACGTATCGAAGTCTTAAATGGGGCAGCAGCCGCTGCCATTTATGGTTCAAGAGCAAATGCGGGGGTTATCCAAATATTTACAAAAAGGGGAGTGAGCGGCAAAACTGTTGTGACCCTATCGTCAAGTTTTACTACCAGTCATTTGCGTAAACAAGTAGAAGTCAATCAATCTCCGGTTAAATTTGGCGGGTCTGTGGACTCATTTACACAAGACGTGATTCAAACGGTGGGTACACCCCCCGCATTGCTGACAAATACTACACCAGTAACACGATATAATTATCAGGATTATATTTTTCAATCGGCTATTGGTACTGATAATACAGTTTCTCTTGCTGGGGGCAGCGATAACACCAAGTTTTATACCTCTGTAGGTTATTTTTCTAATCAGGGAATTATTAAAAATACTGACTTCAAAAGATATAATATGAGGGCAAATCTGGATCAGAAAATTAATGACTGGGCAAAAGTTAGCGCAGGATTCAATTACATTCACAGTGATGCAAACGAAAAACCGGATGGCAACTCATTTTTCTCACCGATGAACTCAGTAACCATTATCGGGAACTTTCACGATTTATTTACCAGAGATGCGCTTGGTAATTTAAAAGCAGTAGGCGAGCGGGGAAGAGTAAATCCGGTATCGGTAATTGAAGACATTAAGCAACGTCAAACAGTTAACCGTGTAATTGCAAATGCAAAGTTGGTATTGAATCCTGTTAAGAACCTCACTGTTGATTATACAATTGGGGTAGATAATACCATACAAAACGGAACGACCTTTATTCCACCTTTTGCGTATAATGTAAGTACTGGTTTTTATGGAGGTGGACCTACGCTGGATCCTAGTCTGAATGGTTACGCGAGCGCAGCCAATGCAACATCTACGTTGTTCAACCATGAGTTGAACTTTACTTATGATGCAAAATTAAGTGATTTGCTATTGTCAACTACGCAACTGGGGGGTTCTTATCAATATGAAAAAAACAACTATTTGCTATCAAATGGAAGGGGGCTTGCGCCATTCGTGGAAAGTGTGAACGGAGCAAGTACCATTCTACCAGGCAACGACGATCGATTGCAACAGGCTATCAGTGGAGCATATCTTCAACAGAACTTTAAGTACAAAGACCACCTGTTTTTAACTGGTGCTATTCGGGTTGATCAATCGACTGTTTTCGGTGAAAGCAATAGAACTAAAGCCTATTTAAAAGGTAACGTAAGTTATGTGCTTTCATCTGCCGAGTATTGGGGTGGCCTTGGGGTTTCTGACTGGTGGGATACTTTTAAGGTAAGAGCCGCTTATGGTGAGTCAGGTAATTTAACCGGGATTCTCCCTTATGCACGTTTTAATGAGTATTTATCTTCTTCTTATTTAGGTAAAACAGCTCTTGCGTCCAAAATCCAATTGGCTAATGTGGCGATATCTCCTGAAAGACAAACAGAAATAGAAGTAGGTACAGATCTTTCCTTCTTTAAAAACAGACTTGGCCTGGTGTTTAACTGGTACACTAAAAAAGTTTCTGACCTTTTGCTTCCCGTTGTTATTGCTCCCACAACGGGCTTCACGAGTTTATTGCAGAACAATGGCACACTCAAAAACAAAGGTATAGAGGTGATGCTAACAGGCATGCCTGTGGCGGGAAAGGATTTTAAATGGAATACTTCCTTTATCTTTAACAGAAATAGAAATAAGGCAGAAGGCACGGGAGCTTTGCAGCTGATCTCAACAAATCCAGGTGCTCCGGTTGCTATCATTGACGGACAACCTACCGGTGTATTCTACGGTACTTTCTTTGCCCGAAAATCCGATGGAAGCCTGTTAACTAATGCTGCTGGAATTCCACAGCTCGAGCGTGGTATTCAAAATTCTACAACAACATTTACCCCTCAAAGAGATGCAAATGGGTTACCTACCGGAACTACTCTACGTAAAGTAGTCGGAGATCCGAATCCGGATTTTACCGCATCCTTTGTAAATGATTTTGCTTATAAAAAGCTTGGGCTACACATTCAGCTGGATGCTTCACGGGGTGCTGACGTATGGAATGCCGATTGGCGCACACGTCAGGGCGTGGGTAATGGAAAGGTTGCCGAGCAGGAACAACTGGGCCTTTTACCAAGAGGCTATGTAGCGGGAGTATACGCTACAGAAGAATGGAGGATAGATGATGGTTCTTATGTGAAGCTAAGGGAGATATCTTTAAGCTATAATGTGGGCAAGGTAAAGTTTGTGCAGGATCTGACGATCAATCTAAGTGGAAGGAACCTGATTTCCTGGGATAATTACAAGGGATATGATCCTGAATTAAATTCGGGAGGACAATCGACAATTCTGCGAAATATTGATTTTGGCGCTGTGCCGATTCCCAGAACTTTCAGTTTAGGTGTACGAGCTAAATTTTAATTTAATTAAGGACAAAAACATATTCTGATGAAAAATTATATAAATAAAGTAACATGTGCCTTAATGGTTCTGATTATAATATCTTCTTGTAAAAAAGAGTATAGAAACCCGGCAGGAGCAAATGCTGATGATGTATTGACAACGGCCAAGGGATTAACGGGGGTAAGTGTCGGCCTGCAAAGGGTCTATACAGTAGGTCGTCTCGGAGTATATTTCAATTCAGTGTCTAGTGTTGGATTTGTAACTAATGAAATTATACTGATGAATTCAGGGAATATACCCGAATTACAGCTGTTTACCGGCGGCAATAGTGTAGATGGAACAAATAACATCCTAACAAACCTTTGGACATACAGTAACAAGATCATTTATGATGCTGATAATGTAATTAACAACGCCGCAAATTTAGGCGATAAGAATTATGCCTCCGGACTTATCGCATATGCCAGTATATTTAAAGCATTGGCGTTAGGTAATTTGTCGCAATATTGGGAAAATGTACCCTCTGGAATTGGACAGAATGTTACATTCGTAACCCGGACAGAGGGCTTTAATAAGGCGATAACGGTAATAGATAATGCTCTTTCTGTAATTTCGGCTAATGGCATCAGCACGGATTTTATGAGTAAAGTGCCAGCAGGGATTGATATCCCGAATTCACTAAATGCGCTAAAGGCGAGGTATGCACTTTTTGCCGGAAATTACCCATTGGCTCTGGTTGCAGCGAACAATGTTGACCTGACTAAGAAATCGACTTTCAATTTTGACGCTCAGACCTTAAATCCCATATTTGAGATAGCAACCTCCACCAATAACGTATTCCAGCCAACAAATGCAAATCTAGGATTAACAGGCGTCTATACGCCAGATGCAGCAGATAAGCGACTCGCATTTTATACCGTACCTAACGCTACAGCACCAACCGCTCGTTTAGCTGGCTTTGGCTTAACGAGTACTACTGCTATTCCGGTTTATCTGCCAGGTGAGATCATACTGATCAAGGCGGAGGTTTATGCCCGCCAACAAGTTCCAGACCTGGTGAATGCTTTGGCTGAATTGAATAAAGTGGTTACAAAAACACCTGCCAGTGATCCTTTTGGGGTTGGTGCAGCATTGCCTCCGATTGCCGGCCCAATGACCCAGACGCAGATTTTGCCATTGATCTATAAACACCGCAGTATTGAATTGTATTTGTCAGGGCTGAAGTTAGAGGATATGCGCAGGTTTAGTTTACCAAATGCAGACAGGAAAAGAAACTTTTTCCCATATCCGTTTACCGAAAGGGATAATAATCCGAATACCCCGACAGATCCGACGTTTTAACTTAACAGGGGTTGATAAAATTGCGGCATCCAGAAACCTGGATACCGCAATTTTTTTTGACAAAAGGCGATCTCCATTATAAAAATGCTCAAAATGATTATGTTTAGCGTATGCTTTCTTTGTAGGCTCTGAGATTAAAGTATCTGTAAGGTTTTTACCCTATAGGAATCGAGCTCCGGTGCTCCGGAATCAAGTTCAGTGATGAGGTAATCTATATTCTCCAATGAAGCGACCTTTAACCTCAGGGAGGTGTCCAGTTTTTCTGAAATACATAAAATTGCGGCTCGCTTTGAAGAACTGAACATGGCTTTTTTAAGTTGGTTAATTTCCCAGTCGGTATCCGTCAGTCCATCCTGAGGGTGTATGGCACTAGTGCCTAGAAGACAAAGATCGGCATTGATTTCTGAAAGCTGATTGATGACATGGCCACCATAAGTTACCTGGGAATTCTTAGAGAATAACCCTCCAATGAGAATTACTTCAACTCTTGCATACTTGGCGAGTTCTATGGCCACAAAAGGACTGATGGTAAAAAACGTAGCATGCAGATTTTCTGGAAGGAGCTTGGCTACTTCAATGATAGTTGTTCCACCACCGGTTAAAATAACCATTCCGTCTTTTATCAGGGAGATGGCCTTTTTGGCAATGCTAATCTTTGCGTCTTTAGCATATACTGAACTGTCGTCAAACGAAGATTGATAAGATTTTGACAGGGCGCCGCCGTGAACCTTGAACAGCTTATTGTTATCTGACAATTCCTGGAGGTCGCGCCTGATGGTATCCTCAGAAACATTCAACAACTGAACAAGGTCTGAGGTAAGAACGCGATTGTGCAAATTGATTTGCTTCATCACAAAATCATGTCTTTCTTTTTTCAGCATCGGTTTAATTTTTGGCTAAAGTAAATAAAAAACAAATAATAATTTAATGCGGGTTTATGCAGGTTTGTGCAATATTGGTTTGTGTAACAAGAATGAAATAGTTGTTTATTTTGTAAATAAGTGAAAAACATTTATGATATTTACTAGGGTTTTGATTTTTTGCGTGTAATTGCGTGTTTTGAAAAACCGTATTTCCCCGCAAATAGCCAAACGAGAACTAAAATTTATTAACCAAACTATCGTTCATGAAAAAAAAACTACTTCTGTTTATTACAGTTGGTTTTTTGCTAATTTCCCAAACATTTGCCCAGCAAAAAACGATTACAGGTAAAGTCACCTCAACTGAGGATGGATCTTCCATCCCTGGCGTTTCCGTAAAAATTAAAGGAACGTCTGCTGTTGTTCAAACCGATAATAACGGGGGGTACAGCATTAAAGCCAACACAAATGATGTGCTGGTTTTTTCTTATGTGAGTATGGTCACGCAGGAAAAAACAGTGGGCAACACCACAACACTGGATGTGGCTATGGCTCCAGACTCAAAAGCACTAAGCGAAGTTGTGGTTACCGCCCTGGGTATTAAACAACAAAAAAGATCCTTAGGGTATGCAACTCAGGGTATTGACGCTGCGGATATTACAAATACCAACCAGTCTAACGTACTAAATGCATTAAAAGGAAAAGCATCTGGCGTTCAAATTACAAGCGCAGGTGGTGCTGCAGGTTCAGGCACTAGAGTTCAGATCAGGGGGATTAACTCTTTGAACCCTTCGGCCGATAATCAGCCCTTGTTTGTTGTTGATGGTATTCCCATTTCCAACAGTACTGATTTAATTGGTATAAACAGTGAT
The DNA here is from genome assembly GCF_059758925.1 of Pedobacter sp. GQ55. NCBI lineage: Bacteria > Pseudomonadati > Bacteroidota > Sphingobacteriia > Sphingobacteriales > Sphingobacteriaceae > Pedobacter > Pedobacter sp. GQ55. Next base: position 146,280 of record NZ_JCAXEI010000006.1, on the reverse strand, counting down.
AACTTTCAAAATCCCAACCGTGCCGGCGATATAAATCCCGAGGATATTGAAACAATGACCATCCTTAAGGGCCCCGCTGCCTCTGTATTGTATGGTTTAAGGGCTGCCAATGGTGCCATCATCATTACCACTAAATCGGGTAAGTCTGGTAAACCCAGCTTTAGTTTTAAAAGTTCTGTTAGTTTTGACCAGGTCACAAAAACACCTCCGATACAAACAACCTATGGTAATGGCAACGGAGGAGCATATGTGCCTAGTGTAAACAGCTGGGGACCTAAAATTGAAAGCGGTGTCCCTGTTTATAACCCTTACGATGTGTTCTTTAAAACGGGACATCAAACACAGAACTCCTTTACTTTTAGCGGAGGAAATGATAATGCGACTTATTTTACTTCAATTTCGAACTCAGAACAAAAGGGAGTTGTGCCAAATTCTGATTATGGAAAAACATCCATTAGACTTTCGGGAACATTAAAGGCCTCAGAAAAATTCAAATTTGAAGGATCTGCAAATTATATTAATTCTGGCGGTAAAAATCCTCGTACTGGTATCACCTCGGGTACGATATTTTATTTGATGCGCCATACCAATACAGTTGACCCTGCAGATTACCTAAATCCGGATGGAACTGAAAAAACATATAATGCCTCTATTCAAAATCCATTCTATTTTACTGAAAATGCTTTTTTAAAGGATAACGTAAACAGGGTAATAGGAAATTTGGGAGCTGAGTTTAAAGCAAACGACTGGTTAACCTTTAACTACAAAGCCGGTATTGACAACTATACCGATTTCAGACAGATTTATAATGAAAAAGGCTTGTTAATCAGTACACTGGGATCTATGACCGAGCAAAGGATTAGCTATAGCGAAGTTAACTCTAATTTCTATGCCAGGGCAAGCAAGCAGTTTGGCGAGAAATGGTTTGTGAATTTCTTATTAGGTCATTCATATACCCATATTAACAGGACTAACCTATCTCTTAATGGCGCTCAGGCGGTTGTTCCTAATGTAGAGAGTATTAATAACTATAACGTATACACTACTTTAACTTATCCGGGTAAAAAGAATATCATAGGTATCTTTGGTGATTTAAATGTGAGTTACGACAATACTGTTTTCTTAAGTGTAACAGGAAGAAATGACTGGTCATCGACCTTACCGCAGAGTAATCGCTCATTCTTTTATCCATCAACCAGTTTATCGTATGTATTTACGGAGACTTTGGGTTTGCAACAGAACGACATATTTAACTTCGGTAAATTAAGGCTTTCATATGCAGAGGTAGGTAAAGACGCTGATCCTTATCAGATAGGTGAGTATTACTCTACATTGGCCGCATTTGATGGTGTGAGTGGTGTAAGACGTGATATTAAAATTGGTTCTGAATCTTTACGCCCTGAAAGAACAAAAGGGTTAGAGGTAGGGGGTGAGTTTCATTTCTTTAAAAGCCGATTAACTTTAGATGCAAACTATGCAATTCTGAATAGTATTGATCAGATTGTACCTGTTCCTATTAGTTATGCATCAGGCTACGATATTTTTGTAACCAATGCGGGAAAAATTAGAAATAAATCTTTAGAGTTTTTGTTAACGGCAACCGTTGTTAAAAGTGACGACTTTAAGTGGGATGTAAACGCTAACTGGTCGCGCACAAAAGGAAGGGTACTTTCTATGCCTCCGGGAGTAAATGAAATCCAGTTCAACCCAGAGAGTCCCTGGGTTAAACAAATTATAAAAACTGGTGGAAGACCAGGCGATTGGTACGGATGGCCATATACCCGTGTTACAGATCAGAATAGTGAGTATAACGGACAGCTGGTTATTGGTACTGATGGATATCCGATTATTCCTCAGCCGTTGTCTAATAATTACCTGATTGGTAATGCTTATCCGGACTGGACTGGCGGTTTAGGAAGTACTTTAGCGTATAAAGGAATAACCTTCTCATTTATGTTTAATTTTAGAAGAGGTGGTGATGTTTTTGATATTCCTAAAACACAAAGATTTTCTACTGGTATAGGTGCCGAAACGCAAATCAGAGACACACAGGTAATATTTAAAGGAGTGAAAAACATAGGAACACCAGAGGCTCCAATATATGCGCCAAATGATAAGCAAGTGGTTATCGATCAGCTTTTTTATGCGAACAGTTTCCCTTATAAACTGGCGCCTGAGAACAATGGATTCCAGGATGCTTCCTGGATTAGGCTGCAGAACGTGTCTTTGTCATACGAATTGCCAAAAAGCTGGCTGAACAAAAGTTTTATTAAGTCGGCATCAATTTCTGCAACGGCAAATAACCTGTGGTTAAGCACTCCTTTTATTGGGTTTGATCCTGAAGCAAGTGCTTATGGAGCAGGTTCAAATTCTGTTGGATATGTAGGTACTGGCGTGCCAACTACCAGAAGTATATTTCTTGGTTTAAATGTTAATTTCTAAGATTCGGTTATGAAAAATATAAGTTTTAAAATTTTTGTTGCACTACTCACTGCTTCTGTAATATTTGGAGCATGTAAGAAACAGCTGGACATTAATGATGATCCATCGAGGTTGACGCCAGGGCAGGCAACCATTTCGGGCTTGCTGGCCTCAACAATTCAATTTACGGCAACTTCGTTTTTTAATGCGGGCCAATATGGTAATGCCTATCCGCAATACCTTGCCGGATTTAATGCATACGAAGCAAATATAGATTCGTATAATCCGTATGGTTTTGATAACATATGGGAATCTGCCTATAGGGATGCAATGCCTAATTTAAAGGACCTTATCCAAAGGTCAGAAGTATCTGGGGCTCCTCAATATGCCGGCATTGGAAAGCTATTGCTTGCTTTAAATTTAATGCAGTGTACAGATCTATGGGGCGATTTGCCATACAAAGAGGCTTTTAAAGGACCTTCGGTTCCTAGCCCCACGTATGATAAACAACAAGATATATACACCGTATCATTAAAAGAGCTTTTAGACGGAGCAATAGCCGATTTAAATAAACCAGTTCCAACAAATACAGCATTACAGGTTGGTGCTACTGATCTGGCTTTTAAGGGTGTAATTGCCAGCTGGAAAAAGGCAGCATATGGTGCAAGAGCCAGGTATTATATCAATTTATCAACTAAAGACCCGTCTAATGCGCTTAAAGCGGCTGATGATGCAGCCCTGGCTATTGATGATGTTACCGGAGCAGCCGATTTGCAGGTAAAATATACTCAGGATAAGCCCAGCCCTTGGTATACCAACCTTGGTCAGCCTGCTATTGCCTCAAAGCAACACCGCCCTTCTTATTTTATGGTTAATTTAATGAATGGAACGGGGTATTTTAATGCGGTTATTGATCCAAGGTTGCCGAAGCTGTTTGATAATGCTGGCGCAGCCACCTATATCGGCAGACCAGTTGGTGCCTTGAGTACTCAGCAAGGGGCTAATTTGGCTAATAGCGATATCACTGAAAAAACCTTTTATGGAGCAAGAACCTCGCCTGTGCCTATATTGACATATGCCGAGGTTCAGTTTATTAGAGCCGAAGCATTATTTGCTACCAACAAAGAGGGAGCATATACTGCATATTTAAACGGAATTAAAGGTAACATGCAGAAGTTAGGGGTAGGAACAGATGATATTAATAAATACGTTAATGATCCGCTGATCAGTAAAGGTGCTGCGAATTTAACGCTTACGGATGTAATGTTGCAAAAGTACATTGCGCTATTCCTGCAAATGGAAACATGGACAGATATGAGGAGATATCAATATAGTAATACCATATATCCTGGTTTAGTTCCGCCATTTAAAAATTTGTTGGGCACAAGCTACGTGCAGCGTGCAAAATATGCGGATAATGAGCCGGGGAGAAATCCGAATGTTCCTCAGGTGGCCAATCAAGCTGTGAAATTATGGTTGTTTAATTAATATTGAAGAATATGAAAAATAAAATATCAAAACTCTTTATAGCTGCTCTTACTGCCATGATAGTGTTTTCGGCATGCAAGAAGAATGATCCGGACCAATGGCTAAAAGATAACATCACGATTATTGGAAAGGTGCCTGTTGTGGCAGGATTTACGGTTAAGTCTCCGCAAACCACCAATGTAGCGGCAGGAGCTAGCGTACAGCTGGACCTGAGATATTGGTCTGATGATCAAATTGATAAAATCAATTTAAGATCAACTGTAGGTGCCAATGCTCAGGCGCTTGTTTCGACAACTCCTTATCAAAAAGCGTATTCTACAGTTAGCCGGACAGATTCCTTATTGCTTGGCTATCAGGTTCCTGGTGATTTAGCAAAAGGAACTTCTGTGGTTATGGAAGTAGAGGTAGTTAATAAGAATACCCTCACTAAAAAAGCTACACTGACTTTAAAAATCCAATAATGTAATCTCTGGTTAGTCCCCGGTTGTATGACCGGGGATTTTTTATTGCTTAGATATCTCTTATTTTCATACTTTTGCGCTAAAGTATTTATTTATGGCAAGTTTTACTCTTACTCCTGAAACCTGGCAAAAGGTTAAAATTAAATTTTTAAGAAAATATCGTGATTTGGCGCAAGTAAATCTTTCTTTTGCTCCGGGACAAGAAGATCAACTTGTCGGGCAGCTTATGGATTTGGTTAAAAGAGACAGAGAATATGTTGAATTTACCATAAAAAAGGCCCTGGCTGATCCTGACGGGAACAGGCTTTAACTTTCTTTTATTTCTTTATGGGAGGCACTCCCACGCTTTGAATTGTATTTAAAAACCAATATTGGATTTTTTTGACGTGATTTTATTTGTAAGTTTACCATTAAACAGATTGGTGAACGATGAAACAATATAAACTAGCTGCCGTTTTTGCACTTATAGCTTTCGCTTCTTTAACATGGTCTTTTAAAGAAGACTTGTTTCAGGTTTCTAAAAATCTGGACATTTTCGCTTCCCTGTATAAAGAGATTAACATCAACTATGTGGAGGAGACCAATCCGTCTGATCTGATGCGAAATAGCATTGATGCTATGTTGGAGAATCTCGATCCTTACACTGAATACATCCCGGAATCTGAAATTGAAGATTATAAATTAAAATATGTGAGCACACAATACGGCGGTATTGGTGCAAGCACTGTTTCTATTGAAGGTAAGTTGTTTGTAAATGAAGTGGTTGAAGGATATCCCGCAGATAAACAGGATGTAAAGCCTGGAGATCAGCTGGTGAAGATAAATGGCAATGAGGTAAAGGGGAAAGATCGGAATCAGATAAGTCAGTTGTTGCGTGGTCCAAAGGGATCTGCAGTTGATATGTTGATTATCAGAGACGGTTCTGTGATCACTAAGAAGTTGGTGCGTGATGAGATTAAGCAACCTAATGTGCCCTATTCGGGTATGACCGAAGATAATATTGCTTACATCCGTTTAGATAAGTTTCTTGAAAATTCTGCTCAGGAGGTAAAGGATGCTGCAATTGCATTAAATAAACAGCAGCCAAGGGGAATGATCCTTGATTTAAGATATAATGGCGGAGGTATTTTACAGGAAGCAGTTAAGATAGTTAACCTCTTTGTAAATAGAGATGTGTTGGTTGTAACACAAAAGGGCAGGAATCCGCAAAAAACCATTGTTTATAAAACCATGACTGAGCCTTTGCTGTTGAATATGCCATTGGTAGTGCTTGTGGGGGGTTCTTCAGCCTCGGCATCAGAGATTGTTGCAGGATCATTGCAGGATCTCGACAGAGCGATTATTGTCGGCCAGCGAAGCTTTGGTAAGGGATTGGTGCAACAGACCTTTAATTTGCCTTATAATAGCCTGGTGAAGGTTACGGTGGCTAAGTATTATACGCCATCTGGCCGCTGCATTCAGGCCCTTGATTATGCGCATAAAGATTCAAATGGAAAAACACTGAAGTTTGCAGATTCGCTATCTCATAAGTTTAATACCACAGCGGGCAGGAGCGTTTACGATGGAAACGGAGTTTATCCTGATGTGGTAGTGAACTCGAGCAGACCAAGCCCCATTACCATGTCTATTATGAGCAAGAATCTGTTTTTTGATTATGCTAATGACTATAAAAAGAAGAATAAAACTATTGCTCCTGCTGCTAACTTTCAATTGACAGATAACGATTACAGTCAATTTGTAGCCTCATTAGATGGTAAAGATTACTCGTATGCCTCGCGCACTGAACGCTTGTTGTCTGATTTGCGAGACGAGGCCGAAAAAGAGAATAAATTGGGCGTTGTTAAGGCGGATCTGGATGATTTAAAGGATAAGATGCTTGGGGCTAAGAAAACCGATCTTATCACTTATAAAGCCGAAATAAAACGTGTTTTAGAGACGCAGATTGTGAGTCGTTATTATTATGAGAAGGGTAAGGTTATTCAGGCATTCCAATACGATAAAGAGCTTCAGGCAGCTAAAGCGCTATTAGGTAGTTCTACTAAAATGTTAGCTATATTAAAAGGTGAGGGTGAATATAAAACTATAGGCAGCCCCACCAAAACGATTGCGGCAATAACAACAGCAGAAAACTAAAGACCTTTTTTATTCAGCATGATGTAGCTTAACAACTAAACCATCCATAGCAGGGTTTAGTTGAAGCTGGCAGGCAAGTCTTGAGTTTGGAAGTACGTCCGGTAAAGTATCAAGCATTGCATACTCGTCATCAGTCATTTCATTCAGCTTTTCTTCTCCTTCAAGTACATCTACACAGCAGGTAGCACATAAGGCCATGCCACCGCAGGTTGCAAGAATATCATATTCGCAGGCTTTAAGGTACTCCATTAAGCTTAATCCCATATCTACAGGGGCTTCAAGAGTAGTTAAGCTGCCATCAGGGTTTTGTACGTGTAGGGTAATGTTATTGTCTTCCATGTTTAAAATTCTGATACGCCGTTTACAGTGGTGTATTTCATGGTGTATTTAACACCTGGGTTCATGTATTGGTATGCACTATGGCTCATTAAAGCAGCTTCGTGGAATCCACAAAGGATCAGTTTTAATTTGTTAGTGTAAGTATTGATATCGCCAATAGCATAAATGCCGGGTACGTTTGTTGAATAATCGTCGGTATTAACTTCTATAGCACTTTTGTTGATATTTAAGTTCCATTGCTCAATTGGGCCTAATTTAGGGCTTAAACCGAATAAAGGAATTAAATGATCTGCAGCTACTGCGGTAGTTTCAAGGCTCTTATTGTGAATAAGCTCCACGGTTTCCAGTTTTCCGTTTCCAGATACTGAGTTTAGATTGCTGTTTAAAACAAGGTTAATACGACCGCTTTCGGCTAATGCCATTACTTTGTTTACTGAATCTGGTGCGCCACGGAAGCTTTCGCTGCGGTGCACCAAAGTTAATTCATCTACGATGTCGGCTAAAAATATAGTCCAGTCAAGGGCAGAGTCACCACCACCTGCAATCACCATTTTCTGACCGCGGTATTGCTCCGGATCAAGAATCATGTAGTTAACACCTCTTCCGTTTTCGAATTGTTCTAAACCAGATACAGCTGGTTTACGAGGCTCAAAGCAACCTAAACCTCCTGCAATTACCACAACTTTAGATTCTATAATCGTTCCCATGTTTGTAGTAAGCACAAAATCACCTTCTCCACGTTTCTCTAAGCCTTCTATACGCTCGCCTAAAGTGAAACCAGGATGGAAAGGTTTTCCCTGCTCCATTAGGTTATCTATAAGCTCCTGAGCCAATACTGTTGGGTAGCCCGGGATGTCGTATATAGGTTTTTTAGGATATATTTCAGACAATTGACCACCCACCTGCGGTAAATAATCAATTAAATGGCAGCGCATTTTTAATAGTCCTGCTTCAAAAATTGCAAATAAACCTACGGGTCCGGCGCCAATTATGGCTATATCAGTAGAAATCATGTGTTTAAAATTTGTGCGAATTTACAAACTTTTGTTATAATATCGATGCTATTTATAAATAATCTAGATACTCCGTAGAACTTATGACAACAAACTGAGCTAATATTTTACTTATCTTTGTTTTATTGATGAATAAGAACATATACTTTGCCTCTGATTTTCATTTAGGCTCTCCGGATTTTATTGAAAGTCGTAAGCGGGAAGATCGCATTCTTCGTTGGTTAAACGCCATTGAGCCCACATGTAGCGAACTTTTCCTGATGGGAGATGTTTTTGATTTCTGGTTTGAATATAGTACTGTCGTACCTAAAGGGTTTATTCGCCTGCAGGGGAAACTGGCTGCTATGACAGACGCAGGGATTAAGGTCTATTTTTTTAAGGGCAACCATGATATGTGGGTTAACGACTATTTCACAAAGGAAATGGGGATTGAAATTATAAGTGACGAACTTGTAATTGAAAGAAATGGGAAAAGGTTCTTTTTACATCATGGTGACGGATTAGGACCTGGCGACCGAAAATATAAGATGTTGCGAAAAATCTTTAGAAGTCCGGTGTGTCGCTGGCTCTTTTCAATGGTTCCGCCAAGAATTGGAATGGGAATAGCAAACGGTTGGTCTAGAAGCAGCAGGGCAGCCAGTAGTAAAGTGGAAGTTTTTGAAGGCATTGAAAATGAATGGCTGGCCATATATGCTAAAGAGCAAATGGTAAAACAGCATTATGATTTTTTTGTTTTTGGACATCGGCACTTACCTTTAGATTTAGATTTGGGTGCTGGGACAAAGTATGTGAACCTGGGCGAATGGATTAACTATAATTCATATGCTGTTTTTGAGGGCGATGCGTTGAGTCTTAAATATTTTGAAAAAGAATAGAGTATTTTCTGTAACGTGCTGATCTTAATAAAATTTATAGTGTCGTTAACTGAAAAAGCCGTATTTTTGCTGCCCGAATAAAAAATCGTTATCTGGATAAAAGATGCTGTTAACAAACAGGTTGTGTTATTTGTTGCTAGCGGTACAATTATAAAGTTTCTGAAATAAAAGAATATGTTAGAGAAATTAGAAGCAATTAAACTGCGTTGGGAAGATGTTGAGGAGCAGTTAAGTAATCCTGATACCATGCAGGATATGAAGCGTTTTGCAGCTTTAAATAAGGAGTATAAAGATTTAGGTAAAATTGTAGAAGAGTATAAAATCTACAAGAATGTAATGAGCAACATTGACGCAAATAAAGCGATCTTGAGTACCGAGAAAGATCCTGAGATGCGTGAGATGGCTAAAGAAGAGCTTGATTTGTTACTTGTACAACAGGAAGAATTAGAAGAGAAAGTTCGCTTGATGCTTATTCCTGTTGACCCTGAGGATGCAAAGAATGCCGTGTTTGAGATTAGAGGTGGTACTGGCGGTGATGAAGCTGCTTTGTTTGCCGGCGACTTATATAGAATGTATAGCCGTTTCTTTGAACAAAAGGGATGGAAGGTAGAAACAGTAGATGTAACCGAAGGTACTGCTGGTGGATACAAAGAGGTGATCTTGAAAGTAAGCGGGGAAGATGTTTATGGACAGTTAAAGTATGAGTCTGGAGTACACAGGGTTCAACGTGTACCGGATACAGAAACTCAGGGACGTGTTCATACCTCTGCAGCCTCAGTAGCTGTCTTGCCTGAAGCTGAGGAGATAGATCTTTACATTAATCCAGCAGATATTGATTTGCAAACCTCCAGATCTGGTGGTGCAGGTGGACAGAACGTAAATAAGGTTGAAACTAAGGTTCAGTTAACGCATAGACCTTCTGGTATTGTCGTAGTTTGTCAGCAGGAGCGTTCTCAGTTGGGTAATAGAGTTATTGCAATGGAGATGCTTCGTAGTAAGTTATACGATATTGAGTTGCAGAAGAAGAACGGTGATATTGCTGCCAGACGTAAGACTATGGTTTCGACTGGTGACCGCTCAGCGAAGATCAGAACGTACAACTATCCGCAGGGAAGGGTGACGGATCACCGCATCGGCTTAACGCTTTATAACCTAAGTGGAGTGATGGATGGCGGTGTTCAGGAGCTAATTGATGCTTTACAATTTGCTGAGAATGCAGAGAAAATGAAAGAAGGATCTGTGATCTAAAAAATAATTCTCAGAGAATTAAGGAGTTATAACTATTTTAAAATAAATGTTGCAAAGTTAAATAAAGGCGCTATATTTGCAATCCCGAAACGAAACAACGAAACGAAAATAGGGAAAACGGACCGGTAGTTCAGCTGGTTAGAATGCCGCCCTGTCACGGCGGAGGTCGCGGGTTCGAGTCCCGTCCGGTCCGCTTAGTAAAATTTAGAATACCTGTAGTCATTAAGATTACAGGTATTTTTTTGTGTCTTATTCAGTTTGATTTATATAAATGTTCAGTATATTTGCTATATGGAAACCCTAACTATAAATATTCCCGATAAAAAAAGTACTTTGGTTAAACAAATACTTAAAGGTTTAGGCGTAACCATTCAGGAAAATAGCCTAACTAAAGAATCTGCTTACAGAAAAAAATTACTTAAAGTATCAACGTGGGCAGCCGAGGATTTGAAGAATTTCGAAGACAGTAGAAAATCTTTTGAAAATCTGAGTCCGCAACAATGGTAATTGATACAGGTATCTTTATTGAACATCTAAGAGCAAAAGATAAGCTTAAAACGTCCCTTTATCTGATTCCAGAAAATACAGAACTATTTATCTCCTCTGTTTCTTTATATGAGTTATATATGGGAGCAACTACTAGTGAAAAGGAAAACGATATACAACTATTAACAGAAGATCTACAAATATTATCATTCACAGATTCTGTTTCTATTAAGGCTGCCCAGATTTATCATGAACTAAGAAAAAGCAATAAAATGATTGAATTTAGAGACATTTTTATTGCCGCTACTTGCCTAGTATATGAATTACCTATCCTTACGCTTAATAAGAAGCATTTTAAAAGAATAAAGGGTTTGGAGATTCTTTAGATCATTTCTTATTGGCATTAAAAATTTCCTGCACAATAGTTAAAATTCCTCTATTTCTACTTAAGAACGGAGTGTAGCTGCGCCAACAATGCAGCGGTGAAACACCTGAAGAATCTGGGCAAGGTCATACGCATTTGTCTGGCCAATTGCTGGATTGCGTATGATCCCTTTTTTGGTCATCGCAATAAGATGAAGAAGGTAAATCGTGTGGTGCTGACAGAACAGGAACTGACCCTCCTTGCAGAGAAGGAGTCTGCGACTGCCAGTACTCAGGGTAGTCAGGGATGCTTTTTTATTTTGCTACCAGAACTGGTCAGGGAAAACAGGGTGCAAATTGATAAGGACTAAAACCTCGGTAAAAGACGGGATCGCAATCAGGGTTTGTCCATTTAATTGCGGGTGTGCACTTACTTGGCATTCCATCTTCACCACATTCGCAAAGGTAGCCCTCACCGGAATAAAACGTCAAGGACGGGCAGCCCGCGGCTCTGGTGCAACCCGCTGCCCGTCCTTGACAATTTATCCGGCTTCTCGCTGTTTGGGTGCTTATGCGGTTAAAATGGTCTGGCGTGTAAATACGGGAGGCTAGAATAAAAATGAACACCACATATTATTGTAAAGATGATACTGGTAACAATTAAAGATTCAAGGCTCTTTTTAATTTGATTCTCAATGAGGTTATCGCCCTCTTCTGAGATGGTATAAGTATGATTCACGCTAATTATAATTTGGTTAGATAACAATATTTGATAACCGTTTGTTTAGCCAAGTAGTTTTATAATCCGTAGATTTAACCTTAACCAGATGGATAAGCGATGTTAGTTAGATTTTATTATTTCGCATTTCTTCACCATTATAAAAAAAAGGGTGAGGGTTCGACTTCTTGGTTTGGAAGCATAATGGTGGTGGTGGCAACGGTCTTTTTTATTACCGCTTTATTGTATGCTGTTTTAGAGCATTTCTTTTTTTCGCCTTTACCACTAAATACTTTAAGAATTTATGGATTTGGATACAGTGCGGCCTTATTTTTTGTATTCCATAGAAATTTCATTAAAAACGGGAAAAGTGAAAAAATCTATAACGAATTTATTTCCCATTCTTTGAATACAAAAAAAAATAGGATTGCTTGTTTCGTTGTTTTCTTTGCTAGTTTGCTTGTATTCATGGGAGGTGTTGTTGCCCTTAAAAGTATATAATATTGAATTAAGATTTAATATGCGTTTTTACTAATTCATTATTTTGATTGCTGGGAACTTCTAAGCGCTTCAAACTCTTCCGTTGTAATTTCCATGCCATTCCAGTAATGACGGTATTGATCCTGAGCTAAACGCAGGATTCTTTTGGCATTGTTTTGGGGATAGACGACCTCAAAAGTTTCGATATCAGCACGCTGGAGTTTTCTGTGAAGATAGTATACCTGTTCCAGCCCCCGGGAATAGAAAATTCCGGATCCATATCTTTGCCAGTGTCTTGGATCTGCTCCGGCAATCTCTGCAGCCTGACAGAATACATGGTAGTCATCATAACCAAAGTAGCCGTCGTTCAAGGAGACAAAGGAGGAGGGATCAGCCGCATGAATGATGCTGAATCCATCGCGAACACTAAAATAATATACCCTGTCTTTGTCTTTGGCATATCCGTAAGCAAGTTTAAGTTCCTGAGGGGAGCGTTGCTTTTGCATTTCTGATGGCAAGGGTAGTACAAATTTCCCGGAATCACAGACTTCAAAAGTTGTAGGATCTACCGGATCTAGTTTGCCAGAAGCAGACCATACTAGGTTTCTGTCTTTGGCGAAAGACAGATTGATGCCTTCGAAGGACTCTGGATCCGCGTCTTCCAATACTTCATTTCCAAGGTAACAATGCGCCTTGTCTTTTGCGAAAGGACCAGTATAAAATCGGAAAGAATCGATGTCTGCGTTTTCTATTTCATTAGACCTGAAGAAGACAGTTTTGCCATCTGTCCAGTAATAGGTATTTGGATCGAGTTCATTAAAATCGGTTTGCTTGGTCAAAATATACATAGCCGTTGGTTAGAAATCTTCGCTGTTAAAATCATTTACTGGGAAACTCTGGGTTGGATCTTCCAGTCTTAAAATAGCTAATCTTTTACTTGGTTTGGTTTCGAGAAACCGTCATTTATCCCCTGGTTTCTTCTAGAGAACAGTCTCAATTACCAGGCCACTTTTAGCCGATCTGGGCAAGACATTCATGTTTTAGAAGTGACCAAGGGTCATCTGACTGGATCTTCTTTTGAAGAAATTATGAATATCTAATTCCCAGCATCGTTGTTACTTGTATAAATATCCGAGAGTTTGCTGGGTTGTGATTTAATTTGCTCTCGTGGAATTCGGGCGGATGATCGGGCAATGTTATCAGGATGTTGAAGGCTTGTCTGCCTGTTTTATTCCACTAAATGCTTTTAGATAATATCGAGATGATAAATGGAAGACGTAAGAAATGCTGAAAACAGAAATGCCTTAATGCTGCCAATGGGATTTGATAATTTTTAAAATGATGACCTCCCGGGAATGAATTCGCTAGGAATTAAAGTCTAGGTTATAGCCTAAAATATGGCCTGAGAATGTCCTCGAAATTATACAGGCCTTTACCTAAGTTGGTCAGATTTTTTGCAATGAATATAGCGCCATTTCCGAAAGCTTCTCTTGAAATAGATTCATGAATTAGTCTTACGGTTTGATAGGGGAATCCAAATATAAGCTCATGTTTGCCAACAATCCCACCAGCCCTTACCGAATTGATGCTGTTGACATCCAGATCAAGCGCATGCGCAATTTTTACTGCTGTGCCGGAAATCCCCTCTTTTTGTTTGAAATGTTCTTCAATGATTTCAATATCGACTCCCGGTGCTATCTTTTGTAAGAATTTAGCGGAAAACAGCAGATAGTTTACGCCCAGAGTAATATTTGGAGACCAGAATACGGTTGCTGTTTGTGATAGTATGGTGAGCAGATCGAGTTCTTTTTGGGTATAGTGAGAAATGGCGGAAATGATTTTTATTTGGCGCTTAACCGCACTTTCTCCATATACATAAATTCCATCCTGGGCGGAAAAGTCTACTATAATATCTACTGGATGCTTATCCAGCAATTCATCGATGCCAATATGTTCGGTTGAATAAATGAGTCCCGGCTCTTCACTTTCCAGGCCAAGAAATTCAGGTACAGATCTGTTTTCCAGTATGGTAGTTCTCCTTAGGACCCATTCGAGTGAGAATTCCTGGTTTTGCAGGATTACTGCCGCTACGGCTTTTCCCGTTTTTCCAAAACCCATTAAGCCTATTTTTATTTTCATATGCCAATTGGTTATTGGGTAAAAATATAATTTTCCTGCGCTTTGGGATCATTAGCTATTTATTTGTTACGTAATTCTTTAGCTTTTTTGATAAAAGGGTGTCCTCTAAAAGCGGTTAGAGGACTTTAAATTCCTTATCTATCCAGTTGTTTAACCATTGCTTTCATGTGCGATACTTATTCAAAGACCTCATTTGTCTCAGTTAATTTAAAACGTTACTTTTATAATTCTATGAGTTATTCCTTTTTAAATGCCTTTGTCAATAAACTGAGAATCAATTTAAAACGATCGTTTGACCGCATCAAGAACGAAAAACTTAAACATAACATGTTACAGGCAATTCCCTTCTGGATTGCTTCCATTATTACGGGATTGATTGCGGTGGTATATACAAAGCTTTTTTTGTTGGCGGAGGAGTTAACAAAATATATTTACCATCAGTCGGTTTGGTTACTTTTTTTACTTACACCGCTTTGTTTTCTCTTTGCCTGGTGGCTAGTCGTCCGTTTTGCGCCGTATTCCAAAGGAAGTGGCATTCCCCAGGTAATGGCTGCTATCTCTATTTCGAGCCCGGTAACAGACCGTAGGGTTAATCAGTTGTTAAGTTTAAGGATTGCGTTGGTTAAAGTGGTTTCAAGTCTGGTATTGGCTATAGGTGGAGGAGCCATTGGAAGGGAAGGCCCTACCATTCAGATTGCTGCTTCTATTTTTAGAAAGATCAATCAAACCTTGCCGGAATGGTGGCCGAAAGTGGCCAAAAGTAATATGATTATTACTGGGGCTGCAGCTGGACTGGCTGCAGCTTTTAATACTCCTTTAGGGGGAATTGTTTTTGCCATAGAAGAGTTGACCAAAACTCATTTTAGTTATTTTAAGACCGCTATTTTTTCTTCAGTCATTATTGCCGGTTTAACTGCCCAGGGGATTCTTGGACCTTATCTTTATCTGGGTTATCCCAAAATAGGCCGTCTTTCCGGGCTTATTTTTTTAGGTGTAGTTCTGGTTGCGGTGATTTCTGGCCTTTTGGGTAGTGGAATGTCTAAACTTATTTTGATGGTTTTGAGGTGGAAGTCACGATTAAAACTTGCCCGGCAGCATGTTCTCTACATTACCGGATGCGCTTTGATGCTAGCACTTATCGCCGTTTTCATGGATTATGAAGTATTGGGCTCCGGTAAGAATTTGATGGAAAAAGTACTTTTTGGGCCAGATAAATATTCGGCGTGGTACACCCCATTGCTAAGAGTCATTGGACCGATGCTGTCGTTTACTACGGGTGCCTCCGGAGGAATATTTGCCCCTGCCTTATCTGCCGGTGCTGGTGTAGGGTCGGCCGTTTCCGGATGGCTAGCCCTTTCGGAGACAAATACCAATCTGTTGATCCTTTCGGGGATGGTCGGGTTTTTAACGGGCGTGACCCGATCTCCATTTACTTCTGCGATTCTTGTACTTGAAATGACAAACAGGAATAATGTGATCTTTCATCTCATTTTGGCGGGTATGGTTGCTAGCCTGGTTTCTGTGTTAATTGATAAACATTCAATGTATGATCACTTAAAGGTGCAGTATATGAAGGAACTGGAAGAAGAGGAAAGAATGGGCATGACAGCCAAGAAAACAATAAGTAATTCGGAAATCTCCTAATTGGCAGATCGTGCGATTTCCTGTATAAATTGTAACTAATCTGATCTGCAGGTTTTGTTGTAAAACATAAATTGGCATCATGAACATTTCTCCAATTAAGTCAATAATAAGAAAACAAGATAAAGGGCATACTGGAATGTCCCGTAAGTTATTCTTGTTTTCAATTCTGGTGATAGAGCCTGATCCGATCCATCAATATATCATCGGGGTAAACCTAAATAAATCCAGAGTACAATTGGAATTCACCCCTAGCCGTAAAACTGCTTTAGCGATGATTTCGGAGAAACAGTATAACCTTATTTTGGTAGATATTCCTTTTTCTATCAATAAGAAAGAAAATCTCATAAGTGCCATACGGTTATTGGATGCTTACCAGAAAGTTCCGTTTGTTGGAATGACAGTCCTGCTAACCGAGGATGTCAGACGAAACGTAATAGAATCTGGTCTTTGTGAAATTATACAGCGCCCCTTTAGTCCTGAACGAGTGGTAACACATTATTTATGGCTAAAAAACCATAAAAAAGGAGGGAGAAGCAGAGTGACTTCGCGTAGTTGATGCTGACAGGCGATTTCTGCAGATTCATGGTTGAGTTGAATTTTTGGTATGCTAGAATAGGGTAATTTAGCAGAATTAATAAAATGGACTGGCTTTTGCTAGGTTTTTGGTACTTCATAAAACGCATTTATTTTGACGGAACCCCAACAAAAAAGGACAGGCAGACTGTTCCGGCTAGTTAAGCTTTCTATTGCCAGACGCTTCGATCTGCATCTGGATAAGGCGGATGAAGATGATGTGGTGCTCTCGATTAAAAAGAATTCCGATTTTATCGGGGCGAATCTCTGGACATTGATCTTTGCCATTTTGATTGCTTCTATTGGACTCAATGTCAATTCAACAGCTGTCGTGATAGGGGCAATGCTGATTTCCCCGTTAATGGGGCCGATTATGGGGATTGGTTTGGGGGTGGGGACGAATGATTTTGAGTTGGTAAAAAAGGGGCTTCGCAATTTGTTGATTGCCACTATAATTAGTATAGCGGTTTCTACATTATATTTTTGGGTAACGCCTTTGCACGATGCTCAAAGTGAATTGCTGGCCAGGACTACACCTTCGATCTGGGATGTATTTATTGCTTTTTTTGGCGGACTGGCCGGAATCGTGGCAGGAACGAGAAAAGAAAAAAGCAATGTGATCCCTGGGGTTGCCATTGCTACGGCACTGATGCCGCCCTTATGTACTGCGGGCTTTGGCCTGGCTTCGGGGAATTTCTATTATTTTCTGGGTGCCATCTATCTGTATTTCATTAATAGTGTTTTTATTTGTATCAGTACGTTTCTGATTGTTCGTTACTTGCGATTTGGCAAGAAACATTTTGACAACCTGGAAACGGAAAAGAAAGTCAGCCGATATATTATGATCATTGTTTCTGTCGCCGTATTGCCAAGTATATATCTGGCTTATGGTATTGTGGATAAGAGTATTTTTGAGAACAATGCACAGCGGTATATTAGCGAACAGTTCCAATTTAAGAATACCCAGGTGGTTAGTAAGTCTCTAAAGTACAATAGCTCAAAGGGAAATGAAATTGATTTACTGCTGATTGGTTATGAACTTTCACAAAGCAAAATAGATACGATCCGCAGGAAATTGATCGATTATAAGTTGAAGAATACCACACTGCGGATTCGTCAGGGTCTGAACGCAAAGCAGGAAATTGACTTCTCACAGATTAAAGCCAGTATTCTGGAAGACGTGTTTAAAAAGGATTCCTCAGCAAAAGTGGTCAGCCCTCAGGTTTCACCGTTGGAAAAGCCATTACCCGACATTCGGTCGGAGCTTAAAGTATTGTATCCCGAGATGCGGAATTATACAGCAACAAACGTTGTGACCCAGCGGTTGGATAAGCCTACAAGCGACACGTTGACAATGGTAGTGGCTGATTTTTCAAAGCCACTTACCTCTGCCGAAAGACTAAAGTTGTCTGCATGGCTCAGTAGCCGGCTGAAGGCGGATTCGCTGAGACTGCTGTTGCCGTAATCCCAATGGCTTTGGTGCAATGCTTATTTTTTTGTATTTTTGAGGTAATTCATCAGGATCATTGCCTGAGGCTATCTGAACTTTTAGAGTTCTATCTGTAAGCTATTGATGATCCTTTTTCTAATTGGGTTTATCCCTTATCTCAGCCTAAAGGAGCTGTTAATGACTTTACCTGATTTCCATTTTTGGAGGTCCTGTTCTCTTTATTATGAAAAATCCAAACTTCATCGACACCAATAATTTTCTTGATCATTCCTTTTGGGGGAATACGATTTATCAATGGATACTAACCTTAGGAATGGCCGTAGGTCTTTTTCTGATCATAAAGCTTCTTAAGTTTTTTGTGGTCAAAAAGGTCAAAGTCTGGGCCCTGAATACCAATACAACCTGGGATAATTTTTTAATTGCGATCGTAGAAAATTCTATCATTCCCCTCCTTTACATCACTTCCTTTTATTTTGCATTCTCTTTCCTGAATTTTGCTGATAAAGTAGAAAAGGTCATTCATGTAGCATATCTGGTAGCTATTAGCTATTTTATACTCAGGATTATTAGCTCTGCTTTTCGGAAATTTGTGTATTCTTTCATTCAGCGAGAGGAAAACAGTGAGAGTAAGGAGAAGCAAGCGGGGGGATTAATTGTTATTGCCAATGTGATCATCTGGATCCTGGGGATTATTTTTCTGATGGATAATCTGGGCTATAATGTTACCACCCTGATTGCAGGTTTAGGGGTAGGTGGTATCGCCATTGCCCTAGCTGCGCAAGCGGTTTTAGGGGACCTATTTAGCTATTTTGTAATCTTTTTTGACCGCCCGTTTGAAATTGGCGATTTTGTGGTGGTTGGGGACAAAAATGGAGTGATTGAATATATCGGCATCAAGACGACCCGGATACGGACATTAAGCGGGGAACAGTTGATATGTTCTAATACGGACCTGACTAATTCCAGATTGCATAATTTTAAACGCATGCAGAAGCGGAGAATTGTATTTTCTCTTGGTGTCACGTACCAGACTAGCCATGAACAGTTGTCACAAATTCCGGTGCTGATAAAAGAAATTATTGGTAAGAGATCAAAGCTTGAGTTTGATCGTGCACATTTCTCAGGATATGGAGATTTTAGCCTGAATTTTGAGGTGGTTTATTATGTGCTGGACCCTGATTATACGGTATATATGGATAACCAGCAGGCAGCTTACCTTGATATTTTCGAGGCGTTCGAACAGCGGGGAATTGAATTCGCCTATCCTACGCAAACACTTTTGGTCAATCCACAAGTTGCAGCTTCATCTTAGGATGAAGATGGTCGGTGTAAATTACGGGTCAGGAAGATTTGGATACTTTTTTTAATACTAAGGTTCCAAGGATTCCTGCTACTAATGAAGCAACCAGGATCCCGTATTTTGCCTGATCCATAAAATCAGGATTTTTAAAGGCCAGCCCACTGATGAAGAGTGACATGGTGAAGCCAATTCCTGCAAGCAACGCTACGCCAATAAGGTGTTTCCAAGTTGCTTGTTCCGGTAGTGTAGCCCATCCGAGTTTGATCATGATCCAGCAGAATAGTAAGATGCCTACGAATTTCCCAATCAGTAAACCGCCTGCTACACCGATCGAAACTGGATTGATGATAGAACTGAAAAAATCAGATCCAATGACTATGCCGGCATTAGATAGGGCAAATAGTGGCATGATTCCAAAGGCAACCCAGGGGTGCAAACTATGCTCGATGGTCTGCAGGGGCGTTTCTGCGGCCATACTTAAGGCCCTTACCTCTTGAAGGGTCTTATTTTGCTTATCGGTAATTAACGCGCCTTTTTCAGGAATATCCGTCTCAAAATCATAAGAGAGTTTACGCAGATTGTCAGAATAAATCTGCTCATTGATCTTGGTCACAGCGGGTATGGTAAATGCGACAAGCACCCCTGCGATGGTTGCATGAACACCGGACAACAAGAAGCCTACCCAGACGCCGAAACCTATGACTAGATAAAAGGTGTTGTCGCGAATTCCCATCAGGTTGCCGATAATCAATAAGGCGAGAAAACAGCCTGCAATAATCAATGGGAGGTAATGGATTTGCTCGGTATAAAAAAACGCAATGACCAGTACAGCACCGAGATCGTCAGCTACAGCCAGTGCCGATAGAAAGACTTTTACGGAAGTGGGAATATGTTTGCTAGCCATAGAAAGTAAGGCCAGGGCGAATGCAATGTCTGTTGCCATAGGAATTCCCCAGCCATGATCCGCTTCGGTACCTTTATTGATGGTGTAATAAATCAATGCAGGAACGATCATCCCGCCGAGGGCAGCAGACATCGGTAATGCTGCTTTGCTGAGCGAGGAAAGTTCGCCCTCCATAAACTCTCTTTTGAGTTCCAATCCGATCACAAAGAAGAATATGGCCATCAGGCCATCATTGATCCAAATGTGCAGGGGGTGACTCAGGATGAAATCATCAAACCCAATAGAAAAATTGATGTGCCAGAGATGTTCGTAAAAATCATGATAGGCAGAATTTGCCCAGACAATGGCAATGATCACACTAATCAGTAAGACAATGCCACTGGTATACTCCAAATGAATAAAACGGCTTACTGGGGCAATAATCTTGTCTATAGGTGACTTTTGTATCATATCATGGGGGGTCTTTAATAGTGTTACTGAATGAACTAAAATCGATTCTTACCATTCCTGGGTGTTTTCAATACCTAGAGCTTTAGCGTCAAATACAGGGTCTTTTCCTGCTTTGCGTTGCTGCTGGTAATCTTTGAAAGCCTTTAGTGCTGGCTTACGGAGCAGCAAGATCGCAATGACATTCAACCAGGCCATTACACCTACACCAATATCTCCCAGGGTCCAGGCAGCTTCAGCTGTTTTTATCGACCCGTAAAAAGTAGCGAACAGGATCAATAAACGCAAGGTCCATATTGCCCATTTGTTATCTTTTTTATCAAGGTAGCTGAGATTGGTTTCTGCAATATAATAATAGGCCATAATCGTGGTGAAAGCAAAGAATAATAGAGAAATAGCAACAAAGCCGGCTCCCAAGGCTGGAAAATGCGAGTTAACGGCATATTGGGTATATTCGGCACCAATCTTTGCCCCAGGCAGGTTTTCTACAATAAAGCCGCCTTCAGGATCGATCACATTATACTGGCCGGTAAACAGGATCATAAAAGCAGTTGCGGTACATACAAATAAGGTATCTACGTATACAGAAAATGCTTGCACAAGTCCTTGTTTTACCGGATGACTAACCTCGGCAGCGGCAGCCGCGTGTGGTGCTGTCCCCTGACCAGCCTCGTTGGAATAAATTCCGCGTTTCACTCCCCAGGCTACTGCCATGCCAAATACACCAGCGAATGCGGGTTCTAGTTTAAAGGCTGATTTGACGATTAGCAGCAGCACTGCCGGGATCTGATGGACGTGCATGATCATGATGATAATGGCCATCAGGATATAGGCGCCTGCCATAAATGGGACAACGATTTCCGCTACTTTTCCAATCCGCTTTACACCACCAAAAATGATCAGTGCAAGCAAGGTGGCAACTGCCACACCTGTGTACGCCACAGGAATTTGAAAAGCATTATTCATGCTCAGTGCAATACTATTGCTCTGTACGCCGGGTAAAAAAAGTGCTGTGCTGAGTATTGTAGCTATGGCAAATATGATGGCATACCATTTCATGCCCAATCCTTTCTCGATGTAAAAGGCTGGTCCACCGCGGTATTGTCCGTTGTTAACTTGTTTGTAGATTTGTCCTAAGGTAGCTTCTATAAAGGCAGAAGCACTGCCCAGAAAGGCAATGAGCCACATCCAGAATACAGCTCCGGGGCCTCCCATGGCAATGGCAGTGGCAACACCAGCGATATTTCCGGTACCTATCCGGCCTGAAATGGCGATAGCAAAGGCTTGAAATGAGCTGACGCCTTTGGCTGAGCTCTCCCCGCGAAACAGAAGAGCAATCATTTCTTTGATGTATCGTAACTGAACAAAGCGTGTGATGACCGAGAAATAAATGCCAGCGCCCATACAAAGCAAAATAAGTGCGTTGCTCCAAACTAAGTCATTTATCTTACCAATGATTTCTTCCATATGGCATTAAAATAACGGAATTTTTTTTAAAGCTCCTGAACTTTTTTGATTATCTGCTTTGTCTTGCTTGATAATTTAATAAGCAATCTAGAATTACAAATCTGATTTTTAGATAAATACTTCAGTCTAGACGATTTTGACAACACCTGGCAACCGCTAATGCGGCCAGTTTGCTGCCAACCGGCAAGCTATTGAAGCGGCTTTTGAGTGACTAATCGCCCAGGTAAATTTATCACTCCAATATGATCTTGATGTTAATTTTGTTATATTAGCATCATAGCATTTGCAGCTATTTTAAATTAAGAATTCGGGGAGTAATTAGGTGAGTTTTCGTCTTTTTACTCTGAAAATATTGTTTATAGACCATTTAACGGTTGGGTTCAAATTCCGTCCGGTCCGCATAGTAAAAATTTAGAATACTGAAATCCTGTAATCGCTGATTATGGGATTTTTTGTTTTGCCGTTGCTGTCTTTATTTTGTTCTTTGTTCGCGATTTGCGAACAAAGAACAAAAGGATCAATGCCAAATGTTCAGTATATTTGTTATATGGAAACACTAATTATAAATATTCCCGACAAAAAAAGTACTTTGGTAAAACAAATACTTAAAGGTTTAGGTGTAACCATTCAGGAAAATAGTCAAACTAAGGAGTCTGCTTACAGGAAAAAATTGCTTAAAGTATCAACTTGGGCCGCCGAAGATTTGAAGCCTTTCGAAGACAGTAGAAAATCTTTTGAAAACCTGAGTCCCCTGCAATGGTAATTGATATAGGGATCTTTATTGAACATCTTAGGGCAAAAGATAAACTTAGGACATCCCTTTATCTGATTCCCGAAAATAGGGAGCTATTATTTCTTCTGTTTCATTGTATGAGCTGTATATGGGGGCTACTACTAAAGAAAAAGAAAATGATATTGTGCTCTTAACTGAAGATTTAGAAGTTTTACCATCTACAGATTCTGTTTCTATTAAGGCTGCTAAGATTTATCATGAATTAAGAAAAGCCAATAAAATGATTGAATTTAGAGACATTTTTATTGCGGCTACTTGCCTAGTTTATGAACTGCCTATTCTGACACTTAATAAAAAGCATTTTAAAAGAATTAAAGGTCTGGAAATTCTTTAGATAATTTTTTTCTATTTATTGTGCGTAATCATGGGGCGTCTCCGTTAGTGAGCGGAGATTACATGTTACGAGCCATATCGATTATTATATTCTAAAAGTGGACTATGATTGATCTTATTCCATTCGGACGAATACTGACCAGATGAAAAATATTGTACTGTACTTCTAATCATTTTCCAAAACATTTTTGCCTTTTTTTTGCTAAAAGACTTAACTTAGAGGCAGTATAACGCGCTTTAAAATTATTAGTTAACTATCCCTTACTGCTAATATATGAAGATTTTAATTGCTGAAGACGATGAGCTTATGCTCAGGACTTTAGAATTCCGTTTAAAAAAAGATGGCCATCAGCTCATCCTTGCCAGAGATGGTAGGGAAGCTTTAGAAAAAATAGATCAATTCCTGCCCGAACTGGTAATTACAGATATTATGATGCCTTATCTTTCGGGCTTAGAGGTCGTGGCGGCACTGAGAGAGAAACATCAGACGCCCATTATTATGCTTTCTGCTATGGGGCAGGAGGATATCGTTCTTGAAGCATTCCGCCTGGGTGCCGACGACTTTATTACCAAGCCTTTTAGTCCCAATGAGTTGTCTGTTCGGATAAAGAGGTTTACGCTTGTTCATTCCAGATGATATTTTTCCAGGCGCTTTTATTATTCTTTTTCGGGGTGGCTATATTTCTGATTTTTTTCATGACCGTTTATCTGCTGATCAGGAAAAAATGGAGAAAAAAATACGCCAAATGGGACAGTATGATTGATTTACTGCTCAGAAAGGCAATCTTTTTTCATGAAAACGACAGTAGCGCTAAACAACCGATACCAGTTACTCCTCGCCTGAGGGTGAATCTGGAGAATCGGAGGTTTAGAACCCAGCTGACCAAGAAGATTACTGCGGCAAAGAAAAATATGTCCGGCCAGGCCGGACAAAATATCAAAAAACTCTACCTGCAGCTTCATCTGGATACCCATGCCATTAAGCTCATCGAAACCGGTAAATGGCACCTGGTGGCAGTTGGTATCCAGCAGATTGGCACCATGGAGCTGAAGGAGTATCTTACTAAAGTATACAGATTTACAAATAATAAAAACGAACTCGTCCGGGCAGAGGCTCAGCTTGCAGTGCTTAACCTTTTCGGATTTGAAGGACTTCGTTTTCTGGATATTGTCTCTTACCAGATCTCCGAATGGCAGCAAATGAAACTACTAAGGGAGTTGTCTGTTATCCAACATGTAAAACTTACCGGAATTGACAAATGGCTTAAATCTGAGAATTCCAGTGTTGTCGTATTCGCGTTGAAGCTTGCCCGTAACTACCATCATTTTGAACTTTACCAGGAGATTGCCGCTTGCCTTGAGCACCCCGAATCCAGGGTAAGGATCCAGGCGATATATACCCTGACGGAGATTTTCAATGAAGACACATCGAAAAAGTTATTGGACAGGTTCCAGTCCGAAGAATATAACAACCAGCTCGCCATTTTGAAAGCTGTAAAGAAAATCGGTGATGACGCTGACCTGCCCAGATTAAAAAGCCTTTTAACTACAGACGATTTTGAAATGAAACTGTCGGTTGTCCGGGCAATAGCAAACCTCAGTCAATCTGGTATGGACTTATTGATGGCCGAGCCGCAATCACAGTCCTATCCGTTGAACGAAATAATTACTCAGGTTAAAAGTGAAATCAGAATATGAGCTGGCAAACGATAGTGCTTGATTTATTTACTTACGGACTGCTACTCTATTCCGTACTGCTCCTTTCCTGCTATATGTTCATTGGCGTTTATTCAATCGGTGAAATCCGCACTTATCTGCGTAAAAACAGTTTTACAGACTACCGGGTGCTGGCTAGCTCGACACAGGCTCCAAGCATCAGTATTCTTGCACCGGCCTATAATGAAGGTGCTAATATCATTGAGAATGTACGGTCTTTGTTGTCTATCAATTACAACAATTTGGAGGTAATTATCATTAACGACGGGAGTAAAGATGATTCTCTGTCGAAGTTAATCAGTGCCTATGACCTTTATAAAACGGATTTTTTTGTAAACAAAAGGATTCCCACCAAAGACGTGCTAGGTGTTTACAAAAGCAGAAAGGCGGTTTACAAGAAGCTGATCATTGTAGATAAGCAAAACGGAGGAAAGGCAGATGCCCTTAATGTGGGAGTCAACATCTCCCAAAATGATTATATCGTTTGTATTGACGTGGATTGTATCCTGGAGCAGGATGCCTTGCTGAAGCTGGCAAAACCTTTCCTGGAGGACTCCAGGATCAGGGTGATCGCCACCGGTGGAGTAATCCGGATCGCCAACAGCTGTATTGTCGAAAACGGGAGACTGGTAAAGGTTAACCTGCCCAAACAGTTTCTTCCCCGGGTACAAACCCTGGAATACATCAGGGCCTTTTTATTAGGCAGGATGGCCTGGAGTCGGTTAAACGGCTTGCTACTCATTTCAGGTGCCTTCGGGGCGTTTGATAGGGATATCGTCATCAAATGCGGCGGATATAACCACAATACGGTTGGGGAGGATATGGAGCTTGTGGTAAGGATGCGCAGGTATATGGAAGAGCAAAAAATACCTTATAAGGTAAGTTTTATTCCTGATCCGCTTTGCTGGACCGAGGCACCGGCATCTTTTAAAATTCTTGGCAGGCAAAGAAACCGCTGGACAAGAGGGACCATAGAGACCCTGCAGCTCCATAAGGTAATGTTCTTTAACCCCAAATACGGGCGACTGGGAATGATCAGTTATCCCTACTGGTTCTTTTTTGAGTTTTTAGCACCGATCGTGGAATTTCTCGGGCTGCTGAGTTTTGTGATCTTCGTATTACTGGGCTTGATCCACTGGTCCTTTTTTATTGGCCTACTGCTGTTTATATTCAGCTTCGGATTTCTATACTCGGTATTTGCTATCTTAATGGAAGTACTTACCTATAACCAGTATAAAAGCAGTAAAGATCTGCTGATGTTAATCGTTACGGCATTTTTAGAGCCATTTATTTTTCATCCCTTTGTCGTATGGTCGGCCATTAAGGGAAATATTGACTTACTGAGAAAGAAGAATTCCTGGGGCGAAATGACCAGGCAGGGTTTTACAAAAAAAACAAATTAATTAAAGAATGATCAACCGTCTGAAAACAGCAACATTGGTTTTTATACAGCTGGCTCTGGTCTGGCTTGCTGCCCTGTTTGTGATACGGTTTTTTGAGGTTTTGTTAAATGGCTTTAGCCATGAATTTCCGCAAAGCTTAGCTGTATTTCTTTTTTGGGCGTTAGTAGCAGATGTGGTATTTTGGTTTAAATGGCTTTTTTTGGAATATATCATTTTTGCCCTGGTTGCCCTGATGTACCCAAAGTTATCAAAAGTGCTGTTCAAAATTTTTATTTTGCTGATGATCATCATTCAGATTGGCCTGGTTCAATACTTCAACACCGCACTAGTTCCTCTTGGTGCAGATCTGTATGGATACACAATTGCGGACATCAAACAGACCGTTGGTGCCTCCTCAGGCCTAAGCATTCAGCTGGTTGTGAGTTTTATCCTGCTGGTGGCATTAGTGCTGGTGACTTTAAAATTCCTGCCCGGTAAAATAAAGCTACCTTTATGGGCCGGAGTGATGTTCCCTGCATTATCCTTGTTTTTTTTAGTTACCGGAGCCATGCAACTGATGCACGGACGGATGTTTCAATCTGATTTTGCCAACAATCTGGGGCTCAATAAAATCGATTATTTTTTTGTAAGTTCTTACCGGCATTTTTATCCGCCGGATGAGGAATCCGATATTTATGCAGATGCTTATATCGGGGATTATGAGGATATAAAGACCGCCGGCACATCGTTTAAATATACCGGGGGGTCTGAATTCCCTTTCCTGCACCAGGTGGGTGATCAGGATGTGCTGGGTCCCTTTTTTAATTTCTCTCCGAGCAGACCCAATATTGTCATCATTTTGGTAGAGGGACTAGGCAGGGCATTCACTAATGAAGGGGCCTATCTGGGCAATTTTACACCCTTTCTGGATTCGCTGGCCGGCAAAAGTTTGTATTGGAAGAATTTCCTAAGTGAAGGGGGGCGGACCTTTGCTGTGCTGCCCTCTTTAATGGGATCGCTGCCATTTTCGAAAAATGGTTTTCTGGAACTTGGAGATAAAATGCCGCCACATGCCTCATTATACAGCCTGCTAAAATTTAACGGCTATACTACTTCGTTTTATTATGGGGGCGATGCGGCTTTCGATAACATGTCTCTGTTTTTAAAGAAGAATCATGTTGATGAGCTCAGAGACATTCAATCCTTTCCCCCAGGGTATGTGAAACTGCCCGCTGCCAATGGATTCACATGGGGCTACAATGACAAAGAGCTTTTCAGACATTATTTTGCCACCAGGGCAGATGGGGAATCAAAATCTCCGGAACTCAGTGTGATCCTCACTGTAGCAAGTCATAATCCTTTTCTGGTCAACGATCAGCCAGAATATGTTAAAAAGTTTGAACAGCGGATGGATGAGCTTGGTTTTGAGAACCCCAAAAAAGACACCTACAGGAATTACAAGCTACAATATTCTTCCATTATGTATACTGACGATGCACTCAGGGGTTTTCTTCAGGGATACAAAAAACGTAAAGATTTTGCAAATACAATCTTTATCATTACCGGTGATCACAGGATGCCCGAAATTCCTATGAGCAACAAAATTGACAGGTATCATGTCCCGCTAATCATTTATTCACCGTTATTAAAGCGCAGCGCGCAGTTTGAATCCGTTTCAACACATTTTGATATCGCCCCAAGTTTGCTGAACTTCCTTAAAGCCGGTTATCAGCTTAAGGTGCCGGCCCAGGCAAGCTGGATGGGAGAGGGCCTGGATACGGTAAGATACTTCCGGAACGTTCATCAGTATCCCCTTATCCAGACCAAAACGGATATTATCGACTTCATCATGGGCGAGTACCACCTCAATGGAAGCTCACTTTACAAGATGGGTCCGGATCTGCAGGAGGAGCCGGTAGAGGATCAGCCGATGTACAAACAGTTAAAGAATGCCTTTGATCATTTTAAACGCAGAAATGCCGGTATTGGCAGCCGCGCGGGCATTTTACCGGATTCGGTGTTAAACAGGTACAGTCCAGTTGGACATTAATTACTTTTTGAACTTTTTTTCTTCCTTAAGTATTCTGCTGACCATGGGCCGGTAAAAGTTCCAGAAAAAACTGGCACGTTCCATTGGATCGCTGGTGTTATAGAACATCCATTTAAACAAACTGATGCCTTTAAAATAGGAGGTAGCCATCGTGATGGGGTTGTCGCAGAAATCACCAGAGAAGTAATAAAATCGGTAATCTTCATCCTTATGCATGATAACAGCCGGAAAAACCCGCGGCAGCTGATGGGCGGCCAGGAGGTCACGGCCTTTCGCATTTACATCCAGGGTAAAGCTGGCAACCTGGGTATTGATCTCAAGATCGGGCTGGATCACATCAAACCAAAACGTATACTTAATTTTGCCAGGCAGACCAAAATTCTGCTGCCCGTATGCACTGCTGGTAATGTGGGGTATGGGATCATCCAGTTCAGTGCTGTCCTGGAGAATAACTACCTGATCTTTATCGTTTACAAAGGCAACCCCTGCTTTTGTGAATGGCCACTGATTGTTGTTGTCCCTTTTGTAATTGCGGATTAACCATTTTGGCAGTTCCTTGTTTTTTGCACTGTCAAGGTTTTCAAAAAAGCGTCCGGTCCAGCCTGTCCAGCGGATGCCAAACAGCTTTTCGAACCTCAGGCGGGTATCCAGGTGAGTAGGACTTCCAATGCTGTTGAATTCAGTAATGATCAGTTTGCCCTTGGCTTTCATCAACCTAAGCAGTTCAATGTCCTGGCTGCTCATACCTCCGTAAATCATGCCCGAGCGCTCAGTATTGTTTTTTTGGCTATACCATTCATTTTTGTAAATACCATAGGTATCTGTAAAATATACCATGTCCGCATCCTCACTCAGCTGTCTGAGTTGATCGGGATTAAATCGCTCCAGCCCCTTTAAGCGGAAGTTCTCCTTTTCCAGAGGGAAAAAACCGAAATAGTCATTTGCAATCTGATATGGCTTGGTACTGGTTTTGGTAAATTTCTGGTGATTCAGTATCCAGGTTAAGGAAATGTGTTCCTGGCCCTGGGTAGTCAGAACCGTTTTATCGATTATTGCGGCCACCATTTTTGTTTTAGGTGTGCACAGCCAGAGCAGCCACATCAGCAAGGGAATTGCGGCAATAACAGCCAGCAGGATCAGTGTTTTTCTTCCTTTTGACATCATTAAAAGCGTCTGATGTATCCAAGCCCAAGGTCAATCTGTGTTCCCCTGGTATCCAATTTATATTCCTGATTGTCAAATCCCAGGTTAACAATCAGGATATTCAGGGACTTGAACGCGCGTCTGTAACCCAGGGTGATGTTGTTTGACCTGAGCTTATAATTTGTGCTGCCAATCAGCACATTGTTTTGCGGATCATCAGGAGAAAGGCCGGTACCCAGCCGTAAACTGAAGTAATCATCCGCACCGCCATAATAATACCTGCTCGTTAAGGCAAATGACTGGGAAACCTCATCATTTGAGGGGGTGAGAAAAGTCCGCAAATTGAACCAGAAGCTTTTGTAATATTTGCCAACAGAGGCGGTATAGATCCAGGTAGATTCACCAAAAGTAAGGTACCTGAATCCGGCCTCTGCTTCAAAACTGGCAGGTAAATTGGCGTACAGTGAAAATCCTGCCCTGTAACGGGGAAATACCCCGACATTATTGGAATATCCTCCGCTGATGTAAGCCTGAAAGGTATTGGAAATGCGGGGGTAGGCATCAATCTCGAACTGAACCCCATTGTTTTTGAACCGGTTGGCGTAATTGATACGGCCGATGATCGAGCCCAGACTGGTCTGACGACTATAGTCCACACTTACCAGGTGCCAGGGATCATCAAATTGTTTGTCGAAATAGATAAAGTCGTAGTTGACCCCGATTTTGTTTTTTGAGGAATTCTCACTTATCCTGGCCGCAAGTGTTCTGGCTTCGGTCATGTTTGGATCGGCCTTGATTACCTTCTCTATCTCAATATTGGCTTCAGGCCATCTTTTCAGGTCATTTAAGACCTTCGCCTTCAGCAGCAACAGATTACTGGCATCGCTATGATGCTTTAACCCGGAGTTTACATATTCCAGTGCCTTTTCAGAATTGCCTTCCCAAAATTCAAGGCTGGCAAAAGCCAGTGAGGCATCCGCATTATCGGGTTGTTTATTTAAAACCAGACTAAAGGCCTGCCTGGCACTATCGGGTTGTTTGCTCCAGGTATAAACTCTGCCAAGAAATATCCTGATATCCGCATAATCGGGGCTTTTTGTAAGCGCCTGCTTACTGAGCGAAATTGCCTTGGGGTAGTCCTTTTGATCAAATGCCGCGCTACGGGCCCTGGCAAACAATTCATCAGAACTCATATTCTGATCCTGAGCCTGCAGGAATTGGAAAGAGAAAAATAGCAGTATAAAGGGCAAATGAAATTTTAAGCGCATGATTCATTACATTAGAGTGATACGCTAAAGATAATAAATTATAAATTACTCAAAGGGAGCTCTACTTTAAAAGTAGTTCCCTGGCCAATCTGTGAGAGAATTTCCAATCGCCCGTTGAGTTTTTCAATCAGGTGTTTTACAAGTGAAAGGCCGAATCCATATCCTTTTTCCCCACCTGTCCCTGCGGTAGTATGGCTGTCTCCCTTGAGGATCCCGGCGATTTGATCTTCAGTTATGCCCACCCCCGTATCTGAAACAGAAATATTCAGGGTATTTTGGTCAGATTTGACAATCAGATCCAGATCTACCAGGATACTGCCTTTATTTGGCGTAAATTTTATTGCATTGGAGATCAGGTTGCCTGTAATTTGTAAAAGCTTGTTTTTGGAAAAGGGGATGTACTGGGTGTCCTGATTGACGCTGATCAGCAACTGCAGTTGTTTGGTGATGGCCTGAGGGTCGTACAGCTGTTTCAGCTTATCACGAAAGCTACTGAGATTGAACTGCTGGCTACCAAGCTGTTTGGTTTCATGTTCCTGGCTTAGAATTTCATCAGCAAGGTCCAAAATGGACTTGCTGCCAGAATGGATCAGGTTAATAAAATCCATCACCTGGTCAATATTGGCAGTTTTGCCTTGTTCAGCTATGATCTGCGATAAGCCAATTATGCCTGCAAGAGGACCCCTGATGTCATGGGCAACTTTTTTCCTGGATTCATCAGCCTGTTTAACCTGATCGCGTAATACATTCATAGCCTTATAGGTCTTCAGTCTGTTGACTATTTCTGCCGCAATGATCTTCAGCATCTCTATTTTTTCCGGACTGAGTGTCTGCAGTCTGGTATCCAGGACGCACAGGGCGCCTATGTTCAGACCCTGCTGATCCTTAAGGGGGACGCCGAAATAATACCGGAGCGATAAAGGACCCTCTATATAATGGTTTTTGTTAAACCTTTCATCTTTGGAAAGATCGGCTACTTCAAAGTGATCGTCGTTCATGATCGTATACTGGCAGACAGATTCCTCCCTTGTCATCTGATCTACCTCAATTCCGTGTTTTGCAAGTGTCCATTGCGTATAAGAATCAATGAGATTGATCAGGGAGATTTCTGTGCCTGCTATTTTGGCCGCCAGGCGTGTGAGGTCTTTAAAGTTCTCAGATAGGCTGCTGTAGTCAATATCGAGTTCAGCTAGACCGATGAGCCTGTCCATTTCGTTTTCAGGTATAGGATGATTATTTTGTCGCATAGCTTGTTGATGATTGCCGAGATCAAATATATAATTAATACAATACAGGTATTCATATAACCAACAATGTGCCAGAATTTTTGAGACAGCAATGAATAGATATGAAGTAACCAAAGCAGCGTGCAACCTTTCAAATGCTGGTAATGTGTGCCGATTACCGCTTGACTGCGGGAAATGTGAAAGGAAAAATTGAGGTATCTAGAGGCAGGAATGACTGACTTTGTTGTCAAACCGGTGAGGGGAGGGAACGATCTGATTTGCGTTAAATAAATGGTTACATTTTTCCAGCCCGAATGCGGCTCATCATATGGTCATGATCCCAGTCAGAATCAATCTATTTAATTGGGGTGCCAGCTAGCTTGCTATTCGATCTTCACCCGATGGTAATAGCCCTTACCGGAATTAAATGTCAATGATACCCAAGCAGGCAACCAATCGCTTCAGGCCAACCCCGATGACCGTCCTTGACATTTTATCCGCCTGCGCGCTTTGGGTGCCTATACTGTAAAATGAATAGGCTTGTTCAGGATGATTGTCCATTTGGCAATCTTAAACATCCGGTAGGATTTTTTTTGGTAAAATTCTCCTTGAATCTTTGAAGTCCTAAACTGCGATTTGGGTGATCCGCTTTTATAGCCCAGTTGATTGTATTTGACTGCAGGACGCCGCAGGTTTTGAATTTATAGAAGTGTAATGTATCTTTAGGTGTCTATTCTGTAATCTTAGTATTGTGCACATGAAGTGTTTTTTTAGAATTACTCTTCTTATTTTCACCCTCTGTTTATGCTTTTTTTTTACGCGGGCCCAGATTCGTCCTGGTACGCAAACTAACGGCAGTGAGGTTACAAATGTCACTGTTGCTGTTCCGTTTTTATTGATAACCCCGGATGCCCGCGCCGGTGCGATGGGAGAGGCCGGTGTTGCTGTATTGCCAGATGTGAACGTGATGAGTATTAATCCCTCGAAGCTGGCTTATCTGAATGATCCCTATGGACTTTCGATGTCCTATAGCCCCTGGTTAAATAACCTAAATTCAGATATAGATTTTGTTTACTTAAGCGGGTATTATAAGGTTGCTAAAAACAGCGCCGTGGGGACCTCGCTCAGGTACTTCTCATTAGGGGAGGTTCAACTTTTTGATCGGGACCTTCAGGACCTGGGAACATACCGGCCAAATGAATTTGCACTGGATGTTGCCTATTCCCGAAAGTTTGGCGAATCCTTTTCCCTTGGAACTGCAGTGAGGTACATCAGATCAAACTTATCGTCAGGAAAGTTTTCTGACGGACAGACAATAAAGCCCGCAAATGCGCTGGCGGTTGACGTATCGGGATACCTCAGGAATGAAACGGTTCTTTTTGGAAAAGATGCGCTCCTGGCTTTGGGAATCAATATCTCTAATATTGGCACAAAAGTTAGCTATGCTGAAAGTAGTGATAAGTTTTTTTTGCCGGCAAACCTAAAATTAGGGGGAGCGTCTACCTTTATTCTTGATAATACTAACCAGTTTACTTTTGCCCTTGATTTGAACAAGATATTGGCCCCGACGCAGCCTGTGTATGATCAAAACGGCCAGATCATTAAGGGACGAGATCCCAATGTATCTGTGCCTGCAGGAATATTTGGCTCATTCAGTGATGCTCCAGGCGGGGCCCAGGAGGAGTTTAGGGAGGTCAGTATTGCCGTTGGGCTGGAGTATTCTTATAATAAACAGTTCGCGATACGTTGCGGATATTTTTATGAAAGTCCTAAAAAAGGAGATAGGCGATATTTTACTACTGGTGTAGGTCTGAAATATCAATCATTTACGCTGGATTTGGCCTACCTTGTCTCTGGAGTTGAAAACAGCCCACTTGCCAATACACTTAGGTTTAGCCTGACATTTTCGCCGTTTAAAACGGGCACCTCACTTTAGTTCGTTAATGAAGTTTAACAGCTTAATTTTTAGTTGTTTATATCGCGTGTCGATCCGGTGTGGTGTGGAATGATCATGAAAAGAACAACTGAGAAACTTTGAGAAACTCTGGAGTGAGCTCCCCGGGAACATGCCGGGAATTACCAGTGTATAGGTTATCTAATAATCCGAAACAGGACGTAATTAGAACTCATTCCGGATGCAATGTTATGAGGGATTTATTTGTAATGTATAAACTAAAAAATTGCAAGAAAATTATTTTTTCTAAAATTATTTCCTAACTTTAAGTTGGCTTTTAACCATCCTGATTTAACCCTCACTTAAACCCACTTAGAGTCAGGACGAAGACCAGAGCATTCAAATTCACAAATAGCTAACTAGTAAATCTCCCTATTATGAAACGATTATTTGTCACCATGGGCATTGCCCTTGTTTGTGTAGCATTCGCTACTTCCACTTACGCTCAGGCATCTGCCACGGCGACCGCATCAGCTACTATTGTAG
This sequence comes from Pedobacter sp. GQ55, assembly GCF_059758925.1. NCBI lineage: Bacteria > Pseudomonadati > Bacteroidota > Sphingobacteriia > Sphingobacteriales > Sphingobacteriaceae > Pedobacter > Pedobacter sp. GQ55. Next base: position 111,980 of record NZ_JCAXEI010000006.1, on the reverse strand, counting down.
CTCCAATCAGCATTACTAAAACCGCAGACATGAATTTCGGAAATGTGGCAACCAACGGTGCCATTGGAACCGTTGTCCTCACGCCAGGAGGTACACGCAGTTCTACCGGCGGAGTAACCCTTCCGGCTACCGCAGGTACTGTGACTGCTGCGGCTTTTACAGTTGGTGGCTCTGGAACTTATACCTATGCCATTACCCTTCCTACGACCCTTGACATCACCAGTGGGGCCAACACGATGACTGTTGATACTTTTACCAGCACACCATCTGGAACAGGCACCCTGGCGGGAGGTACATCAACACTGACTGTAGGAGCGACCTTGCACCTGGCCGCAACACAGGCGGCAGGAGCATATACCTCCGCAACACCCTTTACAGTGACCGTAAATTACAATTAGAAAGGCTAATAAAGTTGATTAATAATCCCTATTAATTAAGTATATAGCTCATCGAATTGACCTGATCATCCCCTACTGGCTCAAATCAATGAACGTAACAACGCTATCGTCGTTTATAAAACGACGAACTATATTTTCTTTGCTCTTCTTCTCCGGTGTATTGATTTTTACTTCAGCTGGCTTTGCACAGGGCAACCTGATTATCATCCCCAGGAGGGTAGTTTTTGAAGGGCCCAAAAGAACAGAGGCCCTCAGTCTGGCAAATACCGGTACAGATACGGCCAAATACCTGATCTCAGTGATTCATTACCGTATGCTGGATAATGGTGCTTTCGAACTGATTACCGCGCCTGATTCAGGGCAATATTTTGCGGATAAGAACTTTCGTTTTTTTCCCCGGAGTGTAGTGCTGGCGCCAAATGAAGCGCAAACCGTAAAACTGCAGACGCTAAATACGAGCGGATTAAAACCCGGAGAGTACCGGTCACATTTGTATTTCAGGTCTGTCCCTAATGAGAAGCCCCCCGGAGAGCATTCGGTAGACACTAACAGTAAAGAAATATCAGTAAAGCTGGTGCCAATATTCGGCATTGCTATCCCGGTTATTATTCGCGTGGGGCCTTCGGTAAGTACCGTCACGGTGGGAAAAACGGCCTTAGAAATCGATGCCCAGGGTGTCCGGCAATTGAAGACCACATTCAACCGGACGGGAACTGTTTCGGTTTACGGCGATATTCAGATTGATCATATTTCCCCGCAGGGGAAAACAACCCAATTGAGTTTGGTAAAGGGATTTGCGATTTATACGCCAAATAAACAACGGCATGCCACATTCCCGCTGGACGATAATCCAAACGTCAGCTACCGTACCGGCAAACTGCGTATCCTGTTTACGACAACCTCCGGTACCAAGACACTTAAAATTGCAGAAACCGAGATGGAATTACATTGAGATAGTTTTCCCGGCACTTAAAACAACGAGCCAATGAATGTGCTTAAAATACTGTTTTCTTGCTTATTTGCGACATTGCTATTGTGCCTGCCGGGAATTTCCATAGGACAGACAAGCTGGAAAGGCACGTTCAGCTCGTCCTGGAACAATTCGGCTAACTGGACAGCGGGGATCCCCAATTCGGCAACAGATGCGATAATAGGCGATGCAAACTTTACAGGGTCATTCCAGCCAACGGTAAACGTTTCTGCTACCTGTAAGTCGCTTACCATCGGCGCAGGGACCCGCAGTCCAATTTTGACACAGAACAAAGGGTTGTCCGTTTCGGGGAATCTGACTATCGCCTCAGGAGCAAGGCTCAACCAGGCTGGTGTTACCCTGACTCTAAAAGGGAACTGGAGTAATTCCGGGGTCTTCAGCGCTACCAACAACAAATCGAAGGTTACTTTTGGTGGTACCGTTCAGAGCATTGGAGGAATAAATACCACGACATTCAGGCGACTTACGATCAACGCGGGAAGTACCGTAACCATGAATATAAACACAGTGGCCGCGGGGGCAGTCACTGTAGGCGGGACGTTTATACCGGCAGAAAATGCAACGCCCTTCCTGCTATCAGGATCAGGCTCCCTTAGTGTTGGGGTGAATGGTGTATTGCGGGTAAACGCGGCAACGTTTGCCCTGAACTATGGCCTTACAGGGGCGGTGACCCTTGCCACAGGATCCACAGTAGATTACAGCGCCACACTGTTAAACCAGACCATCAGGGAAAACCTTACTTACTCAGTTCTTAGAATTAGCGGTACTGGAGTAAAAACACCGGCGGGCAATCTGTTGCCTTTGAATTCTACTGTTGCTTCAGCAGGTAATATTAATGTGGCCTCCGGCACGCTTGATCTTTCGACTTTCACGGTAAACCGTGGAACCACTGTTGGCGGTGGCACCTTCACTGTGGCCAATGGTGCTACGCTAAGGATAGGCGGCACGAACAGCTTTCCGGTAAATTATGGAACCTACTCTCTCAGTTTGACCAGTACTGTTCAGTATTCTGGCACCAACCAGGTGGTTGCCAATCAAATTTACGGTAATTTAATCCTATCCTCATCAAGTGGCGCCGCTGTCAAAACAATGCCTGCCACACCCCTTACAGTGGTCGGAAATTTTTCCAGTACCCTCACTACAGGTACTTCAGTTACCTTTACCGCGGCATCGAATATTTCGGTCAGTGGAAACCTAAACATAGGGGCTTCCACGGTTTTTAACGGCGGAAGTTTTCTAGTGGAAATTGCGGGTAACTGGATAAATAACGGCAGCTTTACGGGTGGGGGTGGTACGGTTAACTTTTCCGGCGCCGGTGCCACCATTAGTGGCACCGGTACGCATAATTTCAATGATTTGTCCATCAGCGCTTCGAACATCACCGCAAGTGCCGCCAGCACCCTTAACGTAGCCGGGAACCTATCCTCTACTGGGGCAGGCTCATTCCTCCATACCACTGGAGGATCACTCACGATGTCCGGTTCAGCGAAAACGATCACTGGTACGGGCTTTACCTTCGGCAATCTTACAATCTCGGGAACCATCAGTTCCAGCAGTAACCTGACTATTGGCGGAAATTTATCTGTCAGCAACAGTTTTACAAACGCAAACAATACAGTTGCCATGAGAGGCACCGCAAATAATATCTCAGGGACTGGAGTTATCGGCTTCAGCGGTTTATCAGTGACAGGGAACATCACTACCGCGAGCAACTTTTCAATTGCGGCCTTTGCAGATGTGATCGGCAGTTTTACGGCGACCGCAGGCACGGCAACATTTACAGGTGCCAGTACCCTAAATGGCGCCGCTAATTTATTTAATGTCACTTTAAACGGGACTTCACTGCAGCTCTCTACAAATGCCGTACTGGGAATCGCGGGGGCCTATGTAATAACCAGTGGTGCTCTGAACGTTAGTTCGACCACACCAAACACGGTTAATTACAATGGCACCGGCGCTCAGACAGTGGTTGCCGGTAACTATGGCAACCTCATTTTATCTAACGGCAGTACTAAAACGGCCGGAGGCGCAATAACTGTAAATAGCGACTTGACCATTGCTGCATCTACCACTTTCAATGCTTCTTCATTTTTACACACAATAAGGGGTAACTGGACCACAACGGGTACGTTTACCGCCGCCAGCAGCACTGTCCAGTTCACCGGTACTGCTAATGCATCAATCGCCGGGGTCAGTACCTTTAACATTCTTACCATCAACAAATCGGCCGCTACCGGTCAGGTGGATATCCTGAACAGTGTGACGGCAAACACTTTAAACATGGTCAATGGTGGCATGTTCACTGGAAACAACATCATCAATATACTCAGTAACCGCACTGGTAACGGCATCATAATGGGTACCATAAGGCATACCCATAGCTTTACTTCGGGCACAGCCTATGCTTTTGAAGGGCCGAATAATACCATTACCTTCAACGGGGTGAATGCACTATTGTCAGCAGTGACAGTTACAGTAACCAAGGGGCCAGTAAGTGATTTCCCTTTTGGTGGCTCGGCTAATGTGGTTTACAATGTCGCCCTTACAGGTACTGCAGTATCTGCAGCTACACTCAGATTGCATTATGAAGATGCGGACCTGAACGGGAACAACGAATCCACGATGCAGCTGTGGCATAATAATGGCGCCGGCTGGGGCCCATCCGGTAAGACAACCAATAGTACGACGGCCAATTATGTAGAGCAAACTACATTACTGAATGTGAGTAATCGCTGGACATTGTCCGATAATGCCAACCTGGTCAGGTGGAATGGCTCTGTAAGTAGCGATTGGTTCACTGCTGGCAACTGGACCACTGTACAGGGTGCTCCCTCATTGCCGCCTTCAGCTAATGATATTGTGGAGATAGGTGCCACAACATTTGTCAATCAGCCTGTTATCAATGGCAATGCCGTAGCAAAAAGCATCACTTTCGGTAGTGTGAAGGCAGTGATCCTCAGTCTGACAGGGGGCACGCTGACTACCCAGGGCAACATCAATGGTTCCTGGACTGCAAGCGCCACCCATACGATCAATACCAATAACCAGAACTTAATTGTCAACGGAGATTTGAATCTAAGTGACGGTACAGCAGGCCGCGTGATTAACCTGAATATGGGATCCGGCACAACCACGGTTGCAGGATCGCTCACCCAGTCGGGCGGGGCGAATGTGACTTTTACGGGCGCAGGTACATTAAGTATTGGTGGTAGTTATAATTACCTCAGTGGTACCTTCACCCCTTCGGGCAGTACGGTAGTTTATAATGGCAGTTCTGCACAATCTGTTGCCGGAATTAATTACAATAACCTCGGCATCAATAAAACAGCTGGTATTGCCGCAATCAACAGCCCCGCAACAATTACGGGAAATCTTTCGGTGACCGCAGGTGAGCTGGATATAAATTCACCGGCCAGTATTTCCGGAAATGTAACAATCGCTTCAGCTGCCATATTGAATGGTGATGGTGTTACTACCACGGTGGGCGGTAACTGGAATAATAACGGAACCTTTTTATCATTAAGCGGCACCATTCTGTTAAATGGTGCGGGGCCGCAAAGCATCTCTTCGACGACATTTAATAATTTAACCATCAATAAACCGGGCAGTACCGCGACGCTTGCCGGTAACTTAAATATCAACGGTACCGTCGCATTTAGTGCCGGCACGCTGGATCTTTCTACTTTTACACTTAGCACGAGCGCTACCGGTGGTACACTCACTGCATCGGGCGGAACGAATCTTTTACTAAGCGGGGCAAATAACCTTCCTGCAAATTTTGGGGTATATAATATAGACGTTAACAGTACCGTGACCTTCAACGGAACGGTTGCCCAGACAGTACCGGCGGCAACACTCGGTAATGTCGTATTTGCAAACAGCGGAGCAAAGACGTTAGCCGGCCCGTTGACCATCAACGGCAACCTGACCGTTAACAACGGGGCCACCTTGGGGACAGCTGCACAAACCATCAATCTTGGTGGTAACTTTGTCAATAACGGTACATTCAATTCCGGAAGCGGAACACTGGTGCTGAACGGGAGCGGAAAAACCATAAGCGGCAATACGACCTTTAACCGGGTAACAGTTTATGGCAGCTATGTCGTGGCTGGAAGTGACGTTACCTATAACGATCTGTTATTTGTCACCGCAAGCGGATCATTTGACGGTGGTTCGGGGTCTGCCACATTAAATGGAGACCTTACCAACAGTGGTTCACTGGTGAGCAATGGGGTAACTACTTTCTCCGGTACGCGGGTACAAACCATCCGTTTTTTAAACGCCATAACGTCCAACTCCAGTGGCGTGATCAATTTCAACGGGAATGTTTCACCGGTACTGAATTCAACCAGCCAGCCTGTATTTGCTACCCTGAATGTTAACAATACGGCAGGAATCAATCCAAGTGTTGGTTGGACGATCGCTGTAGCATTTAATATCAGTTCAGGAGCGAAATTCAATGGAGGAAACCCTACACATAATATTCTGGGAAGTTTTACCAACGAAGGGACCGTAACCAGCAGCGGTATCATGAATTACGCGCCTGCAGCGGCACGCACGATCAAACTCGCCGGTACCTCCTTCACCAGTACAGGTACTGTCATATTCGGAGGTTCAGGGGCAATCACTGTTACGGGTGTTCCTGCCAGCTTAAATAACGTCAGAATTTCCAATACTACAGGTGTGTCGCCTGCTTCTGGATGGAATATTGCGGGTACTTTTGCCATTACTAACAATGCCGTTTTTAACGCCGGGAGCAATAGTTACACGGTCGGCGGGGATATTGAAAGTGACGGCACATTAAATGGGGGTACATCGGTATTTACAATGAGTTCGGCCGCAGGGGAGCTTTCCGGAAGCCCGGGTACTACATTTTATGACCTTGTGATCACTGGCGCAGTCCTGTCCAACAGCGATTTCAATGTATCCCATAACTTCACAAACAACAATAGTTTTGACGCCTCCGTAGGTGCATTGATCATGACAGGTGGCGATGCCGCTGTTATCGGTGGCGCTGCTTCTTCTTTCCCACTGGCACAATTTGCCATAAATAAAAGTTCGGGGATAGCGGTGACGCTGACAAAAGACGTTACTGCGGTAGCTGATCTCCATATTTTGAGTGGCACACTGGATGCCTCTACTTTTAGCATCACCCAGGATGCTGCCGGCGGTTCGCTGTCCGTTGATGACAATGCTTTCTTAAAAATAGGTGGCACAAACACGCTGCCCACTTTTGCCAGCTACGTTCTTGACACCTTAAGTACTGTGGAATACAATGGTGGAATACAAGCTATATCTACAGCAACAACCTATGGAAAACTCAGCATCTCCACCTCAGGTACAAAAACCGCTTCTGCAGCGCTGCATACGCTAAGTGATTTTTCTTTGGCCAATGGCACTTTTGTACCCGGTCCTTTTACCGATATCATTGAGGGCAACTGGAACATGACCAGCGGGACCTTTACCAGTACAGGCAATACAATTGTTCTTTCAGGAAATACAACACAGCAGGTTTTTTCAACCGGGGCTTTTAATAACCTGACCATCAATAAAGCAACGGCTTTTGCTACTTTGTCGTCAAATGTAACTGTGAACGGGATATTGAATTTCGTTGCGGGCAAGATAAAAACCGGCAGTAACAGTGTAATCATTCCTGCCACAGGCACTGTAAGTGGCGCATCACAGGCAACGGGTTGGGTATATGGTAGACTGCAAAAAAATATTGCAACCGGCACAAACCTTACCAGGACGTTTGAGGTCGGCGACAGCACCAGTTACACACGGGCTACGGTGCTTTTTGCCGCTGTTTCAACAGCAGGAAACCTAAGCTCGGCCGTATTTAACACAGATCATCCGAATCTGGCGGCCTCAGGCATCAGCGCGGGCAGCAGCGTCAACAGGTATTGGTCTTTTAGTAACACCGGAGTTATTTTTAGTAGCGCATCAGTTACAGTTAACTGGGTTGCTGCCGATCTGGATCCCGGAACAATTACTGCAAACCTGAGAATAGCCAATTTCAACGGATCAACCTGGTCGCAGCCTGCGGTTGCCTCCCCCTTGCCTACTTCGATACAGGCAACGGGTCTGAGCTTTATTGGCGATATTGCTGTGGGAGAATTTGCAGGCATAGCCAACTGGACAGGTGCAGTAAGCATTGATTGGTATACCACCGGCAATTGGTCCTCTGGTTTTGTTCCGGTAAACACTTCGAATGTACTTATTCCCTCAGGGCTTTCCAACTACCCAACCGTAGGTACGGGGATTGCAACAGCGAATAATTTAACCATTCAGTCGGGTGCGGCGCTTACTGTTAGCAATGGAATATTACAAATCGCTGGCAACATTAGCAATACAGGCACCTTTACGGTGAGCAATGGCACGATTGAAATGAACGGCGCAAGTGCGCAAACCCTGCCCCCCTCTGTTTTTTCTGGCAACCTGATCAAAAACCTGACGGTAAAAAACAGCGCTGGGGTTACCCTAGGAGGAACACTGAATCTTACGGGGATTCTGTTGGTATCTTCCGGTCAGCTCAACACCGGTGGCTTCCTTACGCTGATATCATCGCCAACCCAGACGGCATTGGTAGACGGCAGCGGTGCAGGCAGTGTGTTAGGGAACGTTACCATGCAACGTTATCTTGCTGCAGGCTTTGGGTATAAGTACTTCAGCTCGCCGGTGCAATCCGCTACGGTAAGTAGTTTTGCCAGTACCGTTGATCTCAATGCTGCTTTTCCCAACTTTTACACTTATATAGAAAACCAGGCGAGCACCGGATTTACAGCATACACCACCGGTACAAATCCGCTTGTTCCAATGCGGGGATATGCCGCGGATTTTGGATCATCGACAGCTCCAAAAACGGTTAGCATTACAGGCGTTGTCAACAACGGCGCGATTTCTTCAACGCTGTACAATAACAACCAGCCTTATTCAAAGGGATTTAACCTGGTTGGCAATCCTTATCCATCGCCTATAGACTGGAATGCGACCTCGGGCTGGACCAAGACCAATATTGATAATGCTGTTTATTTCTTCAACTCAGGAACGACCAGTCAGTATACCGGTGTTTACAGTACCTACATCAACGGGGTTTCAAGCGATGGCATTGCAGGAAATATTATTGCTTCCATGCAGGGATTCTTTATACATGTCAGCGATGGGGCTTACCCGGTTACGGCGACGCTGGCCATGAATAACAATATCCGGGTGAATGATTTGTCCCCGGTTTTTCATAAGTCGCTAAGTGCACTGGCTGATCATAATGTACAAAATTCGCGTATTCTCCTTCGACTGAGTGCGAAGTTTTCAGACCAGGAGCACGGGGCAGACCCCCTTGTGATTTATACCAGCGGAGATGCTAGCCCTGTTTTTGACAATAAGCTCGACGCTATTAAACTGATGAACCTGGACGAACAGGTTCCCAACCTCTATTCGCTTGCCGCTGATGCATCCAAACTTGCCATCAATTCCCTGCCGGAGCTGGATACCCTTACTGTAATACCCCTTGGCCTGGAAAGCAGCAGGAGCGGGACAGTTATTTTTACCCTGCAAGACAAAGAACAATGGCCCGAACCTTTGCGCATTTATTTACATGATGGGGCTACCGGTGCAAAACATGATCTGCGGGCTAACCCTGTTTACCGTACCAATGTAAGTTCCGGCAGCATCAAAAACCGTTTCTCGTTGCATTTTACCGAGTCGAAAGGCCTCGTAGAAAATAAAGATGAATATACCGTATTCAGTTCTGCAGGTGCGTTGTTTGTACGCATCAAACTGGCTTTAGAACAAAAGGGGACCCTGATCGTCAGCAACACGATTGGTCAGGTGATTTCCAGGAACCCTATCCCCGGAAACGGAGAATACCAGGTGGACAGCCGTGTGAATGCCGGTATTTATATCATCAGTTTTATCACTCCCAGGGGGGTGCATTCAAAGAAAGTATTTTTAGGAAATAAATGAGGATAACCGCTAAACATATTGTCTGTTTGAAACCGATAGCCGCCGGGGTGCTAATTTTGGTTTTCCTGGGTCTTGGGTTGGTTCTGGCGGCCCAGGCACAGCACAGGCCACCCTCCCTTTCGGTAGAGAATCCGCCTCGGCCCATAAGCATCTATGTAAATCCGGCACAGGGATTAAATTTCGGTGCTTTTTACCAGGGCGGTTCCGGCGGTACGGTGATCATTGATCCAAACGGATCCAGATCAACTACGGGCAGCATTATCCAGGCCAGTCTCGGAATTTCCTTTTCGCCCGCAATTTTTGAAGTCGATGCGGAACCGGGAACCATCGTAACCATCAGCAACGGACCGGATGTAAATCTGACAGGCAGCAATGGCGGTTCCATGACCATGCGCATCGGCAGTTCCAACCTGGGCAGCCCCTTTATTGCTACGGCTGCATCGCCTGCGCGGACATTGATAAGAATCGGCGGTACCCTGACGGTTGGCAATCCGATCGCCAGTCCTCCAGGAAATTATAACGGAACCTTTACAGTTACATTTATACAGCCTTAGCTATGTTTTACGTGGAAAACAGCTATATGGTATTTAAAAAGTTATGGTCATTAACTTTTTTGGCGGTGTTTCTGTTTTTAGATATAAATTACTCCCTCGCCCAGCCTTTTAATGCCAAGGACCCGGAACTGGTCTATGACGAAGTCTCCATCTTTTTGAATGTTGAGCGCGTCGGCGGGATAGAGATTCCTGCATTGATTGTAGACCAGACGGCGTATCTTCCGGTCGCCAATATTTTTAGCTTTCTGGGAATCAAAAATGTGCAGTCTGTAAATGCAGATTCCATCAGCGGTACTTTTATGGATTCCAAGGCGAAGTTCACTATCGATAACACACGAAATCGCATTACCTATCTTGACAAGACCATTAATCTGCAGGGTGATGACCTGATCGCCAGCGGTGCAAATCTCTTTTTGAAGTCGGATTATTTCGGCAAAGTGTTCGGACTGAACTGTTTCTTCAGCTTTCGTGACCTTTCGGTAACACTGCGTACTGATCTTGACCTGCCAGTCATCCGCCAGCTGCGGCAGGAACAGATGCGGGCCAATGTCAGTAAGCTCAGAGGAGATTTTAAGGCAGATACCAGCATCGGCAGAGACTACCCCTTGTTTCATTTTGGCGTAGCAGATTATGCTATAGTTAACTCTGCCGAAAATCTTACTCGTGCTCAGGACACCCGTGTAAGCCTCGGGCTCGGGGGAGTAATTGCAGGCGGAGAAACCAATGTGGTGATGAACTATTATAGTAACGAGCCATTTTCCGAACGGCAGCAATATTACCTTTGGAGACTGGCCAATAATGATCATGCCTTTGCAAAGCAGATTTCAGCAGGGAAAATATTCGGGCAGTCAATTTCTTCCATTTATGCACCGATAGTCGGTGTTCAACTCACCAATACGCCAACAACCTACCGGAGGTCGTTCGGGTCATATATGCTGAGCAACTATACCGAACCCAACTGGACGGTGGAATTATATGTGAACAATGTACTGGTTAATTATGTCAAGGCGGATGCCGCAGGCTTTTACTCATTCAATGTTCCACTTGTATATGGGAATTCCCTGGTGAAACTTCGTTTTTATGGCCCTTATGGTGAAGAGCGTTCCAGCGAGCAAAATATCAGCATCCCTTTTAACTTCCTTCCTAAAAATGAATTTGAATATACAGCTTCTGCCGGAATGGTTGAGGATGGGTATCAAAGTCGTTTTTCCCGGTTCAGTAGTAATTATGGGCTTAACAAAAGTATCACCATCGGCGCAGGGGCTGAATATCTTTCCTCTGTCACTTCAGGATCATTCATCCCATTTATAAACACTTCGGTGCGCATGCTGCCCAATCTTCTGGTTTCGGCAGAATATGATCATAACGTGCGTTCAAAAGTAATATTGAGTTACAACCTACCTTCCGGATTACAGCTTGAACTGAATAATACCTGGTATAAAAAAGGCCAGACTGCAATTAACAACACTTTTGTTGAGGACCGCAGGATAAGTCTTTCCCTACCGATCAGAGGCCGTTCATTTTCTGCCTATTCCAGGATTACACTTGAACAGTTTGTGTTGCCCGACTTTAAATATACCAGTGCCGAATGGTTGTTGTCCACATCGGTTGGTTCATTCAATACCAGTATTAATACATTTGCAATTTTCAGGCAGTATAATGATCCTTACGTATATAGCAATGTCTCTGTAGCCACAAGGGTGCTTAAAAATACGCTGTTGACCCAACAGCTTCAATATGCGTATGCAGAGAATAAATTTATCGGGATCAAGACCGAGCTGGAGAACCGGTTATTCAGAAATGGTTATGTAAATGTTTCTTTTGAGCGAAATTATATCAGCGACCTGTCGTATTTCGAAGCCGGTATCCGGTATGATTTCGGGTTTGGACAGAGCAGGGCTTCGGTACGCAAAAGCAATAGAACCGTAAGGCATCTGGCAGCTGTCAATGGCAGCCTGATTTATGATCGGAAATCAAAATACCTGAATTTCAATAACCATACCAGTGTTGGAAAAGGCAGCATTATTCTAAATCCTTACTTGGATATGAATGGCAATGGCCGTCGCGATATCGACGAACCCAAAGCACCGAATCTCAATATTCGCGTCAATGGGGGACGGATTGAAAAAAGTCTGAAAGATACCACTATACGCATTACAGACATGGAGGCTTATGTAACTTACAATTTAGAACTCGATCCCTCAGGGTTCGGCAACGTGGCATGGCAGCTTCTTAAAAAGAATTACAGTGTTACCGTTGACCCAAATTCGGTTAAAAACATCGATGTTCCGGTATTTGTATCCGGTGAGGTTTCGGGCAGAGTTACCTGGAAGGGAGACAACGAGGGTGCTCCAGGACGTACGACCATTCGTATTTATAATGATAAATCTGTTGTTGTTGCCCGAACCTTTACCGAAGTGGATGGTTATTTCAGCTATCTGGGGCTGTTGCCGGGGACCTATTCGGCTAGGGTTGACACAGGTGAACTCAGGAAACAAAATTTGGTCGCTGCCCCGGAAAGCTTTCCGTTCACCATCTCCCGTAGTATTGAAGGTGCCTTTGTTGACAACCTTGAATTTGTGGTTGAAGCCAAGAATTCCCCACCAGTCGTACCTGTGGTTGTTCCGGATACTGCGGATGAACAAACCATATTGGTTATACCTATTTCAGTTGAAAATCTTACTACGATCCAGGCGGCCCATTTTAAACGACGTAAGGCTTTAATCGTGAAGGATCTTTTAGCGGGTCACAATTATTCGGTTATTGTTGTCCCGGCCGGCCCACGTTATTTTAACATCCGAATAATTGGCATTAAGGGAATACCTGAGGCAAAAAAAATACTCAAAAAACTGAAATATCTTGGTTTCCCCGATGCCTATATTTACAGAAAAGGCGGCTCTTGATTGAAATAAATACCGTTATATCTGAAGGAGGGTTGCAGTGGAAGAATGAATGCAAGGGGGCTTTGGTTACTCAAAAGGCGATCAAATTTAGAAGGCTGAGAGCTGAGTTCCTATAATCGGTTCTTTCTACTGTGGTAGCGCAGGTTTTTAATCCAATTGATGTATTTTAGAGAAATTCCAACTCACAATTTCTTTCACTTCCAGATGGAAAGAGTGTTTTTTCTAAAATCTATTTTGTTATCTCTTAAATGGTTTGAAGTTTTTAAGGTTATGATTGCATTTGTTACTGCATTGCAGCTATTAATAAAATAAGAATTCGGTGAGTTTTCGTCTTTTTATTCTGAAAATATTGTTTAGAGATCATTTAACGGTTGGGTTTAAATTCCGTCCGGTCTGCTCAAAGAGTCTTAAAGACCAACAAGAGCCTGCAAATCAAATGATTGCAGGCTTTTTTATTTCGGCTTGTGCTGAATGCTATGACTTCTCCACTAGAATGGAGGTTGCCATCGAGCTGTCTTTGCTTTTCCCTATAACCTGTAGCGCGACTGCTAAAAAGGCGAGATCCTTGATCACAAAGAAGTCGGTGACCGGGACACCGTCACTTAGCTTCCAAATTCCTGGAGTTGTGATTAAAAAACTTAAGGTGGTGAGGAAAATGATTGCAGTTAGATACCCAGCTATCAGCCCAATTCGGCTGTTCCAAAAAGATGCAATCAGTAAAACGCCTGTGATGATCTCATAAACACCGATGATGTTTGAAACGCCCTGATCAGAGTTAAAACGATACAACCAGTTCATCAGGAAACTATTCGATACATAGCCTTTAATGGCCATCGCCTCGGCGGGTGTGAATTTTAGTGCTCCAATCCAGAATAATACAATTATTGTGGCTATAACCCCTAGACTATAACCAGATTTTTTTAAATTCATTGTCTTTATATTTTAATTCAATATTTAAGTGTGCAGCTATATTTAGTAATTAAACTGCTTGGTGATGACAAGCTTCTGGAGAACACAGAAGCTTGTCATAAATGGAAATTAAACGGTAATACAATAGTTTGCTCACTTGGCCGGGATTTGGTTTACTTGAAGTTTATTTGAGCAGTTTTTACCATTAACGAATCCACAGAGCGCGCGCCTGCTCCGGTGATGATCAGGGAAAGCAGTCCGGCAATGTAAAGCAGATTGATCTCGTATCCTGGTGGGCCGAATAAAGGTCCCTGCGCAGTCAGTCCTATTGTCTTTACTGAACTAAACCCATAGTTGATTTGAATGGTGAATATGGCCACCAGCATCATGAAAATAAGGGGGATTGTCGTAAGACTGACAAAAAAGCCCAGCATTAAAGCAAATCCACCCAGTACTTCTACGAGCGATGCTATCCATGCGGTAAGGTGCGGAAACGGAATATGTAACTGTGTCAGTAGTTTTTCAAAACCTGCTAGTCCCTTGCTGAGTTTTGCCCAGCCATGCATCATAAATCCGAACCCTATGATCAACCGTAAAATCAACGGCGCCCATTGCATATAGTCTTTCTCTCTAATTGAGAATACTTCAATTGTTCTCATCTTGAATTTGTTTTTATTTCAGGGTAACCTTTACGATCTCGGTTATTGCTGGTAAAGTGGTAAATGGGTTTGGATTTGGGACCTCAGAAATGGGAATGCTTTCTGAAAGTGGTGTTCCCGCAAGATTGAATTGAGTGAGGCCCGCACCCGGGAACTGGTCGACTGCAGTTCCATTGTTATAAAGGCCAATGTCAGCTGAAACATTCCCTTTTTTCATGGGATCTATCCCGTTTGAACCGCTTGCAAAAAACCAGTCATTGGAAAATCCGTACATGGTTGCTATCGCTATCCGATCTCCGTTTGTTACGATGAGTTCCTGAGAAACCTGGCCGCCTGGCTGTCCCCCTATTTTTGGCAGCAGTACCGTAGTGGTTGGAGCTGGCAGAATATACACCGCTTTAATTCCATTTTTTGTCTTTAGTGAAGCAGCAAGTATGGCTGCATTTCCCTGCTGAGCCAATTCTTTAAGGCCATCGTTACGGTCTTTTTCGTCAATTTTATACAATGGATTTTCAATGCCATTGTAGACCACAACCAAGACTGGTGAAAGAGGTGTAAATATCCCAGTGATGCTGCTTAAATATGTTTTAAGAGGTATATTGTCCCCCGCTTCTGCAATAGCGGTCAGGCCATTTGCACTCAATTGTCCTTTAGTAAATAATGGTGTTGGACTGAGTAAGTTTCCACCGACGATGTAGGATACTGCCCAAACACCGGGACTTAAAGGCGTCTGGTTCGCTGTTCCACCGGAAGTGTTTTGCAGGGTCAAGGTAAACTGGGAGTTGCCGTTGTATTTCAAGCTTGCTTTGATCAGTTTCGAGGCAGAAAGATAAGTGTTACCTTGTTGATCGCTTCCGCTAACTTCGGTGATATTTTTGTTCTCAACAGTTCCGGGATGAATGACACCTGATCCCGGATTTTGATTGATGCGCGTACCATTGTCCCATAGTTTTATTTGCGCAGAAACGTCTCCTTCAATTGGTTGCCCATCCTGATTATAAACCAGTATTCCCGGGTTTTCCGGTGCAAAGAATAAGTCATTGGATGCCCCGTACATTGTTGCAAAAGTGAGCGCTTCTCCTTTGGCAGCATAAAATGTGATTGTTGTGGATTGTTCGGGTAATATAAGCGCAGGGGATCCGCTTCCCTGAAAAGTGCCGGATTCCACCAATGGTTTTGAGTTTAAAACATTTTCTATGGTGATGGTTGTCTTCTCACTTTGATCGGCCGGAGCATCTGAGTTGTCTTTTTTACATGCTGCAAGTGCTAAAGGCATCAGCGCAAGCGTACACCAGATCGTGTTTTTGGGATTTTTCATATTGAGTTTTTCCACTTTGTCGGAAAAGCTGTTTGTTCCTTACAATTTTTTTTTGCGGTTATTTGAAAATGTGTGTTTTTACCATTTTAGGTATGGTATTAAATGAATTAACTTTTTTTTGTAAGGCTTGGGCAGTTACTGCGACTAAGTTTAAAAACTAATAATCGCATGAAAAGGAATCTTAACAAAAACAACTATTTAACCAAGTGCACATGGAAAAAATCTCTGGTAGCATTTGCACTACTGTGCGCGTCGAATGTTGGTGTGAAAGCTGCGGCAGTAGGCAGGATTGGTGGGCCAGGTGAGCTGGTGCCGATAAATGATACAACAAAAATGGTAACAGGAGTGCCGTTGAAACCGGAGGATATCAGTCCCTTACTGGTCGGGGAAACAATCCCACCACTGAAGTTGCTGAAATCTACAGGGGAAAGTTTTGATTTAAATAAATCTGTTGCGGGAAAACCTACCATACTTATCTTTTACCGTGGAGGCTGGTGCCCGTACTGTTCTAAGCAGTTGTCAGGCTTGCAGGAGATTGACAAGGACTTAACTAAGATGGGTTATCAGATCATTGCTATCAGTACAGATAGTCCGAAAAATTTGAATAAAACGAGGGATAAACAGAAATTGTCTTACACGCTTTTATCAGATGCAGACCTCAATGCTGCCAAAAAATTCGGCATCGCCTTCAAAGGGCCTAAGAGCTATGATTCATTCTTGCCGGAAACTTCAGGTGGTAAAAATGTAGACAAATTGCTTCCTGTACCTTCGGTGTTCATTCTGGGTAAGAAAGGTCATATCCTGTTTGAATACATCAATCCAAATATCACACAAAGGTTAAGTGCCTCATTGCTTAAAGCTGCAGCCAGTTCTTTGCGCAATGAGATGTAGATTTTTTTCCGAATCGTCACCGGAGATCAACAATGCCGTCAAAATTTGCAAATCCCTAAGGTTTCTATGCCTGCTCTTCAGGCAGGCATAGAATTAAAAGTTCTGTCACTAGTTTTTGTCTAACTGCTGATCTATGCGTTTCTGGAGTTTTTTTTTAAATTCTTCATCCAGTTTTACATCAGCCTGGCCGGGAGACGGGAAAAGGTTACTTACCAGGTGATTGATTAGGATGCTTTGCCGCTGAAACGTTTTGCAAATGGTGCACCCAGCCAGGTGGATTTTAAGTTCCAGTTTCTCCCTTATGGTGATGCGGCCGATCTGCTGTTTCTCGATCAGGTAGGTTGCCTTCCGGCAGTTGTACTGTATTTTTCTTAATTCGTTCATTGCCGTATGTTAGATCCAATTCTTTTGGAGGCAGGACCGCAAGTTCACTTTGGTGCGGTGTATGATTACCCAGAAATTTGATGTTGATACTTTTAGCTCCTCGCAAATGGTTTCGGTCGTTTCGTCATCCATATGTTTCATGGTAAATACGGAAAGCCATAATGTGGGTAACTTCTTCATGCATAGTTGCAATATTCTTTGGAATTCTTTGTTTTCCAGTGCATCGGGCTGTTCGATGCCGAACTCCTTGGGTCTATGTTGGTCGTTCCAATGACCGTCATCGGCGTCGAAAAACTCTTGATCTCCTTCGGCACTGCTCAGCTCCGTCCGTTTTGCAAAGCCTGAAGCATTCTTGCGGTACAGGTCAATCACTTTGAACTTCAAAATAGAGGTTAGCCAGGTGCGTTCAGAGCTCCGACCTTCAAATTTGTCTGCCTTTTCCAGTGCTGCAAGGAAAGTTTCCTGAACCAGGTCCCGGGCATGCTCCTCATTATTTATACGCGTCAGGGCATAGGAGTACAAGTAGTCGGCATACTTGCTTACCCATGACTGCGGGTGGAGTGTGCGGTTTTCAAGACTGGGTGCTTCATTCTGGGCGGTTTGCATATATGAAATTACTTAAATATTTATAGACTTGCATGATGCTTAGTCGAAACCGATAAGAGATCCTTACAAGATTTTTTGATCTTTCCCATAATTACTTCAAACGGAAACAAGCAGCGAGGGTACCTTCAAGGATACCAATGGGTTGTGTTGATGGCAATTGATTGAAAATAAGCACATTACGTAGTGTCTAGCGGTTCCGTCCAGTCCGATTGGAAAACTTTAGAACGCCTGTAGTTATAAGATTGCAGGTGTTTCTGGTGTATTATTCAGTTTGATTTATATACATGTTCAGTATATTTGCTATATGGAAAACGCTAATTATAAATATTCCCAATAAAAAAGTATTTTGGTTGAACAAATACTTGAGGGTTTAGGCGTGCCCATTCAGGAAAATAGCCTAACTAAAGAATCTACTTACAGAAAAAAATTACTAGAAGTATCATATGTTTTGGCGTATTATGGGTGTTTATATCACGCCATAAAAGTCACTATTCGTCTTCCCAGGCGTTTATATAATTGATGAATTTTTGCAGAATAGGTTGCCGAAAAGTCACAAGGGTTATATTGAGGCAGAACTGCTAATTCTGATAAGGACAGGTGTAAGCAGGGTGCTTGATGTGCTGGGTTGCGTGATCCAGTCTTTTAATGGGGAATCAGGATGCTCAAGTGAAAAAAATTACGCAGACGGATGAACTCAAGACTGGTTTTTGCTAACCTGCATACCAGAGAACAGTTGAAGGAAAAATCTCTGGACATTTTCGAGGATTACGTTAAAGTTAGTAACTCTTTTAACATCACCACTTCTGCCAAAGAAAAAGAGGCCGTAATGCTGCAGAGATTCTGCTGAGTCGTAATATCTACAATGAAATTGGTCAGCTGAGCAATAAAGGATTGCATAGTACCAATTTGACCACTCCTGTCTTTGCCCCAGACGACTAGTTACCTCTATAATTCCGGGGCTGAACTCGAAGTAAATATTTCTGTCTTCTTTGTGAAAATTGATGTTTAATGACATCCTAACTAAAAGATAGAACTATGTCAACCTTAAGCATTCCTCAAAATGGCCAGGCCTTGAAAGGAAAAAACAGAACCCGAAAAGCAGTTCCCTCAGTAGACCTTACTGCAATGGTAGATCTTGCGTTTCTTTTAATAACCTTTTTCATGCTCACAACATCCTTATCTAAGTCTCAGGCCATGGACATAGCCAAGCCGGTTATTGATATTCCTAATCAGCCTTATCCTGCCTCAAGAACGCTAACGGTTCTTTTGGGTAAAGATAATAGCATTGTTTGGTATAAAGGCGAGACGGAGAAGGCAACGCCACATCGTGTTAGTTTTAAAATGATAGGCAGTGTTTTAACTCAAAACAAAAAGGAAATAGCAAGGTTGCAGGAGAATGATCCTGCTAAGTTTATGATTGTTATTATTAAACCCACCGAAGGATCTACATATAAGAATTTTGTAGACGTATTGGATGAGATGAGTATTGCAGATGTGAAATCTTACCTCATTGATGACGATAATCTGGCCAGTCAGGAACTGGGATTTATGGGAAGGTAGGAATTTCTACAGGAACCGGGTTCTATATGGGGCCGGTTCCTGTAACAAGATTAAAAATACCGATAAGACTCGGCTGCTACTTTCAGGTATTCATGCCGGTATTGATTAGGCTGTTTTCCTATAACTTTTTTAAATTGTTTGTTAAAGTTAGAGAGCGTTTGAAAACCGCATTCGTAGCCAATCTGATCAATATTCATTTTTCCTTCTTTAAGTAATTTGCAGGCAGATTCAATTCGGATCTCTTTAAGGAAATCTGAAAATGATTTGTTTACACGCGCCCTAAAATATCTGCTAAAGGATGTACGGGTCATATTTATTAACGAGGCAACCTCCTCCGCACTAATGGTGTGTTTAAAATTCCTCATTACATGCCCGTAGACCTTGTTCATCCTGGTAGTCTCCGCTTCAGTATTAGACGAAATCAAATAATTATGGGTAACGAAATGATAGTCGTTGGATTTAGCCAGTACATTTAATATTTTAAGCAATTGAATAACCCCATCCATGCCATCTAATTCGAGCAGCTCGCGCATCATTTTACTCACGGTAGCCTTGGTTTTACCAATAATTTCGAGGCCCCTTTCAGATTTTTGAAATAGCCTATCGATTTGTCCCATTTCATCTTTTAACCGCAATGCTTCTCCAAAAAAATCTTTATGGAAGTAAACTACAATAACTCTGGTCGATAACTGACTGTCCTTTTCGAAGTATTTGTTTTCATTTCTCCATACATGTGGAAGATGCGGGCCAATAAGTACCATGTCCATGGCTTTAAATGAGGTGATGTTATTACCTACAAAACGGCTTCCTTCGCCTTCCAGGACACAATTTAGTTGAAATTCGGGATGTGAGTGAAACGTAGGGTCAAAGTATGGGGCATAAATTTCTTTAACCACATACACTTTAGACTGTGAAATAGGTGATTTAGGAATAACGTGTGTCATTTTATTAAAATTATCTTAAATATTGGCTATATAGAAATTTTAGGATACAATATAGTCATTATTAGATAACAAGTGCCAATGATTCTAGCGCAATAAAATTTAAACTTGTACTAAACCAAAATCAAATATAGACGATTGTAAAATAGAATGACGCGATTCCGGAATCCCGCAACTATCTAAAAAATCAGGACATGACGCCATAATGAAATTTATGGGCGCGGTAATTTTTATTAGTCAATAATTAAAGAAAGGAGATAAGCCATAGTAGTATGAGCATTAGATATGTCGATTTCAGTTATTTAACCTAAAATTAATCAAACTAAATATAAGATGAAAAAATTAATACTCAAGAGATTTGTTCTATTTGAGCAAGCTTTGCTAAGAAAACAATATCATGTTTTTCTTTTACTGATCACCATTGCTTTACTGTCCCGGGAGTCTGCGCATGCACAACAAAAGACCATTACCGGTACGGTAACTTTTCAGCAAAAACCACTAACCGGGGTAAGCGTTAAGTTAAAGGGTGCCAATACAGGAATGAGTACAAATGAACAGGGTAAGTACACGGTTACCTTACCAACGGGAAGAGGCGTATTGGTATTCACCTATATCGGATTTCTTACAAAAGAAGTTATCGTGGAGGGTAGCACTACAATTAACGTGGAACTCGAAGAAGATAAGCAGCAGCTATCGGAGGTTGTTGTAACGGGATATGGCAGCCAAAAAAGGGAATCAATAACGGGGGCGATCTCCACCATCACAAGTAAAGATTTAGAAAAGGTACATGGCGGATCACAAGTGAGCACCGGATTGGCAGGGAAATTACCGGGTGTTACCTTTCGTATGCCCGATGGGCGACCAGGTGGTGGAGCAACCGTTCAGGTTAGGAACATGGGAAATCCATTATTTGTAATCGATGGGATCCAGCAGGATAAGCGTCAATTTGATAATCTTGCTGCTAGTGATGTGGAAAGTATTACCATTTTGAAAGACGCTTCTGCCGCTGTTTATGGTGTACGTGCTGCTAATGGAGTTGTGGTTGTAACCACAAAAAGAGGAAGCAGAGGGGAAAAGAATGTAATAAATGTTGATGCTTTTACAGGGTTTCAAAATTGGACGAGATTTCCTGATGTAGTGAATGATTCATACGAATGGTACTTAGCGAAAGCCGATGCGGAGATGAATAATGGGGGTTCAACTACAGTTACCAAAGAAGAATTAGCCAAATACAAGGAGGGAACCGAGCGGGGTTATCAGAGTTTTAATTGGAAAGACTTTATTATACAGAAGAACGCGCCATTGTATCAGCAGGCTATTAATGCCAGCGGCGGTTCTGATAAAATAAACTACTATTTTTCGGGAACAAACTTGTTCCAATATTCTGTATTGGGACGCGAATTTACGTATGGACGTAAAAATATCAATGCCAATATGGATGTAAATATAACCGACAGGTTAAAGGTTGGATTTGGGGTTAATGCTTATAACGAAGTAAGAGACAATCCGGGAATACCCGGGGGTGATGATTATAATTTACCAAGAGTCGCCATTTTATGGAACAGGCCCTGGGAACGGCCATATGCCAATGACAATCCAGACTATATAAATGATATTGGCCATAATGAATCCAATTGGGCTTATAACAACAAAAAAAACGGGGGATATTCGAACGATAGAAGACGTTATGGATCAGCACGATTTAATGCCCAATATCAAATCCCACACATAAAGGGGCTTGTTGCACAGGGATCTTATTCTTACGGCCTCGAAGATCGCTTGCATGATGGCCACGAATATACTTACAAAACGTATACCTATAATCCTACTGATGACAGTTATAAAGCAACCGGAGGCAGTACCAATCCATGGCGGGAACGTAGAACCCAGAAGATAGAAAAAAATAATTATCAGATAGGGTTAAATTACAACAACACTTTTGGTAAACATACCGTTGGGGGACTTCTGGTATCAGAGCGGTATGACGTAAGGGATAAAGAAGTATGGGTACATGCGGTGCCGGCAACAAATGTGCTTCCTCTGATCTATTTTAACACTTCTGATGCTTACGACGATCGTGATGACCAGGAGGCGCGTATTGGATATATCGGAAAATTAAACTATAACTTTGCCAATAAGTACTACCTGGAAGTTTCAGGGAGAAGAGACGCTTCATGGAAATTTGCACCCAACAAAAGGGTTGGATATTTTCCTTCTGTATCCGGCGGTTGGAGAATTACCGAAGAGAAATTCATGAAATCACTGTTAGGTGAAAACAGTAAGCTGAATGATTTGAAGATTCGCGCCTCTTATGGTATACTGGGAGATGATGATAACAAAGTTCTGGCAACGGATTATCTTGAGGGTTATAACTATAACCGTAATGGTTACGGTATCTTAGATGGAAACCCGGTTATAGGCTCCAGAGATAAAGGCAAGCCCATCTTAAATATTTCCTGGTTTAAAAGTAAGATTCTGGATATTGGTGCCGATTTTACCATGTTTAACAATAAGCTGACTGGAAGTGTTGATTATTTTAAAAGATTGCGAACAGGGCTTAGAGGCACCAAATATGATATCGTTTTGCCAAGTGAGATTGGCTTTAACCTAAGTGACGAAAATATAAATAAAGATGAGCAAACCGGGGGTGAGATTTCACTTGCCTATAATGGATCGGCTGGTGCAGTTACTTTTAGCGTAGGTGGAAATGTTGGGTATGCGCGTAGTAAGTTTACCGCCTCTTATAAACCTATATTTTTTAACTCCTGGGATCAGTACCGTAATTCTAAAGAAGGCAGATACGAGAATCTGTTTTGGGCATATGATGTAGCCGGTCAGTTCCAATCGCAGGAAGAAATAAATAATTATCCGGTCAATATTGACGGACAGGGAAATAAAACCCTGTTACCTGGTGATTTGATTTATGTGGACCTTAACGGAGATGGGAAAATCGACGGATATGATGAGCGTCCGATGGGTTATGGCAACAAAAAACCTGACAGCGAGGGTGGAACCAATCAACCAATTCTTAACGGTGGATTTAATTTTAGCCTAGCATGGAAAGGATTTGACTTTGCCGCTGATTTTTCAATAGGATCGATGTACAGCTATAATCAGGAAAACGAGATCAGAAGAGGGTTTGCCTATAATTCAGGAGCGTTGAACACTATTTTAACTGATAGATGGAGAAGAGCCGATGCTTTTGATTTAAATAGTGAATGGATACCGGGTAAATATCCTGCATTAAGATTTAATGTCAATTCAGCCAGTTCAGTAAATAAAAATTCTATTTATTGGTTGCATAATGTAACTGCCATTCGTGCCAGAACCCTGGAACTCGGTTATTCTTTACCTAAATCACTAATAGAAAAAATAAACATCAAAAAGGCACGTCTGTTTGTAAATGGCTATAACCTATTTTCTATTGATAACCTAAGTAAGTACAAGGTTGACTCGGAAGTTCAGGATACAAACGGCCTACAGTACCCACAAAATTCATTTGTTAACATGGGTATCAACCTCACTTTATAACAGTTTTTAATTGAAGCAACATGAAAAATAAATTTATTATAGCAATAACCACCTTATTCATTTTTGGGTTAGGGTGCAAAAGCGATTCAGATTATTTGGATATAAAACCTACTCAGGTACTTAGCCCTGAACAAGCTTTTAGTGATCCTGCACAGGTGCTATCTATCCTGGCTGATCTTTATAATCGTCAGTATGATTATCCAAGGCTAACTGAATGGATTTCTTTTGGCGATTTTAATGAGTCATTCTATTCGGAAAATGGCCGGTACAATGAGTATCATGGCAACAGTACCTGGGGCTTTAGAGGGTATAGAGGGCCCGATGTTGGCGGCAGGGCAACCTACTTTTGGACACCATGGGACTATACTTATATCCGTGAACTTAACCTGTTTATGGAGCGCTGCGCAAAGGCTACAGCACTGGATGAGACAACTAAAGCATCTTATATTGCTGAAGCCAGGTTTTTAAGGGCAAGTTATTATCTTACTTTAGCTCAATATTATGGAGGCGTGCCTATCATCCTCAATTCGCTGGAATTTGATGGAACTGACGTTACTTCCTTACAATATCCAAGGGCGAAAGAATCAGAAATGTATGACTTTGTAATTAAGGAAGCGGAGGAATTGAAACTATTGCTTCCGGCAAACAGTAATACCAAGGCCCGTGCGACTAAAGGCGCTGCATTGGCTATGGAGTCAAGAGCCGCTCTGTATGCTGCTTCTATCGCAAAATACGGTGCAACAACTCCTTCTGTTTCGCTCTCTGGTGGCGAAGTGGGCATCCCGGCAGGTATGGCAAATGCTTATTATACCACTGCCTTGAAAGCTGCTGAAGAAATCATCAGTGGATCAGCGGGAGCTTATTCCCTATACAAAAAGCAACCTGGAAATCTTTCTGAAAACTTTGCTGCCATATTTTACGATAAGACACAAAATAATGAGGTGATATGGGTTGATGACTATGCCCTAAAATTCAAAAGACATGGATTTACGCAAGTAAATCAGCCTCGTTTTGGTGCGGAAGAAGAAGAAGGTGGCCGTATTAATCCATCCCTTAATTTGGTTCAGTCATTTGAAAAGTTAGATAATACATTTGCCCCTTTAGCTACTAATAACGCTACCGGTGATTATATTTATTATACCAATCAACAGGATATATTTGCCGGCAGGGATGCCCGCCTGGGTGGTACGGTAATCATCCCGGGCTCGAGCTTTAAAGCCAGACCAGTTGATATTTGGGCTGGAGTGCAATTGGCAAACGGTACGGTAATCAGTGGAGGTGAACGCGGCGCTCAGAAGGTATTACCTGGTAAAACGGTACCTGAACAGGTTGTTGGCTTTGATGGGCCAATCAATGGGATTGGTAATACTGCCCAAACTGGTTTCTATATCCGGAAATATCAGGACCCCGCTATTGGCTCGGGTCAGCGTGGGATAGGAAGTGCTGTTTGGAGAGTAAGATACCGGTATGCTGAAATCCTATTGAATGCAGCTGAGGCAGCCTTTGAGTTAGGACAAACTTCGGCAGCTGCGGGGTATATGAATCAGGTACGGGCCAGGGCCGGATTAGTCATTCCTTTAACCGCTGGCGATATCACTTTTGATCGGATTGTGCATGAGCGCAGGGCGGAATTTGCCTTTGAAGGACAATACTTCTTTGACCTTAAAAGGTTTAGAATAGCCCACCAGATATTTGATGGGGTTGCCTTAAGCAAAACGGACCTTTTAAGTAATCTTTCTAAAGCTACAAAACGTAGTACTCAACCTTACAGTTTGTTGCCGTACAAATATTATGCTCCGGGATCACCAAATAATGGTAAGTGGATTTATAAAGTGGATTTATCAAACATTGTTACTGCAAGTGACAATTGGCAATTGGGTAATTATTATAGTGAGATTGAGGCCGATATCCTGACAAAAAACCCAAAATTAGTTAAACAACCTAATCAATAAGTATTATTTATAAATCTTATAATTATGAAAATTAAATTTCATTATATACTGTTTTTCGCGCTCAGCACCGTTATTCTGTCGTGTAAGAAGGATAATTTTGATGCGCCTAAGGCTGCTTTAGCCGGACGTATAGTTTATCAGGGAGAGCCACTGAATTTTGAATATAATAAAGTGGGCTATGAGTTATATCAGTCCGGTTTCGGTAAAACCGGCGCTATAGGAAGTACTTTCACGCCAGAAGGCGGGTTTTCACATCTGCTTTTTGATGGGCTTTATAAAATGGTTATTCCGGTTGGACAAGGGCCCTTTGTATGGAAACAAACTGCGGGTAAGCCAGATTCGATTGCGATAACTTTAAAGGGGAACACCAATATGGATATTGAAGTAATGCCTTATTATATGATAAGGAGACCTCAGCTTACTTATTCAAGCGGAAGTGTTACCGGAACATTTAAATTGGAACAAATTGTAAAGGATGCAAACGCTAAAACAATAGAACGCGTAACGCTTTATATCAGCAAAACAAGATTTGCGGATTCCCAAACCAATGTTGCTACAACTAACTTAGCCGGGTCCGCAATTACCGACCTGAATAATGTTAGTTTAAGTGTTACTGTACCTGCATTAATACCTACTCAAAATTATGTATTCGCCAGCATTGGCGTCAAATTTTCGGGTGTTGACGATATGATTTTTGCACCTGTAAAGAAATTAACTTTTTAATATTTTTTTAAGTTGAACCAGCTCCCTTTTCTTTTTGGGAGTTGGTTTGATAAAGTTTAAAAAGATGATTTTAGCTAAACCAGTATTTTTTAACTAAATAATCTTAACACACATGAGAAAAGCATTTTTTTTATTGCTGTTTAGCGCTTTTTTATTCCAAAACTGCTCCAACAAAACACGGGTGAGTAGTGCTGTCAAGGGAATAACAAGTTCTGCTAAAGAAGCACCCCGAAGGGCAGAAATTTTATTCCTGGGTAACAACAGCACACATCATGACTCAGGTAAATATGCGCCCTGGCTGGCCATTGAACTTTTTAAAAGTGGCGTTAACCTTACTTATACTACAGATCTGAAGGATCTGAATGCAGAAAACTTAGGCAAATATGATGGGTTGATTATTTATGCTAACCATGATACGATATCCGTTTCCCAAGAACAGGCTTTAAAGGACTTTGTTGAAAATGGCAAAGGTCTAATTCCATTACATTCTGCTTCTGGTTGTTTTAAAAATTCTGAATGGTATGTTAAGGCAATTGGAGGCCAATTTGCATCACATGGTAACGGATCATTTACTGCTCAAATTACAAATCCCTCGCATCAGGTAATGAAAAATGTTACCCCGTTTACCACTACAGATGAGACCTATGTTCATCAAAAACTAAATCCTGATATTGTTGTATTAACCGAACGTACCGAAGGGGCAAGAAAAGAGCCATACACCTGGGTACGTAATGAGGGAAAAGGAAGGGTTTTTTACACCGCCTATGGGCATGATGATTCGACCTGGAAGAACGGAAATTTCTTGAAATTGCTCGCAAATGGGGTTTTATGGGCTATTGGCGATAAGGTAAAAGATCAGATTGCAGGATTGAAAATTCCTGATATGAGCATTTATCCCGACACAATAGCTGATTTTACTGCAAGGCACGTAGTTCCTAAAATACAGGAAGGGTTAACTCCGGAAGAGTCTTTGAAATTGATACAAATTCCGGTAGATTTTGACATTAAGCTTTTTGCTGCGGAGCCAGATATCACCAATCCTATTGCGATGGCATGGGACGAAAAAGGACGACTTTGGATAGTGGAATCTGTAGATTATCCAAATACCTTTATTGAAACAGATGGCGCGGCAAATGACCGGATAAAAATTTGTGAAGACACAGATGGCGATGGTAAAGCGGATAAATTTACCGTTTTTGCGGATAGTTTAAATATTCCAACAAGTATTGTTTTTGCTAATGATGGAGTGATCATTTCGCAAGCACCGAACATGGTATTTTTGAAAGATACCAATGGTGATGACAAGGCTGATGTTCATGAAATCGTATCAACTGGATGGGGTAAGAATGATACCCATGCAGGCCCTTCAAACTTGCAGTATGGTTTTGATAATAAAATTTGGGGCGTTGTTGGCTTCTCTGGTTTCAATGGGCAAATAGAAGGCGTAAATACCCGCTTTGGTCAGGGTGTTTATCGGTTCAAGCCGGATGGAAAAGACTTTGAATACCTGGCGCCAACAAGTAATAATACATGGGGGCTTGGCTTTTCGGAAGATAACAATGTCTTTATATCTACCGCTAACAATACACACAGCGCATTTTATTCTATGCCTGTTTCTTATACCAAAAGGACACTCCCTGGCTTAAACCTCAATGCAGTTCAGAAAATTGATGGCCACTATGATGTACATGCGATGACCCCTAACCTTCGGCAAGTAGATGTGGTTGGCGGATTTACAGCAGCTGCTGGTCACCATTTATATACTGCCAGAAATTTTCCAAAAAATTACTGGAACCGCATTGCTTTTATATCAGAACCAACGGTGAAATTAATCCATAATGCAATCATTGAACCTGATGGAGCAGGATTTAAAGAAAAAGATGGATGGAATTTCCTGGCAAGCTCCGACGAATGGGTTGGTCCGGTGCAAGCAGAAGTTGGTCCGGATGGTGCGGTATGGGTGGCCGATTGGTATAATTTCGTGATTCAACACAACACATTTGTTCCCAGACAATCGCCAACGGAGTTTATTCTGCCACTTACTTTAGCCGATCAGAAACTAGGGCAGGGAAATGCATTGATCAGCAATTTAAGAGATCTTGATCGGGGTAGGATATATCGTGTGATATATAAAAAGGCTAAGCCATATACTCCAATTTCATTATCTAAGAATGATACACCCGGACTGCTTGCCGCATTAGGAAGCGACAACATGTTTTGGCGAATAACGGCTCAACGTTTACTGGTAGAGAAAAAAGATCAGAGTGCTATTCCTGCATTGTTAAAATTAGTAGGCGATCAGAAAGTAGATGAAATTGGTCTTAATGGATCTGCTGTTAATGCATTGTGGACATTAAATGGAATGGGCGTATTGGATGGTAAAAATGCTGAGGCTACACAGGCTGTTGTGCAAGCCTTATCTAGCCCAGTGGCTGGAGTAAGAAAAGCTGCAATAGAAGTATTACCTAAAAACAACCATACAATACATTTAATGCAAAGCAGTGGTATCCTTAACGACCGTAATTTAAATACAAGAATGGCGGCAATTTTAACACTTGCTGCTTTGCCCGCATCACAAGAAACTGCAAAGATCATTTATGAAGCGAGTTTTGAAGCCGAAAATGAAAAAGATCAGTGGATCTCACAAGCACTGTTTGCAGCGGCGTTGAAGAATAGGGAAGGCTTTTTGTCAGTTTCAAAAGAAAGTGATAAAAAAGTTATTGACTCTAGCCTAACCTCGCGCCTGGTAAACGCGGTTAGTCAGGAGGTTTATCTGCTGGATAGGGGTAGCAGCACACAGTTGTCGCCTGATGTTGTCGGAAAGGAAATTCATTTTAAGGCGACTGTTACCAAAGCTAGAAACAGTGAATTCAATGGAGCTATTATGGCTCAGGGAAATAAGGACAATGGATATTGCTTATTTATTGAATCAGGGAATCTGAATATGGTGGTTAACCAAAACGGTAAATCATTTAAAGCAGTAGCAAGAGATTCAGTACCTAACAGGTCTTTTGATGTGGTTGCCAGTTTGGAGACAGGTGGTATGATTACACTAGAGATAAATGGTAGAAAAGTAGCCAATGCAAAAGCTTCCGGGCTCTTTAAAAATGCGCTTAATGGCGGTTTGCGCTTTGTTGGAGATAAAGAAAGCGAAGACCAGAAAGCTTTTTATAATGGAATGTTGCCACTAAAAGGGGAAACAAGAAACGCATCACTTGAATTAAAAAAAGCAGCGCCTACAGGAAATAAAAGGGAGGCAGCGGCAACTACAAATAAAAATGATGGTTCTAAACCTATGCTCATTAAAATTAAAGTGGTAAAGGATCTGATGCAATTCGATAAAAATCTCTTTACAGTAAAGGCGGGGCAGAAACTCATTTTTGAATTGGAAAATCCGGATGGTATGCAACATAATATGCTCATTATTAAACCCGGCACCTTACAAAAGGTAGGGAAAGCTGCAGATGATATGCTTCGTGATCCACAGGCTGCTCAAAAGAATTATGTGCCTGTTATGCCCGAAGTTTTGCATGCCACTAAACTTTTGAATACAGGAGATGTAGTGACTTTTGATTTTACGGTGCCAGATGTCACAGGAGACTATCCTTTTCTTTGTACGTTTCCTGGTCACTGGAGAGGAATGAATGGCATTATGAGAGTAGTTAAATAATTTAAAATAAACTTTTTGATATGAAATGGAATGTAATTTTTTTGAGGTTATTACCCGCTAAACTGCCGGTGTTAGCTTCGCTTTTTATCCTGGTGTTATCGTTGAGTAGTTGTGGGGTAAATTCTCCAGCCAATGCTCAGAAAAAGGCCAAATCAATACGCACGCTGATGGTAGGCGGGGGCGCTTCCCATGATTTCGACAAATGGTATAAAGAAGTCGATACGAGAACCTTAGAACAAGATGGGCTTGCTACAGTGACTTATACTAGTGATGTGAGCAGTATTCTTTCAAAGCTGACGGATATTGATGTTCTATTCTTAACGAACAACCAGCCCATGGAAGACCCTGAACTGAGGAAAGCCATTTTTGCTTTTGTTAACGCTGGTAAGGGCCTGGTGCTTGCTCATGCTGCACTGTGGTACAATTGGAAAGACTGGCCAGAATATAACCTTCAGTTGGTAAGTGGTGGATCAAAAGGCCATGATAAATATGGCCCATTTGAGGTGAATGTTGTAGATACAAAACATCCAGTAACAAAGGGAGTAGACCAGAAGTTTAGCCTGAAAGATGAACGCTACTATTATAAAGCAGATGCTGCGGGCCCGGGAATAAAAATTTTAGCGAATTCTAGTGTGGAGGGATCTGCGGATATCTATCCTTCTGTATTTGTTGTCAATAATCCGAAAGCTCGTATTGTAGGGATAGCATTAGGTCATGATGCAGAATCGCACGATTTACCTGTTTATCATAAGCTTATTCGGAATGCCATTAAATGGGTAAGCCATAAATAATATTGTTGAACTTTTTAATAACTGTTAATATCTAAATTAAATAATCACATGAGTCAAAAGAAAATTACCGTAATTATTGTAGGGATGGGTTTTGGTAAAGAGTTTATTCCAATCTATCAGAACCACCCTGATGTTAAAGCCGTAGGGATTTGCACCCGCAATCAGGACACTATTGATGAGCTTGCCACTAAATTTAATTTGGATAGGGATCTTTGCTTTACAAATTTTGAGGATGTTCCTTTAAGAGCAGACGTTGATGCCATCCATATCGTAACTCCCGTTCCTGAGCATGCTAAAATGACGTTGGCATCACTCAACGCCAATAAACATACTGCATGTACCATTCCTATGGCGATGACTGTTGAGGACTGTACTGCCATAGTGGAAGCTAAAAGAAAGGCTAACAAAGTGTATATGATGATGGAAACCGCATTGTACACCAGAGAGTTCCTCTATGGATTGAAACTGGCAGAAAATGGTGATCTGGGCCGGATTCAGTTTGTTAGAGGTTCCCATATTCAGGACATGAGCATGGATGGATGGGGCGAATACTGGAAAGGTTATCCGCCAATGCTTAATGGAACGCATGCCATCTCTCCTTTGTTAAGAATCAATAACACCAAAGCTGAATCTGTTGTATGTCATGGCTCAGGAAGGTTAAGCGATGATCTGACTAGCAGATATGGTTCTCCGTTTGCAGTGGAAACCGCAACATTTAAGTTAAAAAACTCGGATGTAGTCGCAGAAGCTACGCGTTCTTTATTTGACGTGGTACGCCAGTACCGTGAAAGTTATGATGTATATGGCACAAAAATGTCATTTGAATGGGAGCAGTTGCAGGATGAGGAACACATCGTGTTTGATGGTGGTGAAAATGCGCGCAGGATAAGCGTGCCTGATACCGACGAACAGTTAATTCCTGAGATTGCGAATTTTACAAAAAGAGAAAAAATAGATGATCCGAATCATGTTTCATTTTTACAGGGAGCAGGTCACGGAGGGTCACATCCTCATTTGGTTCAGGAATTTGTTGCTGCTATTATGGAAGGTAGAGATTCAGCCGTTGATGCTGCTCTGGCAGCCAATTATACTTGTGCAGGTATCTGCGCGCATGAGTCTGCAATGAAGGGTGGTACGCGTATCAATATACCTGATTTCGAAATCTAACTAAAACCTTAATTTATCCCTTATGAAATTTGGAGTAAGTACATTCCTTTGGAAATCACCCTTTACTTCTCATTCCTTTGATCTTGTTCATAAGATCAAAGGAATGGGATTTGACATCATAGAAGTAGCAGTTGAACAACAAGAATTAATTGATTGGGTCAGATTAAAAGAGCTCATAAAAGAAACCGGATTACAGGTTACTGTCAGTGGTGCATTTGGTGCCGAACGCGATATTTCCAGCGAAGATCCACGAATAAGGGCGCAAGGCCTGAAATACATTGCCGACTGTATTAAAATAGCAGAGCATTTAGGGAGCCCTATTTTTGGTGGCCC
This sequence comes from Pedobacter sp. GQ55, assembly GCF_059758925.1. NCBI lineage: Bacteria > Pseudomonadati > Bacteroidota > Sphingobacteriia > Sphingobacteriales > Sphingobacteriaceae > Pedobacter > Pedobacter sp. GQ55. Next base: position 79,737 of record NZ_JCAXEI010000006.1, on the reverse strand, counting down.
GGTATATTCGGCCGTTGGGAAAACCCGCTTTGTAACTGAGGAACAGAAAAAAAGAGAAAGAAGCTGGTGCGTTGAAAATCTGGTTAAAATTGGTAAAGTAGCAGCCGACTACGGTGTGGTGGTAGGTGTAGAACCATTAAATCGGTTTGAAACTGATATGATAAATACTGCCGATCAAGCGATTTCACTAATTAGTGAGGTAGCGAGTCCTAATATCAAAATACAATTAGACACTTTCCATTGCAATATTGAAGAAAAGAATATCCCTGATACGATAAGAAAATTGGGCAAGGATCTTTTGTGTCATATCCAGGCAAATGAAAGTGACAGGGGGACTCCTGGAACTGGTAACCTGGATTGGATTGGCATAAAGGAGGCACTGACTGAAATTGGTTACGAAAAAGCCATTGTGATAGAAACTTTCGGTGAGGTGTCTGAAGAGATTGCCAGAGCAGCCTCTATATGGCGGCCACTGGCAAATAGTTCAGATGAACTTGCCATCGAGGGCCTTGCCTTTTACAAAAAACTATTTTCTTAAGGCAACACTATGTTAATTGATGTTCCATTGTATCGTCAACGATACGATTATTAAATAAGAACGTTTAGTGTAAGATACAATTTTGTTGAATGCAACAATATCAAAATACGATCAAGAAATTGCTCTTGATCGTATTTTAACCTGTTAATTTGCTATTAATTAATACCCTTCTGTTGGGATCAAATTAGTGTTGTTTCTCAACTCTCTGCTCGGGATTGGGAATAACAGTTCTCTTTGGGTTAAAACCGGACCGTAGGAGAATTTATGACCAACATAATTGTCAAATCCTTTAGTGCTCACATTAAAGGCTTTACGGAGGCGTGCCATGTCAAACCAGGTCACATTTTCAAAGCATAATTCATACCAGCGTTCGCGCCAAATCGCTTCCCGTAGTTGATCTTTGGACAATCCCGTTAGTTTGGGTAATTGTGCCCTTGTCCTAATGAGATTAACTTCATCATATATTTTGGTGCTTGGGCCACTTACCTCATTTGCAGCTTCAGCATATATAAGTAGTACCTCGGCATACCTGAGAAGTGACCAATTAAGATCGCTATTGGCTGTGCTTGTGTGCGCGGTAACATCGAAAATCTTGTAAATAAAGTATCCTCCCAGGTCTACCACCAGATTTCTGTTGTCTTGATTGGTAAACTTGGTGAAAAAGAATTGGCCTTCTTTTGCACGCAAGTCCGCAGGATCATATGATTTTACAAAGTCAGCCGTGGCATAGATACCTCCGGTTTCGGCAGAGTATGCGGAAATGTTTTTATTATAAGGGATAATCAATTCCTGCCAGTTTGCTGGAATGATCTGTGTCTTATACTGAATCATAAAAATATTCTCTTCAATATTTTTCTTCGCTGGGTTGTGTAAATCTCCGTAAGTATTGAACAGCTTAAATTGTTTGGAATCGATTACTTCTTCGGATTTTTTAGCTGCCAAATCGAAATATTCAGCTCCTTTTTGCAAAGGATAGCCTGCCATGGTAAGATATACTTTGGCTAGTAATGATTTTACTGCGCCTAAGCTTACTCTTCCTGTGACATCAACCCATGCCAAGCCTGCTGCTTCTGCTGTTTTTAAATCCTCCACAATCAATTTATAGACATCGTCCGGAGCTGCTTGTTTTGGCCTCAATTGATCCGATTTCAAATCAACGGGCGCTGTTATCAGCGGGATATTACCAAACATTTGAACTAAATTGAAATAATACCAGGCGCGTAAAAAATAAGCCTCGCCCAGTAATTTTTTAGCTTCTGCCGCATCCATTGGTATGGATGGTATCTTTGCTATAGAAAGGTTGGCATTGCCTATGCCCTTATAGTAATTTTGCCAATAATTTAATCCATAGCTGTTATCGGCAGTGTTTTGCAAGTCCTTTACAAAATAACTATCAACAGCCTGTCCTAAATCGGTAGCAGCCTGCCCGGTAGCAAATTCAGTCATTGTCCAGGGGCCACCGCCAAAGCCGCTACTCATCGGATCGCGCATGCTTGCATAGATCGCATTTACAGAACTTCTGGCATGTTCTGGTTTGGTAAAATAATTTTCTACTGTAAAATTGCTGGGATCCGATTCATCTAGAAATTTGGTGCAACTGGTAAACCCCAAAGTGTAAACCGTTAATACCAGGAATCCATATTTTTTTATTATTGTTTTCATTGATTTTTCTTAAGAAGGTTTGTATTAAACTATAGTCCAATATTAAGCCCAACCATAAATATCCTTGGCTTTGGGTAATCGTATAAGGTCAAGCCCTGATCGAAGGGTGCTCCTGAGTTGGAAACTTCCGGGTCATAGCCTTTATACTTGGTAGCTACAAAAAAGTTCTGAACCGAACCATATACCCTTAGGCGATTCAGTTTTAGTGAAGCAGCTGTTGCTGATGGAAAAGAATATGCAAGTAATAAATTGCGCCCACGGATAAATGATCCATCGGTTACTTTATGGCTATCATTGTTCGTAGTATAATAGGCATTAATTGGCCTGATTTGTGCGATTGGGGTGTTTTGATTGGTTTCTGTCCAGGCATTTAACACTGTTTTGTAACTGTTGGCTATACCTTGCCTGTCCTCCGCTGAATGGATGCTCCTGTCCAGTACATCATTACCATACATATACTGGAGGTCTACGGTTAATGACCATGCCTTATATTGGAAAGTGTTTAGGAACGTCCCAAACCCATCAGGAATACCTTTTCCGATTATGGTTCTGTCCAGATCGTTTATTCTGCCATCGTTATTTAAGTCTTTATATTTTACATCACCAGGCAGCATGTTGTATTTCTTTGCTTCTGCAGCTTCATTGGTTCCCCAGGTTCCCAGGTGTACCCTTCCAAAGAAAGAGCCAACAGGTTCGCCCACCCTGATTACTCCATTACCTGAAAATATATCACCGCTGGCCAGGGCAAGAACTTTGTTCTTATTCACAGAAATATTGAAGGTAGTACTCCAGGAGAAATCATCTGTTTTGATGTTAGTAGAGTTTACACTAAATTCAATACCCTTGTTTTCCATACTTCCAACATTAGAGAAGATGCTGGCATATCCGCTGCTGAGGGGTAAAGGTGCTTCTAGTAGCATACCATTTACCTTTCTGCGATATAAATCGAGTTCAAAATTTAATCTGTTAGCGAATAAACCAACCTCAAGCCCGAAATCAATTTGTTTCGTTTTTTCCCATTGTAAGGTAGAATTGGCCATACGATTGGTGCCTATGCCGATATTTCGGGTTCCGTCGAAAATTACGTTATAATTACCCATACCGGCAAGTGCTCTATATGCTGGAATCTCAGAATTTCCGGTAGCACCATAACTGGCACGAATCTTCAAGTTTGAAATGCTGGGAATGTTCTTCATGAAGTCTTCTTCAATTACTCTCCAGGCAAGTGCAGCCGAAGGGAAGAAGGCATACTGATTTTCGGTTCCAAACTTAGAAGACCCATCTGCCCGACCTGTTAATGTTATTAAGTACTTGTTTTGCAAGCTATAGTTTATGCGGGCAAAATATGAATTTAGCCCATAAGCCTGGCCATTAGAGGAAGGAGCCTGGGGGCTAGATCCTGCACCAAGGTTATTGTACAGGAAATAGGAGTCGTCGAAACCCTGAGTGTTAGCTTGATTTTCAAAACGATCAATATGCTGCCAGGATAGACCTGCCATAGCGCTTATCGAGTGTATTTTTGCAAATTGCTTGTTATAGGTTAAGTAGTTCTCGAATTGCCAGGAGTTGTACCTGTTGTTGTTTACCCGGGCTTCTCCATTGTCAGAAATGTATTGCATCCCTTTGGCTGCAAAATAATCCTCTCTCTGATTAATTATATTAGTACCAATTGTTGATTTGAATTCCAATCCGGGAGCCAGGTTAATGGCAGCATACATATTGCCGAGCAAAGTCTGGGTGCGCAAAAAATATAACCTATCGGCAGCTACACGAAGAGGGCTGTCGCCACCCTCCATTCCCGGATAGTCCCTGTTGCTTGCCCATGATCCATCAGCATATTTTACAGGAATAATAGGTAAGGCCTCTAATACCTGACGCATCATGGTTATTCCTCCTCCATCAAGCTGGTCGACCTGCTTGTCATTTTGATCTGTATAACCCATTGTTCCACCAACCTTTAGCCAACTCTTTATCTGGCTATCAAACACAAAGCGACCGGCATATCTTTTTTGCCATGAGCCATGTGCAAGCCCTTGCTGATTGCGATAGTTTAAAAAAGCGCCAAAGCTGCTTTTCTCATTGCCATCGGTAAAGCCAAGCTGATGATTTTGTGTAAACGCTTTTTGAAATGCTTCATCCTGCCAATCTGTATCATACAATGGATTACCTTGTGAATCAAACAATTTGGGGTTATTACGTTTGGTTTTAGGATCTGTATATTTTGTTCCTGTTGCCCACCCTACGGGATCATATTTTTTGGCGTTTGCATAGGCTAAATCCTCTACTGCTAAAAATTCTGTTGAATTGAGCACTTCAAGTTTTTTAGGCAGTACACCTAAACTAAAGTCTGATTCATAGGTTACGTTACCTCCACTGGAATTTCCACGCTTAGTCGTAACCATAATCACACCATTGGCTCCACGTGCGCCGTAAATTGCTGTTGATGAGGCATCTTTTAATACTTCAATAGATGCAATGTCGCTAGGGTTTATGTAATCGATCGGGGAACTCCCATTTTTTAGATCTACAGCATTGAGTATAACCCCATCAATCACATATAATGGATTATTGGATACACTCAATGAGCTTGCACCCCGGATACGGATGCTGGCCCGGCCACCTGGCCTGCCAGAGTTAGAGGATACATTTACGCCAGATACACGACCCGATAAGCTTTGATTAAGAGAAGAGGCCGGACGCTCCTGAAGGGTTTCTGCTTTTACAGTACCTACTGCTCCGGTTAGATCTGATTTTTTAGCGGTTCCGTACCCTACAACAACAACCTCGTCTAAACCTTGTAATTGCGGCACTAACTTAATTAACATATTTCCGGAAGTAACTTTTACCTCCTGAGTGGTATAGCCTACATAGGAAACAATCAAAATCGCCTCCTCGGTTAGCCCCTTTATGTTGAAATTACCATCATTATCCGTTGTTGTAGTTTGTCCTGTACTTTTTACTTTAATGCTGACTCCGGGTATTCCAACACCCTTTTCATCTAAAATTTTCCCTTTTGCATCGATGGGGGGAATGCGTAGGTAAGCAGGATTTTTTTTTAAATAGTTTGCATGTAGTTGCATCGTTGTTGCCATGAACAGAACTGTTAACAGGCAAATAATTTTTTGGCGCAAAGCCACACCCTTGGGCGTCAAAGTTAAAAACTGGTTCATATTTGGGATGATTTAGTTAACTAGCAGATACCTTTTAAATTATTTTGTATCTGTTTCTTCTCTGATCTGAGATGCTTAATGCGCATCCAGATTTTTAAAAGAAATAGATTTTAATAAAAGATATGATGCTATTACTATGAAAGTATAGTAAAGTTCAGTTGGATTGTTAACTTATTTTTGCAATTCATTAAGCTATTTTGCCATATTGTTAATTTATTGGCAATTACCTTTCTCAATTATCTTAATGCATATGCCTTCAGCGTTTGCTGACCAATACCGAATATTAATTTGTCGTTGGTTTGTACTACACTTCTCACATCTCCTTTTATATCAAAACCTGATTGTTGTTGAGGGATGTAGGTAAAACCGCCTTTACCGTTGCCCTTGAGCAGCATTCCATAATTGGCGTCGTATTTTCCGAATCTAAGTCTCGCGCGGCTAATGTTACCACATAGCAGCAAATCTTTATTGCCATCCTTATCGTAATCAATGGAAGTAATTGTAAATACGGGCGAAAATTGAGTCTCGATAGGCAAGTTCAACTCTTTAAATTTCCCTTTCCCATTATTAATAAAGGCGGTGGTTTTTAAACAATTAGCTTTTAGCCTTGATACGCCCTTTAGTTCCTCCTTCGTAAATATCTCCTTCATTGATGCATCGGCATAACTTTTATAATCCGGAAAACGGGTGCGCATGATGCTCATCTGGTCAAGCATTTCATCCCTGGTTACGTAGGGGTAACTTTTTCCTTGAATGTAAAAGCATAATATAGGGTCAACCGACCCATTGTCGTCAAAATCTTTGTAGTACATTTCTGCGGGTTCCTTTTCTGTTGCCTTACATTGTGTATTTAATCCGGTATTTCCAATCACTATATCTGGTAAGCCATCATTGTTTAGATCATCAACCAGTAATTTGTTCCACCATCCTGAAAAGGTTTTTTCAAAATAATCAGTGGTTTTGTCAATCAATTTTCCATTACTATTAATTAGTACGGTAACAGGAATCCATTCTCCTACAAGAATTAGATCCTGTTTTTTATCGCCATTCAAATCTATCCATGCTGCATCTGTGACCATTCCTGCTTTTTGTAATTGTGGAGCTATGGTTTTTATCAGGTCTTTGAAATTTCCGTTTCCATCGTTAATCAGTAAATAGCTGGTTGGTGCTTCTGGATAGCGGCCCGGGATTACTCTTCCTCCTATAAACAAATCTGGATGGCCATCTTGGTTAAAATCTGTCACGCGGACACAACTCTTGCTGCTTAGCATTTTAGGTAGGGCATTAACCGTCTGCCGGAAATTACCTCTGCCATCATTTAAGTATAGCCGGTCTTGCAGTGATGGATCTTCTGGAATATAGTTGTCATATCCTCCACTGCATACATAAAGATCCATAAACCCATCTTTGTTGGCATCAAAAAAAACTGCATCTGCGTCCTCACTTTTTATGCTGGTGGCAAAAACAGCCTGCGGTTTTTTTACAAATTCGCCATTCTTTTTTTGAATAAAAAGTACACCCGGTTGACCCTGGGTTCCTCCAACATAAATATCCTCTAAACCATCACCGTTTATATCTGCTTTGGATAGACATGGCCCGGAAAACGACATAGGATTTACTAATAAGGGTTGCCGCTTAAAATCGTTGGTTGATTTTTTTTGCTGTTGGAATGCGATCGGCGATTTCACCTCTTTGAATATAGAAGGAACAGGTTGGGGAGTTTTATATATTAGTTTTGCGTTCGCTTCTAATAAAGGTATTTGCTGATTTGCTTTTATGCCTAAGATTACCTCTTGTTTTCCACTTGCCCAAACTATTCGAAGAGAGTCAATGGAAGTAGCTTCCCCTAAGCCAAAATGTAGAATTGGGGAAACGCTTGATTGATAGCCTCGGGATGGCATTTGCTCAAGATACTGTTGCTTATTTTTGTGATAGATCCATATTTTCGCCCCAATACCCTGAGTATTTTGCCCAAGCCCCTGCAGTTTTACCTTGAGAAATTGATTTTTTGTTTTTTGGTCTGATTTGTTTTCATAAACGAATGCAGGCAGGTTGATGTTGTTAACTACCAGATCCAAATCCCCATCGTTATCCAAATCAGCATATGCTGCCCCATTGCTATTCGAAGGCGTGTTTAATCCCCATTCCATTGCTTTATTGGTAAATGAAAGGTTCCCGTTGTTCTGGTAAATGTAGTTGTTAACATTAGACGCTGGCATTGCATGAATCAGATCTAACAGATTTGCTTTTATTTGAGTGGGGTCAGTGCTACGTAAGAAATCTCCTTTAAACTTGAGAAAGTCCATATTGGTATAATCCCGCATATAACCATTAGATATAAAAAGATCTTTCCAACCGTCATTGTCATAATCTGCAAACAATGGGGCCCAGCTCCAATCTGTATTTGAAATGCCAGATAACTGCCCTGTTTCACTAAATGTGCCGTTACCATTATTTAATTGAAGCATATTGCGCATATCCTGGTAGTGGAAGCCAAGACGCAGGCGTAAATCATAATATTCATAATTGTCAGGGGAGAAAAGTAACTTCTGTCTGCGATTGTCCTCCGGAAGCATATCTAAGGTAAAAATATCAGAAAGGCCGTCATTGTTAATGTCTGCAATATCATTACCCATTGAATATAAAGACGTATGGCCGATTTGGGATTGAATCTGATTTGTGAAAGTGCCATTTCCGTTATTTATGTACAAATAATCTGGGGCTGAATAGTCGTTTGAAATGTATATGTCGGGGTAACCATCATTGTTCAGGTCACTTACTGCCGCACCCAGACCGTATGTAAAAGAGGAATTGTATAGGCCAACCTGATCAGATACGTCCTTAAATTTTTTATTTTCGTTTTTGTATAATTTAATCCTAATCGTTGGTGCAGGCTCTTTTAAAATTAGAGGAGCCGAAATCTCATCTAGGGTTGTAAATACCTTTGGATTGTGGTTTAACAGGAGCACATCGAGGTCGTTATCTTTGTCATAATCAAAAAAAACTGCCTGGGTACTATATGCAGTATCTGCAAGGCCATACGCTGCAGCCTGATCTTTGAATACAGGGATTCCCCGGTCGTTAACTCCCTGATTTATCAACAGACTATTTGATCTGTTCTTTGCCGGTAAACCGCCAGAGTAACATTGATAAATGTCTAATCTTCCATCACCATTAACATCTGCCATGGTAACTCCTGTTTTCCAGGACAAGCCCATTTCAGTTATGCCAGCCTTATCGGTAATATCTTCAAACCGCATTTTCCCTTTATTGAGATATAGCTTGGCTTTTGTCATGTTCCCCGAGAAATAAATATCGTCGAGGCCATCATTGTTTAAATCACCAATTGCCACCCCTCCACCATTATAGAAGTACTGATAAGATATAATGTTTGCTCTTTCATTCTCAATGATTGTATTATTGAAATCGATATGGGTTAGATCCGAAGAAAGTAAAGAAAAGAGTTTATCTGTGCTGGTCTCAATGCCGGTTTTTTTATCATTATTTACGCAAGACGTAAATGAAAACAGGCTGAGAAGCGCTATGCTCAGGTGCAGTTTAGAGGTTAAAGAAGACATTTGGTTAAGAAGTTTGGTTTAATTCTTCTTGAAGATAACGACTTTATTTCAATGTATCGTCTTTTTTACAGAAAACATTAAAGGGGTACTACCCTCGGCTTCATATACAAAAAAAGCATTCGACTAAAATGCTTTTTTTGTAGCTGTTTTTCTTAACTAAGCAGACTGTAGCGGTTATTTTGGTTAACTAAATAACTCTTGCATGTCCCTATCTGCTGTAGGTATTTTTTTTAAAAAGTCATCGAATCCGGCATTCTCCTGAGAGCTATACATTCCATAAGCGTCAAGAATATAGCCTATCTGTTTGTCTTTGTCCTCTAACAAATAAAGTATGGAGTTATCACCAGGGTCAGAATCTCCTTCAAAGCGATACGTTTTAATTATTGTTAAATCCTCAGGGTTATAGATTTTATTCAGTCCAACTCCTTGCATTTTGCCATGATCTGTCATCTTTATTTCGTTATCCAAACCTTTAAGTCTTAATTTCTCTAAAACCTGACTAAGCGTATTCATTTCTATTGGATGTTCCATAATAGGTCTTGTTTTTTGTAAGTAAAACAATGGCTTTTAGAAATGGTTTTCTTTTTTGTTGCAAGGACGTTATTCAATGCCCTAAATGTAAAAAGGCTAACCAATTGGTCAGCCTTTTTACATTTTAAATATTTCTTACGCTTATAACGAAAAAGCCGCTTTTACTTTATCTACAAAGTCTAATTTCTCCCATGTGAACAATTCAACTGTAACTGTTCTTTCTTCACCTCCAGGACTTTTAAAAGTTTTGGTCACTGTTTCAGGTTTACGACCCATATGACCATATGCTGCAGTTTCACTATAAATTGGATTCCTTAACTTTAAGCGCTGCTCAATAAAGTAGGGGCGCATATCAAACAGATCTTCAACAATCTTGGCAATTTCGCCATCTGTTTTATTTACCTTGCTCGTTCCGTAAGTGTTAATGTAAATACCCATTGGTTTTGCAACCCCAATAGCATAACTTACCTGAACTAAAATTTCTTCAGCTACACCGGCAGCAACAAGGTTTTTAGCGATATGACGAGTTGCATATGCCGCACTTCTATCTACTTTACTTGGATCTTTTCCCGAGAATGCGCCACCGCCATGAGCTCCTTTTCCTCCATAGGTATCTACAATGATTTTACGGCCTGTTAAACCAGTATCACCATGAGGACCTCCGATGACAAATTTTCCTGTTGGATTGATATGATACTCTATCTTATCGTTAAACAGATGCGCATATTCTGGGTATTTTGCAATAATTCTTGGAATAAGAATGTCTATAAGATCCTTTTTGATTTTAGCTAACATTGTAGCCTCTTCATCAAAATCATCATGCTGGGTAGATATTACAATAGCATCAATACGAACTGGTTTGTTGTTGTCTGCATATTCCAGCGTTACCTGCGATTTAGCATCAGGACGCAAATAAGTAATTTCACTGTTTTCTCTTCTTAAGAGCGCTAATTCCTGTAAAAGTGTATGCGAAAGATCTAATGCTAAAGGCATATAGTTTTCAGTTTCGTTGGTTGCATAGCCAAACATCATTCCCTGATCACCAGCGCCTTGTTCCTCTTTACTGGCTCTGTCTACGCCTTGGTTTATATCTTGGGATTGTTCGTGGATTGCTGAAAGAATGCCACATGAGTTGGCTTCAAACATGTATTCACTTTTTGTATAACCAATTTTTCTGATTACATCACGAGCAATTTGTTGCACATCCAGGTAAGTTTGTGATTTTACCTCGCCTGCTAAAATAACCTGGCCTGTGGTAACCAACGTTTCACAAGCAACTTTTGACTCTGAATCGAATGCCAAAAAGTTATCAATAAGTGCGTCTGAGATTTGATCTGCTACTTTATCCGGATGACCTTCAGAAACTGATTCGGATGTAAATAAATACGACATTTTAAATAATTAAAAATTTAATTTAAACAATTATATAAAATGGAATCAGACCCTGCACAGCAGGCAGTAAAATGAAGTGTATGATATGGTTAGCACTTTTTTTTACGTGGTTGCAATCCCGCTATTGTTAAATAGCATCGCAAATCAGTCCACTTTAATGCTGCAAAATTAGCATATATATTTAAATAGTCAAAAAATATCAATTATTTTGTACTATCATTAATCAAAAGGTTTTGTCGAAATCAAACATTCTATTTATTATTAATCCCATATCAGGAGGGAAGGATAAGTTAAAGATACCTGCATTGATAGATGCACACCTGGACCGCACTAAGTTTAGCCCAAATTTCAGCTTTACGGAATATGTTGGTCATGCCTCGGAAATAGCTGAGGAAGCTGCAAACAAGAATTTTGATGTAATTGTTGCTGTTGGAGGCGATGGTACTATAAATGAAATTGCAACTAAGGTCATGCAACAGAACAAGGTGCTGGGTATTATTCCGTTTGGCTCTGGGAATGGATTAGCAAGGTTCTTGAAAATACCCATGAATACTGTTGCTGCAATCAAGGTTATTAATAATTTCAATGTTGAAATTATCGATACTGCGAAATTTAACGATAAATCTTTTTTCAATATGGCGGGTATGGGCTTTGATGCACATATCAGCTCTGTTTTTGCAGGAAATAAATCAAGGGGGTTAACCGGCTACCTCAAATTAGGGTTAACAGAGGTGTTAAACTATAGGCCTCAAATCTATCGGCTTAATATAGACGGAGTTGATTATGAGCGCAAGGCATTTGTCATCAGCATAGCCAATTCTTCTCAATATGGCAACAATGCACATATTGCACCCAAGGCATCGGTAATCGATGGACTTCTTGATGTTTGTGTGGTTAAAGAATTTCCGATGTACAAATTGCCCTTATTAGCGTATGAAATGTTAAGTGCTAGAACTGACCGCTCCAAAATTGTAGAAATCATAAAAGGCAGAAACATAAGGATTACACGCAGTCAGGACGATGCAATACATATTGATGGAGAACCTTTTTTTATGGGAAAAGAAATAGATGTGTCTATTGTGCCGTTATCGTTAAATATAATTACTCCTAATTATGAAATCTAAGAAGAAAACGCTAAGTGATCTTGGAGGAATAATGTATTCCACAGACCCTTCCTTCGTTTATCAGGAAGAAAGCGACGGTTCTGATCATTCAATACCTAAAAACCAACAGGACTTAAGGGTTACTTTGGATCGAAAAAACAGAGGTGGAAAAGCAGTTACTTTAGTCACAGGATTTAGAGACAGTGATGAAGAACTGGATAATTTAGCTAAAATGCTGAAAACCAAATGTGGCGTAGGAGGGGGGGCAAAAGATGGCGAGATCATCATCCAGGGAGATTTTAGAGATAAAGTGCTTTTACTGCTGCAAAAGGAGGGGTATAAAGTAAAAAAATCTGGGGGATAATTCGTTATTAAATTACTGAATAACAGCGTGTTATTTATAAGTGTATAAGCAACAATAAGTTAATTTTTTCTTTAAAAAAGTCGGTTTTTACCTTTTTATCTGTATAACTTTGGCCGACTAACTTATTATTCTTATGAGCAAAGCATTTATGCTTAAGCCTGATTTGAGCTATCTGGATCTCGATTCGGATTTGGCTTTATACCAGCTTAACGTAGCACAATTGGTTGAGGAGGCCTTAAAAAATGGAGAAGGTTCACTGGCCGATACCGGTGCATTGGCAGTAGATACAGGAAAATTTACTGGCCGTTCTCCAAAAGACAGATTTATCGTTTGTGACGGACTGACCCGTGATTCGGTCTGGTGGGGCGATATAAACTTCAAATTCGAACCGGAGAAATTCGACGCCTTATATAAGAAAGTGACGGCGTATCTCAGCAAAAGGAAGTACTATGTAAGGGATTCATATGCCTGTGCAGATGAGGCTTACAAAACGACCATAAGGGTCGTGAGTGAAACGGCCTATCAAAATCTGTTTGCCCATAACCTATTTTTAAGACCCCAAGACGGCGATATTCAGCAGAGACCAGAATGGACAATTATTGCCTGCCCTTCTTTTTTGGCAGATCCGGTGGTAGATGGAACCAGACAACCTAACTTTTCAATCCTTAATTTTTCAAAAAAGATCATCCTTATTGGAGGATCCGGATATACAGGTGAAATTAAAAAGGGAATCTTTTCAGTGTTAAACTTTATTCTTCCTGAGCAGAAACGCACATTATCAATGCATTGTTCAGCAAATGTTGGGAAAAAAGGAGATACAGCCATATTTTTTGGCTTATCAGGAACAGGTAAAACTACCCTTTCGGCAGATCCTGAGCGCGGATTGATCGGAGATGATGAACATGGCTGGGGAAGTGAATCTGTATTTAATTTTGAAGGAGGCTGTTATGCCAAATGTGTGGATTTAACAATTGAAAAAGAACCACAAATTTTTAATGCAATAAAATTCGGAGCCTTGTTAGAGAATACCAATTACTTTGAGGGAGGGCGCACTGTTGACTTTTCCAACATTGATAAAACGGAGAATACAAGGGTCGCATATCCAATAAACTATATTGATAATGCTATAGTGCCTTCAATTGCTCCTGAACCAAAAAATATTTTCTTTCTCACTGCAGATGCTTTCGGCGTTTTGCCCCCAATTGCTAAATTAAATACCGGACAAGCGATGTTTCATTTTATATCTGGATACACCGCAAAAGTTGCCGGCACTGAAGCAGGGGTTACTGAGCCTCAATTGACCTTCTCTGCTTGTTTTGGTAAGGCGTTCCTGCCACTTCATCCTACAAGATATGCAGAACTCCTGGGAAAAAAGATGGAAAAGAATGATGTAAATGTATGGCTAGTTAATACTGGCTGGAGTGGGGGGGCTTACGGAGAAGGTAAGCGAATGAAGTTAGCATATACCCGCGCCATGATTTCTGCAGCTTTGAATGGAGACCTTGAAGATGCCGAATTTACCACTGATCCTGTTTTTGGATTACGAATTCCGTTGACCTGTCCAAATGTTCCATCAGAAATTTTGAATCCAAGAAATACCTGGACAAGCAAGCAAAAGTATGATCATAAAGCCAACGAACTTTCTTTGGCGTTTGTAAATAATTTCAAGCAATTTGAAGCCTTCGCGAACGAAGAAATGATTAGTTCGCTACCAAAAATAACCGAAAACACAGTTTAAAGCTTTTTTTTTACCTAAAAATTTGCATTTCAGTTTTTTTTTAGTTTTAATTGCGAAAGATTGTCTCCGCAACGAGACAATCTTTTTTAATTATACAGTAATGCGTTAGATATAACGGGAGTGCAAACGGAAAAAATTGACGGGACAAAACGAATTAGCAAGCTAACGATTATTTAATTTGGAATTAAAATCAAAGTTATAAATTTGTTACGGCAACAATTGTTTGTAATAGTCGTTGTGTGTATTACGGAATATTTAATCTAATTTTAAAAAACAAAGTACTAAAAACTAAAAAACTAAAAAAAAATGGCAAACGCACCAAAACCGACAACAGTTAAAAAAGAAGGCTCTTCTACAGCTTCAAATTTATTCGCTACTCTTACTATTCCAATTTGTATCATTATTGGTATATGTGTTTACAAATTTATTTTCGGAGATAGAGGGAATTTCATCGATGGGGCTGATCCAGATCTTCACGATACACTTCCAAAAGTAGGTAACTACATGGGTATGGCTTACAAAGGTGGGGTTATCGTACCTATTCTATTGGGTATGTTTCTTATGGTAATTGTATTCTCTATCGAGCGTCTTATTGTAATTGGTAAAGCAACTGGAAAATCTAGCTTGGATTCATTCGTTAAAAAGATCCAAGGATTTTTAAATTCAAACAACATCGAGGCAGCCTTAAGTGAGTGTGATAAACAACAAGGTTCGGTTGCTAACGTGATCAAATCAGGATTGAAAAAATATCGTGAGATGGAAGTTGAGGCAAACATGGATACAGATCAAAAATGTTTAGCCATTCAGAAAGATATTGAAGAAGCTACTACTTTGGAAATGCCAATGTTAGAGCAAAACTTAACTGTAATTGCTACTTTGGTATCAGTAGGTACATTAACAGGACTATTAGGTACAGTAACAGGTATGATCAAGGCCTTCGGTGGTTTGGCTAACTCTGGTGCTCCGGATCAGGCTGCATTGGCAACTGGTATTTCTGAGGCCCTAATTAACACAGCTACTGGTATTGGTACTTCTACTTTTGCGATTATCATGTATAACATCCTTACTTCTAAAATTGATAAATTAACTTATGCAATTGATGAAGCCGGTTTCAGTATCATTCAAACTTACGCCAGTACACATAAATAAAAAATAATGTATTTTTTTTTACCGGCTTTATGGAAAACCGGAAGAATTAACATCATTAGTAAAAAGTAAGTTTATTTATTAAATATTATGGCAAGAGCAAAGGTTCAAAGAAAGAGTACTTCGATAGATATGACCGCCATGTGCGATGTATCTTTCCTGCTGCTTACTTTCTTTATATTAACAGCAACAGCGCGCCAGCCGGATCCTTTGGAAGTAACAATTCCAAGTTCTACCTACAAGATCAAAGTCCCTGATTTGGATATGGGGATTTTATCGATTGGTAAAGGCAAGGTTTTCTACGAAATTGTAGGAAAGGACGTGAAAATGGCAACGCTTGATAAAATAGGAGAGCAGTACAAAATTCAGTTTACTCCTGAAGAGAGAGAACGTTTCGGTGTTCTTGGATCATTCGGAGTTCCTGTAAGCGGCTTGAAAAAGTTTATCATGATGAATGGTGATGAGAGAGAGAAGTTTGCTAAGGCCAACTTGGGTATCCCGGCTGATTCAACCAACAACGAATTGGCTGAATGGTTGCTGCAATCCCGTAAGGCGGTTGCGGAGTTACACCAGACTTCAATGAGGATTAGTATCAAGGGTGATGCTGAGGAAAAATATCCAAACATTAAAAAGATTATTGATATTCTTCAGAAGCAAAAAATTAACAAATTTAGTTTAATTACATCGGCCGAGGGCGATGCTAAATAAAATCATACTATGGCAGAATTAGATACCTCCGGCGGAGGTGGGAAAAAAGGCGGCAAAGTAAGAAGTAAGAAAGCAAATACCAAAGTAGATTTAACTGCCATGGTAGATTTAGCATTCTTGCTGATCACCTTCTTCATGTTAACCACCTCGTTGTCAAAGCCGATTGCAATGGACATTGCAAAACCTGATCAAGAGGATAATGAAGTGAAAAATGAGCTGCGTGCTTCTCAGACCATGACAATTCTATTGGGTAAAAACAATAAGGTTGCCTGGTACATGGGAGAAGCAGGAAAGACTCCTCCAAATATTGAGAGCTTTGCTGAGGTTAGAAAATCGATACTAAAAAATAAAGACGAGGTAAGTAAAACTACCGGCCGACAAATAGTGATAGTAGTGAAACCAACAGAAGGTGCTACTTACAAGAATTTTGTTGATATAATGGACGAGTTAAATATCGCTAAAATTAAAACTGCTCCGGCTATTGATGATGTAAACATTATCGATAGCGAGAAAGATGCGATGAAACAAGCTGGGATATTATAAATAATTATAAACATAAAAATATTAGGCTATGTTTGGTTCTAAAATAGATTTATTAAAAAGGGATTGGCTGGATGTTGTGTTTGCCAATAAGAACAAAAGCTACGGGGCTTACGAGCTTCGTCAGAAAAGTTCTGCGAATACAACAAAATCATTGCTAATAGCATCAACAGCATTTGTGTTGTTGTTCTTATCCCCTAAAATTATGGAGTTATTCAAAGGAAAAGCTCCAGAAGAGGAAATTGTTAAGCAAACGGAAGTAGTGGTACAGCCACCTCCTCCTGTGAACCCGGAAACACCTCCACCGCCACCGGTTGAGCCACCGCCGCCAAAACAGGATCAGGTTAAATTCCCTCCTCCAATTGTAAAACCGGATGAGTTGGTACGTGATGAAGAGCCGGTTGAAATTGAAGACTTGAAAAAGGCTGACCCAGGTCAGAAAACCATTGCTGGTGACCCTGATGCGGATATCGTTATCGCAGGTCCTGCAGGTGATGGCCCTAAACAAGCAGCGGTAGTAGAGGATACCAAAGTTTATGACTTTGTGAGTCTTGAAACGCAGCCATCTTTCCCTGGTGGTATGGAGAAGTTTTACGCTTATTTGAAAAAAGCGGTAAGATATCCTCCTATGGCTCAGGAAAACAACATTCAGGGTAAAGTGTTTTTATCATTTGTTGTGGAAAAGGATGGTAGCTTAACTGATATTAAAGTTGATAGAAAACTTGGTGGTGGTACAGATGAGGAAGCTGTTAGGGTACTAAAAGCAAGTCCAAGATGGATCCCAGGAGTTCAAAATGGTAAAAAGGTGCGTGTGAAATATAACATCCCAATCAGTTTTACCTTATCACAATAGAATACAATGTTTAATTTAAAAACATTTATGCAGAAATCGCCTCAACAGCGATTTCTGTTTATTTTAGGGCTAGTTATGTTTGCCTTTTACCTGGTTCTGGGCCTTACATTAATCATTTGGAAAGACATGCCGGTAACCATCGAACGGACTTATAGAGTACTCCTTGGTGTGTTATTGATCGTTTATGCAGCAATAAGATTTACCCGGGTAATTAATCAAAAGGAGAATTAAATAATGAAGAATCTAAGCTTTGTGTTCATTTTTCTGGTGCTGCTGTCTTGTAAAAATAAAAAGCAGACTGACGTTGTTGAACAAACACGGACATCCGGTTCGGTTAAAATTCTTGTTGACGAATCTTTTTCTTCGATTATCGCTGATCAGATCATGGTATTTAAATCTGATTATAAGCATGCGGAATTTGCGACCACTGCCGGTAACGAGAATAAAATAGTACCTGCTTTTTTAAATGACAGCATTAGAGTAATCATATTATCCAGGATGCTGACACCCCAGGAAGATAAGATATACAGAAACAGAAACATCGTTCCAAAGACATCCAGGTTTGCCATAGATGGAATTTCATTACTTACTCAGAAAGACGATATTGACTCAAATATCACTGTTGATGAGGTGATAGCGATATTAAAAGGAACCTCAACCAGTGGGAAACAGCTGGTTTTTGACAATGCTTATTCCAGTACGCTCCGGTATTTTAAAGAGCTGGCTCAAATCACAGAACTTCCGAAAAAGGGAGTATATACTTTGAAGAACAATAATGACGTTATAAAGTACGTTGCTGAAAATAAGAATTTTATAGGAGTAGTCGGTGTAAATTGGTTAATAGCTAATAATTCCGATATGACTTCTTATATTGCAAAGGTGAAAACGATGGGGGTGAAGAATCTTAAGGGGAAAAAGGGCGATAATGCATACTATCGTCCAGATCAGGCAAATCTAATTAGTGGTATTTATCCGTTTTTAAGAAATGTTTACATCATAAATTGCGAAGGACGTGATGGTTTAGGCACAGGTTTTGCAAACTGGTTATTAAGTCCCAGAGGTCAGTTGATCGTACTGAAATCTGGACTTGGTCCACATAAGATGATGTCACGGGATTTTAACTTGAAGAATACAAAGTAAATTTTATATTTGGAAAATGAAAGTAATGGGCAGGGTAAGATGATTATGATTTTAGAAATGCCTTTTAAATATTTGAAACTAAAAACAAAATAGCGAACCATGAAAGCTGCAAAGCCGGCTTCATAACAATTAATTGAAAATAGAGGAACTATGAAAATGACAAAGAAAGCAATAACCTTAGGTTTAGGTTTAGTAGTGATGGGTTCTGCCTCTTTTGCTCAGAGCATTACCGATGCAAAGAAGGCGATAGATGCCGAACAGTACCAAAAAGCGACTTCAATGCTTAAAGCATTGGTGTCATCACAAAAAGGCAAAGGGGAGAATTACTTTAGTTTAGGTGATGTTTATTTAAGAAGGGATTATATTGATTCTGCTAGAGCAGCTTTTACCCAAGGAGTTACTGCTGATGCAAAAAATCCTTTGAACTATATAGGTTTAGGCCAGGCTGATCTTGCTTCAAATAATGCCGCGTCAGCTAAAACAAATTTTGATAAAGCAATTGAAGTAGCGTCAAAAAAAGATTTTACACCTTACTTGTATATAGGAAAGGCTTATTTAGCGGGAGAGAAACCTGATTTTGCAGCAGCACTACCTAACTTGCAAAAAGCGGAAGAGCTTGATGATAAAGATAAAGAAGCAGAAACATTTGTTGCTTTAGGTGATTATTATGCAGCACAAAGAAAAAACTCAGAAGCGCTTCAAAACTATATGAGAGCTTTGAGTATTGATCCGGCCCTTTACAGATCTACTGTTCAGATTGGAAGGATGTATAAAGAATCAAGAGCATTTAGTGATGCAGAAGTTGAATTGAAAAATGTTGTAGCTGCTGATCCAAATTATGGTCCTGCTTATCGTGAGTTAGCTGAGCTGTATATGCAATGGGGAAATCAGGAACCTGCAAATTTCGATGCTAAAGCGGCAGAAGCATTAACAAACTATAAAAAGTATCTTGATCTGACTGATAAATCATATGATTCAAGATTACGTTATGCTACTTTCTTATTTTATGCGAAAGACTTTAAAACGCTGGAACAAGAAACTTCAGAGCTTGCCTCAGTAAATCCGAATGATCCTAAAAGCTTGATCGTTTCAAGATTAAGAGGATATTCTGCATATGAAAACAAAAACTATCCTCAGAGTTTACAATACATGAAAGACTTTTTTGCGAAGGTAAAAGATACTTCACGTATTATCTCTGATGATTATATGTACCTGGGTAAAGCCTTAATGAAAGATTCTACAGATAAGGCAAACGACAGTTTAGGTTTAGTAAATGTGATTAAAGCGGTTAATATGGACTCTACTAAAGTTGAGGCTTTAGCAGAACTTGCAAAATCATATTATGATGCAAAGAACTACCCTAAAGCAATTGCAACATATGATGTGGTTAACCGTTTGAACCCAGAAGGTAAAGGATCATTGTATAACTATTTTTATCATGCTATTGCATCTTATGTGTCTTATTATAAAGCTTATACCGCAAAGACTAATCCATCTAAAGAAATTTTAGTAAAAGGAGATTCTTCGTTAGCGAAATTACTGAAGTTAGCTCCATCAACATATGATGCAATTTTGTATAGAGCTAGAATTAATGATTTTATGGATGATGAAGCAAATCCAACAGGATTAAAGATTCCTTTTTACCAACAGTATTTAGATTCTGTTGAGGCTCATGTAGATAAGCAAACTCCGGCAGTAAAAAAGAATATGGTAGAAGCCTATAATCAAATTGCAGGCTTTGCTTCCTACAAAGAAGATAAAGTAAAAGCAAAATTATTCTGGGACAAAAGTTTAGCTATTGATCCGGCAAATACCACCGCATTAGAAGGAGTTAAATCATTAACGGCTCCAGCGCCAAAAGCTGCTGCTAAGCCAAAGAAAAAGTAATAATTTTATAATAAAAGAAAAAGGCGGGGTTGTTATCCCGCCTTTTTCTTTTATTTTTGCCTCATAATTTATATTTAAATGGAAACTCAAAGCGTACCTGTAGATTTTTTACCAATTATATTTCAAGTAGTTGTTGCCTTAGGATTTGTGGTGGTTACTTTAATCGCGACACACTTTTTAGGCCCAAAAAGAAAAACAGCTGATAAGCTGGCAACATTTGAAGCAGGTGTAAAAGTTGTTGGTAATGCGCGTCAGCCATTTTCCATAAAGTATTTTCTAGTCGCTATTCTGTTTGTTCTGTTTGATGTGGAGGTAATATTTATGTACCCATGGGCAGTTAATTTCAGGGCACTTGGAATGTCTGGGATGATAGAGATGTTCATCTTTATGGGAACCCTGTTATTAGGCTTTATTTATGTCATAAAGAAGAAAGCATTGGATTGGAATTAGATTATTTAGATTGTTTCTAAATGCCCTCAACTTAATTCATTTGCTTTTAAAAAATTGTAGATTTGTGGTTCATTCTTTAAAGGAATGAACCTTTTTCGTTTTGTATCATGAGTAACATCAATATAGTAGACGCGCCTCCAGGCATAGAAGGATCTGGTTTTTTTGCTACTTCCTTAGACAAGGTTATCGGCCTGGCCCGTTCCCATTCATTATGGCCTTTGCCATTTGCCACTTCTTGCTGTGGTATCGAGTTTATGGCTACCATGGGGTCTCATTATGACTTTGGCCGATTCGGATCTGAGCGCTTAAGCTTTTCCCCTCGTCAGGCAGATTTATTAATGGTAATGGGAACAATAGCAAAGAAAATGAGTCCGGTTCTTAAACAGGTATATCTGCAGATGGCTGAACCCCGTTGGGTGATGGCTGTTGGGGCTTGTGCATCCAGTGGAGGTATATTTGATACTTATTCTGTTTTGCAGGGAATAGATGAAATTATTCCAGTTGATGTATATGTTCCGGGATGTCCACCAAGACCAGAAGCTATTTTGGATGGTTTTGGTAAAATTCAAGAATTGGTTAGGAATGAATCTTCAAGAAGAAGGAATTCAGATCAATATAGAGAAATGTTGGCTTCATACGGAATTGAATAATGGCAGAGGTTACTAATCAGGAATTAATACAACAGCTGACTGAAAAGTTCGGTGAAAAAATAGTTGGAATTAATGAGCCTTATGGCTTGCTTACTTTTGAAACCACAAAGGATGTGATTATTGATGTTCTGGCATTTCTTAAACAAAACACGCTAGCTAGCTTTAACTTTCTTACCGATATTACTGCAGTGCATTATCCTGAGAAAAAGCATGGCATTGCTGTCGTTTACCATTTACACAGTATGGTGAACAAAATTAGGGTTAGAGTTAAGGTTTTTATTGATGAGCATCATCCGGAAATTCCAACCGCTACAACCTTATGGAATGCAGCGAATTGGATGGAAAGAGAAACTTATGACTTGTTTGGAGTAAAGTTTGAAGGCCATCCGGATCTTAGGAGAATATTGAATATGGACGAACTAGGCGTTCATCCTATGTTAAAGCAATATCCTTTGGAAGATCCAAACAGAGTAGATAAAAAAGACGAATACTTTGGTAGATAAGAAAAAATGAATCAACCGGTATATACAGATAACGACCCGCAGAATGAATTGGTTACCTTAAATTTAGGTCCAACTCACCCTGCTACACATGGTGTTTTTCAGAATGTAATTCAATTGGATGGTGAACGCATCGTTAGCGGTGTTTCTACTATTGGATACATTCACCGTGCTTTTGAAAAAATTGCGGAACATCGCCCATTCTATCAAATTACTCCTTTAACAGATCGGTTAAACTATTGCTCTTCTCCTATAAATAACATGGGATGGCACATGACCGTAGAGAAGTTGTTGAATATAAAAATGCCAAAGCGTGTTGATTACTTAAGGGTAATTATTATGGAGCTGGCACGTATTTCAGATCACATTATCTGTAATACCATTATTGCTCAGGATACAGGTGCAACAACCACATTTTTGTATTTATTTCAATTCAGAGAACATATTTATGAGATCTATGAAGAGATTTGTGGTGCAAGATTAACGACTAATATTGGCCGTATTGGGGGCTTCGAAAGAGATTTTAATGAAATTGCTTTTGCTAAGATCAATAAGTTTTTAAAAGAGTTCCCTGTGGCACTAAGAGAATTTGAAAGCTTACTTAACCGTAACCGTATTTTTATTGACCGTACAGCGAAAGTTGCAGCGGTATCGGCGGAACAGGCATTGGATTATGGATGGACCGGGCCTCTATTGCGTTCAGCTGGAGTTGACTATGACGTTCGTGTGAGTGATCCTTATTCGTCGTATGAAGATTTTGATTTTGAAGTTCCGGTAGGAACAAGTGGTGATATTTATGACCGTTATCTTGTTCGGAATGAAGAAATGTGGCAAAGTGTTAGGTTAATCGAACAGGCTTTAGAAAAATTAAAGCACGAACCTGCAGGTATTTTTCATGCTGATGTACCTGAATTCTATTTGCCTGCTAAGGAAGAAGTTTATAATAACATGGAAGCTTTAATCTATCATTTTAAAATCGTGATGGGCGAAATTGATGCTCCTAAAGCTGAAGTATATCATTCAGTTGAAGGTGGTAATGGTGAGTTAGGCTTCTATTTAATTAATGATGGAGGAAGAACGCCATATCGTTTACACTTCAGAAGACCTAGTTTTATTAATTACCAAATGTTTGCACCAATGAGTAAAGGCATGCTGTTATCAGATGCCATTATCAACATGAGTAGTATGAACATTATTGCAGGAGAATTAGATGCTTAAAGTAGAACAACAACAACCTGTAGCGTTTTCATCAGCTTTAACAGAAAAGTTTGATGAGATAATTAGCAGATATCCGAAAGGTAAACATAAATCTGCTTTATTGCCGATACTTCATGAGGTTCAGGCTGAATTGGGCTGGTTAAGTCCGGATGCAATGGATAAAGTTGCTGCTTATCTTGATATCCAGAATATTGAGGTATATGAAGTAGCTTCATTTTACAGCATGTATTTTTTAAAACCTCAAGGTAAGTATGTTTTGGAAGTATGCAGAACCGGCCCTTGTTGTTTAGTAGGTGCTGAGCGGCTGATGAACCATATAGAACAAAATCTAGGCGTTAAAGAAGGGGAGGTTACACCTGATGGCTTGTTTAGCTGGAGAGGTGTAGAGTGTTTAGCTGCCTGTGGGTATGGCCCGGTATTACAGATCGGTCCGGAATATACATTTTACGAAAACCTTAATGAACAAAAGGTTGACGAGTTGATACAAGACTTACGCAAGAAATAATGGCCCGTAAACTATTATTAGAACACATAAACGTACCAGGCATCAATACATTTGATGTTTATCGCCAAAAAGGCGGTTATCGTGCTGTAGAAAAGGCTTTAAAAACTTTAACTCCTGATGAAGTAGTTGAAGAAGTTAAGAAGTCTGGATTACGTGGGCGTGGTGGTGCAGGATTCCCTACGGGAATGAAATGGAGTTTTTTGGCGAAACCTGAAGGTGTAGCAAGATATTTAGTTTGTAATGCAGACGAGTCTGAGCCAGGAACTTTTAAAGATCGTTATCTGATGACCCATATTCCCCATGCACTTATTGAGGGAATGATTGTTTCTAGTTTTGCCCTGGGTGCCAATACGTCTTACATTTATGTAAGAGGCGAAATGATGCCGCAGATTAGAATACTGGAAAAAGCAATCGCAGAAGCAAAGAATGCAGGGTTTTTAGGGAAAAACATTTTAGGAACCGGCTATGACCTGGAGCTATATGTGCAGCCAGGAGGCGGCGCCTACATTTGTGGAGAAGAAACAGCATTATTGGAGTCTTTAGAAGGTAAAAGAGGAAATCCCAGGATTAAACCCCCTTTTCCTGCAATTGCAGGGCTTTATGGATGTCCAACCGTAGTAAACAATGTTGAGTCTATTGCCGCGACTGTGCCTATCATTAACGACGGTGGTGATGAGTATGCCAAAATAGGAATCGGCAGAAGTACAGGTACTAAACTGATTTCAGCTTCTGGTAACTTAGTCAGGCCAGGTGTATATGAGATAGATCTGGGATTACCTGTAGAAGAGTTTATTTATTCTGATGAATATTGCGGGGGAATAGCAAATGGTAAAAGGTTAAAGGCCACCGTAGCCGGAGGATCATCCGTTCCTATCTTACCGGCAAATCTTACACTGAAGTTGGCTAATGGCGAACCCAGATTAATGAGCTATGAATCCTTATCAGAAGGTGGTTTTGCTACCGGATCAATGATGGGATCTGGCGGTTTTATCGCATTTGATGAAGACCAGTGTATCGTTAGAAACACCTGGAACTTTGCTCGTTTTTATCATCATGAAAGCTGTGGTCAATGCTCTCCTTGTAGAGAAGGAACAGGCTGGATGGAAAAAGTGCTGCACAGAATAGAGTATGGCCATGGTAAAATGAGCGATATAGACCTATTGGTTGATGTTTCTAAAAAGATTGAAGGAAACACGATTTGTCCTTTAGGGGATGCAGCAGCCTGGCCGGTTGCAAGTGCAATCAGACATTTCAGAGATGAATTTGAGTGGCATGTTAAAGAGCCAATCAAATGTTTAGATACTAATTATGGTTTGGCAAATTATGCCGAGCCTATTGCGAAAGCAGAAGTTACGACAGGAAATTAACAATCATGAGTGACAAAGTTAAGGTAACCATAGACGGGATAACAGTAGAAGTAGCACCCGGCACAACTATTCTAAATGCTGCAAGGCAAGTAGGTGGTGATATAGTGCCTCCTGCAATGTGCTATTATTCCAAATTAGAGGGTAGCGGAGGAAAATGCCGCACTTGTATTGTTAAAGTTAGCAAGGGCTCTGAGAAAGATCCCCGACCAATGCCGAAATTGGTAGCATCATGCCGTACAACAGTTATGGATGGCATGGAAGTTCAAAATATCACTTCTCCGGAAGTTATTGAAGCGCGTAGCGGAGTGGTAGAAATGCTACTGATCAACCATCCTTTAGACTGCCCTGTTTGTGATCAGGCTGGAGAATGTGACCTTCAAAATCTTGGATATGAGCATGGTTTACAAAAAACCAGATATGAATTTGAGCGCAGAACTTTTGAACGTATCGACATTGGAGACAAGATCCAATTACATATGAACAGATGTATCTTATGCTATCGTTGCGTATTTACTGCCGACCAGATTACAAACAAACGTGTACATGGAATTTTAAATAGAGGTGATCACTCAGAAATCTCTACCTATATACAAACAGCTGTAGACAATGATTTTTCAGGAAACGTGATTGACGTATGCCCTGTTGGAGCGTTAACAGATAAAACATTCAGATTTAAAAATCGTGTTTGGTTTACCAAGCCAATTGACGCACATAGAGATTGTCCTACATGCAGTGGTAAAGTCACTTTATGGTATAAGGGCGAAGATGTGCTAAGGGTTACCGCACGTAAAGATATCTATGGTGAGGTGGAGGAATTTATCTGCAATACTTGTCGTTTTGATAAAAAGAAAACGGCTGATTGGGTAATTGAGCATCCAACTCATATTAGCGATACCTCCGTTATTGCTTCTAACCATTATGAAACTCTAAAGCCTTTGCCTGTTATTCAAAATAACCCACAATTACAGCAGGCAAATAAAGTAGAACTAGAAAAAACAACCAAATTCTAATGGATATAGCTTTTGTAATAGAAAAATTTGTACTGGTTGCCATCATATTTGGTATCAGTTTATTGATTGCTATGTACTCTACTTATGCTGAGCGGAAAGTTGCTGCCTTTTTACAGGACAGGCTTGGACCAGACAGAGCAGGGCCTTTTGGAATACTTCAGCCATTGGCTGATGGGGTTAAGATGTTCATGAAGGAAGAGATCATTCCTTCAAACGCCAGTAAGTGGCTATTTATGGTGGGGCCAGGATTGGCCATGCTTACTGCTTGTATTGGAACGGCAGTTATTCCATGGGGTAGCGATATCACAATTGGAGATCGTGTTATTCCATTGCAGGTAACTGATATCAATGTAGGTATTTTATACATCTTTGGTGTGGTTTCACTAGGTGTTTACGGAGTAATGATTGGTGGCTGGGCATCAAATAATAAATATTCATTGTTAAGTGCTATTCGTGCTGCATCGCAAAATATCAGTTATGAGATTGCAATGGGCTTATCTATTATCGCTTTGTTGCTGGTTACAGGAACAATGAGTCTTAAAGAGATTGTTGAACAACAACATGGCTGGCATTGGAATGTACTTTATCAACCATTAGGATTTGTAATCTTTATGGTTTGTGCCTTTGCAGAAACCAATAGGGCCCCTTTTGATTTACCCGAGTGTGAAACTGAACTGATTGGTGGTTATCATACGGAGTATTCTTCGATGAAACTGGGCTTTTACCTATTTGCTGAATACATCAATATGTTTGTGTCATCGGCAGTTATGGCTACCCTTTATTTTGGAGGATATAACTATCCGGGCATGGATTGGGTATTGTTACATACTGGACCGGTTATCGGCCCGCTGATTGGAACGTTTGTATTCTTTATAAAAATATTCGCATTCATATTTTTCTTTATGTGGGTACGTTGGACAATCCCTCGTTTCCGCTATGATCAACTGATGCACCTTGGCTGGAAGGGGTTAATTCCTTTGGCTATAGCTAACATCATTATCACAGGTATTGTGATTGCAATAATTGAAAAGTTTTAACTACCCGCGTTAGCGGATAAATAATAAGGAGGTTTAATGGAACCATTAACCAGTAAAAAGAAAGTATTAGAACAAAAGCCATTAACGTTTGCAGAACGCATGTATCTGCCTGCAATAGCCAAAGGTTTGTCTGTTACAATTAGCCACCTGTTTAAAAAAGAGGCTACAATAAGATACCCTGAAGTAGAAAGAGAATTCTCAACCAACTTTAGAGGTATGCATTCTTTGAAAAGAGATGAGCAGGGAAGGGAGCGTTGCACTGCCTGCGGCTTGTGTGCGCTGTCGTGTCCTGCTGAGGCAATCACAATGATCGCTGCAGAACGTAAGCCTGAAGAAAAGGAACTCTATAGGGAAGAGAAGTATGCTGCAGTATATGAAATTAATATGTTGCGCTGCATTTTCTGTGGTTTATGTGAAGAAGCTTGTCCAAAAGAGGCAATCTACTTAGATGGCCCAATCGTACCTGCTGACTATCTTCGTAAAGATTTTATTTACGGGAAAGACAAGTTGGTAGAGCAACCATTGAATAAATAGTAATTTTAAACAGTTTAAACATAGATAATGGGTACTTCAGTATTCTATTTCGTAGCAACATTAAGCGTGATCTTTTCACTGATGGTTATTTTCTCAAAGAACCCGGTGCATAGTGTGCTTTATCTGATTGTTACATTCTTCACATTTACGGTTCACTACATTCTGTTAAACGCACAATTTTTGGCCGTGGTAAACTTCATTGTTTACATGGGTGCAATTATGGTTCTATTCCTTTTTGTGCTAATGTTGCTGAACCTCAATAAGGATAACGAGCCGTTAAAATCAGGAGCGGTAAAAGTGGTCGGTGTTATAGCAGGATGCTGTCTTGTGGTAACTTTAGTTGGATCTCTAAAGGCTACTGCAGTGTCCGACCCAGTGATTTTAAGAAATCCTAATTTGGGCTTACTGAAAAATCTGGGTAAGGAATTGTTCGGCCCTTTTATGCTGCCGTTTGAACTTTCATCAATCTTATTGCTTTCTGCGATGGTTGGTGCAGTATTGTTAACTAAAAAAGAAAAAGTATAGTGGAGAACATGACTCAACAATTGCAGGGAGTACCACTTAACCACTACATCTGGCTAAGTGCTATTATTTTCACCATTGGCGTTATTGGAGTATTAACCCGCAGAAACGCCATAGTGATATTTATGTCGGTTGAATTGATGCTAAATGCGGTTAATTTACTGCTAACGGCTTTTTCCGTACATAACAATGATCCATCCGGACAGGTGTTTGTGTTTTTCATAATGGCGTTAGCTGCTGCAGAGGTTGCAGTGGGCTTAAGTATTATTGTGATGGTGTATAGAAATACACAGTCAGTAGATATAAATGTGTTGAATCGCCTTAAGTGGTAATATTAAGTATAGATAAAAAATGATAATAGATTTAGTTTGGCTGGTTCCGTTGATTCCTCTGATTGGTTTTATAATCAATGGTTTGGGAAGAAACACATTATCTAAAAGCCTTATTGGTTTTATAGGAAGCAGTGTTATTTTTGTTTCTTTTGCGATCAGTGTTGGTATATTTCTGGCCTTAGGTGCAGACGCAAATAAATCTCATGAAATTTTTCTTTTTGATTGGATAAATGCAGGCGCGTTACATATTCCAGTATCTTTTCTGGTAGACCCTTTAAGTGCTATAATGCTACTTATCGTTACCGGAGTAGGTTTTCTGATCCATATCTATTCAATCGGATATATGCATAGCGATGAAGGCTTCGGTAAGTTTTTTAGCTACCTGAACCTGTTTATCTTTTTTATGCTTTTACTGGTATTGGGATCAAACTACATCGTAATGTTCATTGGATGGGAAGGGGTTGGGTTATGCTCTTACCTGCTAATCGGGTTTTGGTATACAAACAGTAGCTATGCTTCTGCAGCTAAAAAGGCTTTTGTGATGAACCGTATCGGTGATTTGGGCTTTTTGCTGGGTGTATTCTTTATCTTCACTACTTTCGGAAGTGTTGAGTTTTCTAAAATATTTCCTCAGGCCGCAAATATGCTTCCCGGAAACACGACTATAGCACTTATTGCACTGTTGTTATTTATCGGGGCGTGTGGTAAATCTGCTCAGCTACCTCTTTTTACATGGCTACCTGATGCGATGGCCGGACCAACACCTGTTTCGGCTTTAATACATGCTGCAACAATGGTTACTGCTGGTATCTACATGATCGCCAGATCTAACCTGATATTTGATTTGGCCCCGTTAATTCAACATGTAATTGCAATTGTTGGCCTTGCTACTGCTATTGTAGCAGCAATTATTGCACTCACACAAACTGATATCAAAAAAGTACTTGCTTATTCTACTGTGTCGCAATTAGGATATATGTTTTTAGGTTTAGGTGTTGGCGCATATAACGGAGCTTTCTTCCACGTGATTACTCACGCATTCTTCAAAGCATTATTGTTCCTATGTGCAGGATCTGTTATTCATGCCTTACATCACGAGCAAGACATGAGACATATGGGTGGGTTACGCAAAAAACTACCTGTAACTTTTATCACAATGCTTATTGGTACCATTGCGATAGCAGGGCTTCCTCCTTTTTCTGGATTTTTCTCTAAAGATGAGATTTTGGCACATGTATACCTGCACGATAAAGTAATGTGGGGCATCGCAGTGTTTGGCGCATTTCTTACAGCATTTTATATGTTCAGGATGTTGTTCCTTACTTTTTACGGTAAATATCGCGGAACTCATCATGCCGAAGAAAAAATTCATGAATCACCTAAGTCAATGACAATTCCTTTGATCGTGTTGGCGGTATTGTCTGCCGTTGGTGGTATCATCGGTGTGCCTGAGGCTTTGGGCGGAAATCATTGGCTATCACATTGGCTTTCTCCGGTAATTAAGCATACTGGCGAATCACCGGATCATGCTACTGAATATATCCTTATGGCAGTGTCTGTTGTTGGTGTTTTAATCTCTATTGCAGTTGCATATGGCAAATACATCAAACAAAATCACATACCTGCTCCAGATGAAGCCAAACGTTCTGTACTTGCAAACTTATCTTACAATAAATTCTATTTTGATGAGGTATATGATGCATTAATTAGAAAACCTTTGGATGCAATTTCAGTATTCTTCTACAAAATTGTAGACAATAAGATTGTTGATGGTATCGTCAACAGCTTAGGTTGGGGAACTACCGAAGCCAGTAAAGGTTTACGCTTAATACAATCCGGCAATGTTGGGTTTTATATTTTTATGATGGTGGTAGGAATCATCTCATTGTTATTGTATACTTATTTATCTCTATAAAAGATCGTTCAAGAAAAGATAATGGAACAACTTTTACTACTTCTTATATTCTTACCATTGCTAGGCGCCTTGGTTACCGCTCTTTCCGGAAATGCAGCAAAGCATGTGGCATTGGTTTCGGCAATTGTCTCTTTAGGTTTGGCATTGGCGATGGTATGTAATTTTACCCCAGATGCCACTACCCAATTTGTGGTAAACTACTCCTGGATTCATGATCTTGGGATCAATTTCCACGCGGGTGTCGACGGAATAAGTATGATTACCATAATATTGACCAACGTGTTAATACCATTAATCATATTGGCAAGTTACCAGCATAGCTACAAAAGCGCAAATGCATTCTTTGGGTTAATTCTTTTCATGCAAAGCGGACTGTTAATCGTATTTACGTCCCTGGATGCTTTCTTGTTCTATATTGGTTGGGAAGCGGCATTAATTCCGATTTACTTTATCTGTGCAGTTTGGGGCGGAAAGGATCGTATTAAGGTAAATATGAAATTCTTTGTGTATACCATTGCGGGTTCGTTATTTATGCTTTTGGGGTTGATTTATCTGTACTTACAGAACCCTGCGCATAATTTTGATATCCAGGCTTTCTATAATCTTAATTTGGATTCAACACAACAGGGTTGGATATTTTGGGCGTTTTTTGTTGCTTTTGCAATTAAGATGCCTGTGTTCCCATTCCATACCTGGCAGCCAAATACGTATACCGAAGCTCCTGCTGCCGGTACCATGTTATTGGCGGGTATAATGCTAAAAATGGGTATTTATGGGGTTATCAGGTGGTTATTGCCTATCGTTCCCTCGGGAGTTCAGGATTGGGGACATGTAGCAATCATACTGTCTGTTGTAGGAATAGTATATGCATCAATCATCGCCTTTATGCAAAAAGACGCAAAGCGTTTGGTGGCTTATTCTTCAATTGCACACGTTGGCTTAATCAGTGCAGGTATTTTTGCTTTGAATACGCAAGGTATGCAGGGTGCAATGATTCAGATGCTTAGTCACGGTGTCAATGTAGTGGGATTATTTTTTGTCCTTGACATTATTTCAAGCCGTTTGAAAACAAATAGAATAAGCGAATTAGGCGGAATCGCGAAACAGGCGCCAATATTGGCAATTACTGCTTTGATCATCGTTCTTGGAACGGTTGCATTACCTGGAACCAACGGCTTTATAGGAGAATTCCTGTTGCTGATAGGCGTGTATCAGTACAATAGCTGGTTAGCTGTTTTTGCAGGATTAACAATTATATTCGGGGCAGTTTATATGTTCAGAATGTACCAGAACATTATGCTGGGTAAAACGAACGATTTAACGATTACCTTTACAGACGTTAAAGGTTCGGAAAGGATAGTACTGTACATCATTTGCGCACTAATTATTGTATTAGGCGTTTATCCAAAACCAATTCTGCAATTGTCTGAGGCATCAGTACAGCATTTAATAGAACAAGTAACACAAAAATTAACATCGGTAAACTAAGCAAATGAATATCATAATAACAATTACTGTTACAGCTTTAGTAGTGCTTTACGCAGGTTTGTTTAAGGCTAAAAAAGCATTATTACCCATTACTCTTATTGGATTGCTTATTTCACTGGCTTTTGTTGCTACTTCATGGAACACTAATCAGACCTATTTTGGTATGATGCAGATGGATAACTTTGCATTGGCTTTTTCAGGTATAACCATCCTGGGTACATTATTTGTGTTTCTACTTACACAAAATTATTTTGCAGCTGATAGTGAAAATATTGCTGAATATTTCACGCTAATATTATTTGCGCTGGCGGGTATCATCATCATGATTTCTTACAAGAACATGTCAATGTTGTTTATTGGTATCGAGATCATGTCTGTTTGTTTATATATACTTGCCGGTATTCGGAAAAATAACTTTGCATCTAACGAAGCTTCGTTGAAGTACTTTTTAATGGGGGCATTTTCAACAGGATTTTTGCTATTTGGTATCACTTTGATTTATGGTGCTACAGGTTCGTTTGATTTGGAGACAATTAATCAATATTTAGTAGGCAATTACAAATCAATCTCTCCAATGTTTTATCCGGGCGTAATCCTGATGTTAATTGGATTAAGCTTTAAAATAGGAGCTGCACCGTTTCACTTTTGGACGCCTGATGTATATGAGGGTGCACCAACTTTGATTACAACCTTTATGTCTACAGTGGTGAAAACTGCGGGTTTTGCTGCTTTTTTACGCCTGTTTGCTGATACTTTTGCTCCTTTACATGACTTCTGGCTGC
Source organism: Pedobacter sp. GQ55 (assembly GCF_059758925.1). NCBI lineage: Bacteria > Pseudomonadati > Bacteroidota > Sphingobacteriia > Sphingobacteriales > Sphingobacteriaceae > Pedobacter > Pedobacter sp. GQ55. The sequence goes on along the minus strand of NZ_JCAXEI010000006.1, from coordinate 47,077 downwards.
CACCACTAATCGCAATTGTTTGTATTACGTTGTTTATTGGAAATGTTACCGCTTTATTTCAAAAGAACTTTAAAAGAATGCTTGCATATTCAAGTATATCTCATGCAGGTTACCTATTGTTTTCATTGGTAACACTGTCTGCAAACTCATCAAATAATGTATTGGTTTATGCAGCAGCTTATACCTTTGCCAGTATCATTGCGTTTGCCGTCCTGATTATGGTTAAACAGAAAACAGGTAATGATCATTTTGACAGTTTTAACGGCCTGGCTAAACGAAATCCACTAACTGCGTTGGTGCTGACAATAGCGATGTTATCGCTGGCAGGTATACCGCTAACAGCAGGATTCATCGGGAAGTATTTAATGTTTCTGAATGTGATGGGAGAGTATCAGATCCTTCTTGTTGCATTTGCTATTTTAAATGCCTTGGTTGGCTTCTATTATTATTTTAAAGTAATCGTAGCAATGTACTTTAAAGAGGGTAATGAAATTGAACTGGAAGTGCCGATTCAATACAAAGCAGTATTGGTTTTTTCAGTTGTAATTACATTATTTCTAGGGGTATACCCTGCGGTAATTTTAAATTTGATATAACCATTTCTCTAGATAATTATTTGTAGTTTTACGAGTAATTGAACTATGCAAGATTTCTGGACCTCATTACAGCATTTTATCGACCCTGAAAAATTACTTAAAGAAGGTGGTTTTTATGTTGTAATGTTCGTTATTTTTGCTGAAACCGGTTTATTTTTTGGCTTCTTCCTACCAGGCGATTACCTTTTATTTCTTGCAGGCATGTTTGTAGCAACAGGAAAGTTGGATGTAAATATATACGTGCTTATCCTGGGTTTATGCCTTTCCGCCATTTCAGGTAATTTTACCGGGTATTGGTTTGGTCGAAAGACTGGCCCGGTACTCTATCATAGAAAGGATACTTTCTTCTTTAAAAAGCGTTATTTAAAAGCTGCCGAGGAATATTACAACAAACAGGGCGCTTTTGCTTTAATAATGGGAAGATTTGTTCCGATCGTTAGAACTTTTGCCCCGATTTTTGCTGGCGTAGTTAAACTCGATTTTAAGAGATTTGCATTATATAACATTGCAGGTGCAATATTATGGATAGCTTCCTTAACTTTGCTTGGTTATTTCTTAGGTAAAAGATTTGAAAAAGAAATAACCGATTACTTATTATACATAATTATAGGCTTTATTATTGTTACAACCATTCCTCTTATCATTACGTTTGTGAAAAAGAAGGTGGTAAATAGCACAGATAAAGAAACAACAAATACAGAACAATAAAATAAAAAATGAATAATTACGATCATCATCCTTGGCACAGCGTTTCTCCAGGCGAAAACTTACCAGAAATTGTTAATGCCATTATAGAAATTCCAAAAGGTTCGAAAGCGAAATATGAAATTGATAAAGAGTCTAATTTGATTAAATTAGATAGAGTACTGTTCTCTTCGGTAATGTATCCGGCAAATTATGGGTTTATTCCGCAAACTTATTGCGATGATAATGACCCTCTTGATATTTTGGTGTTATGCTCAGTGGATGTTTATCCATTATCAATTATTGAAGCGAAAGTTATTGGCGTCATGCATATGGTAGATAATGGCGAGCAAGATGATAAAATCATTGCGGTAGCTAAAAACGATATGTCGGTTAATTACATTAATGATTTGGCTGACCTGCCTCCGCATACCATGAAAGAAATAGTTAAGTTTTTCCAGGATTATAAAGCGTTGGAAGAAAAGAAAGTAACTATCGAACATCTATTGGGTGTAAGATATGCACATAAAGTCATACAAGAAGGCATTGCTCTCTATGACGAAAAGTTTAGAAATAAGAATTCTTAATGGAAGGTCTCAAGATATTTTTAACATTCTTCTTAGTAGCGCTGAACGGATTTTTCGTTGCAGCAGAATTTGCAATTGTAAAGGTTAGGGCCTCGCAAATTGAAATTAAAGCGAAATCCGGAAGTAGGGTTGCAAATATCGCAAAATACATTACCCAGCATCTTGATGGCTATTTAGCCGCAACACAGCTGGGTATTACCCTTGCCTCTCTTGGTTTGGGTTGGGTCGGTGAATCTGTGATGCATAACATTGTTCATGATGCGCTGATTAACTTTAATTTATCTGAAGTTTACATTACCTCTATATCTACGTTTATTGCATTTCTGTTTATTACAGTAATGCACATCGTATTTGGAGAGCTGGCGCCAAAGTCGGTAGCCATACAAAGACCTGTAGCTACAACATTATTCATTGCTGTGCCGCTTCAGGCATTCTATTGGTTATTCAGACCTTTTATATGGGTTTTGAACGGCTTGGCAAATGTAATCCTTAAGATGTTCGGTATTTCCAGTGTCGGCGGGCACGAATCAGTACACAGTACAGAAGAACTGTATTATTTATTGGATCAGGGTAAAGAAAGTGGCGCGCTGGATACCAATGAACACGAACTGATTAAAAACGTTTTCGATTTTAATGAACGTGTTGTTAAAAATGTTATGGTTCCAAGAACTAAAATTTCTGGAATTGAATTGTCTACACCTACACAGGAAGTAGTAGAAACAATAATCGGCGAAGGATATTCAAGAATGCCTGTTTATGATGACATCATTGATAAGATTATAGGAATTGTACACGCAAAGGATATTCTCCCATTATTGGCTGGCAATAAAGAATGGTCTTTAAGTGATATTATCCGGAAGCCATATTTTGTACCTGAAACAAAGAAAATAAATGACCTGCTAAGTGAACTTCAACAGAAGCGCATTCAAATTGCCATCGTCATTGATGAATTCGGCGGTACAGCAGGAATGGTAACCCTGGAAGACATTGTAGAAGAAATTGTCGGTGAGATACAGGATGAGTATGATGAGGAAAAACCAACTGTTGAAAAAATATCCGATACAGAGTTCATCATTAATGCTTATGCAACAGTTTATGATGTAAATGAACATTTACCCCATGATCTACCCGAAGATGAGGATTTTGATACAATAGGAGGGCTTGTCTCTCATGCATTTGGAAAGATCCCTGAAGTGGGAGATAGCGAAGAATGTTATGGTTATTTATTTACGATTTTAAAGAAAACAGAACAGAATATAGAAACCATAAAGCTGGAGCTCGTGATTAGCAAGAGCGATATGGTCGACAATCATTAATCTACTTTGCAATGCATGTTTTTTATACACCAGACATCACTTCTGATGAATATGTCTTAAATGAAGATGAAAGCAGGCATTGCGTAAAAGTTTTAAGGTTAGCTATTGGTGCCGAAGTTTACCTCATTGATGGCGTTGGAGGACTTTACAAAGCCGCAATTTCAGGCCAGACAAAGAAAAATGTTGAGCTAAAAGTTCTGGAAGCAACCCATAACTACAACAAACGGAACCATGCTCTGCATATTGCTGTTGCACCCACTAAAAACATTGACCGGTTAGAATGGTTTCTGGAAAAGGCAACAGAAATAGGGATTGAAGAGATTACGCCAATCATTTGTGATCGCTCGGAGCGTCGTGTAGTTAAAGAAGATCGTCTGGTCAAAGTAGTTACGGCAGCTGTTAAGCAATCACTTCAGGCCTATCACCCCATAATTAATCCTCAGATAAACTTTTCCGATTTCTTAAAAATAGAAAATACCACTAATAAGATGATCGCGCATTGCATTGATGCGTCTTCCAGACAGTATATCAGTCAAATTGCTGAACCCCATCAGGATTACACTATACTGATCGGACCAGAAGGTGATTTTACACCTATGGAAATTGATTTGGCTTTGCAAAATGGCTATAAACCATTAACTTTAGGTAATACACGACTAAGAACAGAGACTGCTGCTTTGGCAGCCTGTTTTGAAGTGAATTACTTAAATCGATGAAACTCAAGCCTCTTTTTTTTGCCGGAATAATTTTGATATGCTCAAGCTTTTATGCTCCTACTTATAAATTAGCAAAACTAAAATATAATGGTGGTGGCGATTGGTATGCCAACAGAACCGCACTTCCCAATCTTATTGACTTTTGTAACAAGAACCTACAAACAAACTTTGCCCCACAGGAGGCAATTGTTGAGGTTGGAAGTGCCGAATTGTTTAATTACCCATTTGTATACCTTACAGGACATGGAAATGTAGTTTTTAGCAATGCCGAAGCCAGTAACCTCCGCAAATATTTAATGGGTGGGGGCTTCTTACATATTGATGATAATTACGGGCTGGATAAGTTTATCCGTAAGGAAATGAAGAAAGTATTCCCTGAATTAGCATTCACAGAATTACCCGCCAACCATCAGATATACAATCAAAAATTTAAGTTTCCCAATGGCCTGCCTAAGATCCATGAACACGACAATAAAAGACCTCAGGGTTTTGCATTAACCTGGGAAGGACGCATCGTTTGTTATTATACTTATGAATGCGATTTGGGCAATGGATGGGAGGATTATGGAACTTACCCCGGCGATACTCAGGATAAGCGCTCCAGCGCGCTTAAAATGGGCGCAAACTTAATTCAGTACGCATTAACACAATAGTCATGAAGGTAAAAGTCAACGAACATTACAATTTCAATATTGAAATAAACAATAATTCAATGCGTGTTGATGGTTTGGAAGTAATTTTAGATTCAAGAAATTTGGGTGATAACCATACTCACGTGATCTATAATAATCAATCATACAACATAGAGGTAGTTTCCCAAAGCAAGGCTGATAAAACGAGTGTCATCAAGGTCAATGGAACTACCTATACTATCCAAATGGAAGATCAATATGATCAACTGCTCAGACAATTGGGTATGGATAGTGCTTTGGCCAGTAAGGTTAGTGAAATTAAAGCCCCTATGCCAGGCCTGGTTTTGAGTGTTCTGGTGACTGAGGGACAAGAGGTAAGCAAAGGAGACAGCTTACTGGTACTGGAGGCCATGAAAATGGAAAACGTCATTAAATCTCCAGCTGCCGGGAGGATTAAAAAGATCCTCATCAATAAGGCAGATAAGGTAGAGAAAAATGAAATATTGATACAATTTCAATAAACAAAAATGGGAGCTATACGTGGCTCCCATTTTTGTTTATATCATGATTAGAATTTTTATCTCTTACCAGCTCTAAAAGCCTTTTGCGGTTTAGTCTTGAATTGCGGTTTCCCCACAGATCTAATTTCAGAGGCGCCAAGCATGGTCATTGCACATCTGAAACCAATGTCGGCTGTTGATTCATCCTGTTGAAGGAATCGTCTGGTTGCAGGATTTAACCACATTGCCTGGTCATCCCATGATCCACCCTTGTATACTCTCGACTTATCGGTAATCAGTGTAATTTCCCCATACAGGTCATTATTAGCCTGGTCACGGTACCCTCTTTGATCGGCATAAGTATTAACAGAGTCCGCAGGTTTGCTCGCAGCAGCTTGTTTTTCTGCCCATGTTTGTTTTCTTGCCGATACAGCTGCAGTCATCACAGGTCGGTTATGTTTATCTATTTCTATCCTTCCAGTACTGGGGTCTGCTATTTTTTTATCTTCATAAAAGTTTCCTCTGTAAGGGTTAAATGCATCGGCAGCCTCAAAAGTTTTGGACCGATAAACATCAGCAACCCATTCATTTACGTTTCCGGCCATGTTGTACAAGCCAAAATCATTTGGCATGTAAGATCTCACTGGAACGGTTAGGCCACCTTTGTCATTTAAAGAACCTCCAACACCCATGTAATCACCTTTTGTTCTTTTGAAGTTGGCTAATATTAAACCGCGGGTTTTTTTCTTTGCAGAACTTAAACCCAGTCCATTCCATGGATAAATTTTGTTTTCATGAATGTTTTCGTACTCCGTATTGCCAATTAATCCCAGTGCAGCATATTCCCATTCGGCTTCAGTTGGCAGGCGATACGGTTGCTTTAAAATGCCATCTTCCAGTCTTACCGTTCTGGTTGCCCCTTTGTTCCCATTTGCGCCTGCGTCGGCAGCTTTAGTACTGGTAGGGCTTAGGTCTTTCATCGCTTTTTTACCTTTATCATTATGCTGGCCGCTCAGGTAAGTTTCCGTATTAAAAGGCGCTGTCGGTCTTTCGCTTGCCTCGGCAACCCCATTTCTGGTATCCCCGTTTATGTCTTTAAAGCTCGTCATATAGCCCTGATCCCTGAGCAGCAACTCGTTCACCCGGTCAGTTCTCCAGTCGCAATACCTTGACGCCTGTTCCCAGGTAACACCAACTACAGGGTAATCCTGGTAAGCAGGATGTCTTAAATAGTTGTCTACATAAGGTTCGTTGTATGATAACGGCCTTCGCCAAACCAAGGTATCGGGTATTTCGTTATAATAGTATTCGTAATCAGTTGGATAATTGGTTCTTATCCAATTTAGATATTCCAGCCAGTTCGTGTTCGAAACTTCCGTTTCATCCATATAAAAAGAAGAAACAGTGGTTTCTCTTTTATGATTGTAATCACTTAGTTCTTGCCCTGCAACATTTATTGCGCTGCCACTCATTACAAAAACACCACCTTCAATTTCGACCAGGCCGGGACCAGGTCCTCTTTTGAATTTATTATTAACCTGAAATCCTCCATATTCCTTTTTATTATAGGCCAGTCCGGTCTTGTCCGAAGTTCCTGATTTAGATTTACAGGAGATAAGTGAGGCTACAAGTACAAGAGATGCAAGCGAGTATAGGTATGATTTTTTCATTGGATTGCGCAAATAGTTACTCTAAAGGTTAAAACTACACAAAAAAACATGTTCGCTCCAAAAAAACTTTTTTATCAAACTGAAACAAATTATCTCCGAATAGAAATTCCAGGCAGGATCTTATTCAAATGCGCTGCAAACAGGCGGAATCCTTTGAAATTTAGCAGCACTATGTTAACTTGCGTGCAATAGTATTAATTATACGAGAGGAATGAATTTGAGGTACGCTGTAAAAATTGCATTAAGCATTTTTTCACTGGTAACAGTTGCTGTAGGACTGTTTGCTCAGGAAGTACAGCCCGGTACCCAAACAAATGGAAGTGTTCCCAATAATATCATTACAGCGGTACCTTTCTTGTTGATTACTCCTGATGCCCGAATCGGAGGGATGGGAGATGCTGGTGTTGCAATTGCTCCAGATGCAAATGCAATGAGCATAAACCCTTCTAAATTAGCTTTCTTAGATAAGCCATACGGATTTTCAGCATCTTATAGCCCTTGGTTAAAAAGCCTGGTCCCTGATATTAACCTGGCCTATTTAAGTGGTTTTTACAAACTTAATGACCAGAGTACGCTCGGGAGCTCTTTAAGGTATTTTTCATTAGGGGAAATACAGTTTGTAGATATTAATCAGCAAGATCTTGGCGTGTATAGTCCAAATGAGCTTGCCTGGGATGTTACCTATGCCAGAAGATTTGGTAGCTCATTTTCATTGGGTACATCATTAAGATACATTTATTCCAATCTGTTGTCCGGTCAGTTTGCAGCCGGACAGCAAACTCAGGCGGGTTCAGCAATTGCTGTTGATGTTTCTGCCTATTACAAAAAACCGGCTATTTTCCTGGGTAAAGATGCGATCCTCTCGGCCGGAGTGAACATCTCAAATATTGGAACAAAAATCAGCTACGTACAGGGTGGAGAAAAGAATTTTCTGCCAACAAACTTGAAAATAGGAGGAGCCTCAACCTTTTTAATCGACGATTACAATCAGTTTACTTTTGCGCTTGATTTTAATAAACTTCTGGTACCAACTCAGCCGATATATGATGAAAACGGAAGGATCCTGGCGGGTAAGGATCCTGATCGCTCGGTGCCATCTGGAATATTTGGCTCATTTAGCGACGCCCCGGGAGGTTTTTCAGAAGAATTAAGGGAGATTAATATCGCCGCGGGTGTTGAGTATTGGTACAATCAGCAGTTTGCCTTAAGAGCCGGGTATTTTTATGAAAGCCCGCAAAAGGGAGATAGAAGATATTTTACCCTTGGTGCCGGATTAAAATACAATGTTTTCAATATCGATTTTGCGTATCTGGCGGCCAATGCACAAAAGAGTCCGTTGGCAAATACAATACGTTTTACATTGCTTTTCAATTTTGGCGATGCCAAATAACAATATATAACAACACAAATAAACAAATGAAAATTAAAGTAGGGTTTGGGTTCGATGTGCATCAGTTAAAGGATAATCACCCATTTGTAGTAGGCGGAGTTAATCTGGAACATCATAAAGGCGCTTTTGGTCATTCCGATGCGGATGTTTTGCTCCATGCAATTTGCGATGCGTTGTTAGGTGCTGCAAATTTAAGAGATATTGGCTTCCATTTTAAGAATACCGATCCTCAGTGGAAAGGAATAAGCAGTGTGATCCTGCTGAAGGAAAGCGTAAAGCTTCTTCAGGATAAGGGATGGCAAATTGGCAATATCGATGCAATGCTTTGCCTGGAAGCGCCAAAAATTAATCCCCATATTCCCCAAATGCAAAAGAATATCGCAGAGGCAATTGGAATGTCCGTTGATGATATTTCTATAAAAGCGACCACCAATGAACAGATGGGCTTTATTGGTAGGGAAGAGGGCGTTGTCGCCTATGCGGTATGCCTGATAGAAAAATAGAAAATAGGAAACCAGAGGACTGTAAAGCTTTCCGGTTTCTTAAAAATCAATAAAATAGATATTATTCGTCAAGGTATCCAAATTTACCCTGGTTGTAATCATTTATCGCTTGCTGTATCTCTTCTGGCTTATTCATTAAAAAAGGCCCGTATTGCGCAATTGGTTCATTGATCGGCTCGCCGCTTAAGACCAGAATGATGCTGTTTTCTAAAGCTTCAGCTTCTATTACCGAGCCGTCATTTTTGAAATGAACGAACTGATCGGCTTTGGCAATTTCAGCACCATTAATTTTTACACGACCTTCTATAATTACAAAACCCGTATTGTGCCCTGCAGGAAAATTAAAGTATGCTTTGCCTCCTTCATTTAATCGGGCATTGAATAAATTTAATGGGGTAAAGGTACTTGCAGATCCCTTGATCCGGTTGTATTCACCTGCAATTACCTCAATTTCACCGGCTCCATTCTCCAGATTGAACTTTGCGATATCGCTATGCTTTACATCCTGGTACTTTGGGGAGGTCATTTTATTTTTTGCAGGTAAATTCACCCACAGCTGAACCATTTGAAAGGCTCCCCCTTTTTTACTGAACTGTTCTTCGTGATATTCTTTATGTAATATCCCACTTCCAGCGGTCATCCATTGAACATCACCAGGATAAATTACACCGCTGTTACCTGCACTGTCATGATGTGCAACTGCGCCATGATACGCAATGGTTACCGTCTCAAATCCTCGATGGGGATGAACGCCTACACCTCTGGGTTCATTACGTGCTGAGAATTCTATCCGGGCGTTATAATCCAGCAAAAAGAATGGGCTCATTTTAATTTTATAACCTTTCGGGAAAAAATTGTGCACCCTAAAGCCATCGCCAACCATATGAGGTGCCGGCGCATTTAAAATGGCCGACACCGTTTTAGTTTTTGCTTCCATTTGTCTCCTTAATTTTTTATGGATGCTTGGTTTTAATTGTTTAGGCTTGTTTTACAAACTGTAATTCACCCGCTATTTTAACGGCCTCACTCACCATAACACCACCAGTTTCTAATGCCGCATTCCATGTTAAACCAAAATCAGTTCTGTTTATTTTACCACTTATTGTAAAACCAGCTTTTGTATTGCCCCATGGGTCAGTTGCGATACCACCAAATTCAGCATTCAATTCTACTGATTTAGTAACACCTTTAACAGTCAGATTTCCGTTTAAAATGTAATCATCACCATCTTTTGTTAATGAGGTAGATTCAAAAGTGATTTTAGGGAAATTTTCTGCATCAAAGAAATCAGCACTTTTTAAGTGATTGTCTCTGTCAGCATTTCCGGTATTGATAGATGCGGTCTCCCCTTCAAAAGTAACCTTTCCGTTTTCGAAATCATCACCTTCAGAAGTTAATGTCGCGCTGATTAAGTGCAAACTACCGGTTACAGTAGTAATCATTAAATGTTTAACTTTAAATTGTAGTTCGCTGTGGGTCGGGTCTAAAACCCATTGTGTAGTTGCCATAATATTGTTTTTTTAAGTTGTTCTTTAATTACAACACAAAATTACAACCAGATGTTTGGCCTCACATTGACCTATGATAAGAAAATACTAAGGTTTAAAATGCTTATGAGCCAAGTCTTTACGAACCCTGCTTAACGATTCAGGTGTAATGCCTAAATAAGAGGCAATCATCCACTGTGGCACTCTTAATGTAAGATTTGGATATAATTTTATAAAATTCAGGTAGCGTTCTTCGGCTGTAGCACTTAAAAGCATATTGATCCTTTTCTGCATAAACCTGATGGAATTATTGAGCATGGTACTATTCAGGTCACTCATGCAGGGAACATGCTTTGCAGCATCATTCATAAAATCCTTGTTCACTGCAATAGCTGTGGTAGGCTCAATGGCATCAATAAAAAATTCTGACGCCTCATTGAACATCCCATTACGTTCGGAAAGCCACCATTGTTCGGGGGCAAATTGAATAATGTGTGTTTTCCCCTTACTATCTATTGAATAACTGCGCAGCAGACCACTTAAAACAAAAAAGCCATGGGATAAAACTTCGCCCTTCATCAGGATCATCTCATTTTTATCGAAGGTTTTTACTTTAAGTTTGTCAGAAATCAGGCCAAACTGCTGATCAGTTATCGCTACCTTGTTTTTTAAATACGTTTTAAATGGTTCCAGTAAGGCTGTCATAGATGAAATCTATTTCTTGTCTATTTTAACATTGGAAAAATCTACACCACACTTGCAGTTTGAACCACAGCCGCCATTCTTAGGGGCTATTGAGCGATAAACGATGCGGCCAACATAAAATACTGCGCCCGCAAAGAGTATAATTACCAGAATAGTCTGAATATCCATATCCCAAAATTAGTTAATGCCTGCCTCTCGCAGGTCTGTTAATTGTAAATTTACTTTTCCATGAGCCCAATCGTACCACCAACCCAATCAAAGTCTTTATTGTATCTCACTCCAATCATCTTACCTCTGCTTAAGCGTGCCAAATTAATACATAACTGGGGCTCCTGGTCATCCGCCCATAAATACATCAATCTGATTTCCACTTTTACCCCACCATCCGGCGATTGCACAATAGGCTCATAAACAACCTTTCGCTGAAGTATCCAATTCTTCGGATCTTTAATTTCAGTTATGTCTGCTTTTGTTACATCAATAATTACACCCATACCTGCAAAAGAAAACAAAGGTTTTAAAACATAGTTTTCAAGATCTGAAGGTGTTTCGGTTAAAGTATCCAGAAAATGAGTTTCTGGTACAAATTCGCTCTCCAAAAAAGGCATTGTATATTTACTGATCCTGTAAAACCAGTTTGGATGTGTTATCCATTCCACATCAATCTCCGACCTGGGATCAAAGCTTTGTTTAAAAAGATCTGTTTTATCCTCAACTTCATCAAAAATCAGTCGGTTGTAAATTCTTTTTAACTGTACTTTTTTTCCTTCCTCTTTATAGAATAGCGCATTCCCTTCTTTAAAGATATCTGTAAGGCTCAGAATTTTTATACCTAAATATTTTTGGGTAATTAAAAAATCAATGGCTGTTTTTTGATTCGGTGCATCAATATCCATCAGTGCGACCTGCTGGGGTGCGTAATCGCCAATAATTACCTTTTTAAGTAGGCTAATGTACTTTTGCTGGTCAAATCCATTAAAAAACGGAGTTAAGTCCTTAGGCAATTCATACGACTCCTTATAAACGCTCCCTAGCTCAGGCTGAAATCCATATAAGGAGGGGAAGCCCTGCATTTCAATAAGCTTTGGGGTCAGCAGACCATTTGCATCTTTGCATATCCCAAAATCGAAAGTTAAAAAATGAGGGTGTTCATTTTCATTTGGGACATTCCAATTTGGGGGAATAGCAGCTTTAGTAAGCGCTTTAAAATTAGGCTGTTTGATGAGTTTGATGATTTCTTCACCCGCATCAATTAGTTTCCTCTGCAGATCTGAAGGAATAAAAACAGGAGTTTCGGCAACCCTAAAAGGAATGCTTGTTAACCCAGATTCCAGCGTTTTTAAAAAACTTTTGTACTTCTCCTTTGAGAAAGAACGATTAAACTGGTCTCTGTATTTACTAATCATATGTTATGCTTCCTGTAAGGCATTTAATGCCTCCGTTAAAAAATTAGGCAGAATAACACTTTGTGTGAGTTTAATCCGATCAGGATTGTCCAGACTTATCAGCATGTCTTCATATTTTTCCTGGCCGTAACTCTCGGTAATTGTCTTCATCTTATCATCCTGTAACAGATACATTTTCATGCCAACAGGGTCTGCCTCCGGATGAAACTGTGTTCCAACGATTTCCTTGGTAAAACGAACCGACATTACGCAGCGTTCCAAATCAACATGCGGCCTTTCTTTTTCCAAAGCCAATACCTTGGCCTGGGAGTTGGAAAATAGCACATCCTCAGGATTTATAACCTGCCAGTCACGACTGTCAACAGCATATAGTGGATTGGGTAAACCATTAAAAATTAAATCATTTTCCCCTTCTTCAGTTAAAAAAACAGGGAAAATGCCAAAAGCGGTAGATTTTCTTCTGATCACTTCTCCAACATGGTATTTTCTGCAAGCCATTTGAAAAGAGTGACAAATTAAAAAAACATGTTTTTTCTGTTGACTGATCTTATTATGGTGTTCTATTTTGTTTAGCAGGTTAAAAAAGTCATTCTCCCATTGCTCTCCCACACCATCAAAAGGACTTCCGGGTCCTCCACTTGAAATATAGATGTCGTAATGCTCATCAGGGATCTCTCCGCGCTGTCTCAAGTCAAAAATATCATACCCCAGATCAATATCATTCTCGGTACCATAGTGCAACAAGATTTCCTGTATCCCACGCATCCCCTGGTTGGTAACTCCATTATTCATGTCAATTACGGCAACCCTAATCTTATTTCTATCTATTATACTCACTGCTTAGCCCCAATTAATGTTTGAGTAGTAATGTAATCTACTACGGCCTCAAAGTTACCATTTTGTTCGTAAACAGCCAATTGCCTGTCTGCCCCGGTTCCATTTTCAAGAATTTTAAGTACATAATTGATCTCATTCCTGCAGCCCAGATCATCTACCACATCGTCAATAAAATCCAGTAACTCTAATATCAGATTTCGGCAGTTTACTTCCATTTCCTTACCAAAATCAATTAGATTCCCATCAATGCCATAACGGGCCGCCCTCCATTTATTTTCATTTATCAGCGCTCTGGAATAGCTAATAAATTTCATATTCTGCAGGCGTAGTTTATATAACTTGGCACAAAGCGCCTGAAATAATGCGACAAAAGCCATGGTTTCATCAATCAACATCGGGCAATCGCAAATCCTGAACTCTATGGTTTCAAAGAAAGGGTGTACCCTAATGTCCCACCATATTTTTTTGGCATTGTCAATGCTATTGGTCTTAATGAGCAGCTTGACATAGTTGTCATAATCCTCAATGCTATTGAAAATATCTGGAATTCCGGTTCTGGGGAATTTATCAAATACCTTAGTTCTAAAAGATTTATATCCGGTGTTCCTGCTTTCCCAGAAGGGCGAATTGGTAGACAGGGCAAATACATGTGGTAAAAAATAGCGCACCTGGTTTGCAATATGAATGGCAAGCTCCCTGGATTGGAAACCTACATGCACATGTAAGCCAAAAATCAGGTTAGATCTTGCAGCTTCCTGTAGCTCATTTACGATTTCACTATAACGTGGATGCTCAGTGATCAGCTGTTTTTCCCAATGGGAAAAAGGGTGTGTGCCTGCCGCACCAATTCGTAAGCCCTGTTCGCCTGCCAGCTGAGAAACAGTATACCTTAATTGTGAGATTTCGGCACGTGCCTGCTCTGTGTTTTTACAAATTCCTGTTCCTACTTCTACAACAGCCTGATGCATTTCAGCTTTAACCTGATCTTTATGTATTTTTTGTGCTGCTTCAACTATTTTTTGGTCATGCGAGGTAAGTTCACGGGTTACCGGATCAACCACCATGTATTCTTCTTCTACACCAAGCGTAAATTCATTCATCATAATTCATTCCCTCCTGTTTATCCCAGATTATTTTTTTGTAGCAGGTGCTTTTCTGGTTTTGCTTTTACCAGCCAACGGTAGTCCAGCTGCCGAGGCTTTAACATATTCCCCCCATGTTAAGTTGTCCTGTCCGTCAATTTGAGCCTTTGCTCTTTCTATAGCATACTGTGCAGCGGTTTCAACAACCCAGTCAAAATTCTCCTGACCGACGCTGGTCACTTCGGCGTCCGGTGCCGGATTGCAGAAATCAATAGCATAAGGTATTCCATCGCGTACCGCGAACTCTACCGTATTAAAGTCATAACCCAGAAACTGATTCAGTTTAATCACATAGTCATGAATGGTTTTTAATAGTTTCTCACTCGAAGGAGGTGTGTTTACCTGGTAACGCAAATGAAAAGGATTACGTGGTTCATATTGCATAATCCGGACATATTTGCCCCCAATGCAATAACACCTAAAATATTCATCAAAAACGATCTCTTCCTGAAGCATCATCACTGTCTTTTTTGTCTGACTATGCTTGTCAAAAAAATCTTCAATATCATGTAGCTTGTAAACTTCTTTCCATCCTCCGCCATCAAAAGGTTTCATATATGCCGGGAAGCCGGTATATTCAAAAATGGCCTCCCAATCTAAAGGAAATGCCAGGTTGCTGAATGATTCGTCAGATGTATCATCAGGTTGTTCGTAAGAAGGGATCAAAGCTGTTTTAGGTACGGGCACCCCAATCTTTACGGCCAATGCATTATTAAAAAACTTTTCGTCTGCACTCCACCAAAAGGGGTTATTTATTACTGCGGTTCCTGTAATTGCTGCGTTTTTTAGCGCAGAACGATAAAAAGGAACGTCCTGAGATATCCTGTCGATGATCACTGCGTAGTCCAGCGCTTTGCCCTGAAATATCTTATCAATATTCACAAATTCGGCGCTAATGTCCTTTCCTGCAATCTCATTTACGCGCTTTACAAAAGCCTCGGGGAAAGATCTTTCTTTGCCGAACAATATTCCGATTTTTTTCATGGTATCTATTTTAGATGTTTTTTGTTAAATTATAATTGTGATAGGTATTCTGGTAGCATCTTTCTCCATATCGGCCAGTCATGATCTGCATTTTGCCTCACATCCAGCCAATGATTAATTCCTTTATTGGTTAATATCTGCGACAATCGTTCATTATCGGCCTTGCATATATCTCTTTCGGCTGTGCCCAGTATTATTTTCATGTTCCACAGCTCTGGATTATTGTCGTTTGGTAAAAAGTCTACCGGATTATTAAAATAAACCTCATCATTATAAAATCCGTCCAATTGCGCCCTAATATCAAAAGCTCCACTCAGGCTAAACAGATGACTGACCAGCCATGGATGCCTGAAGGCAAAATTTGCGGCATGATATCCTCCAAAACTACTGCCGGCTGTGATGATTTTAGCATGTCCTGTTTCCTGGCGAGCCATTGTCGAGACCTCTTCCAGTAAGAATTTGTCGTAAAAAGTATGATTTTTTACCCTGTCGGCCGGATGGATGTTCTTGTTGTACCAGCTTAAACTATCAATGCTGTCCACACAGTATACCTTAACTTTCCCCTCATCTATAAACCACTGAATAGATTCGATCATTTTGAAGTCCTTATTCTCAAAATATCGTCCCATACTGGTAGGAAAAAGAAGGATAGGGTAGCCGCTATGCCCAAAAGCGAGCAATTCAAAATCGGCACTTAAGTTATTGCTGTGCCACTTTTTATATTCCTCTTTCATCCCCCAAAAATTTAGATGCTTTAAGATAAGAAATAAAGAATGTTAAAAGCAAGCAACCTGCCTATTTCTTACGCTAAATAGTTGTTTTCTATAAAATTACACGCCAGTTATTTTAATTTTTGCTAAGAGTATTACTTTTGCAGTGCATTTGAGAGAAAGGGAAATTGCTGAACTATGTACACTACACTATTACTTCCGGAAGTTATTAAAACTGAAAAAACCATACCATCAAAATACCTTAAAAGAACAGTAGAGCTTCAAATCTTTGTTCCAGACAACCTTTTGGGTAATGAACAATTAAATCTGCTGTTGCTAAACGATGGTCAGGATACAGAAGAATTAGCGCTGCAAAACACGCTTACCTCACTGTATGGGCAAAACAAAATAGAACCTCTGGTAGTTGTGGCCATAAAAGCTTCCAAAGATCGTTTACAGGAGTACGGAGTTGCCGGTATACCTGATTTTCAGGACAGGGGCAGCAAAGCGCAGTCTTATACAGATTTCATTATTAAAGAACTTATGCCTTTTGTGCAGACCACAGTTGAGTTTCCTATAAATGGGAAACGTGCTTTTGCGGGATACTCACTTGGCGGGTTAACCGCTTTTGATATTGCCTGGAATAATGATAACTATTTTGATGCTGTTGGTGTTTTCTCTGGGTCATTCTGGTGGCGTAAAAAAGACCTTAAAGACGGTTATACAGATAACGATCGCATTTTGCATCAGCGCATTATGGATACAGAGGTTAAACCTGAATTAAAGTTCTGGCTGATGACAGGAACTGAAGATGAGCTTGCCGATAGGAACAAAAACTTCATTATCGATTCTATTGATGATACCATTGATGTGATCAAAGAACTTTTGAAAAAAGGCTATAAAAGACCCGATGATATCGCATATTATGAAATGGTTGGAGGCAGACACGAATTAAAAACCTGGGCAAAAGCAATGTCGCCATTTCTGATCTGGGCTTTTGGGAAAAAGAATCTTTTTTAAATCTACCCGAGTGCCTGAATCTGATCTGAGGTGTAGATAAATACACCTTTTTTATCCGTTAACGATTCTTTAAGCATGGCCGAGGCTACAGTCTCAATTTTAATACTCCTGTATTTTTTTAAGCCACCAATTAAAAGCGGGTTGAGCAGACGCATCAGGCCGATCATAATTTTTTCGGCACTGCGTTTTTCTTTACGATCACCGTCAAGCAGCGAAGGGCGATAAATATAGATGCTTTTGAAGGGGATTGCCTTGAGATCTCTTTCTACCTCACCCTTGGTTTTGGGATAGAATAAGGATGAATTGATATCCGCACCCATTGAAGAGATCAAATGGTAAGCAGTAGCGCCATTGTTTTGTGCAATTGAGCCAATGTCTAAAGGGTACCAGTAATCAATCTTTTTGTATTGTACTTTATCCGGGGTTTTACTATTTGTGGTACCCAGGCAACAAAATACGACATCTCCGGTAATGTCTGCCGCGTACTGATTTATATGATCAAAATCAACAATCAGTTCTTTTAGCTTTGGGTGTTCAATATTTAGCGTTTTTCGCCCAATAGCCAGCACCTGGTTATAATTAGGGTTATTCAGTAATTGCACCAACAGGTTATTGCCTATCAGTCCGCTAGCACCCAGTAATATTGCTTTTTTTGACATTTAAAGGAACTTATTTTTGAATATCTATGCTTTCGTCCGATTGGTCTCCGCTTCCGGCTTTATACGAATAATCTCTTGCTTTTTCGTCAGCGAGCTCATTACCCTCATGTTCGTTTTCACAGTTCTGATCCAAACGGTCATTCCACTCATCCAGTCCTGTTTTATGGTGCTGGTCCACTTTTGGTGGATTCTTTTTATCGGTTTTTTTTGTTTTGCTCATCACTGTCGTAATTTAGTATATAGGAAACACCTGAGGGCATACATTGTTTAAAATTAAACGATAAACGACATAAATAAAACTACTGTCGGTAAAGCCCCGCAAATTTTTCCGTAAAAAAGAGTTAAACGCCTCTTAACTAATGTACTGAAATCTCGATAATTAATCTTATCTTTGCGCCAAAAATTAGTAGCATTTTATGCAAAAAATAAGAAATATAGCTATCATAGCCCACGTTGACCACGGTAAAACTACACTGGTCGATAAGATCTTACACTCTTGTTCAATCTTCCGCGATAACGAACAATCGGGAGATTTAATACTTGACAACAATGATTTGGAGCGTGAGCGCGGTATTACCATCGTGTCAAAAAACGTTTCGGTTATGTACAAAGACGTTAAAATCAACATTATTGATACCCCTGGTCACGCCGATTTCGGTGGTGAGGTAGAGCGTGTATTGAAAATGGCTGATGGTGTATTGTTATTGTGTGATGCTTTTGAAGGTGCCATGCCTCAAACACGTTTCGTAACTCAAAAAGCTTTGGCTTTAGGTTTGAAACCTATTGTTGTGGTAAATAAAGTTGATAAAGAAAACTGTCGCCCTGAGGAAGTTTACGAGCAGATCTTCGAATTGTTCTTCAACTTAGAAGCAACAGAAGAGCAACTTGATTTTCCTGTAATTTACGGTTCATCGAAACAAGGATGGATGAGTACTGACTGGAAAGTACCTACAACAGACATTTTCGCACTTTTAGATACAGTTGTTGCAAAGATTCCACCTGCGCCAACAAACGATGGTACTTTACAAATGCAAATTACCTCTTTAGATTATTCATCTTTCGTAGGTCGTATTGCAATTGGTCGTGTACACCGTGGCGTAATTAAAGAAAACCAACCGGTTACTTTGATTAAACGGGATGGTAAAATGGTAAAATCAAGAGTAAAAGAATTATATACTTTCGAAGGTTTAGGAAAAATCCGTGCCACCGAAGTAAAATCAGGTGATATCTGCGCAGTTGTAGGTATTGATGGTTTTGATATCGGTGATACGATTGCTGATTTCGAAGCTCCTGAACAATTACCTGTAATCAAAATTGATGAGCCAACAATGAACATGTTGTTCACTATCAATAACTCACCATTTTTTGGTAAAGAAGGTAAATTTGTAACTTCTCAACGCTTAAAAGAGCGTTTATATAAAGAAATCGAGAAAAATCTTGCGCTTAAGGTGGTAGAAACGGAGTCTCCTGATTCTTATTTGGTATACGGAAGGGGTATCCTCCATTTATCAGTATTGATCGAGACCATGCGTCGCGAAGGATATGAAATCCAGGTTGGTCAGCCACAGGTAATCATCAAAGAAATTGATGGTAAAAAATGTGAGCCTATTGAAACCCTAATCGTTGATGTACCGGGTGAAGTTGCGGGTAAAGTAATTGAATTGGTAACACAACGTAAAGGTGAGTTATTGATCATGGAACCAAAAGGAGACCTACAGCATTTAGAGTTTGATATTCCTGCACGTGGTATCATCGGGTTAAGAAATAACGTATTAACTGCTACAGGTGGTGAAGCAATTATGGCACACCGTTTCAAAGCATACGAGCCTTGGAAAGGTGTTATCCCTGGCAGATTGAACGGAGTATTGGTTTCTATGGAAAAAGGAAGTACTACCGCTTATTCAATTGATAAATTACAGGATCGTGGTCGTTTCTTTGTTGATCCGGGAGTAGATATCTACGAAGGACAGATTTTAGGAGAGCACATCCGTGATAATGACTTGGTGGTTAACATCGTAAAAGGTAAAGCGTTAACTAATATGCGTGCTTCTGGTACAGATGATAGTCAGCGTATTGCTCCGGCAATTAAATTCTCTTTGGAAGAAGCTATGGAATATATCCAGGCTGATGAGTACATCGAGGTAACTCCGTTAAGCATGCGTTTACGTAAAATTCACTTAACTGAAGCTGCACGTAAGCTAAATAAAATTGTATAAATAGGAATTTTTTTCTATTGATAAGTCATAAAGCCTGTTTCGCAAGAAACAGGCTTTTGTTTTTTGTTATTTTTGAATTTTAATAAAGATACTATGGAATCATTAAAAGGTAAAAACGCAATCATTACCGGAGCAGGTAAGGGAATAGGCAAAGCAATGGCTATTGCTTTGGCGCAGGAGGGCGTCAATATAGGTCTAATGGCCAGAACTGCGTCTAATTTGCAGACTCTTGCAGAGGAATTAAAACAGTATGGGGTCAAAACAGCAACTGCTACAGTTGATGTGTCTGATATTGAGAACGTTAATGCAGCCGTTGCTCAGGTTAAATCTGAATTGGGTGTAATTGACATTTTAATTAACAACGCCGGAACGGCTTCTTTTGGATCATTCCTTGAATTGGAGCCCTCAAGATGGGAAGAGATTGTTAAAGTAAACTTATTTGGGGCTTATTACACCACCAGGGCGGTTTTACCTGAAATGATAGAAAGAAAAACCGGTGATATTATTAATATCTCCTCTACAGCAGGTAAAAATGGCGCCGCAGTAACCAGTGCCTATAGTGCTTCAAAATTTGGTTTAATAGGAATGTCAGAGTCGTTAATGCAGGAAGTGCGTAAACACAACATCCGTGTAAGCACGCTATTGCCAAGCACCATCGCAACTGATATGGCTAAGGATCTTAAATTAACTGATGGTAATCCTGACAGGGTAATGCAACCAGAAGATTTTGCGGAACTGGTTGTTGCTCAGTTAAAATTAAACAGAAGGGTGTTTGTAAAAGAAGCAGGTCTTTGGTCTACAAATCCGTAATCCAGCTATTCAAATAAAAACCTAAAGTAGGCATCCGGATTTTCCAGAAAACCCCGGGTCAAACGGTAATGCTCTGTCTCTTCGTAGCAGGTCTCTTTTAGTCCGTCTTCACCGAAATTAAAGATTTGTGAACCAGGATAACAAAGAAGCATCGGGGAATGAGTCGCAATCAAAAATTGTGCTCGTCCCGATCTTTCCAGCTTATTGATGATAGACATAAAGGTCATCAGTCTGGTAGGCGATAATGCGGCCTCAGGCTCATCCAGGATATAAATACCGCTCTGAAACTGATTTTGAAAAAGTGCCAGAAAGGATTCTCCATGTGATTGATGGTGTAGTAACTTTCCGCCATATGCCTCAAGGAGTCGCGAATCCGAGACGGCCATTTCGTCTATGTAGGCAGCAAAGTTAAAGAAGCTTTCTGCCCTCATAAAAAATCCTTCAGTAATACGTCTGGGTATCCATTGTAGGCCCAGATGTTTCGTTAATGGATTTTCATAGCCCTCAAAATGATGTCCGGTATTTAAATTATGATTGCGGTTTCCTCCGCGCAGGTTAAATCCGCAATGTTCTGCGAGCCCTTCCAGCAGTGTAGATTTGCCTGAACCATTTTCCCCAACAAAGAAGGTAACATTGCTGCTTATTTTTAGTGTTATGCCCTCCTTAAAGGCAGGGATAGAAAACGGATAGTCGGGTGCATCTATTTTAGGTAACGATATTTGACGCAAAAAAGCCATTTATGAAACTAATCGTTGGTTCTGCGGTGGCGGATAAAATAGTGCGCCAGGTTAATCCCTATAAAAATATGATTAATCAGGTTTGGAATTAAGCCGTAATATTTCGTGAAGATGTGAAATCTTTCTTTAAGGCTAGCCAGATGCTTTTTCTTAGAAATTCCGCCGACCAGGTACTTGGCTACGTAAATGTGTGTATTGACAATGCTCGAAGCATGTTTGGCAGCTTTAATGATCCAGTCAATATCAGCGCTATATTTATATTTTAAGTCGAAAGGTTCTGCCAGGCTTCTTCTAACATAAATGGCCTGGTGGCTTATACTCATTCCATACCTGAAGCTTTGCCAGTCAAAGTTTTCGGGTGCATGGTGTCTTCTTTGGCCCAAACTAATCCAGTCCTGGTCAAACATTTCTGTTTCACCATAATAAATATCTGCTGATGCAGCACTCTGAAATACCTCGGTCACCGTTTCGGGCGCATAAATCTCGTCTCCTGAATTCATGAAAAGCACATAATCTCCAGTTGCAAGTGCCAGCCCTTTATTCATGGCATCGTATATGCCCTTATCCGGTTCAGAGATGAACTGGGTTAACCTCGATTTATAATTATAGATCTTGTCTACGGTGCCGTCTTTTGATGCGCCATCAATAATGATGTATTCAATGTTCTTATAAGTTTGATTCAGCACAGAAAGCATGGTGCGTTCAATATCCTTTACATTATTATAAACGATAGTAATGACACTTAACTTTGGTTGCATGTGGTTCTGAATCTAAAAAATTATCGGGGTTGTAAATCTATCAGTGACTGATACAATAATAAGTGTTTTTCTGCAATTACTTGCTCAGAGAATTGATTTAAAATTGTTCTTCTTGCTTCTTTCTGAATTTCAGGCGCATTTTCATCGTGATATAGCCACTCAATGCCCGTTGCAAGATCTTCAGATGACTGGTATTCTGCCAGGTACCCATTTTCAAGATGTTTTACCATGTCTGGTATGCCACCTGTTTTAAAGGCCACCACAGGCGTTGCGCACGACAGGCTTTCCATTACCGTGTTTGGCAGGTTATCTTCAAGAGAGGGCGTTATGAAAGCGTCTGCCGCCGAATAACACTTGGCCAGATGGTCGTCATTGCTAATGGTGCCTAAAAATGTTGTTTTAAACGGGAACTCCGGCATTTGGGCATTATCCTTATTGCCAAAAATCACCAGCTCTATATTCTCTTTAATAATCCCTGGTCTTGTTGCAAGGTCATTTAGTGCATCTATTAAATAAGATGTGCCTTTATGCTTGTCGTTTTTAGACGGCATAAAACCACTCATCAGCACGAACTTACTGGGATCTATCTTAAGGATTTTTTTAGCTTCAGATTTTACATACGGTTTAAAAACCTCGGTTTCAATTGTGTTTGGGATGACCGTTACTTCTCTAAATCCCATTAAACTGCTCAGTTTAACTGAATCGGCCATCCATCTGCTTGGGGCAACAATATGACAGTTTAATTCCGAGTAAGCTTTTTTCTT
The DNA here is from genome assembly GCF_059758925.1 of Pedobacter sp. GQ55. Taxonomy (NCBI): domain Bacteria; kingdom Pseudomonadati; phylum Bacteroidota; class Sphingobacteriia; order Sphingobacteriales; family Sphingobacteriaceae; genus Pedobacter; species Pedobacter sp. GQ55. The sequence goes on along the minus strand of NZ_JCAXEI010000006.1, from coordinate 24,248 downwards.
ACGCAACCAGGTTTTGTGTGAGAAATCATTTTTACCGCTTGAACGAAGTAAGGGGCAGTTGCCACATTCTTTAAAGTAGTTTTCGCAGGAATAGCGTACATGACAACCACCTGTAAATGCGTTGCTGTCATGAAATGTCCAGACTACTGGTTTCTCCAGTTCATCAATTTCCGCCAGAAATTTTGGAGATAAGAACCCGTGGTTGATCCAGTGCAGGTGTATAATATCAGCCTGTTTTACTGCCGGATGGTCAATCACTGAAGTGCCAAACCACTGGAGCGAGAAAGGTGTTTTCACAGCTTTGGCTACAGCCTTGGATAAATAACGTTCAGAAAGGATGTTAAATACGGCTTTTGCCCTTGCAAAAGGACCCTTACTAAAAGTTCCCGTTTTTGAGCTTTCGGAAAACTGAAAGTAAACCATCACTTTAGATTCGATGCCACTTGCATTTAGTGCATCGCTTAATCTGAGGCAGGCCCTTCCGGCGCCTCCATTACCTTCGTATGTATTTAGGTGTACTACTTTCAATGAATCAGACTTAGATAATTGTTTCCTGTTTAAACGGTTATGCAGCCTAAAATAATATATATTTTCAATCTTTATTAAATTCTTGTGTATTTTCGTCAGACTTTGATTTTTTACAGACTTTAGGTAACAGCCCTGTAATGATCGTCTATTTATAAGAACTAAAAAAGCAATATGGGTAACCTGTTAACCGACAGACAGTTTTGGGTGAATTATTGGGAAAGCAAAACCGGGTTATCGGTTAGTATTCCCGAAAACTATCTTTTTCATAAAGAACTGGCAGGCATTATTAGTGGCCAAAAAGTTAAAACGGCTATTGAATTGGGTGGTTTCCCAGGATATTATGCCGTTTTTCTGAAGAAGTATTTTAAACTTGATGTTACCCTGCTTGATTATTTTGTACACCCACCGGTTACTAGTGCTTTATTGCAGGCCAATCAACTAAACGAAACCGATATCCATATTATTGAAACGGATTTGTTTAATTATACGCCGGAGCAACAATATGATCTTGTTTTATCTTGTGGTCTTATCGAGCATTTTAATGACACTGCCGACATCATTAACAGGCACATCAATTTTGTAAAGCCAGGAGGGACCTTGTTTATTACACTGCCTAACTTTAAAGCTTTAAACGGATGGTTTCAAAAAAACTTTGATAGGGAGAATTACGATAAACACAACATTGATTGTATGGACCCCAGGCTGCTCGAAAACATTTGTAAGCAAGCGGGTTTAAAGGTGATACAAGCCAAATACTTTGGTCATTTTAGTTTATGGTTAGAGAATCAGCAGCAAAAACCGGCAGGAATAAGGCTGTTAAAAAAATCGCTGTGGCTGGCGGGTAAAATATTCACCAAAGTATTCCCTTTCAATTCCAAACAGCTTTCGCCTTACATTATTTTAGAAGCAAGAAAGCCTTAGATTTTACTTAATCCGTTGTACTAGGTAGCGTTTCAATCTATCCCATAAGGTTCCTTTTCTGTTTTTCAGGAAGCCCTTGATGGCAGCATATGCAGCAGGGCTTTCAGCTATCGTATCAGGAAACTGGGTTATGGGTTTGGGATTGATGATTACATTGTAAATATCGTTAATCCCCGAATGTATGCCTGATCCGTCATGGCCGATGTTGTTTACCAACGATTGTGAGGGGTTAAGCGTTAATCCGCCTTTTAAAAATATAGAAGCATACCATCTTATTGCCCATGAATTGTTCTTGCCGCTTTTAAAGTCTTCCATCTGTTTCCAGAAATTCATGGTATGCTCGATAGAAAAAGCGCTTTTTGCGGATTTGTCAAACTTAGCCATCAATGTGTCTATGTTGGGTTCAAAATGTTCCCATGCCCTTTCCCATGTTGCCCAGCCCCAGCTTGTAGCAGCACGATAAAAGAAGGTTTCGGGTAAACCAGCATCTTTTAAATTGTACATATAAGCGCCAATATGCATTACTTTGCTTTCCTCGCGGTACCGGGTTAATGCCTCATTAAAATAGGTTAATGTATAAGGTGAAGTGATCAGGTCGTCTTCAAAAACAATTACTTGCTTGTAGTCTTTTATGAGTTTGCTTACCCCAATGATAATTGATTTGGCAAGCCCCATGTTTTCCTTGCGCTCTACAACCTCGATCGATTTAAACCCCTCAATATTTTTAAGCAGTTCCCTTACCTCAAGCACATTTTTTTCGTCCGTTTCCGATTTGAATCCATCAGAAAACACAAATAGCCTGCTTTCAGTAGCCAGCTCATTCTGTTGTAAAAATTTAAGTGTTCGCGCAGTATGTTCAGGACGATTGTAAACAAATAATGCTATGGGCGCAAAGGTTTGCATAAATCTAATCTTTTATACCTTCAACAATTAAAGACGAATAACCCAGAGGTTCATTAAAACGTTTATCGTACCTTTTAGATCTGATCACATGCCCGTCTTTACTATCCCACTGGTTAAAATGAAACTGACCGTTCTCGTCGTAATACTCTAAAAGATTTACACGGTAGCCTGATTCCTGGAATGCTTTAGACAGGGTTTTATAGTCATATAGTAATTTATGGTCATGAGCGCCCTCCCCGTGTCCACCTGGTTTCACCATATTTATGTAATCGGGATTGGGGTGAAGCCCATCTGGAACCGCAATTCTAACCACTCCTCCTTTTTTAAGGTACTTATTGCAATTCTTTAAAGCAACGATTGCATCCTCATAGCTGATGTGCTCAAAAACATGCTCGGCTAAAAAACGGTCTGCTTTTTTATCCCCAAATAAGTTGTCAAACGAAGCAATCTCTAACAAATTAAGGTGCTCAATATTGGTCGGTAACCAATCCTTATAATCAGTGGTATGTGCCCCAATAATGATCTGGAGTTTTCCGGTGCTGTTCTTTATTTTAGCCTTAAGCTGAATGAGCTCCAGCATGTTCTTGGGCTTATATACAATTTCTCTTATTACCTTTCTTAAGGACATCTTTAGTATGTTATGATTTATGGTAAAGTTAAAACGTTAAATGCAAGGCGCTAATATATTAATATTAAAATTTATGTAGGGCCTAGCCTGGCTGATCTGCTGAACCTTTTAATTTCTGGTATAATGTAATTAACAGCAGTGATTTAAGCATCATTATACCATGATGTCTTGTTTTTGGGATAAGTAAAATCCAAAATGTTGAACAGCCATAGGCAACCAATGTAGCCATTGCTGCCCCGGCTATTCCATATTTAGGAATCCAGAAAGTGTTTAATATAATGTTGATCACCGCACCCATTGCGGTACGCAGCATAGATAGTTTTGTATAGCCCTCGGCAATTAAGAACTGAGTACTTGCAGTACCCAAAAATACAAAGATTCCCGCCCAGATGTGTATCGACAACACATGCGCGCCACTATAAAATTCGGGTTTAAATATTCTGAAGAGATACGGAGCGGAAAATGTGATAAATATGGCCAGGACCATGCTGATCCAAACCATTAAATCGTACAGGTTTTGCATCCTCTTTTCATACCGCTGGAGGTTGTCCCTGCGGGCATTCATAATGGCGGGGAATACTGAGGCGGCTACAGCAACGGGGATAAAATACCATGCTTCGGCAAATTGAACGGCATTGGCGTAAATCCCTAGCTCCCCGGAACCTTTATAATATTCAATCATCAGCTTATCAATGTTCATGTAAATAGAAACAAGGATCGCTGAAAATGCCAGAGGCCACGAGTTTTTTAACAGAAATTTAGCGATATCGCGCTTAAATGTCCATCTGAAAACTGATTCTCCATTGTTCTGATAGATAAATAGGTAACCTGCAGCCAGCAATGCGGCATCTAATAAAAGCGCAAAAACAAACCATTTCAAACTGGCGCCAATAATGATCAACGTAAGTTTAATCGCAGCAGAAAGAACGTTTCCTGCTATTTGTACACGCATGATGTACTTGCCTTGCGTTCTGGATTGGAAGAAACTATCAATAATATTGAGCGACTGGATTAAACCGGTAAAACCGACGGTCATAATAAAAACCAATGGAGTATCGATTTTGTTATAGCTATTAACTATAACGTATGTTGTGTAAATCAGCGGAAGAACAATAAGGCCTCCAATAAGCTTTATAGCAAAGCCGGTTCCTAGCAGTTCATTCTTCTTTTCTGGATTCCGCAATAGCTCTCTGGTTATAAAACCATCTACCCCCAGGGCTGCGGCGGCAGTAAAAAAGGTTACAAAAGCTACAGGATAATTAAGTATTCCGTTTTGATCTTTCCCTAAATAATTTGTTACGGCAATGCCTACCACAACTTTAATGGCCATGCTTCCTACTCTGGCCAACATTAGCCAGCCTGTATTTTTCACATATTTCTCCAGGGCCGTCTGATCAAAACCTTTAATGCTTGGGATCCTCACGCTCAATCTCTCTCTTAGTTTTTATTAGGTTAAAGGTGCACCAACCGAGATTTTACAATCGTGCCCAGGTTGTCCATGCGGGGGGTTCAATTTTACTTCCTTATCTGTTGCTGGCACTTGCTGTTGTGCAGGGGCAGCAACGGGCGCCTGCAGGGCAGGAGCAGTTGTGTTTTTTGCATTAAGCGGGGCACCTACAGGAATTGAGCAATCATGAAAAGGCTGACCATGTGCCGGATTGTTTGCCGGTCTTTCACCGGTAGCTGCACTTTGTTGAGCAGGAGCCGATGGGGCTGCAGTTTGTGTGGATGGAACACCATTGGGTGTAGGGGTAACAATATTCTGAGTTTCTTTAGGACTGGTCTGACAAGCCGAAAAGCCGAATGCTAAAAAGCAGATGTAAAGGATTTTTTTCATTGAATATTTTTTTAGGGATTAAAGGGGTAATTATTTTGAAATTTTGTTGTTAAATCTAATCTCATAAGATCTGCAACATTTTAAAAATGTAACATCAATTCTTCAAGATGCGTAATTTGCCACTGAACATCTTCAGGTTTTTCTTTATTTAAAGGATTAAAATAAATGGCCTTTATTCCATATGCCTGGGCACCGCGAATGTCTGCCTCAACACTGTCCCCAATCATAACAGACTCATGTTTTTCTGCGCTGGCCTTGTCTAGTGCATATTCAAAAATAGCTTTGTCAGGTTTATTAACACCAACATCCTCAGAAATGATCACATTTTTAAAGTACGGATTTAAACCTGAACGATCCATTTTGGTTAATGTACTCTCCTTAAAACCATTAGAAATGATATGTAAGGTGTATTTTTTTTGAAGATAAGCCAATACTTTTTCAGATCCTTCAAACAAATTAGTTCTTGTTGGCGTCAGGTTCACATAGTCTTCTTCAAACTGCTGTGGCACCAGTTCAGGGGATACCCCTAGCTGAATAAAAGTCTTTTTAAATCGCTCTGATCTTAAAGTTTCTTTGGTGATAGTGCCCACATGATATTGCGCCCAAAGCAGATGGTTGTTTTCGGTATAAGTGGTTATAAAATCTTCAGCGGATGTTAATCCCAGTTTCTGAAGCTCATAATGTGTATAAAGTTGATGCAAAGTTTCCTGAGCATTTCTGTCAAAATCCCAAATGGTATGGTCTAAATCGAAAAAAATATGTTTAATCATAGTAAAAACGCCTTACTGCTTAAGCCCGTATGCCAAATCTCCGGCATCGCCTAATCCGGGCACAATATACGCTTTACTGGTCATTTCTTCGTCAATAGCGCCAAGCCATAACTTCGCTTTGGGTAAATTTGCCCTTACATGCCTAACCCCTTCGGTACTTGCAATTACCGAAACGATGTGTAATTCTTTGAGTTGATATCTCCGTATTAATTCCTTGCAGCAAAGTACCATTGTTAGTCCTGTGGCCAGCATAGGGTCGGCGATGATCACTATTTTATCCGTTAAATCCGGCGAGGAAACATGTTCCATCTGTATTTCAAAACTTCCGCTTTTGTGGGTTCTTCTGTAGGCAGCAATAAAAGCAGCGTTCGCTTGATCAAAAATATTCAGCAATCCCTGGTGTAAAGGGAGGCCCGCACGTAAAATGGTAGCCAAAACCGGCTGATCCAATAACTGCACGCTTGGTGCAATGCCCAATGGGGTTTGTGTTTCCGTTTTTGTATATTCAAGGGTTTTGCTGATTTCATAGGCGAAAAATTCACCTATACGTTCCATATTTTTGCGGAAACGCATGGCATCTTTTTGGATGTTTTCATTTCGAAGTTCCGAGATGAAAACATTGGCATGTGAATTTATTTTGCTGAGTTCGAATATCATCACATAAATTTAAACAAAATTGCCCTCTAAAACAATTGGCTGCTCTTTTAAGTTAAAGGTGTTACAGTTGCCACCTCCAGCGTAGCGGTGGCATGGCTGATGTGTACTTTTTTTCGTAAATTTGAAAATTATGCCAGGCATCATCTTACTATTAAAAATCATAAAAAACACGGATGAAATTTCAACTTGTTTCAGATTATAAACCAACAGGCGATCAACCTAATGCCATTCAGCAGCTCGTTGAAGGTGTTAACGGAAATGAACATTATCAAACGCTTTTAGGTGTTACCGGCTCAGGAAAAACATTTACTGTTGCCAATGTAATTCAGCAAACGCAAAAACCTACGCTGATCCTAAGCCACAATAAAACGCTTGCAGCACAGCTTTATGGTGAGTTTAAACAATTCTTTCCAGAAAATGCCGTGAACTATTTTGTGTCTTATTATGACTATTACCAGCCTGAGGCTTTTATGCCCAGTACCAATACCTATATAGAAAAAGACCTTAGTATAAATGAAGAAATAGAAAAATTAAGGTTACGTACCACCTCAGCGCTCATGTCTGGCCGCCGAGATGTAATCGTGGTTTCTTCTATTTCCTGCATCTATGGTATGGGTAATCCTGAAGATTTTTCAAGATCCGTGTTTCGCTTTTCAGTGGGAACCAGAATCTCGCGCAATTCATTTTTACATAGCCTGGTCGAGATTTTATACGCCCGTACCACAAATGATTTTAAGAGAGGAACGTTTAGGGTAAAGGGTGATACAGTAGATATTTTTCCTGCTTACCTGGATACGGCTTATCGTGTTTCATTCTTTGGCGACGATATTGAAGAACTTAGCGCTATTGATCCAGTAACAGGAAAAACACTGGAAAAGCTGGAAGATATGGCTATTTATCCGGCCAATCTGTTCGTAACGCCAAAGGACAGGTTCAACTCCTCCATCTGGGGTATCCAGGAAGAACTAGAGATCCGCAAAAATCAGTTGATTGACGACAGACAATTGCTGGAAGCAAAAAGACTCGAAGAAAGGGTTAATTTTGATATCGAAATGATGAAAGAACTGGGCTATTGCTCAGGTATTGAAAATTACTCAAGGTTTTTCGATGGCCGTTCGCCAGGAATGAGGCCTTTCTGTTTGCTTGATTATTTTCCTGATGATTATTTGATGGTGATTGATGAAAGCCACGTTACTGTGCCTCAGATCAGGGCAATGTATGGCGGAGACAGATCCCGCAAAATGTCCCTCGTAGAATATGGCTTCCGCTTACCTTCGGCGTTGGATAACCGCCCGCTTAATTTTGATGAATTCGAGCGTTTGGCACCACAAACAATTTATGTAAGTGCTACACCTGCCGATTATGAACTGCAAAAATCTGATGGGGTTTATGTGGAGCAGGTCATTCGCCCCACCGGTTTGTTAGATCCTTTGATTGAGGTTCGTCCGGCAATTAATCAGGTTGATGATTTGCTTGATGAAATCGACAAAACCATTAAAATGGGCGATAGGGTATTGGTAACTACACTTACAAAAAGAATGGCCGAGGAATTGACCAAGTATATGGACCGGTTAAACATCAAGGTCCGTTATATTCACTCCGAAGTAAAAACGCTGGAGCGTGTAGAAATTTTAAGAGGACTTAGATTAGGCGAGTTCGACGTACTGATAGGAATTAACTTATTAAGGGAAGGGCTGGATTTGCCAGAAGTTTCTTTTGTAGCCATACTGGATGCTGACAAAGAAGGCTTTCTTCGTTCTGATCGTGCCTTAATTCAAACAATTGGAAGGGCTGCGCGTAATGATAGGGGTAGGGTAATCATGTATGCCGATAAAATTACGGACTCTATGGCAAGAACTATAGAGGAGACCAACAGAAGAAGAGACAAGCAAATTGCCTATAATCTGGAAAATGATATTGTTCCAAAAACCGTAGGCAAAAGCAGAGAAGCAATACTTGAGCAAACATCAGTATTGGATTTCTCTGGCAATGCTGCCCGCGCAAAGGCTTATGTAGAGGTTGATGAAGTGAGCATAGCTGCAGATCCGATTGTTCAGTATATGACCAAGCCCGAAATGCAGAAGTCGATAGATAAAACACGTAAGGACATGGCTAAGGCTGCAAAAGAGATGGACTTCTTGTTGGCCGCAAGATTGAGAGATGAGATGTTTGCAATGGAAAAAATGTTTGAAGAAAGATTTAGTAAATAATGGACGGAAAAAATAGAAAAGACATATATCCGGGTTTGGAAGTGGATATCATATTGAAAAAAGATCAGCGTAATGGAACCTTAACAAGAGGCATTGTAAGTAATTTACTAACCTCAGCACCATATCACTCCAGAGGAATTAAGGTTCGGTTGGAAGATGGGCAGGTGGGCAGGGTTGCCGCTATTGTTGATGAAGAATAAATAAGGTATATTGTAATTGCTTTGCAATAATCTAATTGCCTTTGTAATATTCATATCGCAAGGGTGTCTATATTTTACCAATAAACCTCTTTTCAAAGGTTGCAAAGAGGTAAGTGAGGCTGTAATTAAACAGTTTTACTTAAATTTGTAAATATTAAAATAAAGAAATGGGACTTATAAAATTCATATTAATATCGGTACTGGTCATATATATTATCCGGATCATCCTCCGCTTAATATTTCCTGTAGTACTAAGAAGTATGTTTAGTAAAGTTCAGCAGCAAGCTGCAAACCAGTCTCGCCAGCCGAACAATCAACACTATTCAAAGCCAGAAGGCGATATCTCAATCGAATATGTACCCCCTAGGGAAAAGAAGGGAAATTCAGATAAATTAGGCGATTTTGTTGATTACGAAGAGATAAAATAGCCGTTTTTTTGCCGGTTTTTTATTTTTTTTAAAAAGGATTTTTTATCTAAGTTTGGGGTTAGTTTAAATCATAAACAAACCTTAATGAATAATTGGTTAAAAGCAAATGGCATACACCTGGCCATTATTGGATTTTTTATAATCATCTGTTTTGTCTACTTCAGTCCTGTCCTGCAAGGTAAGGCACCTGCCCAGGGAGACGTTTTGGGAGCTAAGGCAACCGCCACGGAAATAATGCACTACAAAGAAAAAGATGGTAAAGGTCCATTATGGACTAACCAGATTTTTGGCGGTATGCCTGCATACCAGATTTGGGTTCAGCATCCGTATAATGGAGCAACCTATGTGATCTCTCTGGTAAAAACTATTTTTCCTGATCCGGTAGATTCGGTTTTATTGTACCTTGTTGGGGCTTATTTCTTATTTATTGTGCTACGCATCAATCCATGGCTGGCAGCGGCAGGGGCGATAGCTTTCGCCTTTACATCGTATAATTTTATCATTATTGCTGCAGGGCATAGCAACAAAGCACTTGCCATTGCATTTTGTGCACCCATAATTGCCAGTGTAATTTTAACCCTCAGGGGTAAATATTGGATAGGGGCAAGTTTAACTGCTTTATTCCTTGCGTTAGAAATCAGGTCAAACCACATTCAAATGACCTATTACCTGATGATCGCATTGCTGATATTTATTGGCATAGAAATTTACCATGCTGTAAAAGCTAAAAAACTTGCCCAGTTGGGTAAGGCGCTAAGCTTTTTGGCGGTCGGGATGCTGGTTGCATTTATGGTTAATACAGGTAAATTGTGGACTACTTACGAGTACGGTAAAGAATCTAACAGAGGTAAATCTAACTTAACTACCGATGCAGCAGAAGAGAAAAATGGTTTATCAAAAGAATACGCATATGGCTGGAGTCAGGGTATTGGCGAAAGTTTTACCTTCCTGATTCCGGATCTTTATGGTGGTGCAACCAGTATCGATGCATTGATAAAGCCCGAAAGCCACACGTATAAAACTTTGCAAGGGATAACCGGGGGCGATCCTACTCAGGCAATTGGCCAGTTAGCAGGGCAAATCGGCTTGCAACAGTATTGGGGTGAAAAACCGGGAACATCAGGCCCTTACTACTTTGGTGCTATCGTCTGCTTCCTGTTTGTATTTGGTTTGCTAATCGTAAGAAGCAGATTAAAATGGTGGATACTCGGTACAACCATTCTCTTCATGTTCCTGTCATTCGGAAAGAACTTTCCGTTGATCTCTGACCTTTTCTTCGAGTACTTCCCATTGTATAATAAGTTTAGAGCAGTTGAGTCTATTTTAGCTCTTGTGGGTTTAATGGTCCCTGTCTTAGCTTTTCTTGCAATTAAAGAAGCTCAGGAAGGCACTTATGATCAAAAAACCCTTGTTAAAAAACTAACAATCGCAGGTGGGATAACTGGTGGTTTCGCACTAATTGTGGCCATCATGCCTACGGCGCTGTTTAGCTTCACTACAGCTAATCATCAGTTAATGGTGCAGGCACTTACACAGATGCTTCAAAATAATGCCAGTGTAGCGCAATCTATCGCCAATGCACTTATTGCCGATAGGGCGGATATTGCACGTGCTGATGCGATTCGTTCCTTCCTGTTTATTGCTGTTGGATACGCCTTGGTATGGGCACTTATCACCAAAAAGATCAACATACAACTTGCCTTTATCTTGTTGGGATGCGCCATTATGATTGATATGTGGCAGGTAGATCGCCGTTATTTGAATAACAGTAATTTTGCCAGTAAAACGGATTTGAATAACCATTTCCAGCAACGTGAAGTGGATACTTTCATCTCTTCAGATAAGGATCCTGATTTTAGGGTAATGGATTTAACCATTAATACTTTCTCTGATGCAAGTACTTCTGCTTTCCACAAAACCATTGGTGGGTATCATGCGGCAAAACTGAAGAGATATCAGGAGCTGATAGACAATCAGCTTACCAAAAGTGTTAACCAGGATGTGCTGGATATGCTAAATACTAAATATATCATCACTCAGGATCCTAAAAATGGATCTTACCAGATGAAAAACAACGCAACAGCAGCCGGAAATGCTTGGATTGTTCAGAACGTCCAGTTTGTTAAAGATGCGGATGAGGAAATGAAAGCAATTAGCAGCTTTGATCCTAAAAAAGAAGCTATTGTTGATATCAGATATAAAGATCAGATCAGCTCTAAAAATGTTGGTGCAGATCCGAGTGCTTCCATCAAGCTTGATAGCTATAGCCCTGATCATATGATTTACTCTTACAGTGCTCCCCGTGATATCATTGCTGTGTTCTCTGAGATTTATTACGATAAAGGATGGAATATGTATGTAGATGGGGTACAGAAACCATACTTCAGAGCAGATTATGTACTTCGTGCTGCACAGCTTGAAGCAGGTAATCATAAAGTTGAATTCAAGTTTGAACCAACTTCATATTATTTAGGCGAAAAGATCTCTCTGGCTGGCTCTATCCTTTTAGTAGCTGGTCTTGGATTTGCATTCTATGACGATAAGAAAAAGAAAAAATCAGCAAAATAATAGCTTTTTATAAATTTTTATGCAGGCCGTTACTTTAAAAGTAACGGCCTTTTTTTACGCTTTGGTCAACCTTTGCTTTATGCGACATCCCTTTTATAATGCTTCTCTTTTTTATTGTCCTCTGGTTAATCATAATATTTTCTTAACACCTTGTTAATCTACATGTTGCAAATTTGTATAATAAACTAACGTCCTATGTTGGAATTGTTTTTAATAGTATGTGTAATTGCGATAGTAGCTTTCTTTTTCAGCCCATACGAATTAACAATGGAGGAAGATGATATCTAAACGAGAAGTAGATATAGCCGTAATTTCCGACGTTCATCTTGGAACGTATGGTTGTCACGCTAAAGAATTGTTAAAATACCTTAAAAGCATTAAACCTAAAATGCTGGTGTTGAACGGCGACATCATAGATGTATGGCAGTTTAGTAAAAGATACTGGCCGGAAACCCACATGAAGGTCGTTCGAAAATTAATGAAATTTGTAGTAGAGGGCGTTCCTGTGTATTATTTAACAGGAAATCATGATGAACTGCTAAGAAAATTTGCCGACATGCATTTAGGTGCATTTCATCTTCAAAATAAACTGATCCTGGAACTTGACGGAAAAAAGACATGGTTCTTCCATGGTGATGTTTTTGACGTAACCATGCAGCATTCCAAATGGCTTGCCAAATTAGGTGCAGTAGGTTATGATACATTGATCTTAATAAACAGTTTTGTAAACTGGTGCCTTACTTCAATGGGAGGAGAGAAGATGAGTTTCTCTAAAAAGATCAAAGCCAAGTTTAAAGATGCGGTTAAATTCATCAATAAGTTTGAGTACACCGCTGCAGAACTTGCAATAGAGAAAGGTTACCAGTATGTGATCTGTGGACACATTCACCAACCTGAAATGCGTACCATTACCACAGAGGATGGAGAAGTAACTTATCTGAATAGTGGTGACTGGGTTGAAAATTTAACAGCACTTGAATACTACGATAAAAGCTGGAAGATTTTTAAGTACGATCAAAAGGACTTTGAGAAGGATGAAGCAGAAGAAGGTGTTTTGTCCGACAGTGAAGACCTTCACAGTAAATTGGATATTAATACTTTATTACAAAAGATTAAATTAGAAATTGCCTAGCGCGTAAAAATTACAGATATTCGGAGCGGATGAAGATACTTTACGCCATTCAGGGAACCGGCAATGGACACATTAGCCGGGCTAGAGAAATTGTGCCATTGCTGCAGCAATATGGAGATGTTGATCTTTTAATTAGCGGAACACAGGCAGATGTTAAATTAACACAGCAGGTGAAGTATCAGCTTCATGGCTTTAGCTTTATCTTCGGTAAAAAAGGTGGTGTAAACCATTACCAGACCTGGAAGGAAATGAATCTTCCCCGTTTTATTAAAGACATGAGCAGCGTACCGCTAAAACAATACAACCTGATTCTTAATGATTTTGAGCCGGTAACTGCCTGGGCTTGTAAACGCCAGCGGATAGAGAGCGTTGGGCTTAGCCATCAGGCTTCCTTTCAATCTAAAAAAGTTCCTAAGCCTAAAAGTATAGACTGGGCGCAGCTGGTTATGAAATATTATGCCCCTGCATCTCACTATGTTGGTTTTCATTTCGATAGATATGATGATTTCATTTATACGCCGGTAATTCGTGCCGAAATCAGGAATATGATTGTCTCAAATCTGGGCCATTATACCGTCTACCTGCCCGCAATAGACGATAAATTTCTTGTCCCCATCTTAAAACAAATTCCCCATATCAAATGGGAGATCTTCTCTAAACATACCAAAGTGGCCTATACGGATGAAAATGTAGTGGTTCAACCGGTGAATAATGAATTGTTCAATAAGAGCCTGGCCTGCTGTGAGGGGTTATTTACAGGTGGCGGATTTGAAGGTCCGGCCGAAGCATTGCATATGGGGAAGAAGTTGCTTGTTGCGCCTATGAAATTTCAGTACGAACAACAATGTAATGCCTTTGCACTAAAGCAATTTGGGTTGCCCGTAATATGGGGAAGTAATAAAAACTGGTTGCCGATTATTAAAAACTGGGTAAGCAATCCTCAGGAGCACCAATTTTATTTCCCTGATGAAACAGCTGCGGTAATTGATAAAGTTGTGAAGCAGTTTGCCAGATAATTTGCTTTACTTTGCCGTAATATACAGGCATGATCAATCAATTTAGAAATTTAAACCCTATAAACCTGCTCATATTATTCGCATATACATTTTTTATGCGCATGGCAATATTTGCTGACCTACCTCCATCGCTTCAGTTCGAATTCTTAGAGCCGTATACTAAATTCTTTATACAGATACCGCTTCAAAATACTTTCTCGCCTGCAGGCAATGTTTTTTTTGCAGGGATAATCATTTTTGTACAGGCAATCCTGTTTAACAGGGTGGTCAACAACCATGGCTTGTTAAGTAAGCCGGGATATTTACCGGCATTGTTATATGTTACTGCTTCGAGCTTGTTTATGCCTTTTCTCATTCTGAGTCCTACCTTGATTTGTAATTTCCTCATGATATGGATAATGGATAAGTTCCTGAAGATGGGGAAATCTCTAAACGCAATCATGACGATGTTTGATGTAGGGATGATCATCGCTATCGGAACGCTTATTTATTTTCCGTTTATTGTCATGCTGGCGATGCTGTGGTTTACATTATTGTTGTACAGATCGTTTAGCTGGCGAGAGTGGATTTCGGGCCTGGTTGGCTTTTTTACCATATTTTTCTTTGTAGGCGTTTACTACTATTGGAATGATAATTTGTCCATGTTCTACAAGATCTGGCTACCGCTTACTAATAAATTTCCTTCCGTATTTACGATCAATTATAACGATTACCTGGTATTGGTTCCGGTGGTGGTGATGATCGTTCTGGCCACTTTGCAGCTACGCGAGAACTTTTTTAGAAGTTTTATCAGCACAAGAAAAGCATTTCAAATGCTGTTCTTTATGTTCATCATTAGCATTATCAGTTTTTATACCAAACCCGATTTCAGGTTATATCATTTCTTGTTAGGTGTGCCTCCGGGAGCAGTTTTATTGGCATACTATTTCTCAAACGCACAAAAAAGATGGTTTTATGAAAGTCTGTTTCTGATCCTTGTTTTTGCCATTCAGTACTTTTTGTTTGTTTAACTTTTTTTAACAATTTGAAATGTTGAAACTTGCTAAAGATTAATAGCTTTGTGCAATGAAGTTTGGAGTAGCTGTCCTGAATGCATAATCTTGTCATAGATATTGGTAACACGAATAGTAAACTGGCTGTTTTTAATAACCGGAAGCTGGTTGAATATCAAACGCTGAAACAAGTAACGGCTGAGGCGCTGATAAGTTTAATTAAGCAGTATAAGATTAGTCATTCAACCATTTCAAGTGTAGCCATTGAATTTGAAGATATCATTGGGGTGTTAAAGGAGAACACCAATTATATTGAGTTTTCTACAAGGATAAACACAGGAATAAAGAATCACTATAAAACACTTTCTACGCTGGGTTTAGACAGGTGGGCAAAGATTATTGCAGCCCATTATTATTATCCCAAAAGAAATTGTTTTATAATTGACGCGGGAACTTGTATAACATATGATTTGCTGGATAGCGATGATGCCTATTTTGGAGGTAGTATAAGTTTAGGCTTACACATGCGCTTTGATGCATTACATCATTTTACACGCAGATTGCCCCTGGTAACGTGGGATAGCGCTGAAACAGACATACCCGCGGGTGAGGACACGCAAACCGCTATTAAAAGTGGCGTTTTGCAAGGCGTAATTAATGAAGTTGAGGGATTTATTTCCCATAAAAATAAAGAAAATAAGGATCTGACGGTATTAATAACAGGAGGAGATGCAGCTTTTTTGCTGAAACAATTAAAAAACAGCATCTTTGCGCCTCAAATTATACACGATCCATACCTAGTATTAAAAGGATTAAATGAAGTCATTGCTTTTGAATATGTACAAAAAGATTAATTATATAGCGGCAGTATTGTTATTGCTTACCAGTATTTCTGTTAATGCGCAGGTTACAACACAGTCGCCATACTCCAGATTTGGACTTGGAAACGTAAAAGGAGCATTACTTCCTCAGTTTAAGGCAATGGGTGGTATTTCCACAGGGGTTTATAAACCCAGCGGATTCAGTAACATCAATATGCAGAATCCGGCCTCTTATTCGGGAATCACAATGACCACACTTGATATGGGTTTAAGCGGCGCTTTTACTACCCTAAAAGATGGTTCAAAATCCGAAAGCAGTTTTAACGGTACACTTAGTCACGTGGCGCTAGCCTTTCCGGTAATATCAGGAAAATCAGCATTGAGTTTTGGGTTGTTACCATTTACAGAGCTTGGTTACGAATATAGCGTTAGTGATAAACTGGATACAAACAGCGTAAATTACCTTTATTCAGGAGAAGGAAACTTAACAAAAGCATATTTTGGTTACGGACAACAATTTGGAGATCATTTCAGAATTGGTGGTAACATTGAATACATATTCGGAAATTTGCAGGAAAGCGCCTCTTTAGAACCAGTTAATCAGGTTGCCCGTAATAGCCGCAACATTAAAAAGAACAGCGTTGGTGGAATTGGTTTTTCTTACGGAGCACAATATGAAATTCCATTGGGAACAAGAAAACGCATTACTTTAGGTTATTCGGGATCTTCTTCTTCGTCAGTTAATTACAAAAAGACTTTCTTAACCACCTTATATCAAAGGGATAATGAAGGTAATGAGTTGCCACAAGTTGATACTGTTAAAATAGTTGAAAACAGCTCAGCTAAAATGAAACTTCCTTTAATGCACAATTTCGGGATCTCTATTCAAAGAGATAACAAATGGATGATTGGCGCCGATTATAGAATGGGTCAGTGGTCTAAATTGAGCATGGATGGTGTTAATCAGGGATTACAGGATAGCTGGGGCTTCTCGGCAGGTGGACAAATCACGCCGGATGCAACTGCAGTTTCAGGATATTTTAAGCATGTAGATTATCGTGTGGGATTCCAGTATGATAAGACTTATATCCAGCTAAATAATCAGGACGTGAAGCAAATGGCAGTCACCTTTGGCGTCGGGCTTCCTTTAGCCCTTAGCAGAAGCTCTTTTTATAAGCTAAACTTCACTACTGAAGTAGGAAAAAGAGGCTCATTAACTAATGGACTTATCCAGGAGAATTATATTAATTTCCATCTAGGATTTACACTTAACGATACCTGGTTCAGAAGATATAAATTCGACTAATGAAAGCCCGGGGTATAATATATGGAAGTGTTATACTTTGTCTGCTGCAAATTTGTTTAAGCTCCTGTGGGGAAGACGACCTGAAGAAAGCTGCAAAGCTATCTGAAAAGATTGCTTTAAACAGGGACCGTACTACAGGTGTAGACATTATTTATAGTGACTCTGCTAAAGTTAAGGCACAAGGGTTTGCACCTATTCTGGATAAAGTTACCCCCGCCAATGGTGCGGTTTATCAGGAAATGCCAAAGGGTGTAAAAATCAACTTCATCGACGAAATCACAACTAAGATCAAAGGGTCTATTACCTCAGACTATGCGATTATGAAAGATACCGAGAAGTTAACCATCTTCAGGAGAAACGTTGTTGTTGTTAATGAAAACATGACCTTTAATACCGAAGAATTGGTTTGGGACCAAAACAAGAAATTGTTTTTATCTCCGAAAGGAGTAGTCACAAAACCAGACGGTACAGTGCTTAATGCGGTCGACTTTACTGCTACTGAAGATTTCAATTTTATCAACTGGAAAAACGGATCGGGCGAGACCTATGTGCCGGATAATTTCGGAGAATAAGCATAATTATTTAAGGGGCTTATTTCCCTAATTTTTAAATACTTATTCAAATACAATTTAATATTTTCTTTTTTTAGCAAAAGTTGTATCTTGCGCCCTCTTAAAAAAAATTATAAATAAGAATATTATGGGTTTAATGACATTTTTGCGGAATCGCGCAGGCTATATTCTGATAGGAGCCATCGGTTTTGCAATTGTTGCATTTTTGGTTGGTGATGCAATTAACGTAGGTAAGCCTTTCTGGGCTGCTTCTCAAAAAGTTGTGGGGTCTGTTGATGGTGAGGAAATAAACATAGATGAGTTTGGTGCTAAGGTTGATCAAAGCCTTGCTCAGTTCAAACAACAATATGGTGGTTCAGGTAATGCCCAGATGCAGGCTATGGCGGTTGATAACGTGTGGCAAGGTGAAGTAGCAAGAGTGCTTTTAGGAAAAGAGTATAGTCGTCTAGGCATAAACGTTTCTTCTGATGAATTGGCTGACCTTATTAAAGGCGACAATCCAAGCCCAATAATTGTACAATATTTTGGAAACCCTCAAACTGGTCAGGTTGATAGAGCTCAGGTGATCAGAACCTTTAAAGAAGGTTACAAAGACCCTAATATGGCAAAACAGCTGCAGGCTGTTGAAGCTGAAATAGAAAGACAAGCATTACAACAGAAATATGTTAAGCTGATCAGCAACGCCGTTTATGTAACTTCATTAGAAGCTAATGATGAATATATAGGCCGTAACAAACTGGCTAACTTTAAATATGTTGGTCTTGAATATGCATCTATTCCTGATGCAAGCGTAAAGATTGCAGAAGCTGATTATTCAGCTTATTATAACGATAACAAACAACGTTTTGAAAACCCTACAGAAACACGTGCATTTGAGTATGTGTCTTTCAGTGTTAGCCCAACTAAAGAAGATTCTGCAGCGGTTAAATCTCAGATTGAGAAACTTGCAGTAGACTTTAAAACAGCTGCTAACGACTCTCTTTTTGCTGCGGTTAACTCAGACGTTAAAGTTCCATACACTTATATCAATAAAGGTAAATTAGATCCTGCTGTAGATTCAGTGGTATTTAACCTGCCTGCAGGAAGCTTCTTCGGACCTAAATTCTCGGGTAATTCTTACAAACTGGTTAAAGTTATTGACACCCGTTTCTCTCCTGATTCAGTTAAAGCAAGTCATATCCTGCTTGATGCCAGCAAACTTGGTGGTGTAGATAAAGCTGTAAAAATGGCTGATTCGTTAAAAGGACTGATTCAAAAAGGCGCAAGCTTTGCTACTTTAGCAGCTCAGTACAGCGAAGATGGATCTAAAGATAAAGGTGGAGATCTTGGTACTTTCGCCCGTGGCCAAATGGTCCCTGAATTTGAGAACGCCGCATTTAACGGAAGCGTTGGCGACCTTAAAGTGGTAACCTCACAGTTCGGTGTACACTTAATTAAAATTGAGAAGCAAATTGGTTCTTCAAAAGTGGCTAAGTTGGCTTACATTGAGAAGAGCTTATCGGCAAGTAATAAAACTAAAGATGCTGCCTATAAAAAAGCAAGTAACTTCTTAAGTGAAGTTAAAGGTGGCAGTTTCTCTGAGCTTGCTCAGAAAAAAGGTTATACTGTAGGCGTAGCTGATAAAATTACACCAACACAAGGTTTCGCTCCAGGCTTAGATAATCCACGTCAGTTAATTCGTGATGCCTATGATGCTGAAAAAGGAGATGTATTAGATCAGGTATATCAAATGGATAATTCATTTGTGGTAGCGCGTGTTACTGATATCAGACCAAAAGGAACTTTGCCATTAGAAGCTGTTAAAAAAGATATTGAGCCTATAGTTCGTAATCTAGTTAAGGCTAAAATGCTTAAAGAAAAAGTCGACAAAGCCTTACAAGGTGCTGCTAACATTGATCAGGTAGCCCAAAAACTGGCTAAACCAGCAACACCTGTTCAAAACATTGTATTCTCTAATCCTATTATCCCGGGCGGCGGTCAGGAAAATAAAGTGGTTGGAGCTGTATTTGGATCTCAACCAGGTAAGCTTTCTAAAGCAATTGATGGCGAGCGTGGTGTTTATGCATTCTCGGTAGATGGATTTACTAATCCTGCGCCACTGGCAAATACTTATAAACAAAAAGAAATAATGATGCAGGCTACTGCTCAGCGCTCATTGGGTGCGGCATTTCAGGCATTACAAGATAAAAGCGAGATAAAAGACAATAGGGTGAAATTCTATTAATCTTATTTTACGTAATTTTGTAACCGGAAGTATTTCTACTTCCGGTTTTTTTATTTTAGAGCGATGGAGATTCAAGAAAATTTTGTCAATAAAGTAGCGGCCAGCGGTTTAATTACGTTTAGCCTTGAAGATTATCTTAATCAGGGAGAAAGAGTCGTTTATGATATTAAGGATAATCTTTTTCACGGACTAATGTTAAGAGAGAAAGATTTCAGAGAGTTTATAAAAACGCACGACTGGACAGCATATACTGGTAAAAATGTAGCAATCACCTGCAGTGCTGATGCGATAGTGCCAACCTGGGCTTACATGCTATTGGCCAATAAAATGAAGCCATATGCAAATGAGATTGTATTTGGTAGCCTTGAAACATTAGAGGCTGTGTTGTTTACTAAAGCGCTTGCAAAGATCGATCTTAATGCTTTTGCCGGCGAACGTGTGGTAGTAAAAGGCTGTGCAGATATTGATCTGCCTGTTTCGGCTTATGTAGAGATTACTAATCTGCTAACGCCTGTTGTAAAAAGCATTATGTATGGAGAGCCATGCTCTACTGTGCCCATATATAAGCGAAAGGATTAATTTTGGATTGTTTTTTGTTTTAGCTTAGGTATGAGAAAATCACTATTGTTTATTGTTGTTGCATTCCTAAGCTTTAGGGCTACTGCACAAGAGTTGCCTTTTGTAAAGGAACCAGTGTTTCAACCCGGAGAGGTTTTAACCTATAAATTGAAATATGGTTTTATCACAGCCGCAGAAGGGACATTAAAAGTGCTTAATTCTGACCTTAAATTTGATGGTAATCCTACTTATAAATTAAGTGTTGATGGGGTAACCTCGGGAACCTTTGATATATTTTACAAGATCAGAGATCATTACGATTCCTACATAGATAAGGTTAACTTAAAACCCTATTTCTTTCAGGAGAATATTAGAGAAGGAAGTTACAGGCGACAAGACAAAGCCAGATTTAATCAGGAGGAAAGGAGAGTGGTGGCTACAAAGGGTACTTTTATTGCCCCTAGCAATCAGACATTCGACCTGGTTTCTTCTTACTATTTTGCCAGAAGCCTTGATGTCTCTAAAATGAAATCAGGTGAGTTCGTTAAACTAAACTATTTTCTGAGCGATGAGATCAGTCAGCTCCAAATACAATATTTAGGTAAGGAAGTTATAAAGACTAAGCTTGGGAAAATAAGCTGTCTGAAATTTAGCCCTTCAATAAAGCCAGGAAGGATTTTCCGTAAAGACAGTAAATTGTACTTGTGGATTACCGATGATGGCAACAGGGTGCCTGTAAAGGCTCAGGTAGAGATTCTGGTAGGATCAGTAATAATGGAAATTAAATCTGCCGATGGATTAAGGTATCCTTTGGCTATAGTAAAATAGAAGAAGATGATAGAAGTACAAAATACCCTCGTGCACGAAGACCTGATCAGGGAAAACTTTGTGTGTAACCTCAACAAATGTAAGGGTATTTGTTGTGTAGAGGGTGATGCTGGCGCACCTTTGGATGTAGCAGAAACAGCAATACTTAAAGAAATTTATCCAAAGATTCAGCATTTGCTTGAACCTAAAGGAATCGCCGCAATTGAAGAGCAGGGAACATCTGTAGTTGATGCTGATGGCGATTTAACTACACCATGCGTAGATGGGCACAAAGAGTGTGCTTATGTTACCTTCGAGAACGGAATTACCAAGTGTGGAATTGAGAAGGCATATGAGCAGGGAATAATTGATTGGCAAAAACCGATCTCTTGCCATTTATACCCGATCAGGGTAACCCAATACCCCGAATTTGAAGTGTTAAATTACGACAGGTGGCACATCTGCCATGATGCATGTTCATTTGGAAGAGAGCTAAAGGTACCGGTTTATCAGTTTTTAAAAGGACCACTTACCAGGAAATATGGCGCGGAATGGTTTAAAGAGCTGGAAGATAATGTATCTTCGGATAAAGACGTAAATAGTTAACACCTTAATAGATTTTTAAACAAACAAACGCTATAACTTGAAAGGAATAATTTTAGCAGGGGGAAGTGGCACAAGGTTGCATCCTTTAACCCTGGTAATGAGTAAACAAATGATGCCGGTTTATGATAAACCGATGATCTATTACCCATTGTCTATATTGATGCTGGCCGGAATCAAAGAAATTCTTATCATCTCCACACCTCACGATCTTCCTAATTTCGAAAAACTTCTTGGCGACGGAAGTTCCCTTGGCTGTAAGTTTTCTTATGCCATACAAGAGCAACCCAATGGCCTTGCACAGGCATTCGTCATTGGAGCTGACTTTATTGGAAATGATAAGGTTGCTTTAGTCCTCGGAGATAATATCTTCTATGGCGATGGAATGGCTAAATTATTACAGTCAAGTGCAGACCCTGATGGTGGTGTTGTATTTGCTTACAGGGTTTCAGATCCTGAACGTTATGGTGTTGTCGAGTTTGATGATCAAAACAAAGCGATTTCAATCGAAGAGAAACCGGCTCAACCTAAATCAGATTATGCAGTTCCAGGTTTGTATTTCTATGACAATTCTGTCGTGGAAATTGCTAGGAACATCAAACCTTCACCAAGAGGGGAATACGAAATTACAGATGTAAACAAGGTTTACCTGGAAAAGGGCAAGCTAAAGGTTGGTGTATTGAGCAGGGGTACCGCCTGGTTAGATACAGGTACTTTTGCTTCTTTAATGCAAGCCGGACAATTTGTACAGGTGATCGAAGAGCGTCAGGGATTGAAAATCGGATGTATCGAAGAGGTTGCCTATAGAATGGGCTTCATTGATAAAGAGCAATTAAGAAAAGTAGCAGAACCTTTAGTGAAAAGTGGGTACGGCTCTTATCTGTTGAAGATTTTAAGATAGCCACCTTTTAGTAGGCAATGGTTTTTATAACTTGCTATTGAACAACTATTTATGAAAAAAAAATAGCGTTCGAAAGCTTTGGCATTGGGGAGTTACAAATTGGAGAAATGACTCAAATCGATGGTGGCAGTCTAAAGCCTTTAAAAAAGTGGGGTTTGCTAGGTATTGGAATTTGGGTTTCCGAAAACTGGTCTGACCTAAAAAAGGTCTAAGCGATGGTTGGAATGCCGTTGAATACAAATAATCCAAACCTAAAGAACAATTTCGTAAACTCAAAAATCTAAAAAAATGAAGAGCTTTAATTTAGCTACACCTGGAAGAAATGTCTGTTGATGAATTGGTTTTAACAGATGGTGGGAGCTCCGCACCTAGCAATGATACAAGCTTCGCATATGACGTTGCATATTATACATCGATGTTTGGGCGAGGAGTCGTTGAATTTTTCAAGTATAATGCAACTCACCCGATCAGACCGGGTGAATATAGATAGATGAAAAAACTAGAAAATCTCAATTCATTTCTTAAAAATTCACCAGGTTATAAGCTTATGACATTTTTTGTCATAAGCAACCTGGTTCTTTCTTTTGTCTTTAGTTTTCTTTCCAGTGTTGTTTTGAATAAGGACATCCTATCAAACTTCATTAAGTTTGATAATCCAATTGAAGAGATGCTTATTATTCTTGTATTTGCTCCATTGTTTGAAACCATAATATTTCAATCCCTACCATTTTACATACTGGAAAAAAGAGTTTCAATATGGATTATCATTATTTTATCCGGTATTGTATTTGCCTTATCACACAATTACAATATCATCTACATGATTAATGGTTTCTTTGCAGGGACATTATTCTCCTATTTATACTACCTATCAGGTTCAAGTTACAGGGCGTTCCTAATAACCTCAGGCACCCATTTCCTTTGTAATCTTATAGCATTCTTGATCAATAACCAGTGACCCTTTACACTCTTATTGATTTCAAAGATATGAGTGGGGAAGAACCGATAAATGTCCCGGCATTTCCGTTGGCAGTAGCACACAAGCGAGCCCATCGATTGTATTGTCTGAATAGCCTTAGTGAGTACATGATATCTCACTCTACTGTACAAGCAGCCTCAAAAGTTTCTATTGAAACAATCATTCTAATTTGAAATGATATTAAATTGAATCTGGCACCCCGGCAGTCTAACTTTCAAGAATACAATAGAGCCCATGGTGGTTGTATTATCTTTTAGACTTAGTGAGTACATTTTGCCCCACCCTATGGCTGTACAAGCAACCTCTGATGCTAATTTTTTCCAGATCTAATATATTCAAGAGGATTTGAAATAAGCTACCCCGGCATGGTATGTTCGCGATGGAGCAGGCAAATGGCACTACCAAATACTGCTAGGAACTTAGTGAGTACATTTTGTCTCACCCTATGGCTGTACAAGCAGCCTCATAGTAAAATATATAAACTTATCAATTCTCTGCCAGGAGGCCTGACCCTAGGTGTCATGCTTTTAAATTTGAAGACAGAACCTACAGAAACATCGTCCCATCAGAAAGGAGTTGTACATGATTCTCAAAACGAAGGGCACGTAACAGAGTCGAAACCAACGTTCGACCATTGGTTATATATTGTTTTCAAAATGAGGTAGTATATAATATAGCTACATTTGC